>JAKAKS010000035.1 GCA_021813405.1 Nitrospirota bacterium
CTAGTACGGGAAGTGGCCGCGCCCACGGCCTCTTCCCTTTCCTATTCCAGCCGCAGGGCGGCTATCGGGTCCATCTGAGTGGCTTTCCATGCCGGGTAAATCCCGGAGCACACGCCTACAAGCGCAGAGAAGGCCGGGGCGATAACCAGGGATTCCGGTGGTATGGCCATGCGCCATCCAAGAACTGCTCCAAAAACAAAAGAGCCGGCCACGCCCAACAATACCCCGATAAGCCCTCCGGCCAGGCTGAGCGTAATAGCTTCCCCCAGAAACTGAATCCTTATGGCCCGCACGGTTGCCCCTACCGCCATGCGCAGGCCTATCTCCCTGGTGCGCTCGGCCACGGTCACCAGCATAACATTCATAATCCCGATGCCCCCCACCAGCAGCGAGATGGAGGCGATGCTGATAAGGAACAAGGCCAGCGTGCGGTTTGCGGCCACCTGCGTTTTTATCATGTCATCGGGATGGCGTATGTTGAAATCGTTGTCTTGGCCTGTCCTTATATGGTGACGCTGGCGCAGCAGGGCAACTATATCGTCAGTTGCGGGCCCGATGGCCTCCTGAGAAACAGCGGAACACATGATGTCGTCCACCCAATTGGAGCCTTTCCCTCTTATCTTTTCCTGAACGGTGGAGTAGGGCATAATCACGGTGTCATCCTGGCTGAATCCGGTGGGCGTCTGGCCCTTTTCCTCCAGCACCCCGTCCACGCGGAAAAGCTGGTTGTTTATCCGGACATGCTTTCCAACCGGGTCCTCGCCGGGCCTGAATAGCTGCTGGAGCACATCCTGGCCGATAAGGCATACATTGGCGGAGCGTTTTACATCCTGTTCTGTAAATGGCGCCCCTTCAGTAAGGCCCCAGCGCCTGATTGCCAGGAATTCAGGGGACACTCCACGATAGTGCGTTGTCCAGTTCAGGTCTTTTCGGGAGATTGGTATGTTGCCGTCCATATTGGGTGAAACTTCCTTTACGCCGGCAACGCCCTGGCGAATGGCTTCCACGTCGTCCATTGTAAGCGTATTCATGCCATGGCTGCCGGAGCGCACGCCGTTTACATTCCTGGAGCCGGCCTCTATCCAGATGAAATTATCTCCCAGGCTTTGAAGCTGCTGCTGGGCCCTTTTGGAACCTGCCGCGCCGATTGCCATGACGCAGACCACGGCGGCTATGCCTATGCCGATGCCGGTAATGGAGAGCGCGCTTCGCATCTTGTTTCTGGCAAGCGCCTTAAGATACTCCCGGCCGGGCAGCCATGGTAAATGCTGATTAAACATACTCTAATTATTCCGGCTTGGTGATTGCCTTCCCCATTGCAAACGCCTCTCCAAGAAAACCGCCTGCCTTGTAATACCTGCGGGACTCCGGCGTGAAGATGAACGGTTTAAGTTTTTCTATATCGGGCGAACCGTTGGCGTTAAGCACGGATTCATCCGCCTTTACGTCCAGTATCTCGCCTATGAACTGCGTATGCAGGCCGATCTCTACTGTTTGAAGGAGCTTGCACTCCAGTATCAACGGAAATTCTTCCAGATAAGGGGCGTCCACAAGCGTGCTTTTTACCGCTTTTACACCGGCTGCGGCCAGCTTATCATTGTCCCTGCCAGATACCATCCCGAAGTAATCCGCCTTTGCTGCCTGCGCTTCCGATGGTATATTTATTGTAAATGATTTCTTCTCCAGGATGTTTCCATACGTGTACGTGGCCTTCCTTATGGAAACGGCCACGCATGGCGGTTTTGAGCAGCATATCCCGCCCCATGCGATTGTCATTGCGTTTGGCTTGCCTTCCTTGCCGTACGAACCTACAACCCACACCGGAGCCGGATAAAGAAGTGTTTTTGCCCCCAGAGATCTTTTCATTATGACCCTCCTTGGCTGGATATTTTTACGCCAGAATATATATTACAATTTTCCAGGCATCATTGATTCCTTATTCCTGCTTTTTGATTTGGGCCGCGTTTTCCATTCTTTTTTAAGGCAGTGAAAAGGTTATAATCAAATAATTGAGGATGAAAAAGCCCTTTCCTGAAGCTAAACTTAAAAGCAATCTGTTAAAAGGCATTATGCTTGTGGCCGCCATTTCCGTCTGCCTGCTTGCCGCGTATGACGTCCTTTTCATATTCCCTTCTTTCAATCAACTGTTCATGAAGGCTTATGAGCGCCAGTCGCTTAAAGTGGCCAGGCATGTTGAAAATGTTTTGCTTTCGAAAAATATCCTGCCGGGCAAGACTGCCTTTCCCGGTTCTTTTAAAAAAGAGACCGGCCTGATAAAAAATGATTTCGAATTATGGAAGATATTAGTAATCTCTCCGACGGGAAAGATCGTTTATTCAACCGACAAGGCCGATATTGGCCGGAAGCTCAACGAAAAATTCTTTTTTGAAGTGGTGGCAAAGGGAGGCGTTTACAGCAAATACGTCCCTAAGAATACGCTTACGCCAGGGGGCCAGGTGGCCGGGAACGATGTGATATCAACCTATATGCCGGTAATGCAAAATGGCCGGTTTCTGGGCGCATGCGAGGTTTATTCGAATGTTTCCGCAGTAATGAAAGAAATCCGCAGGCTATTTGTAGCGTCCTTCCTGGTCCTTTTTCTGCTGTTAACCGGCCTTTTTCTGGCTTTGATTACTATCTGGCGCAAGGCAAAGCAGAGCGCAGCCGCAAGGAAAAAGGCGGAGGACGTGCTGGCGGAGAGTGAGAACCTTTTAAGGACGATTATTGAAACGGTGCCGGAATGCGTAAAACTGCTGTCTGCCGACGGGAAGGTGCTGATGATGAACCGGGCGGGCCTGATGATGCTGGGCTCCGTTTCGTTTGAACAGATGAAGGGGGAAAAACTCACTCCGTTTATTTTACCGGAGTACCGTGAGGCCTTCGGTAATCTCAATAGACAGGTTTTTGAAGGCAAACCCGGCATGCTTGAATTCGAGGCCCAGGGCATGGATAACAAGCGCCTCTGGTTATCAACCCATGCCGTGCCGCTTCCCGGCAAAGATGGGAAAACAGTGGCCCTGCTGGGGATAACCCGTGACATAACCAAGGAGAAGCACGCCGCCGAGGCTCTGACGACTTCGCTAAAGGAAAAGGAAGTGCTGCTTAGGGAGCTGTATCACAGGACAAAGAACAATCTTCAGGTGGTCATAAGCCTGATAAGCCTCCAGGCCGCTAATGTAACTGATGAGCACTTGAAACAGGCGCTGGAGGACATTTCGCTCAGGATACGCGCGATGTCACTTGTGCATGAGAAGCTGTATAAATCAAAGGACCTTACCAGCGTTGATGTTAAGGATTACGTGGAAGACCTGGCCAACGCCATCCTTATCGGCTATGAAAAGAGCGCCGCAAGCATATCCCTTAAGCTAGACATAGATAAAACGCTTATGACTATAGACGCAATAACAACATTGGGCCTGATAATAAACGAGCTGATGACTAATTCCATTAAATATGCCTTTCCGGCTGGCAGGGAGGGCAGGATAGGCATCTCGCTTCATTCCCTTGGAGACCATCTGGAATTCGTTTTCAGCGACAACGGCGTTGGACTTGCGGATACGGATATTAAAAAAGCTAAATCTCTTGGCCTGAAGCTGGTTGACAAGCTGTCCGTAAAACAGCTTGGCGGCAGGCTGGAAGTAAAGACGGACAATGGCACGGAATTCCGGATTACCTTCAAGGCGTAACCGCCCCGTTTTTTTTATCTAGATTTTCCCGTAACCCGTTAAAAAACCATCGGATTCACACCCGGACGGCGCCCGCATGGCTTGACATAACATATCAATTTATGGTTATATGTTCATATGGAAAACATGCTCAAACTTTTAAAGGCGCTGTCGGACGGGGCGAGGCTGCGGATACTTATGCTGTTGTCTGCCAGGGAGCTTTGCGTTTGCCAGCTTATGGCGGTGCTGTGCATCTCTCAGCCGCTTGTCTCCAAGAACCTGAATATAATGAAAAACGCTGGGCTAATCAAGTCCCGCCGCGATGGGAAACTGATGTTTTACAGCATTAACAGGGCACTGGAGAGCAATGGGGCAGCCCTGGTAAAAAGCGTTATTAAAGGTTTCAAAAACTCACCGGAGGCGGCTATGGACCTTGAGTCCCTTACCGAGTGTACGGAATTCCAGAAGAAGACAGGCCGCTGCGACATGGAGACTTTAAAAAAATTCCTGAAAGAAAGAGGTTGCAGGTGAAGGGAACCCTTGTGGCTTTGATCCTCATTGCGCTTGGTTCGTATCCGGCTTCATCGGTATTGGCCGCCGGCATGCCGGTTATTGCAAATACAACCGGCGCGCAGCCTGCGGACGCAATGGGGCTAAAGGAGGCTGTGCAGGCGGCGCTTAAAGATAATCCGCAGCTAAAAAGCGGGGTTTGGACGGTCCGGTCCGCCAGGCAGGATGTTGGCATAGCCAAAAGCAATTATCTGCCTGCCCTGAAGTTTGAAGACAGGTATATGCGAACTAATAATCCGACATTGGTATTTATGAACAAGCTCAATGAAAGCAGGTTCACCTCTTCCGATTTTGCCATAGATTCCCTTAATTCACCGGAGGCGGTAAACGATTTCCAGGGCAGCGTTAGCCTTCAGCAGGTTATATTTTCCAAACGGCTGAATGATTCCGTTGGGATTTCAAAGGCCGTGCTTGCCGCTAAAAAAGAATCTCTTGAGGGTCTGCGGCAGAAAGTGGCGCTGGAGACGGCGGATGCGTACCTTGGGGCTGTGACCGCCTCCCGTTTCCGCGATGCCGCCAGGCAGGGTGTTGCCGATGCCCGGGAGCATAAAAGGATAGCCTCGCTGCGTTACCAAAGCGGCCTGGGGCTTTACTCCGATGTTCTGAGGGCCGATTCCGCCCTGAAAGAGGCGCAAAAGCGGCAGGCGGAAGCGCAGAAGGAATATGACGTGGCCAGGATGGGGCTTGGGCTTGCCATGGGCAGAAGCCAGATGGTCCAGCCACTATATAATTCCACCTCGCCGGAAATGGTTTCCGCGCCAGGCCAGATAGACGCATACTACAACTCAATAGATAACAGGCCCGATGTAAAAGCGATGGAAGCTCAGACGGAGGCAGCAGGGAAGGCCGTGGGGCTTGCAAAATCAGCTTACTGGCCGGACCTTGGCGCCGGAGGGCAATACCAGTGGAACGACCACAGGAGCCCGTTTGAAGGCGAAGGTTCCAGCTACACGGTGCAGGGGTTTTTGAGGTGGACAATCTTCGACGGCACAAAGACCCGGCATGAGATAAAAAAGGCCGAAGCCGGATACAACCAGGCCGGAAGCATGCTGGACGGGTTAAAGAAAAAGGCCAGGTTCGACATCTTTCAGGCATACAGCGAACTTACGGAGGCAGAAAAAAACCTGGCGCTTTCTAGGGCGGAACTGGAGTCCGCCACGGAGGGCAGCAGGCTGGTGCAGACCAGGTATAAAAATTCCCTTGCGCCTATTGTGGACGTTCTGGATTCCCAGACATCGCTTGATGCCGCAAGGGCAGGGGTGATAGAGGCCGAAAACGGGTACTTGCAGAAATATTTCCGGCTGGAATACGAAAGCGGCAAGATAATCGATTTCATAGATACATTAAAGGAGACAGTTTTTTCTGGAGGCGCGAATGAGACAAAATAGGCTTCTTCTGTACATCCTGCCGGCAGTTGTGCTTGCGGCCCTCGCTTCGTGCAGCAACAAGATACATCCGGGCAGCGCCGGGGTAAAGAGGACCGTTGTGGAAGGCGTGGCGACCTCTGTTGCCAAAAGCGGTGAAATCCCAGGTTTATATCAGGCAAGCGGGCAGGTAGAGTCCCGCAATTCAGCGATGATAGCGGCAAAGGTTATGGGGGCCGTTACATCGGTGCGGGTGGAGCGCGGCCAGACGGTGCGCAGGGGGCAGATACTGCTTACGATTGACGATTCGGACCTGAGGCAGAAGGCCGATCAGGCCAGGCAGGCGCTGGCCGGGGCTGAGAAGGCCGCCGCAATGGCCAAGGAAGACGCAACTTTATCGGAAACCACATTCAACCGTTATAAAAAACTTTATGACGAAAAGGCCCTCTCCGGCCAGGAGTTTGACGAGATAAGCGCAAAGCGTTCCGTGGCGCAGCTTCAGTTGGAGCAGGCCAACGCTGGCGTTGCCCAGGCCAAGGCTGCCGTGAAGGAAGCGGAAACCTATCTGGGATATTCCGTGCTGAGGGCGCCAATAAACGGGATAGTGGTGGACCGCAAGGTTGATGCTGGGAGCATGGCTACACCCGGCATGCCGCTTATCCAGGTGGAGGAGCCTGTTTACAGGCTTGCCATCCCCCTTGATGAACGGTTTTCAGGAAAGATAAAAGTTAACTCAACCATTGAATACGTGGATCCGGTTACGGGAAAGCGCGGCCCCATCAGGATAAGCCAGGTTGTGCCGGCAATCGATCCGGCCACAAGGACGTTCATGGTAAGGGCGGATCTGCCCTCGTCCGAGTACGCCAGTTTGCGAAGCGGTCTTTACGTGCGGTGCTTTGTGCCTGACGGTGCAAAGACCGCCGTTACCGTTCCCTCTGATGCGGTGCGTACCAGGGGGCAGCTGCAATTCGTTTATGTTATCGGCAAAGACGGTGTAATCGAATTCAGGGCCGTAAGGACCGGCGCGGTGGAAAACGGCAGTGCCGAGATAGTGTCCGGCGTGTCTGCCGGCGAGAAGGTTGCGGTGTCCGGGTTTGACAGGATAGCCGACGGTATGGCCCTGGCCAATAACGGGAGCGCTAAGTGAAGGCAAAGCTTGGCATTTCAGGCAGGATAGCAAAGGCGTTCATACAGTCCAAGCTTACGCCCCTTATAGTGATGGCCGCGCTTCTGGCCGGGATATTCGCTGTAATAGCCACCCCGCGCGAGGAGGATCCCCAGATAAAGGTCCCGATGATAGATGTGTTTGTAAACTATCCGGGCGCCTCGGCCAAAGAAGTGGAAGAGCGTGTGACCAGGCCGATGGAGAACCTGATAAGGCAGATCCCCACGGTTGAGTATGTGTATTCGACATCCAGCCCCGGCCAAAGCCTTGTGATAGCGCGGTTCTATGTTGGGCAGAATGTCGAAAAGAGCGTTGTGGACCTTTACGACAAGCTGATGTCCAATTACAACGTGATACCTCCGGGTGTTTCCAAGCCGCTAATAAAGCCCATGTCCATATACGACGTACCGGTCATGGTCTTCAACCTGTGGTCCAGGCGGTACAATTCTTACGAGCTTGGCAGAATAGCCACGGAAGTTGCCCAGCAGCTAAGGAATGACCAGGACGTATCGGAAGTAACAGTTACCGGGGGGCCGAAGAGGCAGGTAACCGTGCAGGTTTCGCCTGCCCGGCTAAGGGCATATAACATGCCGGTGCTTGCCATTTACGGTGCGCTGAAGAAATCGAATGTGGTTGTGCCAGCCGGCCAGTTCCGGCAGAACGGCATGAGCGTGGCGGTGCAGGCCGGGGGCTTCCTGGACAACGCCCAGGATGTGGGCAATGTTGTGGTGGGAGTGTATCAGGGCAGACCCGTGTACCTGAAGGACGTTGCCGATATCAAGGACGGCGAACCGGAGCAACAGGACCATGTGTTCATGGGCACCGGCCCGGCGTTCGATAAAAAGCAGCAGATTGCGGGCGATGACGCAGGCAAGGGCATAAAAAGCGCGGGGCTGTTCGACGCTGTTACCATAAGCGTGGCTAAGAAAAAGGGCACTAACGCCGCTTTCATATCCAAGCGCCTCTTAAGCAAAATAGGGACGCTGGAAGGCAGGATTATACCGGACGGCGTGCATGTGAACCTGGCAAGGGATTACGGCCAGACAGCCGAGCAGAAATCCGACGAGCTTCTGGAGCACATGCTGATAGCCACAATATCGGTTATCATCCTTGTCGCGCTTGCCCTTGGCGGAAGGGAATCGATAGTTGTGGCCGTGGCGGTCCCGGTAACGCTGGCCCTTACGTTATTGATTACGTACCTGTACGGGTACACGCTTAACCGCGTTACACTGTTTGCCCTTATCTTCTCGATAGGCATACTTGTGGACGACGCCATTGTTGTAGTGGAGAACATCCACAGGCATTTTAAGATGGAGGGGCCTGGGCTTGCGCGGGCGGCAGCCGCGGTGGACGAGGTTGGCAACCCTACCATACTTGCAACGTTTACCGTTATAGCGGCGCTGCTGCCGATGGCGTTTGTAAGAGGGCTGATGGGCCCTTACATGCGGCCCATACCGGTTGGGGCTTCCGCCGCGATGATATTCTCGCTGCTTATCGCGTTCATAGTAAGCCCGTGGATGAGCTATAAGGTGCTCCGCAAGCCAAAACACGCCAGCCAGGACAAGCAGAAAGAGGCCCACGAGGAAAACGCGATGTACAGGTTTTACTACCGCATGGTCTATCCCCTGCTTGAAAACAGGAAACGCAGGATCGCCGTGCTGGCGGGCATAGCCGGCCTGCTGCTGCTTGCCCTGCTTATGGTCCCGTTCAAGCTTGTGCTGATGAAGATGCTGCCCTTCGACAACAAGAACGAGCTTCAGATTGTGCTGAACATGCCGGCCGGCACATCCCTTGAAGAAACCATGCGCACTACCGGGGAGATGGGCGAGTATCTGAGGACCGTTCCGGAGGTAACCGATTTCCAGCTTTATGACGGGACTTCCGGCCCGTTCAATTTCAACGGGCTTGTAAGGCATTACTATCTGAGGCGCGGCCCTAACATGGCGGACATTCAGGTGAACTTTGTAGATAAGGGCCTGCGCTCCGCCCAAAGCCACGACATCGCCAAACGCATAAGGCCGGCCATAACGGCAATAGCAAAAAGACACGGCGGAAGGGTGGCAATTGCGGAGATACCGCCGGGCCCCCCGGTGCTGCAAACGCTGGTTGCCGAGGTGTATGGACCGCACTTAAGCGGGCAGGTGGCGCTGGCGCGCAAAGTGATGGGGGTCTTTGAAAACACGCCCGGCGTTGTGGATGTGGACTGGTATCACGAAGCGCCGCAAAAGAAACTTGATATAACCGTGGACAAGACCAAGGCGGCGCTGAACGGGGTATCAACAGCGGCGGCGGCCCAAACGCTTTCTGCCGGGCTGGATGGACTGCCCGCGGGCCTGGTGCACTTTAAAAACGAGATGGACCCGGTGCATATCGTTATCCGCACGCCAGAAGCGATGCACTCCAATACCAACGATATCCTGGGGCTCACCGCGCCCTCCAGTGACGGACACCTTGTTCCGCTTGGCGCTATCACCAGCGTTGAAAATACCACTATCGACCAGCCCATATATCACAAGAACCTGCAAAGGGTTGTATACGTGGTGGGGGACGTGGCGGGCGGCGCGGAAAGCCCCGTGTACGCCATACTGAATATGAGGGACGCCATATCGAAGCTTCTGCCAGGCGGATTGAAGGAGCACTATACCAGCCAGCCGTCCTCGGATGCGCACTACTCTGTAAAGTGGGACGGCGAGTGGCAGATAACCTACGAGGTGTTCAGGGACATGGGGATAGCGTTTGCCGCGGTCCTTGTGCTCATATACGTGCTTGTTGTGGCTTGGTTTGGTGACTTCACAACACCGCTTATCATCATGGCCCCGATACCGCTTACCCTTATTGGCATATTTCCGGGGCATATGCTGTTTGGCGCGTTCTTCACAGCAACCAGCATGATAGGCTTTATAGCCCTGGCCGGCATTATCGTGCGAAACTCCATCTTGCTTGTGGACTTTGTCCGCCACGAATGGAGAAAATGCGACGACCTGAAACTGGCGCTTGTCCGTGCAGGGGCCGTGCGGTTCCGCCCTATAGCGCTTACGGCAGCGGCGGTTGTGGTTGGTTCCACAGTGATTCTGTTCGACCCGATATTCCAGGGGCTGGCGATATCGCTTATGTTCGGGGCGATTTCCGCCACGGCCCTTACGCTTGTGGCCGTGCCGCTGTTATATTACGAGTTCTTTAAAAACAAGCCGTGCCCGATGTCCAAAGAAAACGGGCCGGATGTGGAAAAGGAGGAAGAGTAGGATGTACTTTCTGAAAACGGATTCCTGGTACCTGGAGAGAATGGTTTTTCTTGCCGCCGGTATAGTTGTGCTTATAGGGGCCGCGCTTGCATGGCTTGTAAGCCCGTACTGGATACTGCTTTGCGCTTTCGCAGGCGTGAACCTGGTGGTATTTGCGACTACCGGCTTCTGCATGATGGCCAACATCCTGAAGAAACTGGCCGGACTGGAACCAAGGCTAGCCAGGGGGGGCGAGCGCAGATGAGCCTGTACGTATGCAGGTGCGGCGATTGTTCGATTGAGTTCAACATGGCTTTGGAATCGCGCGCCGAAATCAAAAAGATGATATGCCCCGAATGCGGCGGGCAAGACCTTACGATAATGCGCGAAGTGCCTCCCATGCCGCCTGTAACCAACTTTGGCGGCGGGTGAAGCCCCTTCGGCGGGTGCCGTTAGGGCCGGCCGGCCCTGATGAGATTTTCAAAGAACGGTAAAATCAAATTTTGAGATGGTTTCTAAAAAAGGCGGAGGGCCATGCCGGATATACGGCCCGCCGTCTTTGTCCGCCCTAAACCCCTTCGAACTCCTTTGCAGCTTCGGCAGCGGCCTTGTCTATCTTCTCGTTCCTCATTACCGATATGAACGCGGAGAGCAGATTGATGGCAATCAGTGTTACAAGCACGGCCAAAAACCCTTTCATGAAGGCCCCTACTTTAACCTGGTCCGGCATGGCGCTGCCGAAGATATGCTCCACGTTGGCATACCCCTTTTCCGCCGCATACTTATGCTCCAGGCTTGCAAACAGGAGCCCTGAGATATCAACGCCGAATATCAGCCCCAGGGAACGCATCATATTCAAAAGGGCGCCCGCCACGCTTAGTTTGTCCTTGGGCGCCGCGCCCATTATGGCGCTGTTATTGGGCGGCGTGAAGAGCCCCATGCCCACCCCAAGCAATATGAGAATGCCCACCAGGAATGGCAGATGGGAGGCCGTGCCAAGCAGGGTCAGCAGGAAGCAGGCAAGGGCGGCCAGCAGCATGCCGGTAGTGGTCATCAACCTGGGGCCGCGCTTGTCGGAAATACCGCCCGCAACCGGGGCCACAAAAGCCATGGCAAGCGGGATGGGCGTAAGCAGCGAACCGGACAGGGCAACGGAGTAATGCAGCACCCTTTCGAAATAGAAGGGCATCAGGAACATGACCGCAAACAGCATGTAGTAGGAGAGCATGCCGGTAAAATTGCCGGCGGAGAAGGTGAAGTTTTTGAACATCTTTAAATCCACCAGCGGATATTTCACCTTTACCTCGGTTATCACAAACAGGGTCAGAAGCACGGCCGCAAGTATGAAATACGTGATAACCGTATGCGACTGCAACCCCAGTTTCACAATGTTATTGAAAGCCATCACCAGAAAAAGCAGCCCGGTGGAGAAGAGCGCGGTGCCAACGTAGTCCACGGTCTCCTTCTGCTCCTTTTTTTTGTCCGCCGGCAGGATAAGGAGGGCGGCCACGGTGCCAATGGCGCCGATGGGCAGGTTCACATAGAATATTGCGCGCCACCCCACGGCCGCTATCAGGATACCGCCAACAAACGGGCCAACGGCCATGGCAACGGCCTGCGTGGCACCCTGGATGCCGATGGCGCGGCCCCTTTCAAAAGCTGGAAATGCCGCGGTTATTAGCGCAACCGCATTTGCCTGCAAAAGTCCGGCCCCAACAGCCTGAAGCACGCGCGCCCCGATCAGGAAGTTGGCCGATGGCGCCATGCCGCAGAAGAAGGACCCTATCGAGAATATGACGAACCCGGTGTTATAAAGTTTTGAGCGGCCGTACATGTCCGCCAGCCTTCCAAAGAGCGGCAGGAATATTGTAAGCGTCAGCATGTAGGCCATTGCCACCCATTCCACCAGCGCAAGTGAGACATTGAACTCTGTCTTTAAAGTTGGCATGGCGATGTTCACGATACTCACGTCCAGGGCGGACATCGTTGCGCCGATCAGCACTGTGCTAAGAATGAACCACTTCCAGCCTGGCTTTTCAGAGAAAAAAGGGTGAGGAAACTGAAACTTTTTACTCATTCCTAACAGGGCCTCCTTCAAAAATTTAGGCTAGCCGGCAAAAAAAACGGCGTTTCATTCAGGGCTCGGGCTGGTTAATGCGCAAAAGAAAAACGAACCCGCGATTTAAGGCCGTTCTGTTGAATCCCATTATAAAACTTTACGGGCAGGATGGGAAATAAATGGCTTTGGCGATTTTTAATCAAGTGTACGCTATTCATTACCGCCGGGCTGTTCAGGTGGTCCGGCATATTCTTTAAGCCTTCTCAAGCCTACCCAAAGCAGGGTCACGTACATCGCCAGTACGCACCATACGATCCCGAAGCAGTTTCTCCAGAAATCCACAGCCCTGTTAAGCCCTATGCCTCCAGGCGGAAGTACCAGCGCCCCAACCATTAAAACCAGCCCGATAATCAGCGGCTTTCCGGGCACGCTTCTGGAAGGGGCCATTAGCACGGCCACGGCGGTCATGCAGATCAGTAACAGCATGGAAAGATGGGGGCTGTTGGTTTGAGGGCCAAACGCCAGAACTACAACCACCAGGCCCGCCCATTCCAGCGCGGTCACCCCGCGCATGATGCCCTGTTTTTCCCGCTCTCCGCCCCGTCCGGCAAAAAAAGGCACGCCCGCGCGGCGGTAAACAAACCAGTTGACCATAAAGAAAATCAGGGCCAGGGCGGCAAGCACCGCCAGGCTTTCAAGGTCCTGCCTGCCGGAGCCGAAATACCTTACCGCAAACGACGATAAAGACTGGCCGAACGCCGGCCCCTGTATGCGCGCGGCCCCGCCTGCCGCGGAATTGGCCGTCTTGAGGTTTGCCAGCCCGCCCAAAGCGCCCTTTAAAAGCCGGATGTTTTCGCTCCATCCCACTGAAGCCGCCGGTACCAGAGCCCAAATAACTGTCCACCCGGCAGAGGCCGCGGCCGCCCTGAACCGCCTCCGCAATAGCAGATACGGTATGGCTATCAGCGTTACGTATTTAATGTTTGCCCCAAGCCCGATTGCTGCGCCGCTTAAAAGCGGGCGCTTGTCCAGCCATCTTAAGGCAAGCACAAAACAGAGGAGCACCAGCAGGTTTGTCTGCTGCATGTTCATCTCCGTGCGGATCTTGTCGAAGTCAAGCAGCATGCCTGCTACAAAAGTAAGCATTACGGCAGGCCAGTCTGAAGGCCTGTTAAGCCTGCGCTGCACTTCAATGGCGCCGAACCAGCCGCATGCGGCAAGCAAAAGGGTTTTAATGGCAAGCCATATCCAGGCCGCCTCCGATATCGGCAGCATGGCCAGAGGGGCCATCAAAAATGCCAGCAGGGGAGGGTAGATGTAACCCAGATACCCCGCTTTATAAATATTGCCGCCTGTGAGCATGGCCTTTGCGCCGGAATAGAATTCCAGGAAATCGCGGTAGCGCCGGTTCATGTCCACCTCTCCGCCGTGGCCCATTATCCTTCTGGCCACTCCGTAAATGAGCCAGCAGAAAGCGGCGGTTGCCGCAAATGCCAGAGCGGCCTTGAACCTGGGCGAAGTTGTGATGCCGGGACCGGCAGGCTGATTTCCGGTTTTCTTGCGGTTTGAATTTTCCATTGCCGGATTTCTATCCTACCCTAAAGGGCGTTTTTATCTCCACTGGGCCTTTTTTTATACGTTCAAATTAAAATTCACAACTCTATAATTTTAAATGGAATTCTGGAATTTTTTGTTCAATCTGTTCAATCTCCCGGTTTTGTTTTACCCTTTTTTACCGCAGCAATGCGTTTTGGCCGCGAGGGTATCGTAAACCGCACCGCCATGACATTGTCAATGGAAACGGTGTCATGATTTTCCTGCAAGCAAAAATCCCTTGACTGGGGAAAAGGCCTCCGCTTAAAATCATGCGGCTGAGCTCATAAGGCCAAATCACTTTTTTCAGGGGAAATAACCCCGGAAGGAGGCTGGAATGTGGTGGCAATACGGCCTAGGTTATTTCTTTTCGGTTGTAATAGGCCATTTCCTTATCTACCCGCTTGTTGATTCCCTGTGGAACAATCTTGGGTGGCAGCGCCGCCCGGAAGGCGATCTGGTACGCCCCGTACCGGAGCACCACGCGATGGTGGGAATGCTTGAAAGGGGGCTTTACACTTCCGCCCTGCTCATGGGCAAGATGGAATTTATCGGGTTGTGGTTTTTTATCAAGGTGGCCGGCAACTGGAAGGGTTTTTCGGAGGACCGGGAATTCGACGGCGTTAAGATACACGGCCGCAGCATCTTCAACATCGCCCTGATTGCAAACGGGTTTTCGATAGCCTACGGCGTGCTTGGGGGCATGATAGTGAACTGGCTTAATGCGGAGCAGTATGACCTTGCTTTCGGTGCGTCCGCGATACTTGCAGTGGTTACGTCCGGCTTCTGGCTGTGGAGCAGACAGAGGCGGGGGTGAAGGAGAGCAGCATCAGTAATGTGAAGGAACAAAAAGCATTTGTGAGCGCCTGGTTACAAAAGGGAAAGAGTTGATAATGCTCATTAGCCGTTAATTTTGTGTTTGGGTATCGCCATTGCGTCGCTGAAAACGTGCGGCATTCCGCATGGCAGCCATGCGTTCCCAAGCCTGCCTGTACGCTGTCTGCCGGGGATGGCGCAGATGGCTTTAACTGAAGCAATTGATTAAAATAACTGCACATGCCAAGCACGGGCCGCCTTAATACATATACTTTTCTGCTGCCGCTTCTGGCGCTGCTTTCGCTTTCCGGGTGCGGATACAGCCTTATGGGGCGAAAGGCCATCAACGTTTCGGACATAAGGATCGGGACGATTAAAAATACAACTTATGAGCCGGGGCTTGACGACGCGCTTATAAGGGCGCTGAAGGACCAGCTGATGAAGGAAGGTTTCGTTATAAACCCGGCGTCCAAAGACGTTATCCACGGGACGGTAACAAGTTACCAGATAACAGGGGTGAGCATTGTAAACGATATTTTCAGCGCCTACCAGATCAGCATTGCCGGCACGTTCTACTACAGGGACGCATCCGGCAAGGAACAGCTGCTGCGCGGGGACACTCCGTTTATCGTCACCTTCCAGGCAACGGACCCGCTTAATACAGTATTTGCAGACAGGCAGGCGGCCGAGGAAAGCGCCTTGCAGGACCTGTCTTCAAACATCGTGTCTTCCCTTGTATACCGCTGATGAAGGCCTTCCTGGACGAGCTTAAAAAAGGTTTCCCCGCGGCGGCGTACCTTGCTTATTCCAATGACGATTACCTGCTTTACGAGGCCAGGCTTACGGTAAAGGGCCTTCTGCCGCGCGAATCAATGGACTTTGCATATGAGGGTTTTGATGCCGGGGAGGGCGGATTTTCGGCCGCGGCGGTAATCGATGCCCACAGGGCCATCCCGTTCATGGGCGGCAGGAAGTTTGTAATCCTTGAAAACCTTCAGGAGGCCAAGGCCGCCGAGGTGAAAAAACTGGCGGCATATCTTGACGGGGTCAATACGCCCGCAGACAACAAAAACCTTTTGTTCATGTTCGAGCTGGCAAAAAAGCCTTCTGCCTTTGAAGGCGTGAAGCCGCTGCCGCTTTCGCTTGGCCCCAGGGACCTGCCGGACTGGATACGGTCCAGGGCACGCCGCGAAGGGTTCGAGCTTTCGCCGGATGCGGTTTCGCTTATAGCCGAAAACTATGGTTCCGAGCCCGGCCTTGCGGCCTCGGAGATAAAGAAGTTTTCGCTGCTTGGCATCCAAAAGGTAGGCATTGCCGATATGAAAAAACTGATGGAGGACATGTCCGGGTACGGGGCCTTCGAGATAATAGGCGCAATGAAAACCGGCGACAGGGGACTGGTGCTTAAGATGGCGCGGTCGCTTAAAGGGACGCAGGACATGATACTGCTGATGGGGGCGCTGAACAGGGAATACGCCGGGCGGAAGCTTGCCCCCGAAGCAAAGAGAAAGGCTATGGAGATCCTCCGGGAGGCCGATATACGCGTGAGGGCTACTCCGGCCTATCCGGTTGAAGAGGTGCTTTTAAGGCTGATGCGCCAGGCCAATTAACACTGCGTGATCCGTGAATCGTTTGCCTTGAAACGGATCACGAGCACGGAATACGCTTTTTTAAGCTTTAACCGCTTTATTGGCGGCCTTGGCCAGCCTGGATATCTTCCTTGAGGCCGTATTCTTATGTAATATTCCCTTGGAAGCGGCCTTGGCGTATGCCTTGGTTGCCTCTTTCAGGGTTTCGGCTATTGCGCCGGCGTCCTTCTTTTCATTGGCCGCAACCGCTTTCTTCGAGACGGTCTTCAGGGCGCTTTTTACAGCCACGTTCTTGTCGTGCCTTTTAACGGCCTGTCTGGCGCGCTTTATGGCCGAGGGGTTTTTCTTCTTTTTAGGTGCTGCTGGCAATTTATCTCTTCTCCTTTCGGGTTTTTAAAGATAGCCTATAAATTATCATATAAGCCCCCTGCAAAGCAAGCGTTTTCAGGGGGTTTTGCCGCAGCGTTGTGCCCGTGCAGCAGCCAAAATATTAAAGTCAGCAGCCGGCAGTGGCCTGGTTTCCCCCGGTAATTGAATCGATCAGGTCTTTAAGTTTTTCCATTTCCATGGATTTATCCATGAATGCGGCGCGCTCCAGTCCGGGGTGTTTCCTGATTTCCGCCTCCGGATAGCCGGATATGATTATGACCGGTATATCGAAACGGGCCAGTATCTCCTTTGCGGCCCATGGACCCCTCAGTTCTCCCCTTAATTTGGCATCTATAAGCACGACGTCTGGACGCGCGTTTTCAGCCAGGCTGACCGCTTCGTCCGCAAATGACGCATGCCCGCATATCTGGAACCCCCAAAGGCCGAGGTTCTCCTTAAGAAGCAGGGCAGACATGTAATCGTCCTCAACTACAAGTATTTTTTTGCCGGGCGACATAAGATCAGGCCTGGCCCGTGTGTTTTGTGTTGTTCAGGAGTTTTTCAACCGTTTCCCTGAGTATCTCTTCGTTTACCGGCTTGTTGAGGAATTCAACGCCGTCCGGGATGCCAACTTCCTCCTTCACCCCTTCGCGCAGGTAGCCGGACAGGAATATTATCGGCACGAACTTTTTTGCGCGTATCCGCCTGGCCGTCTCTATGCCGTCTATTTCGCCCTTGATGCGGACATCCATGGTAATGAGGTCCGGCCGGCATTCTTCGTCCAGCCAGATTGCGCGGGCCCCGGAGTAAGCGGAACCGCAGACCTCATAACCCCATTTATCAAACAGGTCCGAAAGGCCCAGGGCGCCAAGCGCCTCGTCTTCCACTATCAATATTTTATTTTTCAATGTTCATTCTTTCTCAAAAGTTATTATGAATGCCGTTCCCCGTCCGGGGGCGCTGCGGATATCCACTTCGCCCATAAGCTGCATGGCCAGATTATAAACTATCTTCAACCCCAGGGAGCTGGCCTTCCTGAGGTCCGTGCCTTCCGGCAGGCCTATGCCGTTGTCGGCCACCGTAAGCTCAATCTGCGCATCGCCAACAGAGCGCAGCCCCACACTTATTTTGCCTGCTATATTGTCCGCAAACGCGGCCGGAAAGGCGTATTTCATGGAATTCGAGATAAGCTCGTTTATTATAAGCCCGCAGGGGATGGCTGCGTCTATCGAGACCACGGCGTTTTCAACCGCCAGATCGATAGCGATATTTCTGCCGCCTTGAAGGAAACTGCCCGTGAGCGCTTTTACAAGGTCGGTAATGTAGTCCTTGAGGTCCAGCATGGAGAGGTCGCCGCTTTTGTAGAGCTTCTCATGCACAAGGGCCATGGCCTGTATCCTGCTTTGCAGTTCATGCGTCTTTGCGGCCGCCCCTTTATCATTTATGGAGCGTGCCTGAAGGCCAATGAGGTTCGTGATGACGTGCATGTTGTTTTTAGTGCGATGGTAGACCTCCTTTAAAAGCATCTCCTTTTCAGCCAGAGCGGTCTTGAGTTTTTGGTTGGATTCTTTAAGCGCATCTTCCGCCTGCTTGCGCGCAATAGCGGTTGCAACCTGGTCTGTAACCGTGCTCATCAGGCCGATCTCTTCCTGGGTGAAGTACGCCCGGTCACGGGCGCCGAACGATAGCGTGCCGATTGTTTTTCCGTGATAGACCAGGGGGTGGCAAGCATAGGCCTGTATGCCCAGAGAGCGGAGCAGCTCGGTCCTTTCATCCGGATTATTAGGGATGTCCTCCGCAATTATCCTGCATCCGTCCCTGGCCACGCACCCGGAAACCGTAATCCCGAAATCCAGACACTCGATCTCCTTTGCGGCCGCCCCCGTAATCCCGTAATAGGCATTCAGGCGAATCCGCTGGCTGCCGTCTTCGATCAGATAATTGAAAAAGGTATGGCAGTTCAGATACCTCATCACTTTCCCGGCCAGCCCCTGGACGATTTTCTTCGGCATATCAACAGATAAAAGCATCCTTGCAGTCTCGGCGAGAAGCCCCAGCTTTTCTTTTTCCCTTTTTATGGCGCTTTCGGCCCGCTTGCGCTCTGTAATGTTATGCGCGATCTTTGAGACGCCTAATACCTTCCCGTTTTTATCCGTGATAGGCGAGAAGGTCAGTGAAACGGGTACGGCCGTCCCATTCTTGCGCATGCGCAAGGACTCAAAATGATCTATATGCTCTCCCATTGAAATGCGCCTGATGATTTCATGTACTTCATCGCCATGCCCTGGCGGTATGAGAAAAGAAATGTCCCTTCCCACAGCTTCCGATGCGCTGTAGCCAAAAAGCTTTTCGGCCCCGGCATTCCAGCTTTGGATAATCCCATTCAGGTCTTTGCTGATAATTGCGTCGTCAGCGCTCTCAACGAGTGCGGCCAGGCGCCCCCTCAGGGCTTCAGCCTGCCTGCGTTCAGTTATATTACGGAAGACCAGCACTACGCCAATTATCCTGCCGTCATGGTCTCTTATCGGGGCGCTGCTATCATCTATCGGGACTTCGGTGCCGTCTTTCCTTATCAATATCGTATGATTTGCAAGGCCCACCACCATACTTTTTTCAAGCGCTTTTTTGATAGGGCTTTCAACCACAGCCCTGGTGTGCTCATTGATGATATTGAACACGACGGTCACCGGTTTTGCCTCTGCCGTGCCCAGGCTCCAACCGGTAAGCTCTTCAGCCATCGCGTTCATGAAAGTTATCCTGCTCTCAGTGTCGGTAGCTATTACTGCGTCCCCGATGCTTTCCAGGGTGGTTGCCCAGCGCTGCTCTTTTGCAATAAGATGGGCTTCAGCCAGCTTGCGGGCCGTAATATCCTCCATGTAAACAAGGCATAGGGTTTCATCAGGAAAGTGGATAAGCGAGGTGGACACCAAAAATATAAGCTCTTCAGGATCTTCCTTGTTTCCAAACCAGCCTCTGGTTTCAATCTGGCGCTGATTGATGCCTGTCCTGAAGGTTTCAAGTATTGCGTTTCGGACAATGCAGCCGCCGCAAACCGGGCCAAAGCCGCATCCGCCTGAGGCGTCCTTGGAGTGGATACATTTGAAAGCATCCCCGTGCCTGTGGCCCGTGGTTTCCTGCCAGGCGCGTTTTGCGAGCGCCGATGCCGTTGCGTTAGCCTTCCGGATATTTGTTCCGCTGTCTACCAGCAACACGGCCATGGGCACGTTTTCAAGCATGGCCTCAAGCTCCAGGCGCGTGTTTTTGCGTGGTTTTCTGCCAGCTTTACTCATTGTGCCATATCCAGGCGGACTTATCTTTTTTTACTATACCAGACAAATCCTAAAAGTGCTTGTTCCTTAAGATGATTCCTTTGATAGAATTTTCTTATGCCGGGGCAAATCAATATCGGGTGCAGCGGGTTCTCGTATAAACATTGGAGAGGTGTTTTCTATCCCGAAGGGCTGCCTCCGTCCAAATGGCTGGCATACTATACTGAAAAATTCCACACGGTTGAATTGAATGTAACTTTCTACCGCCTGCCCAGGGAAAGCACGTTTGAAAAATGGTACAGGGAAACACCTTCCGGTTTCCGCATATCGGTAAAAGGAAGCAGGTATATCACCCACATAAAAAGGCTGAAAGACCCTAAAGACCCGCTAAAGAGGTTTTTCGATAATATAAAGCCCCTGAAAGAAAAGATGGCCGTTGTGCTTTGGCAGTTACCCCCAGGCTTCAAGGCGGACCCGGCAAGGCTTGAAACCTTTCTCAAGGCGCTGAAACCATACAGGGCGAAAAACGCTTTCGAGTTCCGGCAAGAGTCCTGGGTGAAAAGCAGCGAGGTAAAAGAGATGCTTGCCGCAAATGGGGCTTGCCTGTGCATGGCGGACTGGCCGCCGTTCGTAAACGCCCTGCCGCAGGAGGCGGATTTTGTGTACATAAGAAGGCACGGGCATGGGATATACGGGGCGTCATATTCACAAGGGGAGCTTGACGAAGATGCCAAAACGGTTAAGAGTTACGCCAGAAAGGGCAAGGATGTGTTTATTTATTTCAACAACGATATAGAAGGGTTTGCTCCCAAAAACGCGCTGGAGCTTATAGGCATGCTGGGCGCGTCCCCGCCGCATCCCGCCCTCAAGGAAGAGGGTGTTGCCGTTTAAGGGGAGCAATCATGAAGAACGCCGAGATAGCAAAGATATTCTATGACATGGCGGACATCCTGGAGATTAATAATGAAAACCAGTTCAGGGTGCGCGCTTACAGGCGTGCCGCTTTGAATATAGAAGGGCATCCAAAAGATGCGGCCCTGCTTTCCGTTGAGGACCTTAGAAAAATCCCCGGCATAGGCGAGGACCTGGCCGGCAAGATAAAGGAGATAACTGAAACCGGCACGTGCGCCGATTATGAAAAACTGAAAAAGAAGTACCCTGCGGGATTAACGGAAATCCTTGCTATTCCGGGTTTAGGCCCCAAGACGGCAAAGTTTCTTTACGACAAATTCAAGGTAAAGGGCATAGACAACCTGGAAATGCTTGCGCGGGAACATAAGTTGAAAGGGCCCGGCATAAAGGAAAAGACGGAGCTTAATATCATCAAAGGCATAGAGATGCTGCGGGGCAGGCAGACGGAGCGGCATCCCATCGGCAAAGTGCTCCCGTCCGCCAGGGAGTTAATGGAATACCTGGCCAAATCTTCCGCAGTGCAGAAAATCTCCATAGCCGGGAGCCTGCGGCGGTGGAAAGAGACCATCAGGGACATAGACATCCTGGCCGCCTCGGCCCGGCCTGATGAGCTGATGGACTATTTCGTTAAACTGCCGCAGGTGTCACGCGTGCTGGCCAAAGGGCCTACAAAAAGCTCGGTTGTTATCGGGCACGGCAGCAATGGCATCCAGGCGGACTTGCGGGTGGTGGAGGAGGGGGCCTACGGCGCCGCGCTGTGCTACTTTACCGGCAGCAAGGAGCATAACATCAGGCTCCGCGAGATGGCCGTGAAGCGCGGGCTTAAGGTAAACGAGTACGGAGTATTTGACTTAAAAGGGAAAAAGATTGGCGGCCAGCGTGAGGAGGATGTATACCAGGCTTTGGGGCTTCCATATATTCCACCGGAATTAAGGGAGGATTCTGGCGAGATAGACGCGGCGCTTGAAGACAGTCTGCCCCGGCTGATCGAATTGTCAGATATAAAAGGGGACCTGCACGTCCACAGCAAGCAGTCCGACGGCAGCTATCCTGTTGAAAAATTGATAGAGGCCGCCCGAGAGCGCGGCTATAGCTATATGGCGCTTACCGATCATTCCAAAAGCCTTGGGATAGCGCGCGGACTGGACGAACAGAAAATACTTGAACAGATAAAAATGATTGATGCGCTGAACAGGAAACTGCGGGGCTTCCGTTTGTTGAAAGGCGTGGAGCTGGACATACGCGGAGATGGCGCGCTGGACCTGCCGGATGCATTACTTGCAAGGCTGGAGATAGTCAACGCATCGATACACAGCGGGTTCAGGCAGGACGCGGCAAGGGTAACGGGGCGGATTGTGAGGGCGATGGAAAACCCGTATGTAAACGTGATATCGCATCCCACGGGCAGGCTTATAGGTGAGCGGGAGGCATACGGGCTGGATTTCGAACGCGTGCTTAAAGCAGCAAAAGAGACCGGGACGGCGCTGGAGATAAACGCCTATCCGGCCAGGCTGGACCTTAACGACCAGATGGCCAGACGCGCGCGGGACATGGGCATTCCGCTTGTGATTAGCACGGATGCCCACGTGCTTACGCATTTCGAGTTCATGGAGTACGGCGTGGAAGTGGCCCGCCGGGCCTGGTGCGGGCCGGGCGATGTGCTAAACACCCTGGACTTGAAAAATCTGCTTGCCGCGCTTGCGGCAAAGAGGAGGAAATTGGCCGCCGTATAAAAATATTCCAAAAATTTTCCCCTCCTGCTGCTCCCGGCCTCTGTTATAATTCCGGAATAAAAAGTGGGGAAGGGCAATATGGGGTTAGAGCACCATAAAAAACCGCTGCTCAGCAGGAAGCAATTTTTTAAAAGGCAGCTCATGTATACCGGTTTTTCACTCATTATCCTGGGGGGCTCCATAGGCATCGGCGTTGCCGGATACCACTACACCGGGAATCTCCCCTGGCTGGACTCATTCCTTAATGCCTCTATGATACTTACCGGCATGGGGCCGGTGGATAAAATGAATACCACTGCGGGTAAGCTGTTTGCCTCTTTTTACGCCCTGTTTAGCGGGATATCTTTCCTGTCTTTTATAGCGGTGCTTGCCACCCCTGTTTACCACAGGTTCCTTCATAAGCTGCATCTGGACATCGGGGAGAACTGCGAAGACGATTAGGGGGGCGGTAGCCCCCCTTCTTAATCTCTATTTTTTTATAAACACCTTGTAAGCGGCAGTTCCTTCTTCTCCAGCTCCGGTTCGAATTTTTGCGGCTGCCGTCCGAAGCATATCCCCAGGGTTTCGTAGAGGGCTATCTCGTTTAAGTCCACGGTCCTCTGTTTAATTACCTGGGCGGTATCGGTGTATTCTATCTTCTTGTCGTTTACGTCCACAACTGTTACGCCGGTTACGTTTCTGGCAAGAAGCATTACTGCCGCCGCGCCTGTGCGCAGCCCGAAGTTGATGTCGTAGGCGTATGAGATGCCGCTTCTTACAAGATGGCCGGGCGTTACTTCGCGTATCTCCGGGCTCTCGTACACGCCGGGGGTGAACATAAAGGATTTTTTCATGAAATCGGCAACATCAGGGTCATTCTTCATACGGTCTTCCAGTTGTTTTCTAACATACTTGCCCGCGCCGGCCAGCTTTACGTGGCCAAATGCGTCCACACCGGCGGACTTGTCTGCTATGGCCTGGCCCTTTGCGTCATTTATCCCCTCGGCCACCACTATTCCGTAGGTGCCTTTCTTTACATCGCTGTCCAACACCCGCTTGAAGAAGACTTTTTTCATGTGGGCGTAAACGATATCGAAGTCCACGGGTATCTCCGGGATTATTATGCAGTCCGCCTCGCCCGCAAGCCCGCCGCGAAGCGCGGTGTGCCCCGCATATCTGCCAAATACCTCCAGCACCACCACGCGGTTATGGCTGAGGCCGGTGGTCTTCAGGTCCCGCATGAACTGGGCAATCCTGTTTACGGCGGAGTCCCCGCCAACGCTGTAGGACTGGAGGTCCAGGTCCATAGTCTTTGGAACGTGCACGCACGGGATGCCCTGGGCCGACAGGTCCACTATAACGCTTCCGGTGTCGTCCCCGCCGCTGATAACAAGCCCGTCTATCCCGAATTTGGCAAGCCCCTGCTTTATCCGTTCATATCTATTATCGTCGTTGATTTTTTTGATTTTCACCCTGGAGTGGCCTGCCTCGGAGCCTGCGTTGCCAGCCTCAATTTCAAGCAGCCTCCCGGGCGTGAGCCTGGTAAGGCCCTGCATCTCCACAAGGTTATAAAGCCCGGCGTAGCCATTGGGGATGACCACAGCCTCTATCCCCATAGAGTTTGCCATCAGGCCCACGCCCTTAATAACTGCGTTCAAGCCCCCGCAATCGCCCCCGCTTGTTATAACGCCGATTTTACGAATAGCCATTGAATGAAATCCCTCCTGAGGATTGGTTTTTAATATCAACCCTAATATTAATATGTAAGCGGGAAAAATTAAAGGGGCTGCCCTCATACGGCCATGCAGGGGCGGGGCGG
This sequence comes from Nitrospirota bacterium, assembly GCA_021813405.1. Classification (GTDB taxonomy): domain Bacteria; phylum Nitrospirota; class Thermodesulfovibrionia; order Thermodesulfovibrionales; family JdFR-88; genus JAKAKS01. The sequence goes on from JAKAKS010000035.1 coordinate 24,124, forward strand.
ACAAAACGTGCGCCAGGACACTCCGGTTTCCATTTTCTTGTCATACACTATTGCCAGGCAATGGGAACGGTAGCAGGCGTAGGCCATAGTATCCGCAGGAACCCCTCCGAGGCAGGCCGGGAAGCAGCCCTTTTGGCCCTGGAGCGGGCCGGCGTGGACAAGGCGGATTTTTTGTTTGTGTTTGCCACGGTTGGCTACAACCAGCAGACCCTGATCGATTCCATAAGGAAAGCGACATCGGAAACCCCTTTAAGCGGCTGTTCCGGCGAAGGGATAATAACGCAGGAAGCTGTTGTGGAGACCGGCTTCGGGGTTTCGGTTATGGCCATCAGCACGAGTGAGCTCCGGTTCCATAACGCAAGCGTCAGGGGCATAGGCCGGGATTGCGGTATTGCCGGGCAGCAACTGGCCCTGGACATAAGGAAGTTCGCGGCACCGGACAGCATAGCGTGTTTTGTATTTGCCGACGGGCTAAGTTTCAACTTCGACCCCTTTGTTTCGGCTTTCGAGAAAAACATCCATGGCGGCAGATGGCTGCCCCTTTTTGGCGGGCTGGCCGCGGACAACTGGACGCTCCAAAAAACCTTTCAATATCATAACGGCGACGTCTTTTCAGACGGCATCTCATGCGCGCTGATGTCTGGCAAGGGCGATGTGGCGTGGGGGGTAAACCACGGCTGCATGCCTGTTGGAAGCGAACTTAAAATAACGCGCTGCAAGGGTAACGTTATATACGAGGTAGACGGGACGCCCGCCCTCGATGTTCTAAGAGACTACCTTGATGAAGGATGGGAAAAGGACTGGAACAAGACCTCGCTGAACCTGTGCCTGGGCTTAAGGGCGCCCGAGGGGTTGAGGAAAGACTACAGCGAACACATTATCAGGTACATGATGAAGAAGGCTGACCGGGAAGGTTCCGTCACCATACAGTCCGATGTCTGCGAGGGCGACAGCATATGGATAATGCGCCGGGACAAGGAATTGATAACGGAAGGGCTGAAGGCAACGGCCGGCAGCATCAATGAAAAGACTAGGACCAAAAGGCCGGACTTCGTGCTGCAATTTGACTGCGTTGGCAGGGGAAGAGTGGTTTTCCGCGAGCAGGAGAAGATAGAAATGATCAGGGCGATGCAGCGAAAAATCGGCCAGGATATACCATGGGCCGGGTTTTATACCTATGGAGAGATAGGGCCGGTAAAAAAGAAAAATGTCTTTCACAATTTCACGGCGGTTGTATTGGCCGTATCCTGACAAGGCACATGGCAGGCAAGGACAAGGGATTAGCCAGGGGAAGCGGCGAACTTGCCAGGCTTAGGCTGGAAAAAGAGGCCATGGCCCTGCAGGTGAAGCGTCTTGTGAAGGCGGAGGGCAAGCTTTACGAATACCAGGAAAAACTGGACGCCCAGCTTGCAGAATATCAAAACCTCTATGAATTGAGCAGAAAACTGAACGCCTCACCGGACATCGAAAGCGTCTTTGAGCTGGCAGTCCAGTACGTTATCAATTACCTGGGATATGAGAGGGTGGTCATTTTCCGGCGGCAAGAAGACGGCACCTATGCGATATGCGCCCTGGACGGATATTATGGCCGGGACGAAAAAAAGAGCGTTGAAGCCATTGTGCTTGATCAGTGCGATCATGTCTTTTGCTCGTTTGAAAAAGACGAATATGTTATCGGCAACGCTTCCACTGAAAAGGCCTGGCTGGAGATCAGCCGCAGGTTGCTGATGGACGAATACATGATCTGCCCGCTGGTGCCCGGCCTGCGCCCATTCGCACTGCTGGCGATAGGCAATTGCTCCGCCAACGCCGCGTTCTACCGCAGGGTTAACGGCGACAAGCCGGCGATGCTCAGCGTAGGCAATCTGGTGGCCCTTCTGACGGCGTCACTGGAGAATCAAATTTACCGGGCCAGCATGGAAAAGGCCCTGCAGCAGGAAAAAATGGCCGAAGCGAAGTACCGGGGCATCTTTGAAAATGCGCTTGAGGGTATATTCCAGACCACAATCGGCGGACAGTTTCTCAGCGCCAATCCAGCGATGGCGGCAATGCTGGGCTATAACGGCCCCGAGGAAATGATTTCAAGCATGAACGGCATGGCGCAGCAATTATATGTGAATCCCGCAGATCGCGAAAGGCTGCTTTCCCTTCTTGGTGAAAGCGGCAAGTTTCTGGGCCAGGAGGTCCAGTTCCTGCGCAAGGATAACGGGCGGGTCTGGGTGTCCATCAGCGCGCACATGGCGCAAGGGGCTGGCGGCAACCGGCTTATTATTGAAGGGCTGGCCACGGACATCACGGAGCGCAAAGCGGCAGAGGAAGGGCTGGAAAAGGCGCATGAGGAACTGGAGCAAAGGGTGAGAGAACGCACCGCCGAGCTTTCTGCCACCAATGCGCTGCTGGACAGGCGGCATAAAGAGGCCACCGCCCTCTATAGAGTGTCTGCCGTGTTAAGCCGGTCTTTGCACATGGACACGCTGCTTGGGGAAGTGCTGGAGGAGATTGCCGGGCTTGAAGCTTTTGAAACAAAAAAGGCCGGGATATTTATTGTGGAGGGCGGCAGGATGAGGCTGATCGCCCATTTGGGCCATTCGGAGCAGTTTTTAAATCTGCACAATGGCATGAGGGTTGGGGACTGTCTCTGCGGTATTGCAGCCCGGACAGGGGAAGTGATCATATCCGGCAATTCCAGCACTGACGCCGGGCATACGTTTAAATGTGGTGAGGTTGGCCCCCATGGGCACATCATTTTGCCTCTTAAGGCAAAAGACAGTATCCTGGGGGTGTTGTATCTTTACACGCCCGCCGGCAAGGAAATAGACAAGAGCAAGCTGGACCTGCTGCAGTTGCTGGGAAACCAGCTTGGCATTGCAATGGAAAACACAATGCTTTACGAGAAAACCAGGGCGCTTTCCCTCCACGACTCGCTGACCGGGCTATGGAATCACGAGGAGATACTCCGGATACTTGAATCGGAACTGGTGAGGGCGGCGCGTGAAATAAGCCGTGTGGGTGTGATAATGGCGGACCTGGACGATTTTAAACGGATAAACGATCTTTACGGCCATCTGGCAGGTGACGAAGTGATCCGTTTTGCCGCTAAAGCGATGCTCTCGCAGGTGCGGCCGTACGATTCGGTGGGCCGTTATGGCGGAGAGGAGTTCCTCTTTGTGCTGCCAGGATGCAATGACAAGTGCACCGCCGCAATAGCCGAACGGCTATGCCAGCTGATGCGCACAAGAAGCGTTGATACATTGCAGGGGCAGGTGTCCGTTACCGTTAGCCTGGGAACGGCTGTCAGCGGAAGCGGCAGCAGCGTGAACTCCCTGGTCCATGCCGCGGACATGGCCTTGTACCGGGCAAAAAAGAACGGCAAAGACCGCGTGGAAGCCGCCCCTTATTTTCACGAAATAACGGAAAAGCATTAAATATCCACGAATCATTCTGGCTGGAATAGGAAAAATTTAACATACTTATAGATTTCTATCCCATTCTGCACTACTATCTGTTTTATGGTTGTCCTTATCGCGTCGGAAGGGGGCGCGGGCAGGATAGAAAACCTGCTTGCGGCGGAAGGATATCATACGCTGGCGTATGATCCGGAAGGCGGCATGCCGCTTATTGACCAGAGCCAGGCGTGGCTTCTTGTGCTGCACGTCGGTTTTAACACCAACTTGGGGCTAAAGCGCCTGAGGCAGTTCAAATCAGCTTACCCCGATGTCCCTGTAATATTCCTGACGGAGTTTCATTCCGTGGACGTAGTGCTTGCGGTATTCAGGGCCGGGGCCAGGGACTACTTTTCCGTGCCGCTGGATGAAGCGGGTTTCAAGGAGTCCGTGTGCGCGCTGATCAGGTGCCGCAAGGCGGAAGCCGCAGGAAACAGCATGCCTTTTCTGGCGGCCTCCGAAACGCACCCTGTTTATGCGGGCATGGCCGGCGCCGTTGCCAGCGCAATCCCCAGCGGCATACGGCGGGTGGTAAACAGCCTGGAGGGCAACTTTGCCAAAGAAACATCCCTTGAATCCATGTCCGAAAAGGCCGGGGTTAGCAAATATCATTTCTGCCGCATGTTTAAAAAATACACGGGGTTGTCCCCTATGCACTATCTTGCGCGCGTAAGGGTAGAGCGGGCAAAGGAACTGCTCCAAAGCACTTCATCCAGCATTTCGACGGTTGCTGCCGAGGTGGGGTTTAATGACTTGAGCAGCTTTATAAAGCACTTCAAGAGGGTGGCTGGCTGCACGCCACGGACTTTCAAGAAGTTTTCCGGCGCCGTTTCCGCCGGCAACAAAAAGAGCGGGGAGATATCGCAGAACCTGCGGCTTTTTTAACGCCCTTGCAGCCTGCCGGAAGCCGGATTTGTTTTTGACAAAGCGGCAAATCCTATTGTAATATAACGGACGAAAACCGGATAATAATAAAAGGTTTTTTTGTTTTTTGTCATGGAGAGATGTCCGAGTGGCCGAAGGAGCACGACTGGAAATCGTGTATGGACTAATACTCCATCGAGGGTTCGACTCCCTCTCTCTCCGCCATTTAAATAGTTTTTAGGAGCTCGGGCGGCGGCCCCGCGTAACGTGGATGTGTGAACCCCGTGAGGTCCGGAAGGAAGCAGCGGTAAGCATCTTTCCGCGTGTACCGCGGCAAGCCGCCACCCGGGATTTACAATAAGCTTATGAGTTATCTCGTCCTTGCCCGCAAATGGCGTCCCCGGAATTTTGACGATCTGGTTGGTCAGGAAGCCATAGCCAGGATACTGAAGAATTCCATAGCGCAGGGCAGGATTGCGCACGCATACATATTTTCCGGCCCAAGAGGGGTTGGCAAGACATCTACCGCGCGCATCCTGGCCAGGGCTTTGAATTGCCAGAGGAACGCGGAGCCGGGCGTGGCCGCCCATCCTTCAGCCGAGCCATGCGGCGAATGCGAATCCTGCCGCGGCGTGCTTGCCGGCACCAGCATGGATGTTATCGAGATAGACGGGGCATCCAACAACAGCGTAAACGACATAAGGGAGCTAAGGGAGATGGTGAAGTACGCTCCGTCGGGCTCCAGGTACAAGGTGTATATTATTGATGAGTCCCACATGTTGTCGGAGTCCGCGTTCAATGCGCTTTTAAAAACACTCGAAGAACCGCCCGCCCACGTCATATTTGTTATGGCCACAACGGAACCCCGGAAGATACCGCTTACGGTGCTTTCCAGGTGCCAGCACCTGCCTTTCAAGCGCATAAGCGCAAGGATGATAAGGCAACGGCTGGAGGCCATCTGCGCTTCCGAGGACATAAAAATTTCTGGTGATTCGCTTGGCATCATAGCGCGGGCCGCGGACGGCAGCATGAGGGATTCCCTGACATTTCTGGACCAGGTTGCCTCCGCTTCCACCGATATAGACGACGGGCTTGTAAAAGAGCTTCTGGGCATGACCGACAGGCAGCCGGTGATAGCGCTGTGCCGTGCGGCGCTCTCCGGAGACAGGGACGGCATCCTGGAGGGCACGGCCGCCCTGGCCGAATCAGGCGCGGATTTCAGGCAGGTTTTGAAAGACCTGATAGGCATTACAAGGGACCTTCTTGGCGTGGCGGTTGCCTCCGCAGCGGGTAAAAACATCTCCGCGTCCGGGCAGGCACTGGATCTTTCCGGCGAGGATGCGGCGGAGCTTGAAGGCCTTCTGGCGGCATCCTCCGGCGAGGAGCACATCCTTGTGTTTCTTTCGGAACTGGTGAAGGCGGAGCCGGAGGCCAGGCTGTCTTCCAGCCCAAGGATAGCTTTCGAGATGGCGCTTTTGAAGGCCAGCTATTTCAGGGCGCTTGTCCCGGTAAAAGAAGCGCTAAAAAGGCTGGAGAACGCGGCCCCCGGCGAGGTTGCAGATATTTCCGTGCCGCCGCCTGCAGCGGCACGGCGCAGAGGACCGGCGGCAGCCGCGCCGGAACCGGAAATGAAACCGGCGCCTGAGGCCAGTGTGGCTGAAAAAACGCCCCGCGAAAAAACCAGAACCGAAAAACCTGAAACGGAGCCGGCCGCCGTAATCCAGACGACGCAGGACCCCGCATTGATTATAGAAACGCTTCGGCAAAGGGCCCCGAAGCCGATGATAGCATCCGCCCTTGGCTCGGCGGCGGGCAAAATGGAAGACGGTTTTCTGGTAATGGATTTAAACGGCTCCAATCCTCTTTTTGAGGACGCCATAAAGGAAAACAGCAACTGGCTGGAGCGTGAGGCGTCGTCCGTGTATGGAGCGCCGGTAAGGATAAGATTGAACATTCAACAGAAGAAGGCAGTGTCCAGGCGAGAGCTGTTCGAGCAGGCCGGGGAGGACCCATACATTAAGAAAGCGCTTGAGCTTTTCGATGGTAAGCTGGCGGAAGTAAAGCAAAAATTAATATAATAAATTAGAAAGAGCGGGAGGTTGGTAAAAAATATGTCCAAAAAAATGCTAGGCAACATGCTCAGGGAGGCCCAGCGGCTTCAGGCCGAGATGCAGCGCCTTCAGGAAGAGGCGAAGATGAAGACGGTTGATGCTTCATCGGGCGGCGGCATGGTTACAGTGAAGGCAAACGGGGCCGGAGAGATTGTCTCGATAAAGATAGAAAAAGACGTTGTGAACCCCGATGATGTAGGGATGCTGGAGGACCTTGTAATGGCTGCTGCAAACGAGGCCCTCAGGCGCGCCCGGGACATGGTAAGCGAGGAGATGTCCAAACTAACCGGCGGGCTTAAGCTTCCGGGGCTTGGCGGCCTTGGGGACATGTTCGGGGCGTAAGCCAGGCTTTTTATGGCTAAAGCGGTAATAGACGAACTGGTTGAGCAGTTGTCCAAACTGCCCGGCATAGGGCGCAAGAGCGCCCAGAGGCTGGCTTTTTTCATCCTGAAAATGGAAGACGGGAACGCCCGCGCCCTGGCCACGGCAATAATGGAGCTGAAGGAAAAGGCCAGGTTTTGCAGCACCTGCTTCAATATTGCCGACAGCGAGCTGTGCCCAGTGTGCAGGGATTCCCTGCGGGACAGGAAACGCATCTGCGTTGTGGAGGAGCCGGGCAATATCGCGGTAATAGAACGCTCCGGCGGGTTTAACGGCCTCTATCACGTGCTGATGGGCGCGCTGTCTCCGGTGGACGGCATTACGGCCGGGATGCTGCGGATAGATGAGCTTGTGCGCAGGGTGTCCTCAGACGGCGTGGAAGAGGTAATCGTGGCCACCAACCCCAACACCAAGGGAGAGCTGACTGCAAGGCATATAAGAGAAGTGCTTTCCCCATTCAATGTAAGCGTGACCAGGATAGCTTACGGCCTGCCGCTTGGTGGTGATATAGAGTTTGTGGACGAGATTACGATGAAGAAATCTTTGGAGGGCAGAAGGCGGCTGGATTAGGCTTCTAAGGCTCATCAGGCTTCTCTGCAGCGGGCCGCGCGTGCGTGCGTCTGCAAGTGCCTTGCCAGAAACAGCTCCGGCGCGGATAATGCCGCAAGGCTTGTATAACGTGAGGCGCGGGCCCAACGCAGACGAACACCGCCCCGTGAAAAAAATAAAACCTGGCTATTAAGATTCAGGCATATCGGCCAACGCCGCAAACAAGCAGCCAGGGCCGCTTAACCCCTCCCACAGGAAACCCGGTAAAACCCCTTTTAATTGGGCCGCATCTGTCCCACGGAATATGCCACTGGCACTAGTTTATTTCCGGAAATATCAAAAATCCTGGTGGTAACAACGAAACCACTGGGTTCGATTTCGGCAAGGTATTTAACACCCTGAAGCCGCATATACTCCACCATTGCGTTATTCATTCTATTTAACGGGATTGTAAAACCGTGCCTGTCCGCGAAATACATCAGCACCGGGTTGAAAAGGTCCACATCCGGAGACGCTATGGCAACCAGGGACCCTTTTTCCGTATGCTGGCCTATAAACTCTCCAATCCCGATAAGGCTGGTGCCCCTGAACAGTTTTTTCGCTGTGGAAAACCCGGTGGCGAAAACGGCGGCAGCGATAATAACAACAAATGCCGTTGTAATCCATTTGCCGTTTTTTTTCAGGCCGTCAAGCAAAGAGCCGGCGCCCGCGCCGCAGAAGATCGAAAGGACGGGGCAGAGAGGCAGAAGCCAATAATTGTGCACGATGTATATATTAAAAACTGTCCACACAATAATGCACAGCGAAAAAAGCCATACAAACAGAAAACCGGCCTTTTTTCTTAAAGCCAGGGAAAAGACGCCGGCCACAAAAAAGAAAAACCCTGCGGGCGTAAGCGCTTTCCAAAAGATCCTCCTGGCGATTATCAGATAATTGTTCAGGGCCAATCTTTCGGCTATGGTGCCAAAATACACCGTGTTGAATGGGTGGAGCTTTACCACAAAACTGGCATACAGATCACGGAAGGGATAACCGCTTTTAATGCATTAGGTGTTGTTTGCAAAATCAGCGTGCCGCTGCCAAATCACCATTACTGTTAAAGGAGCAATAAGGGGGCCAGATACGCCATATAATCCGACGCCCGGGATTTTTTCCGTTCGCGCCAAATCGCCTGGTAGATAGGGAATTCCAGTACCAGATAGCCGGGTTTGCCGAGGGTTATTATAGTTGGATAGAGGAGGTTTATGCCATGCCTGTAATAGTCCCTTATCAGCCCCGCGGTCTGCGTTTGCCGGACGTCGTGCATATCATTAATGGGGTATGTAATATGATACAGCCGTACGAGCAGGGCTGATGCAATTATCAGTAAAAGCCAGAATCCGGATTTTGAAAACAAGCGGGAAGACTTCTTCGGAGTAACTTCATTTTCCATTTTTCAAGACAGAATTAAAATGGAACAGGTCTTTCCCTGTAAAGCAGGCAGGGTATACGGCCCGCCATAATCACGGCCCCGCATGGCCGGTGGAAGACGCCACAAGTACAGGTTCCTTGCCGGAGATGTCGTAAATCCTGGTTTTAATAGTGTAACCTGCCGGTTCTATTTTGGCCAGGTATTTGACATCCTGGCTGCGCAGGTAATCCATCATCCGGCCATTCATTCTGTCTAAAGGGACGGCAAATCCGTGCCGGTCGGCAAAGTACAACTGTACCGGGCTGTACAGGTTTGTATCCGGAGATGCTACTGCAACAAGGGCCCCGCGCTGCGTGTGCTGTCCTATGAACTCTCCAATTCCGATAAGGCCGTTGCCGTTGTAAAAGCCCTTTGCTATGGAGGTGCCGGACAAAAGAAATGCCGCCGCAATAACAAGCGCGGAAACGGCTGAGACGCCCCTCCCGTGTTTATCCAGGCAATCAAGCAAAAGGCCCGCTCCCGCGCCGCAGAAGACAGCCAGCACAGGGCTAAACGGCAGAAGATAATAATTATGCACTACATACAAATTGAATATCATCATCACCATTGCGCACAGGGAAAAAAGCCAGATGAATAGAAATGCGCCCCTCTTTTCCAGGGCAAGCCGGACGGCACCGGCTGCAAAAAGCGCCGCGCCGATGGGGGTCAGCACGTACAGGGCGGCACGCTTCAGCAAAAGCAGGTAGTTGGCTATTTCAAGCCTTTGGCCAATTGTCCCGAAATACCACGTATTAAACGGGTGGAGCTTTACAACCAGGGTTGGGTATATGTCCCTGAACGGATAGCCGTCCTTGCGGCAGTAGAGGTCGTTTACAAAATTGGCATGGCGCTGCCAGAGGACCATGGCGGCGACCGGAACGCCAAAAGCCCACAGCAAACCAGCATATGACCGGGCCGCGCCCGGCCTGCCGCGCCTTTTCCACGCCAGGTAGAAGACGGGAAGAAAGAGCGGGCCGATAAAAGGGCTTTTCATCATCAGCCCCAGGCTTGCCGCCAGTGCGCCGGGAATGAAATAAAATTTTTTGCCTTCTATGCCTTCGATAAAGAAGTCCAGCATCACAAGCGAAAGAAGAACCGTAAGCGGGTCCTGCATAGGCACCCTCTGGAAAAAGATATCCAGCGGCATGAACGCAAAAAAGAAGGAGGCCAGAAGCGAGGCCCTCTTGTCCAGGAATCTGATAGAGATGCGGTAAACAAAACAGGCGGAAAGCAGGCCCGTTATGATTGTAAAAATCCGGGCCGTTATCAGGCTGGGGATGAATATTTTATAGAGAAGGGCGGAAAGCGCCTGGTATAGCGGAAACTCCTGCACCATATAGCCCGGTTTGCCCAGGGTGATAAGAGTTGGGTAAAAAATGTTTATTCCGTGCCTGTAATAATCCCTTATGAGCCCTGCGGTTGCGGTCTGCCTGAATGCCCATGTGTCAAAGGGGGGATATGTAATATGGTAAACGCGCGCGGCGGCGGCGGATAGGATTATTACACCCAGCCAGAATACGGGTTTATGGAGCATGGAGCAGGATTTTTGGCGGCCTTCGCTTACCATAGGGTTTAAAGTTGGATTATAATTGAGCCTGATATTTTAAAGCAATTAACCGGGGGCGCTTCAGACTTGAAAGCTGTAAAAGGCAATCTAAAATACCTTCTTTTTTTCGTTCTGGCCTCATCCATTTATTTTTGGGACGTAATTTTTAAGGGTGTTTTGCTTGTTGTAGAGGATGGCCTGGATGAGCATTATCCCATCTTTAAGCTGGTTGCCCAGCAGTACCGGCACGGCATATTCCCCTTCTGGAACCCCGGTATGTTCTCCGGTTTCCCGTTGATGGCCGCCAACCAGGGGGGGGTGTTTTATCCGCCAACTGTAATCCTGGCGTTTCTGTTCAAAGCGCCCGCGGCATTCAATATAAATATCATGCTCCATTTTGCACTGGCCGGGTTCTTCACCTTTCTTTACGCAAGCAGGATCGGGCTTGGCAAGGCATCGGCCGTTTGGGCGGGGCTGGCATTTTGCTTCCTGGGGTATCTGCCGGCGCATATTAATTATGAGCCGGTAATCCTGTGCGGAGCGTGGCTGCCGGCTGTGCTTTATCTTTGCGAAGGGCTGCTGGAGGACATTGGGCCAGGGCGGGCAGCGTTTCTGGCGCTGGCCGTTTCCATGCAGGTTTTTGCAGGCCACCCGCAGATATTTTTCTATTCGCTTCTGGCCGTTATCTTTTACGCTGCCTTCAGGTCCACCAGCCTTGGGCAGGGCAGGCGGTTGAGGTTTGCCGGTTACATGGCGCTGGCCCTTGCGCTTGCCGCGGTAATAACCCTGCCGCAGACATTTGCTTCATGGCAGCTTTCCAGGATGGGTGCAAGGGGCGCTGCTAATTATGAGCTCTTTTCGATGGGCTCATTTGCGCCCCGGGACCTGCCATCGGTGCTGTTTCCGGCGCTTTATCATCAATGGATAGAAGCGTTTGTGGGCCTGCCCACGCTTTTCCTGGCGGCATGGGGTGTTTTTGCCGGAGGCCGCGGTTCAAAACTGCCCGTGTTCTGGGCGGCGGTGGTGGTTTTGGGGATAATGCTCTCCTTTGGGGCCTACCTTGCCCCGCTGAACAGGATACTGTTCCGGTTGCCTTTATACAGTTCCTTCCGAGGGGCCGCAAAGCACTGGTTTGAGGTTTCCTTTGCTTTTTCCATTCTGTCGGCTTTCGGCATGAAGGCCATTTTTGCAGGAGGACGGGAAAAGCTTTCGGTTAAGTACATAAGCTTTATTGCCGCCGCGGGATGCCTGTGCGGCCTGGCTTATTTTCTTTTTGGCGGCAATGTTAACGCAAAAAATCTACTGGCCTCCATGCCGGTTGTGTTTATCTGCGTCTATGTACTGGTTTTCCTGTTAATGAGAAAATATCCCGCCGTTCGATACATCTTGTTTCTGGTTATTTTTGTTGAGGCCGTTTCATACAGGATGGATTATAAATTCCCGCGGGCTAATGATGTGGGTGCCGCCAATGCCGGACTGTACCGGGTGATACGGGCGCATAATGAGGGCAGGACCGCTTTCCTTACCGCAAAGCCAAGGTATTTCATGCTTGGGATGTCGCGGGGCGTTATGGCCATAAACGGATACGACCCGTTGTTTACCTACCAGTACGCCCGGCTTTTGAACATGGGGATACAGGGGTTTTCCTTTGAATGGCCCCAACTGCTGCAAAATAACCTTGTTCTGAGCCTGCTGAACACAAAATACATTGTGGCCCCAGATAGCCTGGCCATTGCAAACCCGGCCTATAAAAAGATATACGTGGATGGCGGGCTGGCCGCCTATGAAAATTTAAATGCCTTGCCCAGGGCCTATGCCGTAACCGGGCTGGTGCCGGTAGACTCGATAGAGGATTTCAAACAGGCTGTATACGCCGGGCGTGTGGATCCCCGCCGTGAGGCAGGGATTTATATGGACGACCTCGCTTCAATCGGCAGCGCATCGTTTGCCGCCGGGCAGGTAAATATATTATTTTCTTCGCCGCTTAAAACCCGTATCGGCACGGATTTTCCGGGCAGGGGATTTGTTGTGCTTGCAGACCAGTATTATCCGGGCTGGAAGGCATACATAGACGGCGCCCGCGCCGCCATATACAGGGCGGACGGCCTTCTGCGCGGGGTGGTTGTGCCACCTGGCAGGCATATGCTTGTATTTGCCTACAGGCCTTATAAAATATACCTTGCAATGCTGCTGGCCGCTTTGGCGCTGGCCGCAGCGGTTTTAATGATTTTTGTCCACAAAACAAAAACCGGATGAAAGCATGAAAAGGAGGGCGGTAATGAGGATACACGAAGATATTACGGCGGCGGTAGGCAATACCCCGCTGGTAAGGCTTTCACGTATTTCGGCCGGGCTGGGGGCGGACGTAATAGGCAAGCTGGAGTCCTGCAACCCGCTTTCCAGCGTGAAAGACAGGATAGGGGTTGCCATGCTGGACGCAGCCGGCAGGGAAGGGCTGATTAAAAAAGGCTCTCTTATCGTGGAGCCTACCAGCGGCAACACCGGAATCGCTCTGGCGTTTGCCTGCGCGGCCAGGGGCTACAGGCTAATCCTCACCATGCCGGACACCATGAGCGTGGAGCGCAGGGCGCTGCTTCGGATATTCGGGGCGGAGGTTGTGCTTACGTCTGGAGCAAAAGGGATGAAAGGCGCGGTGGAGCGGGCGGAAGAGATACAGCGCGAAAACCCCGGCAGTTTCATGCCCCAGCAGTTCAAAAATCCGGCCAACCCGGAGGTGCACAGGCGGACAACGGCCCAGGAGATATGGCAGGATACGGATGGTAAGGTGGACATCCTGGTGGCCGGGGTTGGCACTGGCGGCACTATAACGGGCATTTCAAGCGCCATCAAGCAGAAGAAACCGGGTTTCCGCGCAATTGCAGTGGAGCCGAAGGATTCACCGGTGCTCTCAGGAGGCCAGCCCGGACCGCACAAGATACAGGGAATAGGGGCAGGGTTTATCCCGGACGTTCTGCATCAGGGCTTCATTGATGAGGTAATCCAGGTTGGCAACGAAGATGCCGGCAATACGGCCAGGCGGCTGGCCAGGGAAGAAGGCGTGCTGGCGGGTATATCTTCCGGGGCGGCGGTATGGGCGGCGCTGGAGGCGGCAAAAAAACCTGAAAACAGGGGCAAGATGATAATTGTAATACTGCCGGACACCGGGGAGCGCTATCTTTCCACGTGGCTCTTTGAGGAATACCTGAAATAGAAAGGCCCGCTTTGGCAGCGGGCCTTGAAATTCAATTTTGAATCACGTCCCCAAGGACCGGGCGCAAGCTTATTACTTCGAGTATTCCTTATCGTACATGGCGACGATCTCTTTAGTGATGTCCAGGGAATCCTGGGCAAAAGCAACGCTCCTGGATTCAAATATCATCGAATAATTGTCCTTGGCAACTATCTGTTTTATCACGTTGGAGACTTCCTTCAGCACGCGCTCTGTGGTGTCGCGCTGCATGTTTTCTATGTCCGTCTGGAAGTCTTCGCCCATGCGTTCCATATTTTTCTTTGTCTTGTCTATCTTGTCCTTCAGGGCGCTCCTCTGGGAGGGGCTGAGGGTGGTGCTTTTGAGCCTGGCCTGCATCCCCTTTATGTCGGCCTCTTTATCTTCGAGCGCCTTTTTCTTTTTTGCCGCGCTAGCTTCGATCTGCGCCGAATAGCCCTTGACCACCTTGGAGTCTTTCATTACCTCCGAAAGGTCGAATACGGCAAGTTTAAGCGGCTGGACGGTAGTGTGACCAGCCTTTTGCTGCCCGGCAAGCGCCGGCAGCGGAGCGAAAAGGGGTGCGGAAATTGCGGCCGCAAATAGCAGGGCCATCAGTATGCTAAAGCGCTTCATTAAGATTCCTCCTTCACGGTTTTAGAGCGTTAAAACCTATTTTAACAAATGAGGCAAAACCATTTCCCGCCTGAGTTTTTGGAAAGCGCTTGAGAATAGAAGTACGCTCTGTTAAAATAACACCCGGAAGCATTATGCGTGAAACACCAAAGATGCGGATGAAAAAGGGAAAAGGCCCTTCCTCGCAGCCTGTACTGGCCGGCAGCTCATTTCTGATAATGGTGTTCCTTGTGGCGGCATTTGTTCTGGCTGCCACCAGCCTTTTTTATCCCGGTAGCCGTTCCGCAGAGGCCGTGCTTTGGGGTGTGGGCAACGTAACAAACCCCGACAACCCGCATAACCTTTCGGTTTATTCCAACAGCCCTATAAAATCCACTACCGAAACCCAGGTATGTATTTTCTGCCATACTCCGCATTCGGCCATTACCACTGGCAGCCTGCTGAACGCGCCCCTATGGAACCATACGCTTTCCGGCGCAACTTATTCACTGGGAAGCATGAACGTGCCGTCTTCAACGGGCGAGGTGGTAAACGCCGCCAATGTGGGCTCTCCGGTGCTGAATACAACGTACATGAGCGGCATCCAGCCAGACGGCGATTCCCAGCTGTGCCTTAGCTGCCACGACGGCACCGTGGCAATCGGCAGCCTGAATAACCCTGCGGAATCGGTAAGCATGGTAAACGTGACCACAAATGGTTTTATGCCTACAAACGCTGTAGGTTACATGGGCACCGGCCAAAACTCGGGGGACCCTATTTTGAATCATTATTTCTTCTCTATCCCCATGAATCAGCAAATGCTGTACAGCTCTTATTACAACAGCTCGTGCGTGGCCGGCGGCACAAACACGTTTTACGTTAAATACCCGTGGACAGGGGACGTAAACGCCCCCGCCATGGGAGGGCAGGTCTATTTGCGCCCAACGGCTCATACGTATCCTGCTCCGCCCAATGGATTCCCCGGTATTGACGGCACTACCATTAAAGGAGTGGACGCAACTGATTATGCCAAGGCGGACCCCAATTATTATTACGGTGTCCAATGCTCAACGTGTCACGACCCGCATCTCTGGTGGACCTCCGGCGGCTCATCATGCGACTTTCTTGTTGCCAACGCCTGTCCGTCGGGGCCGGAAGGCACAACCCCGCTGTGCCTGGCTTGCCATGAGGCTTATCCCGATTGCGGAAGCGGTCCTCCAACATCTACCAACTATTAGTGACCGGGCCTAAAACATCTTTTTGTCCCTCAACCCTGCATGTTTCAAATCTGTTAAAATGCGCTGGTTCTGATTGGAACAGCTTGCCTGGTAAGTATTTCACCGGCGCGGATCAGGTTTTTCCGGAGGAAGAAGAGTGAGGGTACGTTCCAGGTTTAATTATTTCCATATCGCACTGATTGCCGCCTTTGCCGCCGGGACAATACTGAGAATGCATATGCTGTCATCCCAAATTCTTCTGGATGATGAATGGCACGGCATCATTGCCGCATTAACTGGAAAGGGCCTATGGAATATAATTGCCAGCTATAATCCATTCGACAATTCAAGCACTCCGCTGAATATATATAACTACCTGGTTTTTAAATATTTTGGTTTATCGGAACTGGCCGTCCGTTTGCCTTCTGTCCTTTCCGGCATCCTGAGCCTGATATTGCTTCCTCTTGCCTTACGAAAAGTCCTGAACGAAAAAACCGCCATCGTGTTTGCGGTCTTGCTCTCGGTCTCTCCGTTCCTGATTTTTTATAGCAGGTTCGCGAAAGCATATGGCCCGATGATGTTATTGTCTTTCCTGGCATTGCTTCAGGGGTATCAATGGCTGACTACAGGGGAGCGGACAAAGGCTGCATGGTATGTTTTCCTTGGATGTCTTGCGGTTTATATGCATCCGTTTGCTGTTTTTGCGGCAGTCTGGCCGCTGGTCTTTGCGCTGGCCGATTATCCGGCCAGGAAGCTGAAGCGGGGGGGTATTCTTGGGGCCAACGCTCCTGCAATAAAAGATTCCATATCTGTTGCAGTGGTTGCAAGCGGAATTGTTTTTGCCGAGTCGTGGCCATTACTGCTGAAGAGCGCCAAATTGCCATTGGAGAAAGGGGGGTTTACAAGTGCAGGGCTGCTTACCGCGCTTTCCCTGCAGAGCGGTACAGCCAACTTTTCCCTGAACGCCGCCTTTTATCTCCTTGCAGCGTTTGGCCTGGTTTCCTTGCTCAGGCGCAGGCCTGTTTTGGGCTGGCTTTTGTCTTGTGCAGTTTGCTGCTGCATGGCGGTACTTGCCATTACCCGGCCTTATGGAATTCAAAACGGCATGGTCTTGCTGCGGTATATGATTTTTGCGGTGCCAATCACCCTTACATTGGTAGCCATTGCGTTTGCCGATTTCATAACCCGCGTTACCAGGCAAGAAAATCCGGCCCCGCAACTGTTCGTGGCCGCCGCTGGCTTTGCTGGTGTGCTCTTTGCCGCCGGTCCGCTATCGGGCATATACAGTTTTCCCAATAATTTCGCCAACCATTCCGCATACCAGGGATATTACAAGCGTATAAACTGGGGCCATTCTGATGCCCACAATATTTATAATGATTTTTCAGTATCCAGCGCGACTGTTCCGCCTTTTTATTTATGGCTAAAAAAACAATCAGATATCAAAGTGATCGTCGAATATCCTTTTGATGTCTGTGACTTTAATGATTTATTTTATTATTATCAGCATTTTCATAAAAAGCGCGTCATTGCAGGTTATTGCAGTGATTTTCACCTCCGCGGATATTCTGAAAAAAGCTCCGCCACCGTTGGGATGCTAAGTGCGGATTTAATTCTGGCCGGGCTGCCAGGCACAAAAGCTAAATTCCGTAATATGGTTGATGTTGTAAATCCGGCCAGCCTTTCGGCCAGAGGGGTTGATATTATTGTTTTCCATAAATATATTATGGCGCCAAGCTTTTCCCCGGAGATCAAAAAGGGGTTCATAAGAATAGATTACCGCTCCGTCCCTTTTCTGGAGAACATATATCAGTTTGTGTTCGGGCAACCAATTTATGATGATGGGCAGATTGTGTGTTTTCGAATTCCGCATGGCGGCAAGTGATTTGATTGCCGGGTAAATTCAGCCAAGGACCGGTACTAAAAATAATGATAATACTATTTCCTATGAGCAAGCCGCTTTTATTAGTG
Source organism: Nitrospirota bacterium (assembly GCA_021813405.1). GTDB lineage: Bacteria > Nitrospirota > Thermodesulfovibrionia > Thermodesulfovibrionales > JdFR-88 > JAKAKS01. The sequence continues at coordinate 41,476 of JAKAKS010000035.1, forward strand.
GAAGCTTTTTATTCCAGCAGTGCCGCCCGATAACAGCCTGCCTGTTGAAGTGCGCCGCCTGATGGCGGCAAGAGGGGCCCGCAGCCTTGGGCAGGGCGCATTGTTTGCCGCATTCACCCTTTATCTGCATGCGATGAATTGGACGGCCCCTGAGATAGGCGCCACGCTTTCCGCGGCCCTGCTTGTGGGCGCTGTTTTCACAATGGTTGTTGGCCCGGCAAGCGACCGCAGGGGGCGAAAACGCTACCTGCTTATATACGAGGCTGTTCAGGCTGTAGCCGCCCTGCTGGCACTTGTTACCGCTTGGCCTCCGGCGCTGGCGCTGGCTGCAATAGTGGGCGGGTTTGGGCGTGGGGCTGGGGGCAGTGCCGGGCCGTTTGCCCCGCTGGAGCAGGCGTGGCTGGCCAATGCCCTGCCAGCCCATAAACGCGGCGCGGTATTCAGCCTTAATGCGGCAATAGGTTTTTTGGGCATGGCGGCAGGGAGATCGGA
>JAKAKS010000034.1 GCA_021813405.1 Nitrospirota bacterium
GGCGGGTTGCAGTAGATGTTAAGCCGGGCGCGTCCGGGCCGCGGGTTTACCCTTCTGGAAGTGCTGGTGGCGCTGGCCGTACTGGCCACCGGGGTGCTGATGATAAGCAGATTGTTTTCCCATGATTTAAGGTCGCTTTCCTACTCTGCGGACTACACCTCCGCCGTTGCTGCCGCGCAGGATAAGATGCGGGAAGTGCTGGCAAAGAACACCCTTGCCGCGGGCAGTTCACGGATTGGCGGCAATGATTCCGGCGGATACGATTACGAAGTTTCGGTTTATCCGGTATTTGAGGACAAGACGGGAAGCCTTAACTGCAAACTCCTGGAAGTGGACCTGGCCGTCCACTGGCAGGAAGGCGGCAGGCAGAAGTCGCTCACTTTAAAAACCCTTAAGGAAGTTGAAAACAAGCCTTGAATACCGGCATGGGCAAAAAAGGCTTTACGCTTCTGGAACTGCTGATAGCCATGGCGCTTTCCATGCTGGTGCTGGTTGTAGTGGGCGAAGCGATGCGGCTTGGAACGCGGGCGGTGCGTTCCGGGCGGCGGAGCGCCGATGCGGCGGAGAGGTTCCGCTCGGTAATGAAAATACTGGACACGCAGGTGCAGGACATGGCGGTGCTGTCGCCCAGGGGCGGGCAGGACTATACTTTTACGGGGGACTCCGGCTCCATGCAGTTTGCCAGCGTATATTCGCTGTGGGGAAACTCTATGGGATGCGTATGGGTAACTTACACCGCGGAGCCACTTGAAAACGGGCAGCAGCAATTACAGGAAGAGGAAACAATTATAGGAACTTCCATACAGAGGCAGACCGTGCTACTGCCAGCTGTGGACTCCATCAGCTTTGAATACTACGTCCAGGATTTGAAGGGAGAGAAAGGGGAATGGGTGGACCATATCGACGCGGACCGCATCGGAAAAGAGGTCCCCTATGTCCGGATAAATTTCACTTACGGCAAAAAAGAATTCCACATGACGATACCTGTGAACGTGCAGGACTCACTGAACAAAACCCAGGCTGTCATATGACAAATGGCATAAGGAAACGGGCATGAGAAAGCGGACCGGTTCTGAAAGCGGCATAGTCCTTATGCTTGTAATATGGGTGATGGCCGTCTTGCTGGTTATCGTCCTGTCGGTTTCGATGGCGGCCCGCAGCCAGACGATGTCCACCCTGGCATTCAAGGACCAGACCCAGGAAAAATTCCTGGCTGAAGCAGGCATACAAAGGGCCATAATGGAGATAAATTACACAAATAAAACCGGAGGCGGGCTGGAGCTTGCCGGCGAGGCCTGGAAAGAAGACGGCACCCCTTACACCCGCCAACTTGGCAGCGGCCATTACAGCGTGAAGATTGTGGGAGAGACCGGCAAGCTGGACATCAATATGGTGCCGGACGTCCTGCTTAAAAACCTTATGAAGCAGCTTGGGATGCAGGAAGAAGACGCGAACATCGTCGTGGACTCCATAATGGACTGGAAAGACCCGAGCGGCCTGGCCAGGCCAAACGGGGCCGGCGCCGACTATTACGAGTCGCTCCCGAACCCCTACAAACCAAAGGGCGCGAATTTCGAGGAACTTGAGGAATTGCTGCTTGTAAGGGGTATGACCCCGCAGCTTCTATACGGGACGGGGAAAAGAAAAGGCCTGGTAGATTTCCTGACGGTAAACTCAAAAAGCACGGCAGTTAACGTAAACTACGCCCCAAAGGAGGTCCTGCTCTCATTGCCCGGCATGGGGCCGGAGCTTGCAGACCAGATTATCACTTACAGGGAATCAAAAAACATATCCAGCCCCCAGGAATTACAAGCCCTCCTCGGCCCGGTATATGGGACGATAAGCCCTTATATTACCGCAGCTGGCACAAATGTATTTACAATAGAATCAACTGGTTTTATAAACAAACAGGAAGAAGGTTATCCTATAAGGGCCACCGTTATGATGGATTTTACAAATAATTCTTACAAATATCTGTATTATAAAAGTCCAGCGTACAGGGAATAAATGGGGACAAACGGATTGGCCGCTCAGCTTCTGGATTTCAAACGGCGGGCCTCGATGGGCGCGGGAAAGGCGTTTTCTTTCCTGGCATTAAGCGCCGCCGATCTGAAACTGCGCCCTCAAAAAATTATCGCTATATCCATTGAAAAAGGGGCCGTGGAAGTTGCCCTGGCAAGCGGTTCCCCTTTATACAGGAAGATAATAAAGGCACAAAAGTTCGAGACCGGGGCGGGGATGTATCCAGGCCCGTCGGAACTGGCCACGGCAGCCAAAGCCATGCTCCCCGGCGGGCAGTGGAACGCTTCGCTGATAATACCGGAGGAATGGGTAATGCAGAGAAAGGCCTCATTCCCGGCCGCCATCAGGGGGGACATCCCTAAGGCGGTAGCGTACGACCTGGACAGGCTTGTCCCAATCGGGGCTGGCAGGATGTTCTACGACTGGAGCATATACAGCGAAGACAGCCAGAAAATAACGCTGGATATAAGCGCGGTCAAGCTGGAAAAAGTTGCCCAGTATATAGAGCAGTTAAAGGCGAACGGCATTGTCGTATCCAGGCTTGTTTACGCGGGCGGCAGCCAGCCGGCATCCATGGCCAGATGGGGGGCATTGGATGCCTTGCGGCTAAATCCTGATGCGCCAAACCTGCTGAAAAATGGCAAGAGGCAGGCCTACAGGTTTCCGGTTGCCGGCACCGCGGTAATCATCTGCGCGCTCATCGGAATATGGGCATACAAGATAACCACCCCGATCGGCATTGAGAAGGGGAAGATAGCTTCGCTCAATCGTCAGGTATCGTTTGAAAAAAACAAGGCATGGCGCGCGCAACGGGTGGAGAAGGAAATTGGCGTGGTAAACGGCGAGATTGCGGCCATACAAGGTTTTAACCAGCAAAGGCCACTTGCAATCGGCACCGTAAAAGAGCTGACCGCAATCATCCCGAAATCTGCCTGGCTCACCGGACTGAAGTTCAGCGGGGCTTCCATTCAGATAGAGGGATATGCGGCATCGGCCACGGGGCTTATCCCCAGACTGGAGAGGTCCGGCTACTTCAAAAAAGCCCAGTTTGCCACCCCCACGCTTAGGGACGCAAAAACCAGGATGGACCACTTTGTAATCAAGGCGCAACTGAATGAGGCCGCCTTCACCAGCCCTGCAAAGCCGGTCAAACCGGCCGTTGGGAATGAGAAAGAAAAGAAATGAGAAACAGCCCGCTCCTGAAAATCCTGGTCCCGGCCGCGTTGCTGCTTGGGGCGCTTGTGTTTTACCAGGACGTTTATGTGAAGAGCACGCGCAAGCTATCGGATTTGAAAGACAGCGCGTCTGCCACTGCAACATCGCTTTCAAAATACCGGAGGCTGGTCTCGTCCACTCCGGCGCTTAACAAGAGGCTTGCGCAGATGCGTGAGACCAGGGACAACCTGCAGGAGGACCTCTTTCAAGGGCAGAGCCTGTCGATCACAAGCGCATCCTTGCAGGATGCCGTTAAAAAGATAATCACGGCTGGCGGCGGCGCGATATCAAGCGAAAAAACAGGCAGGGCCTCAATTACCGGCAAGTTCGTTGTTGTCACCGCCGGGTTTGAAGTGAACCTGCCGGACACCAATGCGCTCACAAATATCCTTTATCAATTGAAGGCCAACAAACCCTCCATAGTGGTAAAGGAGATGTACGTACGGTGTGTAGACACAAAAAATCCGAAGGCGCTTACCGCCAGCCTCACTGTGGCCGCGCTCACGGGCGTGCCCGGCAATGATGCCGGCACTGGAATGGACACAATCCCGATGGAAGCCGGCCCCCTGGCAGGCATTGCCGGAGGGCGGTGACTGTAAGATGAAAAGCTTCTTTAAACAGGTAAATATCCTGAACCTGCTCCTTGTTACCGCCGTATTCTTTTCGCTTGTCCATGAGTTCCGGCTGGATGCGCCCGCAAACAGGCAGGCCGCAATGACAGAGCATGGCCGCGCCGGTTTGAAAAACGGTAATACCGCAAAAAGCATCTTAAATGGAATAGGCATCATAAATACCGCCGGTAACACAGGCGATGCGGACCCGCTGAGTTCATATTCAATAATAGCCGGGCAGAACCTTTTCAATCCGGGCAGAACGATACCGGTTGACAAACCGGCCGCCGCAATCTATCAGCCCCCGCCAAAACCGGTGCTTGTACTGCACGGCACGCTGATAACGGACTATTTCAAAGTTGCATACATCGAAGTGCAAAAGGCCGGCCAGGCACCCTTTCAGCCCCAGCGGCAGGGTTACCCGTACCATCCCAATTTTTATCCGCCACAGCCCACCCCGCAATCGCCATCCGGGGCAGCCAGGATAGGCACTTACAAGGAAGGGGACTCGATAGACGGGTTTGTCATTACAGGCATTTGGCCGGACAAGGTGGAACTGGCCAGGGGAAAAGAAACAATGGATGTATATCTTTCCACTCCGCTAAAAGACATGACGGGCATCAATCAGGCGCCTGTCCGGCCAGCCTACATGCCCTTGCCAGCTGGCCGCCCGCCCTTCCGCTAGAACTAATTTTTATTTTTAGAAGAGTCCGGCCTCGTATCGCCGGAGATGCCGGGAAGGGCCGTTTTAAAACTATTGTCCATACCTTTCAGCCTGTTTAAGTACTGGTCCGTAACTGCACCGGCTTCTTTCTGGTTTCTTATAACATGAGGGGTCAGAAGCACGATAATCTCGTCCTTGGATGTGGAATGATCGGTTGTGCCAAAAAGATAGCCAAGCACCGGAATATCGCTTAACAATGGGATGCCGCTTTTTGTTTTTTGCGTCTGCTGGCTTATAAGCCCGCCCAGCACTATGGTCTGGCCATCCTGGGCAACCAGATCGGTTGTTACTTGCTTTTTATCAATTACGAACTGTTCAGTGCCAAGAATAGCAGTCTGTACGGCTTCTGAATCCTCTGCGGTCACTTTGAGCGCCACAAGCCCGCTTTCGTTTATCTGCGGTGTCACCTTTAGGATCACTCCGGTGTCCTTATATTGTATTGTGGAAAGTATGCTGGTGCCCACGCCCGCGCCCGCGCCAACCTGGGTGGCCTGGGAGGTTGCAATAGGTATTTCCTGGCCGATCTGTATAGAGGCTTCACGGTTGTCAGCGGCAATTATGTGAGGAGACGCAAGCACGTTCACTTTGCCTTTCGATGCAAGCATCTGCAGAAGCGCCTTTACGTTTCCGGCTGAATCCACAGCCGTATAGGTGAATTCCCCGGATGGCGTACCCTGAGGAGGCTGCACTATAGCCGGCGCCGATATAGATGTTCCGTTTGTAATGCTTATAAGGCCCTGTCCGGCAATTCCGGTCAAACTGCCGGTAGCTAAGTGCAATGCATGTGAAAGCACCCATTCCAGCCCGAACTGCAAATCGTCTGTCAGGCTGACTTCCGCAACAAGCACGTCAATCATTACCTGCCGCGGGATCGTGTCCAGCTGGGTTATCGTCTTTTTTATGAATTTGTAATCCTCGGGCGTGGCCAGTATAACTAGCGAATTCGTGATCTTGTCGGCAATCACCCGTGTGGACGGCGAAACCAGAGCCCTTGTGCCGCCTGCCCGCGCCATGGGCTGGGTCACTACAGCGCCGGGCGCGCCACCGGGTGTGGACGGGCCGGAGGGCATCGCCACGCCGGTGAAAATCGATTGCAGTATCTGCGCCACATGGTCCGCCTTGCTGTTCTGGAGCGGATAGACGTAAACCTGCCGCGATGTTTCAGGGATGGCGTTTAGGGGCATGATCTTGTAAATTCCGTTTTCAACGGTAAAGCCCGCGCCGTTCTGCTTCAGCAGCATCTTTATCGTGGGCAGCACGCTTTCCTCGGAGATCGGGTTCACAATTCTGATGGTCACCCTTCCCTTTATCGACGGGTCCACCGTGTAATTCACCTTAAGTATGTCCCCGAATATCGTATGTATCACGTCCAGGAGGTCTGCGTCCTGGAAGTTAAGAACCACGTGGTCCGTTTTACCGGATTGCGGGGCACCCCCGGTCTGCTGCTGAAGCGATGGTGCAGGCCGCGGAGTAGCCTGCGGTTGTGCAGGCGGCGTTGACGGCCGAACTGGGGACGGCATCGGGGGCCTTGGGCCAGACTGCCCGCTTAATCCCCCTTGCGCCCATGCGGCGCGCGGTTGCAGGGAGATTACAATTGAAAACAGCGCCATGCAGGCAGCGGCGCGAATAACAGGCTTCAAAAATGGCCCCTTTGGTTCCCTGATGTTCATAAGCTCTTAATGCCTACAAGGCCCATATACTTTACAAAAATCCTTACCCTTTAGCAATAATCGTTATGCGGCAAAAAAGGCACTCGCACTCTCAATTACGCAGCGCCAGATGGCCCCGCGGCAGCTGACTTCCGGCCAAGCCAGCCGGAAACCAGCTTGCCAAAACGCACCCCGGGTTTCCATCAGGCAGCAGGAAACCCACGAAATGCCTGCCAGCAGCGCCCCGTCAGGGCCATTGTTGCGGAAATAAGGGCTGGACTTGCAGCCCTCATGAAACCTCACAACAGCACGCTGAAACAGACATAAAGCAAAACACCATGCAAAAGGTACATGCTGCAGCTGATTTCCCAATTCCCCGGGGCGACAGGAATGAAAAACCGGCCGAAAGCATCTTGTGCCAGAAAAGAAACCCGGTAATCATGAAAAAGAAGGCTATCCCCGCCCCTCCGGCAAGCTTGTAAAAAGGCCGCCACGCTTACTTGATACATCCTACTGCCCGCACTCCCGCGGAGGCAGCTTTATAACTTTGAACCAGAAATTCTCTATGGCCCTTATTACGTTTGTGAATTCGTCGAAATCAACCGGCTTGGTTATATAACAGCCCGCCTGAAGCTTATAGGCATTGCAGATGTCCTCCTCCGCATGGGATGTGGTAAGCACAACAACGGGCATGTGTTTTAGCCGGCTGTCCTCCTTGATCTCTTTCAGGACCTGCCGGCCGTCCTTGCCCGGAAGGTTCAGGTCCAGCAGGATCAGTTCCGGGTGGGGGGCGTTTTTATATTCGCCTTCCCTCCTCAGAAAAGCCATCGCCTTGTCACCGTCCGGCACTGCGTGCATGCTGACATTCAGCATTGCGTCTCTCAGGGCCTCCCGCGCAAGCTTTACGTCCGCAGGATTGTCCTCTACCATCAGGATGTCATAAGCTCTACCCATCACTTCCCCTCCCATCGGGAATTGTAAAACAAAAAGCCGAACCTTTTCCCGGCTGCGGCTCCACCCAGATGCGCCCTCCCCATTTCTGCACTATCTTCCTGCATATGGCCAGCCCCAGTCCAGTGCCCGGATAATCGCTTTTGTTATTGAGGCGCAGGAATGCGTCAAAGATGCGCTCCGCCGAGCCCGGGGCTATGCCTATACCGTTGTCCCGCACGACAAAGCAAACCTCCCCGTCCCCCTTCCCGCATGACACATGCACGCGCGGCGGCTCGCTTCCGCGGAATTTTATCGCGTTGTCTATAAGGTTCTGGAAGAGCTGCGAGAGCCTGGTTTCGTTGCAAACCACCTCCGGCAGTGCGCCGCTGGTGACAACCGCCCCGGACTCCGCTATCCTCACCTCAAGGTTCTTAAGCGCAATCGATAATGCCTGCCCGCTTTCTATCTGCGCCACTGGAAGCTCCATATCCAGGCGGGAATATCTGAGCAGGTTGTCTATAAGCTCCGCCATCCTTTTGGACGAAGTGGAGGCGATATCGATATACTCCAGCCCCCTGGCACCAAGCAGTTCCCCGTAGCGTGACTGAAGCAGCCCCAGGTAATTTACAATTATCTGAAGGGGGGATTTGAGATCGTGGGCGGCTACGGCTGCAAATTCTTCCAGTTCGCGGTTCCTCTTCTGAAGATGATCGGCCAGAACCTTTAATTCCCTCAAGGTGAGGTCCAGTTCTCCGATAAGCCTTTCCCTCTCGTTTATCAGTCTTTTGCGCTCCATTGCGTAATTTATGGAGCGCCAGAGGCTTTCGTCCGTTTTGCCTTTTACGATATAGTCCTGGGCCCCGCTCTTTATGGCCAGAATGGCCGTTTCCTCGTCATCCAGCCCGGTCAGAAGGACTATCGGCACATTCGGGACTTTTTCGCGCACCCTGAAAAAAGTGTCCATGCCGCGGCTTTCCGGCAACGAAAGGTCCAGCAGCACGATATCCGGCGGGTTTTCAAGAAGCTCCAGCCCGCCGGTAAGGTTTTGGGCAATCTCCATGGTGGCCTCGCCGTTGCTTGCAAAAGAGAATAGCTCTTTTATCAGGCGCGCATCGGAGGGGTTGTCTTCTATAAGCAGCGCCCTTAAATGCCTGTCCATGCCTATTCCGGGGTTTCCTCAGGTACCGTAAAGTAAAATACCGAGCCACACCCCGGCCCGGGTTCCACCCATATCCTGCCGCCCCTGTTCTCAACAATCCTCTTGCATAGTGCAAGGCCGATGCCCGTGCCCGGGTATTTGTCTATTCCGTGCAGGCGCTGGAATATCTCGAAAATCCGGTCAGTCTGCTCCCTGGCTATGCCTATCCCGTTGTCGCTTAC
>JAKAKS010000013.1 GCA_021813405.1 Nitrospirota bacterium
CCATTTGGCCAGGCCGGTTTTATAGGCAAAATGGAAAAATTACTTGGCCGGGAGTTTTCACTAAAACGTCCGGGAAGGCCGAGGAAAGGTAAACAGTGAAAATATGGGATGTGTCCCTAATAAGGTCTGTGAAAATATGGGATGTGTCCCTAATAAGGTCTAAAATTTTACATTATCACAACCTTGCTTGATCCAGTAGCATACCCCAAGGAAGAACTTGCTGAACTTTACTTCAGGCGGTGGGATGTCGAGCTTTTCTTTCGGGATATCAAGATAACCATGGGAATGGATATCCTGCGCTGCAAAACGCCGGAGATGATCCGCAAAGAAATTCTGCTGTTTTTTATTGCGTACAATTGTATACGGAGGCTTATGTGCGAGGCGGCAAAAGCGAAGGACCTGAATGTTCGACTTGTAAGTTTCAAGGGCAGTATGCAGGCGCTTCGCAACTGGGAGCCGCATCTTAATCACGCAAATATCAGCAGGGCTGAACGGACCAGATTAATCAGCGATTTGTACGAAGCCATGACGAATGCTCCACTCTCACAACGTCCCGGACGAAGCGAACCACGATGCCTTAAGCGGCGAAAGAAAAATTACCAGTTAATGACCGCGCCAAGACATGAAATGAAAGAGATTCAACATAGGAATAATTATCGTGCTGAAGCAGCTTAAACTAGCGCCATTCGTCGCTGTCCCTATTTTTTCTATTGGTACGTCAAAGACTTTAAAATTACGACTCACGGGAAAACGGTCGCTGTCCCTATTTTTTCTATTTTTTGACGGCAACAGGAATGTAATATAGTTTTAGAATTATGCCCACAAGCTTTAATATCGTTTGGCAGTGCAGATCTTCCTTCCCTAAATTTATGGCTCACCCATTTCTTGAACTGTTCAACTAAATCTTCGTCATGGTTAACCCGTGTCCCTCGCCCTCCGGCTAATGAGAGCAGATGCTCCGGTAATGGATGGGCTTTCTTGCCTAAATACCAGAATTTTTTGGATACAAAAACCCATGGGTGTTTCGTATCCTTTATTTGAAGGTCAGGGTCTTTATGGAAATCAGTTTTATGCTGCTGCCATTGCCCCTGGGAATCAAAACTGTAGAAGTTATCTCCGTGCCTCTGAATCAAGGTTCCCCGCACGCGAGGCCGCTTATTTAAAAACCTTTTGTCTTTAAAATAAGCATCCATGTGGATACATTCACTGACAATCATGGCATAGAGGAATTTATAATCTCTTTTTTTGTCGAGAAATCCTGCAATCCAGTCACCAGGCTCGACTCGTGACCCCTGGTGGTTTGGCGTACATACCGCAAGAGTGCACCAACCCCAGAACGGGTTTGGTGCAATACCAGTATCATGCTTTACTATGTAGGTATAGAGCCTGCTCATTTTTGGATAGTAATATACAATTTTTGAGAAAATTTTGGAAGTAAAACTGCGGAGCGAATCTTCGCCTCAAAAACCGACCACAAGCAGTGAGGTATAGAAGGGGAAATTCGCATCCCGCCAAAGATATATTAATGTGATGGGTTTCAGGTTTACCAAACACCGGCCGCACTTAAAACCATGACATCAACTTAATGACATATGTCATATGGACAATGTCATATCCAGCCGTTTATTATGGCCTTGTGTTAGGGGGCTTGCCCCCGATATGCTCTTTGAAAAAATTACAGAAAAAACCCGGATGCGCCGTAAAGGCCATGCAGAAAATATGGCCTACGGATAGAGTGGATTCCCCAGCCGGGCCGGAGAATGACAGCCAGTGCGGAATCTGGCAAAAAGAGACTTAATCCTCAAAAACCTAAAAAAAACAGCTACTTGGGGATTGGAACAAACTTTACAGAGCGAAAAGCCAAAACCTTTAAAAATCAGGCACTTAGGGCAGATAGGGTAACGAAGCTGATGGAACAGATGGAACAAAAATTTGCGGCTAACAGGCTGAAATCAAAGGAAAGCCCCGAAAAGGCTGGAACACATAAAAAGAAAAGGGGACCGGCTACTTCTTCATGCCTTCGCGGAGAATGGCCACCTTGCCGGTGCGCACCAGCTCCTTTATCCCGATGGGGGTCATCAGGTTTACGAAGGCGTCTATCTTTTTTTCGTCCCCGGTAACCTCTATGGTGTAGGTGTCCTCGGAGGAGTCCACCACCCTGCCCCTGAAGATACCGGCCAGGCTTAAGACCTCGGCCTTCCGCTCCGCCTTTGGCTTCACTTTTATAAGCACCATTTCGCGCTCAACGTGCTCGAATTCAGTTACGTCAGTTACCTTGATAACGTCCACCAGTTTATTGAGCTGCTTGGTTATCTGCTCGATTATCAGGTCGTCCCCGCTTGTGACAACTGTCATTTGGGAATAGGCAGGGTCCATGGTCTCGCCCACGGACAGGCTTTCTATGTTGTAGCCGCGCCCGCTAAACAGCCCGGAGATTCGCGACAGGACGCCGAACTTGTTTTCTACCAGCATTGTGATGGTGTGCCTCATTTTACCGCCCTCAGTTTATGCTTTTTCTCCTGTTTTTTCTCGTCAAACAGCATATGGTCTATCGGCGCGCCTGCGGGCACCATCGGAAACACCTTCTCCCTCCAGTCCACTACAAAGTCCATGAACACAGGCTTTTTGATCTTGAAGAGGCCTTCCTTAAGCACAGGCTCCACCTCGCTGGGTTTTTTTGCCCTAAGGCCCACAGCGTTGTAAGCCTCGGCCACCTTCACGAAATCCGGCACAACATCCAGCCCCACATGGGAGTACCGCTCGCCGTAGAACAGCTCCTGCCATTGCCGGACCATGCCAAGGAACCCGTTATTGAGTATGGCCACCTTTACGGGCAGCTTGTTGATTACCGCCGTGGCCAGCTCCTGTATGTTCATCTGTATGCTGCCGTCCCCGGCTACATCGATCACAAGCTTGTCCGGATGGGCAAGCTGCGCCCCTATGGCCGCCGGGAAGCCAAAGCCCATGGTCCCAAGCCCGCCGGAAGATATGAAAGTGCGCGGCTTGTCGTACTTATAGAACTGCGCGGCCCACATCTGGTTCTGGCCAACTTCCGTGCAGATTATTGCGTCGCCTTTTGTAAGCTCGTATATCTTCTCCACCACGAACTGCGGCTTTATAACTTCGCTATCCGGGTTGTAGGAGAGCGGCCTCTCGGCCTTCCATTGGTCTATCTGGGAAAGCCACGCCTTGCGCACGGCCGTCCACTGGCCCTTGGCCTCGGATTTAAGCATCTTGTTAAGCACCGTTAGCACACGCTTTACGTCGCCCACCACAGGCACGTCCACCCTTATATTTTTCCTTATCGAGGTTGGGTCTATATCCACCTGCACTATGGTTGCATTGGGGGCGAAGGCGTCGGTTTTTCCGGTGACCCTGTCGTCAAACCGCATACCAAGCGCTATTAGCAGGTCCGCTTCCTGGATGGCCTTGTTTGCGTAGTACGTGCCGTGCATGCCCGGCATCCCAAGTGAGAGCTTGTGCGTTTCAGGGAAAGCGCCGATGCCCATAAGAGTGGTGGTTACAGGTATCTGGGCCATCTCGGCCAGTTCCTTCAGCTCCTTTGTGGCCCCGGAGATTATGGCGCCGCCGCCCGCCACGATCACAGCCTTCTTCGATTTTTGAATCTCGGCGGCCGCCTGCGCGATCATCCACTTATTGCCTTCGTACTTGGGCTTGTACCCTGCCAGGCCTATCTTCTCCGGCCAGACGAACTCGGTTTTGCCGACCGTAACGTCCTTGGGCAGATCTATAAGCACTGGGCCGGGCCTGCCGCTTGATGCTATATGGAAGGCCTCCTTTACCGTAACGGCAAGGTCGTTCACGTCTTTTACCAGGAAATTGTGCTTGGTGCACGGCCTTGTTATGCCAACGATATCGGCTTCCTGGAAGGCGTCGTTTCCGATGAGCACCGTGGGAACCTGGCCTGTAAATACCACAAGCGGCACGGAATCCATGGCGGCATTCGCTATGCCGGTTACTGTGTTGGTTGCGCCGGGCCCGCTTGTAACAAGCACCACGCCCGGTTTGCCGGTGGCCCTGGCGTAGCCGTCCGCTGCGTGGACCGCGCCCTGCTCATGCCGGGTGAGTATGAGTTTTACGTCCTTATTGTCATAAAGCATGTCGAAGATGTTCAGCACCACGCCTCCGGGGTACCCGAAGATGTGCTTCACACCCTCGCGCTTCAGGCATTCAATGAATATTTCAGCGCCGGTAAGCTTCATAGTTAAAACCTTCTTGCATCCAAAATAGTTAATGATTTTAACATATTACCGCATCACCGCGCCATCTGCCGCAGAGCTTACGTTTCTTGCGTACCTGGCAAGCCAGCCGGTTTTTATCTTGGGAGCGGGCTTTTTCCAGAGACTAAGCCTGCGCTCTATTTCCTTCTCTGGCACTTCCAGCCGGATGGTCCTTTTCCTGATATCTATAAGTATCTCGTCCCCTTCTTTTACTGCGGCTATCGGCCCGCCTTCCATAGCTTCCGGGGATACGTGGCCAATGCATGGCCCGCGCGTGCCGCCGGAGAATCTGCCATCCGTTATAAGCGCCACGGAATCAGAAAGCCCCATCCCGGCAATGGCCGCCGTGGGAGAGAGCATCTCGCGCATGCCGGGGCCGCCTTTGGGCCCCTCGTATCTTATTACCACCACGTCGCCGGGCTTTATCGCGCCGGCCATTATGGCCTTCATCCCCAATTCCTCGGAGTCAAAGACCCTGGCCTTGCCCTTGAATTTCATAATCCCGGCGCTCACGGCGGACTGTTTTACCACCGCACCGCCTGGGGCCAGGTTGCCCCTCAGGACGGCTATGCCGCCTTCCTTATGGTACGGGCGGTCCATGGGCCTTATTACCTCCTCATCGGAGATTTCGGCACCGGCGATAATATCAAATACTTTTTTACCGCTTACGGTTATATGGTCGGTAAGAAGCGGTTTCAGCGCCTTCATCACGGCCGGTATGCCGCCAGCCCATTCCAGGTCCTCCAGATAATGCCTGCCGCCGGGAAGCATGTCTGCTATATGCGGCGTTTTTTTGGAAAGCTCATCAAACGCCCCGATTCCCACGTCCACACCGGCTTCGTGGGCTATCGCGGGCACGTGCAGGCAGGTGTTGGTGGAGCCGCCCAGCGCCAGGTCCACAACGATAGCGTTCTCCAGCGACTGTTTTGTTACAATCTTGCGCGGGGTTATGCCTTTTTTCACCAGTTCCACAATCCGCCTGCCGCTTTCAAATGCTATGCGCTTTTTCTTGGCGGACACGGCCAGGGCGGTTGCCGCGTAAGGCAGGCTCATCCCCATGGATTCGGTGAGGCAGGCCATGGTATTGGCCGTATACATCCCCTGGCATGAACCGCCGCCAGGGCAGGCGCACAACTCCAGTTCCTCAACGTCCCTGTCCGATATGAGGCCTTTTTTATATTTCCCCACCGCCTCAAACGTATCGTTGACCAGCGAAAGCCTTTTCCCCTTAAGGCGGCCCGAAAGCATCGGCCCGGCGGTGACGATAATAGTTGGAATGTTCACCCTAAGCGCCCCCATTATCATACCGGGCGTTATCTTGTCGCAGTTTGTCAGAAGCACCAGGCCGTCCAGCTTGTGGGCCTGCGAGACGGTCTCCACCATGTCGGCTATAAGCTCCCTGGATGGCAGCGAATAATGCATGCCGCTGTGGCCCATCGCTATGCCGTCGCATATGCCTGGAATCCCGAAGAAGAACGGATAACCACCTCCGGCGTGGACGCCTTTTTCGATGTATCTCTCCAGCTCCTTCATGCCAACGTGCCCCGGTATCAGATCGGTAAAACTGGTGGCCACCCCTATGAAAGGTTTTTCCATTTCAGAGGCGGGCACGCCGGTTGCGTACAGGAGAGCCCTGTGCGGGACACGCTCTATGCCTTTTTTTATTTCGCTGGAACGCATGGCCTAACTGTTACCTCCTGGTTAGTTTGTAAAAAAATTCCGCCTGCCTGTCTCCCCTCGCCGGAGAGAACGGACAGAGCGGAACATGAATTTTTATATACTCCGGGCCTGCCGGCCCTTTAGTGTATACTGTGTTCTTTCTTGTATCCCCTTATAATCTCCGCCATTCGGTCTTTTTTGAGGAGTTTCATCTTCTGCAGCCGTTTCTTTTCTATCTCCTCATCGGCCGTAAGATGATGCTTTACGGACATATCCAGCAACTGGGTATCAAGGTGCTTATGTTCGTCTGAAAGTTTCCTGAACTCCTCACTCTCTCTGGACAGGATATTGGCAATCTGCTCATCCCTCATTCAAATCGCCTCCTTTCGGTCAAAACTTAACACATGACCCGGATAAAATACAACCCGTTTTTTCAGTCTTTGTCCTTTATAACCCGCACCTGCATTTCCACCCTTTCCAGAGGGTTGTCCGCTCTGTCCCTGGGCTGCTCCACAATCTTGTCGGCAACATCCATACCGGATACCACCTCGCCGAAAACCGTGTACTGTCCGTTCAGAAACGGCGCCGGGGCAACACAGATGAAGAACTGTGAGCCGGCGGAGTTGGGATCGGGCGTCCTTGCCATCGAAAGAGTGCCCCGAAGATGCGGTTTAGAGTTAAACTCCTCCTTCAGAGTATAACCGGGGCCGTGCACGCTTTGATTGGCGCCTGGCTTGGTTGCCGGATCGCCGCCCTGGATCATAAAGCCCGGGATCACCCGGTGAAACGTAGTGCCGTTATAGAAACCTTCTTCGGCAAGCTTGATGAAATTATGGACGTGGTTGGGGGCAACGTCCGGAAAGAACCGGACCACAATAGTCCCGAATTTAGTGATGATCTCAGCCTCTGTGTGTTTCATGGTGTTTATCTCCTGCCGGGAAAATACCCTGTGTCTGGCATAATTATTTTTGTTGATACGTGCGGATGACATAACTGGAAAAACCAGGACGGCCATCAGAGATGCCAATATGATCAGATTTCTTTTGAGAGGCGGCAAAACCACTTTTACCTTCATTTACTCTCCTTTATGATCTTTTCAGCCAGCAGGGCCGAGTTTTCTATGCAGTCGTTCAGGGCGATTCCCCTGTATGCGTTGCCTGCAAGGTATAGCCCGTGATGCCCGGCCATTATGGAGTCAATTTCACGCAGCCTTTCCGTATGCCCGGGCTCGTACTGAGGAATGGCCTTTTCATGCCTGAATATCCTTACCATATCCGGAGTGGCCTTAATTCCGAGTATAGCCCGAAGGTCCGCCATTACGGTATCCAGCAGTTTTTCGTCATCCAGCATGGCCACCTTACCCATTCTTGCACCCCCGGCCATAATCCTTAAAAGCACCTGCCCTTCAGGCGCCCTCTCCGGGAAAATGCTTGAATCGAAAAGCACGCCAAGCACGCTCTTCCTTTCACGAAAGGGCACTAAAAAACCGAATGAGTCCACCGGGAAATTTATCTTCTGCCTGCTGAAACCCAGACAAATAACCGAGACCGGCGGATACGCTATGGCAGACAGAAGAACGGAGAGCCTTTCGTCAAGATCGCGAAGGATTTCAGCGCTTTCGTATGCCGGGCAGGCAAGCACAAGCATTTCTGCCTCTGCCGGGGCCCCCTCATCAAGTAAAAGCCTGTATCCCCCTTGCGTTTTTTCAATTGAAACAGCCCTGCTGTTAACAGCAACCTTGTCATCCAGGGCCAGCCTGAGCGCTTTTATTATCTCTTCCATACCGCCAGAAAATGAGGTCAGTGTGCCGCCGGGGCCGGGGCCCACCTTTGCCTTCCCGGTCTTCTTCGCCTCTTTCCCCAAGGCGATCATCCCTTTTATCAGGCTGCCATGTTTTTTCTCAATGGCCTTTATCCGTGGAAAACAGCTCTCCACGCTCATCTTTTCCGGGTCGCCCGCGTAAACACCCGATGCCATCGGGTCTATAAGATTTTCAAACGCATCTTTACCTAGGCGTCTTCTAGCAAAACCGGCCAGAGTTTCATCAGAAAGGTTTGGTTTTATGAAGGGCTCCAGCACAAGCCTCAGCTTTCCAAGAGGGCTTAATACACCGGAGGAAATAAATTCACCAGGCCCTTCGGGTATTTTTCTTAGCTTGCCGCCCCTGAGCACGAATCTTTTCCTTGCGGCATCCGAACTCCTGAGTGCTTCCAGGGAAAGCCTGCCCGCAAGCTCCAGAGTCCTGGGCTTGTTATCCAGGAACCCGTTTACGCCCCATTCACACAAAAATCCCTGCGCCTTTTCGGTGCGTATCTTGCCACCCGGTCTGGGCGTGGCTTCGAAAACTACCGGGGCTATCCCCCCGGCCTTAAGGAAATAAGCAAGCGACAGCCCTGATATGCCGCCCCCGGCTATAATCGCCTTCACCAGCCCAGCTCCTTGCGTTTCATGCAGATTATATCCTCCATTGCTTTTATAAGCAAAGGTTCCGTGTTCAGGGATTCAGTCCTTTCAAGCCTTATGTTGAGATTTTTAGCCAGTTTTTTATAAAGAATATCAATCTCATAAAGCGTTTCCACATGATCGGAGATGAAGCTTATGGGGACAATCAGTACGTTTCTGGCCCCCTGCCTTGCAAGCTCTTTCAGCATCTCATCCGTGTACGGCTCAATCCATTTTACCGGCCCTGTCCTGGACTGGAAAGAAAGCGCATAGTCCATCTCCAGGAAACCCCTGACCGCGCTTATCGTACCCCTGATATGCTCAACGTAAACATCCCCCATTTCGAGGAATTTTACAGGCAGGCCGTGAGCGCTGAAAAGCACAAACACATCCTCCCCATGGCCAAACCTTGCCATGCCCTCCTTTATCTTCAATACAAGAGCGGATATATAGTCCGGCTGCCTGTACCAATGGGGGATAACCTGGCATTCAAAACTGTATTTGGCCAGTTCCCTTTTCAGCCCCCTTAATGAAGAACCGGTTGTGGCAAGAGAATAATGCGGGTACAGAGGCATGGCTATAAGCCTCTTTATCCCTTCGGCGCTGGCCTGCGCCAAAGATTCGGACACAAACGGATGCCAGTAATTCATTCCAACATACACCCTGAAACCGTCCTCGGCTTGGCCAGCACCCGAAGGGCAATCCTGCCCAAGCGCCTCTTCAAGCGCCGCGGCCTGGGCCCAAGATAAATCGTTCAAAGGCGATTTGCCGCCTATAAGCTCGTACATCTTTCTGGCCTTCGGAGCGCGCATTGCCGATATTAGCCTGGCAAGAGGGCGCTGAAGAGGTTCAGGCCCCAGCCTTACAATCATCCGGTCGGAAAACAGGTTGTAGAGAAAAGGTCCGACCGCTTCAAGGCTGTCCGGCCCGCCCATGTTCAAGAGCAATATGCCTACGGGCGGCCTTTTGTTTATCTGCGTGCCTCCGCGCTTATTTCGTGCACCGCATCCACAAGGTACTTTACATTCTCAGCGGGTATCTCCGGCAGCACCCCATGGCCCAGGTTAAACACATGCCCTTTGGCCTTCAGACCTTTTTCTATGATGTCCCGCGCCTTACTCCTTATGTCCTCTTTGGGCATCAAAAGCGCACAGGGATCCAGGTTGCCCTGAAGGACGGCCTTCTTTCCAAGCGATCTGGCCGCATCGGCCATGTCTATCCTCCAGTCCATGCCCAGAACATCGGCCCCGGAGGATTTTATTTCTTTTAAAAGCCCGGCGCAGCCATTTACAAAATAAATCACGGGCACGTCCAGGCCCTTGAGTTCCTTTATAATCCGTTTTACATACGGCAGAGCATAGGCCTTGAAATCAGCCGGCGACAGTACGCCCGCCCACGTGTCGAATATCTGCACCACCTGGGCGCCCGCCTTTATCTGCGCCTTGAGGTATGCCGAGACCGTATCGGTTATCTTGTCCATCAGACTGCCGTAAAGGCCGTTGCTCTGGAACATCATTTTCTTGGTGGCAAGAAAATTCTTAGAGCTTCCGCCCTCTATCATATATGTGGCAAGCGTAAACGGAGCGCCGGAAAAACCTATGAGCGGCACCTTGAGCCCGGCCCGCAGTATCTTTATGGTTTCCATTACAAAAGACAAATCATCTTCAGGCACAGGTACAGACAGCCTGTCCACATGGGCCCGGCTCCTAATAGGGTCGTGCAGGACAGGACCTTTCTTTTCGGAGAATTCCAGCCTCATGCCCATAGCTTCAACCGGGATTAAAATATCTGAAAACAGAATCGCTGCATCCACGCCCAGCAAGTCCACAGGCTGGAAGGTGACTTTTGCCGCAAGCTCCGGGGTCTTGCACAAGGTGAGAAAATCAACCGTGTCCCTGACTTCCCTGTATTCCTTCATAAACCTGCCCGCCTGCCGCATAAGCCAAACCGGTGTATACGGGACGCTTTCCCCCCTGCAAGCCTTCAAAAAGACATCGTTCATCAAGAAGTCCTCCGGTTATTTATTTTTCGGGCGCGGGGCTTGCGGCCTTCCGCGGGATGTAGCTGCAGAATGGTTCCTCGGCCAGATAATCGCCCGAAACCGCATATGCCCTGGCCCTGCATCCCCCGCACACGTTTATGAATTCGCAGGAACCGCACTTCCCCTTGTAGGATTTGAAATCCCTTAGATCGGCAAAAAGAGAAGAGCCTTCCCAAATCTCTTTAAAGGGTTGTTTGCGTACATTGCCGGCAGCCATCGGGAAATAACTGCATGGAAGAACGTTGCCGTCCACATCTATCAGGCATATGAGCTGCCCCGCTATGCAGCCTTTGGACCCGCCGGTTGAAAATTTGAGAGTGCGTTTTTTGAATTTCGAGCCCTCCGGGCTGTCCTTCTCTTTACGGGCCATCTGCAACACCACCCTGTAATAATGCGGCGCGCAGGTGGGCCTTACCAGCATTAAATCCTCGTTCTTTTCCATCTCGTAATGCCAGTCCAGTATCTCCTCATATTCCTCTTTGGATATAAGCTCGTTCATGATGTCTTCGCCCCTTCCCGTGGGCACTATCATGAACATGTACCAGGCGGTTGCGCCAAGCTCCTTAGCCAGCCTGTAAACCTTGGG
Source organism: Nitrospirota bacterium (assembly GCA_021813405.1). GTDB lineage: Bacteria > Nitrospirota > Thermodesulfovibrionia > Thermodesulfovibrionales > JdFR-88 > JAKAKS01. The sequence goes on from JAKAKS010000013.1 coordinate 10,970, forward strand.
TATCTCCTCCTGGTTACGCTTTGTGAACGAGGAGTTTATAATGAACTCGATCCCATGCTTTTTGAAAAGCCCGGACGCCCGCACCACGCCATCGAACGCACCCTTTACGCTCCTGAAATCGTCATGGATACCGGTGTTTGAGCCATCCAGGCTTAAGGACACTATCCTTATGCCGGATTCCTTTATCCTGTTGCAGACGTTGTCGTCCACCAGAAGCCCATTTGTGGCAAGGCACATCCTAAGCCCAAGCTCCGTCCCTCGCCGGGCAAAATCGAATACGTCCGGCCGAAGCAGAGGCTCCCCGCCAGACAGCACCACAACCGGTTTAGCGTAAGAGGCTATATCCTCAAGCATCCTGAGCCCTTCCTGGGTTGAAAAATCCGGATGCCCCTTTACCTCGGCCTCGGAGGAGGACCGGCAATGGACACATTTAAGGTTGCATCTCCTGGTGATCTCCCAGGCTATCCACTTCGGCGTAAATTCCATAAGGCTATATTATACCCTCACTTCCTGAGGTTTTTCCTTCCCGTCCCAAATCCGGGCCTGGATGGCCGCTAAAAGCGGGCCAAAACTGCCTTTATCAAGCGCGGACACGGCCACCGCCCCGTACCGTGTGGCGGTAGCCACCGCCTCTATAAGGGGCAGCCTGTCTGCCTTGTTAAAAACAAGCAGCCTCGGCTTTCCTGATAACCCGAGATCATCAATTATATTCAGCACCGAATCTATCTGATGCGGGAATTGCGGGTTGGATATGTCCACAAGGTGCAGGATCAGGGTAGCGTCCTCCAGTTCCTCCAGGGTAGACTTGAAGGCGGCCACAAGGTCCTTTGGCAAATCCCGTATGAACCCTATAGTATCGGTTATGATAATCTCTCTCTCTCTTGGGAACCGGAGCCTGCGGCTTGCAGTATCCAGGGTGGCAAACATCCTGGCCTCCACATGGGTATCCGAGTTGGTAAGCGCGTTAAGCAGCGTGGATTTCCCGGCGTTGGTATAACCAACTATGGAGACCACCGGAACGCCCCTTTCAACCCGCCTTTGCTTCCTTTGTCTTCTGGCCTCTGCTATGGTTGCCAGTTCCCTCTCCAGCAGGTGTATCCTGTCCCTGGCACGGCGGCGGTCCACTTCCAGCTTGGTTTCACCAGGTCCCCTTCCGCCTATTCCGCCCATAAGCCGGGACATGGCTGTGCCCTTTCCGGTCAATCTTGAAAGTCTGTATCTGAGCTGGGCCAGTTCCACCTGCACCTTGCCCTCCCGGCTGTGCGCCCGGCGGGCAAAGATGTCCAGTATAAGCTGGGAACGGTCTATAACCTTTAATTCGGTAAGCTCGCTTATGGATTTTACCTGCGCGGGGGAAAGCTCCTGGTCGAAAATAAGCAGGGTAGCCCGCCTGTCCAGGGCGCTTATAACCACGTCTTTAATCTTGCCCTCTCCAAGCAGGTACCTGGGGTTGATCTCTTTGACCCTCTGTATCACGGTGTCCAGCACGGCAACGTCTGCTGAATGGGCAAGCTCCTTCAGCTCATCCATCGACTCCTCAAGGTCGTAGCGCGGCCCGGAAGACACGCTAAGCAAGATGGCGCGCTCCCGCCTGTCGGACTGGTCAAAGCCTTCCCGCCTCGCAAGCCCGCTTTCTAAGTCCTTAATAAAATCAGCAAAATCAAGATGCAGCCTGGAAATATCGCGACTTGAGATAACCTCTATCCCCATACCCGCAACCATGCCTTTGCCCTCCCCGGCATCCTGCGCATTAAGGTTGCCGGGGTTGATGTATGCTACCTTTATCCCGGCAGGCTCGCCGTCCGCGGACACGCCAAGAACGGCCAGCAGATCGAACCTCAGCAGCGCAAGGTCAGTAAAATCGTCCCTGGAAAGGTCCTCGTTCTTAAGATGGGTATGGATCAGGCGCAGCCCTCTTAAGGCCCGGCGCCCCAGAGGATAATCATCCAGCGCCGGTATCATAATACCCCTGGCGTCCCCCGATATAACGTGAGTTACCGCCCCTTGCCGGTTTATAAGCACGCCTACCTGGCGCCCCAGCTGGGCCGAAAGCGCGGTCATGTATCTGGCAAGCTCAAGGGTAATTACGTCGCGGGCAGGGATTTTCCTTCTGAATATCTTCTCAAGAGAGCGGACATCTCCGCCCTTAAGTCCTGTTATATTGCCTGAGATGGAAGGTATCTTTCTTACCCCTTTCTCTGATTATTCTAACATGCTGGCAAGCCCGCTAAAAACATGCATCCCCGGAGGAATAAACCACCTTCATTCGCCCCATGTTAAAATCCATAATGACCGTCCTGGACAAAATTATTGAAAAAAGAAGAGAGCGGCTGAAGGAGGCCAAACGGGCCATTCCCATCGCCGATATAAAAGCACGCATCAGGGAGGCGGCCCCCCCGGAGGACTTTCATGCGGCCATAAAGAAGGGCAAAAAGGGCAGCGTCCGGCTTATAGCGGAACTTAAAAAGGCCTCGCCATCAAAGGGGCTGATACGTCCGGATTTCAACCCGGCGCAGATAGCGTCTGTCTACGGGGAATTTGCGGACGCCGTATCCGTACTGACCGAGCCGGACTTCTTCCAGGGGGATATAGGGTACATAGATATTGTTAAAACCCGCGCAAAAAGGCCCGCCCTGCGCAAGGATTTCATATTCGACGAATATCAGGTGCTGGAGTCCAGGGCATTCGGTGCGGACGCAATATTACTGATAGCCCGCGCGCTTGAAAAGACCCAGGCAGCCGATTACCTGGCCATGGCCGCGGAACTGGGCATGGCCGTACTCTTCGAGGTGCATGATATGTTCGACCTTGAAAAGGCGCTCCGCATAGACGCCACGATAATAGGCGTAAACAACCGGGACCTTGCCACCTTGAAAACGGACATCAACAGAACACCGGAGATGATTAAGGAGATACCATCGGGAAGGACGGTGGTGGCCGAAAGCGCCGTGGAGAACAGGGCGGACATGCTGTTCATGGAAGAGGCCGGGGCCGACGCGGCGCTGGTGGGCACGGCCATAATGAAAGCCGCCGATATCGCTTCCAAGCTGAAGGAACTGAAAGGGATTGCCGGCTGATGGTGAAGGTGAAAATATGCGGCATCACCAATATCGAGGATGCCATGGCCGCAGCGGATTCCGGAGCGGACGCCATCGGGTTCATGTTCTATGAAAAAAGCCCAAGGTACATAACCCCTTCGCGCGCTGCGGAGATAATTAAAAAGCTGCCGCCGGTAATAACCACCGTCGGAGTGTTCGTGGACATGCCAGGCCGGGAAGTCCTTGAGATTATGAGGGGTGCCGGGCTGGATGTAGCCCAGTTCCATGGCAGCGAACCGCCTGAGGACTGCGCAATAGCCAAACGGGCCATAAAGGCCATACGCATAAGGGAACTGTCGGACCTTAACGCAATGCGCCACTATAAGGTTTCGGCATTCCTGCTGGACGCCTGGAGCCCCGACGCCCCTGGAGGGACAGGGCAGATATTCAACTGGAGCGTGGCGCTGGACGCAAAACCGCTTGGCCGGATAATACTTGCCGGAGGGCTTACGCCTGAGAACGTGGCCGAAGCGGTCCGCATGGTGAGGCCTTATGCCGTGGACGTTTCGACCGGCGTGGAATCCGGCAAGGGGATTAAGGACCATTCGAAGATGAGGGAATTTATCCATCGGGCCAAGACCAGCATCACCCCTGCCGGGATCTGAGGCGTAAACAACCGTTACTCTTTCATCTGTACCTGCAGCTCGCTTTTTACTGACCTTACGCCTTTTATCTTCCTGATCTTCCCGACCAGCCGGTCCTCGGCAATCCTGCTGTTCACAAACCCCGTAAGCACTACCTGGCCTTTTGTGGTCGTCACATGCACCTTGAAATAATGCACGTCGGGGTCATTAGCTATTATCGCCTTGGCATGGGTTGTAATGGTATTGTCATCGATCTCCTGCCCCGCCGTCTCGCCGGTTATCGACGTACACGCCGGCATAAGCGCCATAACAAAGGCCAATAAAACTGTAATCATCAATGCTTTTTTCATGCCGCCCTCCTGAATGGCTTATTACTTCCTAGTATAAATGGAATAAAGACTAAGTCAATAATAGCAATTCCGGAGAATGAAAGCCGTGCAGCAGGCTTATTTTTCCGGCGAGGCAACGCGGATAACCGTTTTTAAATTTCCGCGCGGATTGAAATCCCCGGCAACTTCAAGGCGGCGGGGTTTCAACTTTGTTTCAAGCTCCTCATATATTTTGTTTACGGCCTCCTCGTGGGAGATATATGAGCACCTGAATGAGTTCAGGTAAAGCTTGATGGACTTGAGCTCCACTATTTTTTTATCGGGGACATACTTTATCGATATGGTGGCGAAATCCGGGTAACCAGACCTTGGGCACAGGCAGGTGAACTCCGGAAATTCCATGTGTATTTCATAGTCCCTTTGCGGGCTGGGGTTGTCCCACAGTTCCAGCTTACCTTTGGATACGGCCTCCTCGCCGTATTTAAGGGCGATTTTTCCCTTTCGCCGCGCTGTCGCACTATCGCGCTGCCGCACTGTTTTTTCAGTCTTTCTGGCCTTCATTTTCCTTTACAAAAATCCCCTTTGCCACATCCTCGTCTATGGCGATAGTGGTCTCGTCTATTTTCAAAACATACGACGGTCTTTTCTGAAGCAGTTTTATTGTGGAGCCCGTTACCAGCCCTATCGAGGCCAGCCTGTCTATCATCGGGGTCCTAAGGAAAACAACCTTGAACTCGCCGCCCACGCCGGAATCCGACAGGGCGGAGACCAGCGGCGTTATCTTCCGGGTATACAGCCTGCAGCAGTTGCCCCGCGGTATCGGCCTTCCGTGGGGGCAGGTGGGCGGGTGCCCAAGAAGAGTGCAGATTGCCTCTTCCACCTCGGAGCTTATCGCGTGTTCAAACCGGCAGGCGTCCTGCTCGTAATTGTTCAAATCCAGCACGTCGGCAAAAAGGCGCTCCGCAAGCCTGTGCCGCCTTATGATGTCCCTGGCTCGGACCCTGCCGCTCTCGGTAAACGCCACCTTGCCATCCGTTACGGTTATAAGCCCGCTTTCCGCCATTAGGTCTGAAGCCTGCGGTTCGCCCATCTCTTCGTTAAGAAGGCCCGGTGAAACCTTGTTCTCGCCGTTCTTCTCTATCAGCTCCCACAGGCCTTCCAGTGCTTCATCCTCAAATTGGGTTTTTTCCGCTTCAGGGGCTACCCTGGGTTTACAGACTTTTTCTGGAGTATTTTCTTCCATTGCTTATTCTAACCTTAAACCCTGAAACCAGACCAGCTTAAAAACCAGTTCAGGGCGGCCCCGATGACAATGGCAAGCGGCGTGATAATAGCTATCATCGAGATCGCGGTTTTCATCCCCCTTTCTTTAATGATGATAAAAAAGCTCGCCAGGCACGGGATAAATACTGTAATGGTCACCAGGCTCACCAGCGCCTGAGCGGGCGTCATCAGCCCTTTCTGGAACATCGCAAAAAGCCCGGCCGCCCCGTAGTCCCTGCGCAGGAACCCGATAATAAACGCCTCCGTTGTCTGTTGCGGCAACCCAAGCAGGCCCACCACAACCGGCCTGCAGGCCTTTTCAATGAGCACCAGAAGCGAAAGCTTGTCCAGCGCAAAAAGTATCAGCGTGCCAAGAATGAAAAGCGGCACGGCCTCTTTGAGGTACCATACGGACCTGCTCATGGTTTTTAAAATTACGTTGGACGGCTGCGGCCTCCTGAATGGCGGTATCTCAAGGAAAAACTCGCTCCTTTTGCCGGGCAGTACGCGGGCCGCAAGCCATCCCCCGGCAACCAGAATCAGAAGCACTGTAAGCACCCAGATTATCATGGCCCTGCCTGAAAGCGAGGCCAGCATGCCAAGAATGACGCCAAGCTGGGCGGAGCACGGTATGGCCAGGGCCAGAAGGAATGTGGCTATCAGCCTGTCGCGCCTGCTCTCAAGGATTCTTGTGGTCATCACCGCCATCGTCCCGCAGCCAAGGCCAAGCACCATCGGCAGCACAGCCTTGCCGCTAAGGCCCATCACGTTGAAAATCCTGTTGGACATAACGGCCAGCCTGGGCAGATAGCCGCTGTCCTCCAGGATTGCAAACGCTATAAAAAAAGTGGCGGTTATCGGCAGCACTATCGCTATGGAATAAGTAAGCGCCATGGTTATAACGCCATATTTGCCTATAAGCAGTTCCTGTATTATGGGCACCGGGATGAGTTTATCGATTACCGCCGTAAACATCGGGTTTAAATACTGCCCGAATATCACCTTCTCCATGAAATTCACCATAACCCCTGCCCCAAAGACGCCCACGAATTCGTATATGCCGTAGAGCACCGCAAACAAGACAGGGATGCCCCACACAGGGTGCGTGCTGATTTTGGCTATGAAGTTCATCAACCTGTTTTCTTCTTCCGGGGCCTTTTTCATGAACACCGAAACAAGCTGTGACGCCTTTTTGAGCCTGGCCTCGTTTATCACAAGCCCGGCGGACTTGCCCAGCTTCTGCACGCATTCCTCCCTGAAGGCATCCAGGGCGGCTATTGAGGCGTCGTCCATGTTGGCCTTAAGCCATCTCTTTAAAGACTCGTCCCCTGCCAGCACCATCAATGAAACGGAGCGCCTGGATATGCCGGACTTTGGCAGCAACCCGGCAATTTTAGAAGCGTATTCCTCAAGCACCGGCCCGTAATCGACGGACAGGGCCGGCTTTTTAGGGGTTTCAAGTATCGCCTGCCCCAGTTCCTTTATCCCTTTTCTCTCCGGGGCCACCGTGCCGGCCACGTGAATGCCCAGTTCCCTGGACAGCCCTTCCTTGTCCACGGTTATGCCGCGGTCCCTGGCCTCGTCCTCCATGTTGAGGGTCAGCACAACCGGCAGCCCCATCTCGGCAAGCTGTGCGGTTATGACAAGCGTGCGCTTGAGGTTTTTGGAGTCGCCAACCTGCACCACCAGCGACGGCCTGTCGGAAAGAAGGATGTCCCTTGTGACTCTTTCGTCCTCGCTCATCGGCAGAAGGCTGTTAACGCCAGGGGTGTCCACCAGCAGAAGGCGTGTGCCGCCAATGTTGACATTGCCGGAAGACACCTCCACTGTGGTGCCGGGGTAATTGGACACCGTTACATATTTGCCGGTAAGGAGGCCGAAGATAACGCTTTTGCCAACATTGGGGTTTCCGATGAGGGCTATCTTTTTGAGGGCCGCGCCCTTTTCGTCTTCCTTACACTCCCCATGACAGCCCATTTTAGCGGCCCCTTTCAATTTTAATATTGAGACTCAGTTTCAAAATTATATTTTAAAGGGCTTGTACCTGTCAAGCCGCACGCGGGAGGCCTTTTTTTTAGTGTTCAAATGAAGACTTGCAAGTTGCTGTTTTAAAATCATTTTAAGGATTTTACTGTTCAATCTGTTCAATCCTGCCGGTTTCATCAGCCCGGCTTTCCCCGGCTTTTTGTTTGCGGGCCATCTGCATGGCCTTATCAGTCAATATGGCGGCGCAAACCACTTTATCTTTAAGGGAAGCGGCATCCACGTTGTAATCCGTAATTCTGTTTAAGAAGTGGTCGGCCAGAAGCAGATTTTTTGCGGCGGACCGCTCCCGTACCTCCCTCAGGAGCGGGGCGGTCTTCTCATGCGGCTCCTTCATAATGTTGTGCACACTGCCGATACTAATCTCCAGAGCCCCGGCAACCTCCCTGTAAGAGCGCCCGGACTCCAGGAGCACGCGGGCCATATCCCTTTTGGCCTCCGCAATCCTCTCTCTTTTGTTTTTAGGCTTTTGCAACTCCAAAATACCGGGCATTAAATCCAGTGGTGAATCCATCCCATTCTCCTTTCGTGCGCCTGGGCGGGGTAAACCCCCGCCGCGCCCGCATATCATAAAACGGCGAAACATGACATTGTCCATATGACATATTTCATGAAGTTGATGACATGGGTTTTGGGCGCTACCGGCTCTCCGGGTAAATGGATTTCTTTTTGGGTTGATTTTGACGAAAAGGGCAATGCGGCAGCGGTAGTGAGCGAAGTGGGCCGCGCGTGCCGGCGTCTGCAAGCGCCTTGCTGGAGACAGCTCCGGCGCCAGTAATGCCGCAAGGCTTGTATGAGGTGAGGCGCGGTACCAACAAAGACGAACACCGCCCGCTAAAAAAGCAAACCCCGGCTGTTAAGATTCAGGTATATCGGCGAACGCCGCAAACAAGCTTGCCCCAACGGGAAACCCAGACCTTAGGCTTCAGCTCTCTTTTCCAGCAGTCCGGAGTAAATGGCCTTTGTTTTTGACGACGGCTCTATTTCCAGCAGCGAATTCAGTTTTACCTGGCAATTTTTATAGACGCTAATGGCCTCGGTCCTGCGGCCAAGGCGGGAAAGAGACAGCATAAGCTTCTGATAGAATTCCTCTGCCGTATTTATAAGTTCCGTCCCCTTCCTGTATACCGCCGCCGCCTTCTCAAGCTCCCCGCGCTCTTCGTATATTTCCCCAAGCCTAGCAATCAGGCCGGAAACCATGAAGCTCAATTTGTCCTGTTTTGACAACACCCACGGAATGAAGGAATCCGAAGGCAAAAATTTGCCCTTATACAGTTTCAGCGCGTCTTCCAGCAGCCCGGCCACTCTTGCAGGCGCATTTTCTTTTTCCGCCCTCGCGCACAATGATTGGAAGGCGCGCAGGTCCGTCCATACGTACCGCTGGTTGAGGCTTATCCGCCCGTTCCTAAGCACAACGGCCTTTTCATTTCTTATTATTTTGCGAATGCGATGCATTGTGGTGTCCAGGGATTGCATTGCAAGGTCCCCGTCTGTCTCAGGCCACAGGGAATCGGTTATTTCTTCCTGCGTTGCACCATCCGGGTCCTTTGCGGCCAGCAGCTTGAGCAGCGCAAGCGGCTTTTTAGGCATCTTGCCGCCGGATTCCAGCGGCTGCCCGTCTATTGAAAGCTCAAACCGGTCAAATGTATATATTTTCAATGGGTAAGGCCACAGGCCGGTTACAGGCAGAGGATCGGGCAGCAGGCCGCGCTTCCGTATCAGGGCCGTCACGTACTGCGTTTCAATCCCTTCAGCGAGCGCCTTTTCGCATAGCCGGGCCATTACAGCGGGCCGCCACCAGTACATATTGGCAAGCCCGTGCTTGCGCGCAATGGGAAATGCGCGCTTAAGGAGAGCTGCCGCATCCGCACCGCCCCCGCTTTCAAGCGCAATCCCGGCCCTTATAATCAGGACCATGAATTCCAGGCAGGCGCTTTTCATGTGGCGCGCCATGTCAGTGGCCATTTTAAATTCAGCCCCGGAAGCCCGATGGTCTCCCTTGATATGCAGCAGTTCAGCCTGGGCGGCGTGCACGGCGGCAACAGTAGGCAGATAGCCGGACTTGGGCACCAGGCCGCCGGACAGTTGCAGATATTCATGTGCGCCCTCAAAGTCGTCCCGCAGGGCGGAGTGCCAGCTTTTAAGAAAATAGCAGTAGGCCTGGTCCAGCACCCTTGCAGTGCCGGGGGCCGCGCACATACTGGCCAGCGCCTTTCCGGCGGCTTTCGAATCTCCCTGGCTAAGGGCCGCTGCCGCGGCAGTTCCAAGAAGATGGTCGTCCCACACATGCACGCCGTTTAGCCCTGATAATTCCAGGGCGTCTTCAACCGTCCCGATGCACTGGGCGCACATGCCCGAAAAAAATTCGTACAGGGCCTTGGCCGCCTGCATGCCAATCAGAGACAGGTCTGTGATTGGTTTGCCTGCCGGCGCTTTGGCCTTCAGGTTTTCAAACATGTCCATGATGATGCCGGCGCGGGCCATGTCCCCATTCCAAAGGAAATAGAAACATAGAAAGACCCCGGTTGTAACCTTTAGCTCCGCGTCTATCTGCTCCTCCGAAAACATCAGGCTGAACGCGCGGTTGTAGTATGCGTCTACATCGAACCCTTCGTGCATCTTTATAGTGAGCAGGTTGAAGATATTCAGTATCACGCGGGTCTCGATCTCTGCCGATGGAAACACGGGAGACTCGTCCGTTATCTCTTTTAACAGCCGCAGCCATGCCTCGATGCCGCTGAATTCATTGCAATGGAGAGTAATCCCCGCGGCGTCACACCATGCCAGGAACATCGGCGCGCGCTCATTTCTGGCCCTGAAAGTATGAAATGCCTTCTCCAGACATGCCCTGCCCTCCAGCGGGTTTTCCGCCGCAAGTGATATGCCCTTCCAGTACAGGAGCCACGGGTTTGCCGCAACGTGCTCCGCAGGCAGATATCCGATCCACTTCCCCACAGTGCCGGCCCTGCCCTGCCGGGCAAGCGCCCCGGCATTTTCAAGTATAAGGCGCTCTATATCCCCAAAAGCCCCGGCTTCTTCGTAAAGAAGGGCCGCATCCTCCACCCTGCCAATCCCGGCAAGCAGCCCTGCCGCCTGCGTCTTTATCTCAAGCAGTTCTGCGGCTCCGTAAACTTCCTTTGCCTTTGAAAGCAAAAATTCCCGGAAGAGCGGATGATACTGATAAACCGGGTTTTCGCCGGAATGCCTGGTGGTAAAAAAATGCCCCCGGCTCAGCCTGGACAATATGCTGTTTGCATTGGGAGCGCCGGTGAGCCTTTCGGCCATCACGGGGTCTGTCTGGGAAAGAAAGGATGTCTTTAAAAGAAATTCCTGGTCACCTTTGCTGCAACCGGCAAAGACCTCAACGGCAAAATAATTGAAGAGGTTATCAGGGCTGGCAATGGATTCTGCGGCGGCTGCGCAGGCGCCTCTTTTTGAGTTTTCATTGAGAAGTATCATCCCGGAAACCCAGCCATCGGCCCTTTGGTGGAGCTGCCTTATATATGAATGGGCAAGCCTGCCGTTGGGATTGAACAGCCTTTTAGTTTCCTCCAGTGTGAATTTCAGGTCCTTCCAGCCAAGCGTTTCTATCAGCCTGTTTGCATACATCCTTGAAAACCGGGCCGGCAGCCCATTGCGGCTAAGCACAAATACTTTAACCCCATCCGGCGCAATGGACAGGCCGGTTTCCATCATCTCCTGAAAAATCCCCTCATCGGGTACCTCCTGGTAATTATCCAGAACCATGGCAAACGGCGGCTTTACGATATCAAATAGGCGCTCGAAATAACGGCTGGCGAAGGCCTTCATGCCGGCAGACACTGGTGCAAGCTGCGGCAGTGCGCCGCCACGTTTGGGCGCCCATTTTTTTGCGGCCATTGTCATATAGTAAAAAAAAGTTGCCGGATCGGCATCGCCCTGGTCCACCTGGTACCAGATGCAGGGCAATTTGATGAAATCCAGATAGCTTGAAACAAGTGTGGTCTTGCCGGAGCCGCCAGGTGCCGATACCCAGGTGACCGGCTTTGCCATAGCCTCATTCAGCCTGCTGAAGAGGCGTTTTCTGGGCACGGCGGCAGACAGTTTGGGACGTGTTATCTTGGCGGGGGGCGAAAGCCCCTTCATTTTTATCAGTTCCCCTCCGGAGTCCGATTAAATGAACCGCCAGATTGTACAACGCAACAATTTGAAATTTCAATAAAAAAATTACATGTAAGTGATTTGTAAGCTTTCGAATGTTATTGTGTTGCCAGCAGCGCAGGGAGGCCTTCATCATGGCAACCGGGAAAAGTGCCGGGGATACATCAGAGCAATCTTTGCAGGGGATAGCCCTCTTTAATTCAATAATCGAGGCCTGCCCCGGGCAGCGCAACAATGTAATGAGGCTGTGGGTGCATCTGCTGGAAATAGGCCAGGCCGTCCGGGCGCACGGCAACAGCGATTGCGCAAAAAAAGTCGGGGGCGTGCTTCAGAAAATGGGTATTAACCTGGAAGACTAGCCCGCTTTTGTAAGTTCTTACGTATTAATGCCTTTCTTGCGCAATCAGTTTGCAGCGGGCATCGGCTATAAGGGACCCGTCGCGTTCTGAAAATATGCTGGCCTCCCCCACTACCAGGCCGCGCCGTGGAGGGGTTGCCTTCGCCTCTACCCTGGCAGGCTCGCCAACCTCAAGGGTTTTGCGGAACCTCACGGTTATCTCCGCTGTTACGGCAAAGTGGCCGGCAAATATGGCCGCCTGCGCCATGGCCTCATCCAGTATGGTGGTTAGTATGCCGCCGTGCGTGATATCTTTATAACCCTGATGGCATTTAAGCGGAATAAATGATGCGCACGCTCCGCCGCCGGCCACCGCCTCGAACTTCAGTTGCAGCCCGTGCGGGTTGTCCTTGCCGCAGGCGAAACAGTGATTGTCGTCTAGAAGGCGGATTTCCACGGTATTAAAAAACGGGCCTTGTAAGTTTTACCGGACTTACAGGCCCCTTTTTTTAACTATTGGTTCATTCTGTCCAGGAATTCCTTGTTGGTCTTCGTGCCTCTTAGCTTGTCCAGGAGAAACTCCATGCTCTCCACGGGGCCAAGGGGCGAGAGGACCTTTCTGAGAATCCACATCTTGCGGAGAGTGTCCTTGTCCACAAGCAGTTCCTCTTTCCTGGTGCCCGATGCGTTTATGTCCATGCTTGGGAACACGCGCTTGTCCACAAGCTTCCTGTCCAGATGCAGTTCGGAGTTGCCGGTGCCCTTGAACTCTTCGAAAATAACATCGTCCATGCGGCTGCCGGTGTCCACAAGGGCGGTGGCAAGTATGGTTAGGCTGCCGCCGTTTTCTATATTTCTTGCGGTCCCGAAGAAGCGCTTGGGCTTCTGGAGGGCGTTGGAGTCCAGACCGCCCGAGAGGACTTTCCCGCTGGTCGGTATTATGGCGTTGTAGGCCCTGGCAAGCCTGGTTATGCTGTCCAGTAGGATGACTACGTCGCGCCTGCCTTCAACAAGCCTCTTGGCACGCTCTATAACCATTTCGGACACCTGGCAGTGCCTCTGCGGCGGCTCGTCAAAAGTGGAGCTGATTATCTCTGCCGTGGGCACCTGCCGTTTCCAGTCGGTCACTTCCTCCGGCCGCTCGTCTATAAGGAGGATTATCAGGTGTACCTCACGCTGATTTTTCTTTATGGCCTTTGCGATGGACTGAAGGAGCATCGTTTTACCGGTCCTCGGGGCGGCCACTATCATACCCCTCTGGCCTTTTCCAAGCGGGGTAACCAGTTCCATTACCCTTGTGGAGAAATCACCGGCATCGTATTCAAGTTTAATCCGCTCGGTCGGGTAATACGGGATCAGGTTGTCAAAGAGCGCCCTGGCTACAGACTGGTCCGGAGACTCATGATTGACGGCTTCCACTTTAAGGAGGGCGAAATACCTCTCAGCCTCCTTTGGCGGCCTGATATGGCCTGATACAAGATCCCCGGTACGCAGGTTGAAGCGCCTTATCTGGGATGGTGAAACATAAATATCATCGGGGCCGGGCAAATAGCTGTAATCCGGCGACCTCAGAAACCCGAAACCGTCAGGCAGTATTTCCAGGACCCCTTCTCCAAACACGTTGCCGGTCTTGAGCGCCTGGGCCTGGAGTATGGCGAAAATAAGATCCTGCTTCTTGAGGCCGCTTGCGCCCTCAACCTCCAGTTCCCTGGCCTTTTTGGTAAGCTCCTCGATTGTTTTTTCCTTGAGTTCGGATATGGAAACGTCCTGCATCCTTTGGTTTCTCCTAGGTTTGAGTGATCTTCCAATGCAGGCAAGCCTTGCCTGCCGCTGCGATGTCCTGATTTATCTTAATGAGCCAAGAAGTTCGTAGCCGGGTTTTACTACACGCCGCCATTCAAAATACAAAAATCCGCTCCGTTTTGTCAACAGAAAATTTCCCTAGCGGTGCTTTTTGGGGGAACACGTCCCCTTGCCGGCGCTATGTCAGGTAGGCACGCCCAGGCGCGGGAAGATCACGAATTGAAGGAGAACCCATCCACCCAGTGCCAGCAGGGCAACAAGCCAGTCTGGCACTCTTACTTTTCCTCCCCTTCTTTTTCCTTCTTCGGTTCCCGTTTCTTCGCGGCCTCATCCCGCTTTGCCTTGCCCGTTACCTCCTCATAATCCGTAAACTCTATCACTGCCATCGGGGACCTGTCGTTCACCCGGTTCCGGGTCTGCACAATCCTCAGATACCCGCCGTTGGAACCCTTGAAGCGCGGGGCTATCACTGCAAACAGCCTGGAAATTACCTCTTTATCGGGCAGATTGGAAAGCGCCGTCCTGCGGGCGGCAAGGTCTCCCCTGATGCCCAGTGTTACCATCCTTTCGGCAATAGGCCTTATCTCCTTGGCCCTGGCCAGAGTGGTCTCTATCCTTTCGTGGAGCAGCAATGACCCCAGGATACCCCTTAAAAGGGCCTTCCTCTGGTTTGCCGTCCTGCCGAAATGCCTTCCCGCCTTGTTATGCCGCATGTCCGCCTCCAAGTCTCTGAAGCGCCTCTGTGTCCACCTTCATGCCAAACCTGAGCCCCATGGTCCCCAGGATGTCTTTTATCTCATTCAGGGATTTGCGGCCGAAGTTCTTGGTTTTGAGCATGTCGTGCTCGGTCTTCTGGACCAGTTCGCCTATCGTTTTTATACTTGCGTTTTTCAGGCAGTTCTGTGCCCGAACGCTAAGCTCCAGCTCCTCAACACTCCTCATCAGCGACTCGTTGAATATCGGCTCGTCGCCGCCGGCAAACGAGACGGACCTGGGTTCCTTATGCTCGTCATCATCCTCTTTTTCAAGCACAAAGAAATTAAGGTGCTCCATCATGATCAGCGCTGCCTGAGAAACGGCCTTTTCCGGATTGACGCTGCCGTCAGTCCAAAGCTCCAGGATAAGCCTGTCGTAGTCTGTGGAACGGCCCACCCTGGCCTTCTCCACCCAGAAATTCACCTTTGTTATGGGGCTGAAAGCGGAGTCAACCGGTATGGCATCCACCGGCAGGTTTTCGTCACGGTTCATCTCCGACGGCACGTAGCCCTTGCTTTTCCTTATGAACACCTCGGCCTCGAAGACAGCGCCCTTGTCCAGGTTGGCTATGGCCTGGTCCGGGGTGAGCACTTCGATATCGGCACCGGGCTTCAGGTCCGTGCCTCTCACCGTTCCCGGGCCTTTCATGCTTATTGTGGCGGTCTTGGTGCCATCGCCATGCTGCACGAACCTGAGCTTTTTCAGGTTCAGGACGATATTCATAACGTCTTCCTGCACGCCGTCCAGGGACGAGAATTCGTGGACCGCACCCCTGATCCTGACGGCCGACACAGCCGCGCCTTCCAGGGATGACAGCAATATCCTGCGCAGGGAGTTACCCAGAGTTGCGCCGTAGCCCCTTTCAAGCGGCTCGGCTATTAATTTGCCGTACGTGTCCGTAAGCGTTTCGTCTTCGAATCTTATTTTTTCCGGCAATACAAAGCCTTTTTTCTTCAGGTCCATAAGACCTCCTCCATAAACCCCCACTTGGGAGTGATCACTTACTTAGAATAGAGCTCGACTACAAGCTGCTCCTGCACGTCAAGAGGTATCTCCTCCCTGACAGGCAGATGAAGCACTTTGCCTTTGCGGCCGGCGGGGTCAACTTCCACCCAGGACGGATAGCCCCGGTGCTCCGCTTTGGCAAGGTTATCTTCTATGTATATATGGTTTTTCTTGGGCTCGGAAACCTCTACAACGTCCCCGGTCCTCACGCAGAAAGACGGTATGCCCACGCGCCTGCCGTTCACCTTGAAAAAGCCGTGGTTCACAAACTGCCTGGCCTGGGTGCGGTTGGCAGCAAACCCCATGCGGAAAACGGCATTATCGAGCCTGCGCTCCAGAAGCTGAAGCAGCGTTTCGCCGGTTGCGCCCTTCTTCTTGGACGCCTCTTCAAAATAATTACGGAACTGCTTTTCCAGCACGCCGTAAATATTCTTGACCTTCTGCTTCTCCCTTAACTGGATGCCATAGTCCGAGAGTTTCCCCCTGCGCTGGCCGTGCTGGCCCGCGGGGTACTTGCGCCTCTCGACCGAACACTTTTCAGTAAAACACCTGTCGCCTTTCAGAAAGAGTTTTTCTCCTTCACGCCTGCACATCCTGCAATCGGCGCCGGTATACCTGGCCATCAGACTCTCCTCCTTTTGGGCGGCCTGCAGCCGTTATGCGGGACAGGGGTAACGTCCTTTATCAGGTTTACTTCAAGCCCCGCGGCCTGGAGCGCCCTTATGGCAGCCTCGCGGCCAACCCCCGGGCCTTTTACGTAAACATCCACCTGCTTCAACCCGAACTCCAGGGCCTTCTTGGCCGCGGCTTCGGCCGCCATCTGGGCCGCAAAGAGCGTGCCCTTCCTGGAGCCCTTGAACCCGAGGCTTCCGGCGCTGGACCATGAAAGCACGCCGCCCGTGGCGTCGGTTATGGTGACTACGGTGTTATTGAAGCTGGCCTGTATATGAGCCGCCCCGAACGGGACGTGCTTTTTTTCCCTTTTGCCGGTTTTCTTCCTCTGTGCCATCTAGACCGCGAACCCCCTTATTTCTTCTTCCCCGCGATAGACTTGCGAGGCCCTTTTCTTGTTCTGGCATTGGTGCGCGTACGCTGGCCCCTGACGGGCAGCCCGTGCCTGTGCCTGTAACCTTTATAACTGCCGATGTCCTGAAGGCGTTTTATGCTCATGGCCACTTCGCGCCTAAGATCGCCCTCCACTTTATAGTCGCGCTCCAGGACAGTCCTTATCTTGACAATGTCCTCGTCCTTGAGGTCCTTTACCCGGATGGACGGGTCCACTCCGGTTTCGGCCAGTATCTTGCTGGAAAGCGTCCGTCCGATGCCGAATATGCGCGTAAGGCCTATCTCGACTCTTTCGTTCTTGGGCAGGTCCACACCGGCTAATCTGGCCATCTTATCCCTGCCTCTGCTTGTGCCTGGGGTTGTCGCAAATAACTCTTATCACGCCTTTTCTCCTGACGATCTTGCATTTATTGCACATCTGCTTGACCGAAGACCGCACCTTCATGATAAAGACTCCTTCTAACTAAAAATTAAGTCCTGAATTTTATCCCGCAGGGCCAGTGCTCCCGCGGCTCGCCTGAAACCGGCAATCCTGTTGCCGGCAAATCGCGGAACCGGAGCCACAGGCCCCTCCCGCGGAAAAAACTACTTGAACCTGTAGGTTATACGCCCCCTGGTAAGGTCGTAGGGGGACAATTCACAAAGCACCTTGTCGCCAGGCAGAATCTTTATGAAATGCATCCTCATCTTCCCGGAAACATACGCAAGTATCACCTGCCCGCCTTCCAATTCCACCCTGAATGTCGCATTGGGCAGGGTCTCCAGGACCGTGCCCTGCACTTCTATATTGTCTTCTTTGGGCATGAACTATATATTCTACTTTCTTTATACCACTTTAGTCAATATTTCCGGACTGCCGCCTGTTATGAGCACCGTATGCTCAAAGTGGGCTGAAAGGCTTCCGTCGGACGTTACCGCCGTCCACCCGTCTTCCAGCACATCTACCTGCCAGCCACCCGCGTTAACCATGGGCTCTATGGCAAGCGTCATTCCCCGTAGAAGCCTGGCCCCCTTGCCTGGCGGGCCGAAATTCGGCACCTGAGGTTCCTCATGGAGCATCCGTCCGATACCGTGGCCCACAAAACTGCGGACTACTGAAAACCCGGCCGTTTCCACGTGCTTCTGCACCGCGTTGGAGATATCGGACACACGGTTCCCCTCTATCGCCCTCTCTATTCCCAGGTACAAAGACTCTTCAGCCGCCTTCATGAGCCTGCGGGCAATCTCGCTTACCCGCCCAATGGCCACTGTGATTGCCGCATCACCGTAAAAGCCTTCGTAAAAAACACCAAGGTCGATGCTGAGCAGATCCCCATCCTTCAGTTTGCGTCCGGAAGGGATGCCGTGCACCACCTGCTCGTTTATTGAAACGCAAATGCTGGCCGGATAGCCACGGTAACCCTTGAACGCTGGCCGGCCCCCTTTTTTAATTATAATCCCCTCGGCGGCCCTTTCCAGCTCTGACGTACTTATCCCGGCAACAGCCAGCTTCTTCATCTCTTCCAGGGTCTCGGCCACTATCGCGCCGGCCCTGGCCATAAGCGCAATCTCTTCAGCCGATTTTATCTGGATCAATTCTTTTTGTTATCCCGCCGGAGCGCTTAACCCAGTTACGCCCGGCGGCCCCTGAGCCTGCCCTTCTTTAAGAGGCCCTCGTACGAGCGCGTAACCAGATGGGACTCTATCTGTGAGACAGTGTCCAGCGCCACCCCAACCACTATCAGGATAGAGGTGCCGCCAAAGTAAAACGGGATGTGGTACTTGGTGTAAAGGAGTTCAGGCAGCACGCATATTGCCGCAAGATAAATCCCGCCCGCAAACGTTAGCCTGTTTAGCACCCTGAAAATGTAGTCCGACGTCTTCTGGCCCGGCCTTATGCCGGGTATGAACCCGCCATATTTTTTAAGGTTGTCCGCCACATCCACAGGGTTGAAGACCACCGCGGTATAGAAGTATGCAAAAAATATTATCAGCGAAACATAAAGGAATATGTGCAGAAAAGTGCCTGGCCCAAGCTGCCTTGAAAGGGCCTGCACCCACGGCACCTGGATAAAGCCCGTTATGGTTGCCGGGAACATCAGAAGCGACGAGGCAAATATCGGCGGTATAACGCCGGATGTGTTTATCTTCAGGGGAAGGTGGGTGCTTTGTCCGCCGTACATCTTCCTGCCCACAACCCTTTTGGCGTACTGCACGGGGATTTTCCTTTGCCCCCGCTCAACATAAATTATGAGGACAGTGACCCCGACGACAATAACCACCAGGAACAGTGCCATGAATATCGAGATCGCGCCGCCCCTGACAAGGCTGGCTATTCCCGATACTGCCGAGGGGAACCTTGCCACAATGCCTGCAAATATGATGAGCGAAATGCCGTTGCCTATGCCCCGCTCGGTAATCTGCTCGCCAAGCCACATGATAAAGGCCGTTCCCGATGTAAGCGTTATCATGGTCATCAGCCTGAAGCCCCATCCGGGGTGCATAACGAAAGAAGCGCCGGTCTGGCTGCGCATGCCTTCAATGCCTATTGCAATGAAGGTGGACTGTATGGCGCTTATGATGACGGTTCCGTACCGGGTGTACTTAACTATCATCTTTCGCCCCTCCTCGCCTTCCTTGGCCAGCTTGGCAAGCGCGGGGAATACAACTGTCAAAAGCTGAAGTATTATCGAGGCGCTGACATAGGGCATGATGCCCAGCGCAAATATAGTGAGCCTGGACAGCGCGCCCCCCGAAAACATATCGAAAAAGCCCATCATCGGCCCGCCCTTGGCAAGCAGGAACTTGCTGAGCGCGTCGCCGTCTATGCCGGGAGTGGGTATATGTGCGCCAATCCTGTAAACCGCAAGCAGGGCCAGCGTAAAGAAGACCCTCTTTTTAAGCTCCTCGATTTTAAATATGTTCTGAAAATTGGCAAGCAGACCCAATTGGATTTTCCTTACCCGATGGCTTCGGCCTTGCCGCCGGCTGCGGAGATCTTCTGTTTGGCCGATTCGCTGAACAGATGGGCACGGACCGTAACGGCCTTCTTCAGCTCGCCCCCGCCCAGCACCTTAAGCCCGTCTTTAAGCGAACTTAAAAATCCCCGTTCAAGCAGGATCTCCGGAGTTATCTCGCTCAAGCCAAGCTCCTCTATCCTGCCTATGTTTATAATTGCGTATTCTTTATGGTTGAGGCTTTTGAACCCCCTCTTCGGGAGCCTCCTTTGCAACGGCATCTGGCCGCCCTCAAAACCCGGCCCCTTGCCGCCGCCTGAGCGCGCCTTCTGGCCCTTGTGCCCCTTTGTGGCGGTTTTGCCGTGGCCGGAACCCGGCCCCCTGCCAACCCGCTTGCTCTTTTTCTTACTGCCTGGAGCCGGCTTTAGCTGCCCTATCCTCATCTGCCTTCTCCTTTTCAGCGTTTTCGTCTTCGCCCCTGCCCCTGGCCTTCTTGACCAGGTCGAAATCTTTCAGTTTCATCAGGCCGTCAATCGTGGCCCGCACGGTATTGAAAGGGTTGTGGCTTCCCAGGGACTTGGCCACTATGTCATGCACACCGGACACCTCCAGCAGCGCCCTGACGGGCCCGCCGGCGATCAGGCCGGTCCCCTTCTTTGCCGGATTCATCACAACATTTATGGAACCATAAGTGCCAACTACACGGTGAGGTATGGTCGTTTCCTTGAGGGGGAATTTGACAAGCGATTTTTTTGCGCCTTCAACGGCCTTTCTTATTGCTTCAGGCACCTCAGAGGCCTTGCCCTTGCCGATGCCCACTATGCCCTGGCCGTCGCCCAGTACCACAAGGGCGCTGAACGAAAACCTCCTGCCGCCCTTGACAACCTTGGCAACGCGGTTTATGAAAACAACCCTGTCTTTCAGATTAAGCCCCTCAGGCTCTATTCTTGCCACCAAACCTCCTTATTCCTTGTTCCGTCCAGCATTTTAAAATTCCAGCCCGCCTTCCCTGGCTCCGTCGGCAAGCTCTTTTATGCAGCCGTGATACTTGTAGCCGCTCCGGTCAAAGACCGCCTTTTTTATGCCCTTCTGAAGCGCCCTTTCAGCCAGCACCATGCCGACCTTTTTGGCTGTCTCCTTGTTGCTCCTGTTGCCGCCCTTGCCGCCTAAGTCCTTCTCTATCGAGGAGGCGGCTGCAAGCGTGTTGCCTGCTACGTCGTCTATGATCTGCGCATAGATATGATTCAGACTCCTGAACACCGATATGCGCGGCCTGTCGGGTGCGCCGCTTACCTTCTTGCGTACCCTTTGCTGCCTTCTGTCTTTGGCTATGAGCGCATTACTGGCCAAGTGCTCGTCCTCCGTTATTTCTTGCCGGTCTTGCCAGCTTTTAACTTGATGCGTTCTCCGGCGTACCTTACACCCTTACCCTTGTAAGCATCGGGCGGCCTCAGCTTCCGGATCTCGGCCGCAACCTGGCCAAGCATCTGTTTATCAATTCCGCTTAACGTAAGCGTTGTCTGCTTCTTGTCCACTTCCGCGTTTATCCCGTCGGGAAGCGGGTACTCAACAGGATGCGAGTAGCCCAGCGAAAAATTTATCTTCCTGCCCTGCACCTGGGCCCTGTAACCGGTGCCTGTTATCTCCATCACCCTGGTGTATCCCTGGGACACCCCGGCCACCATGTTGGCCACAAGACTCCTGGACAACCCATGAAGCGCCCTGGACTGTCTGGAATCGTCCTGCCTCTCCAGCAGAATCTGTTTCTTGCCGCCGTCTTCCTTTATGCCGATTGGCCCGGGCACTTCCCACGCCAGCTCGCCTTTTGGCCCCTTTATGGATACCATCTGCCCTGCCAGCTTTACATTTACCCCCTGAGGGATATCAACAGGTTTTTTACCTACCCTGGACATTTTATCTCCCTGCCAAATGTAACTTGTACATTTTCATTTATTACCAGATATAACAGAGCAGCTCGCCGCCAACCTTGTCCTTGCGGCAAGTCTTGTCTGAAAGCACCCCGGACGGTGTTGTAAGAACTGCAAGCCCCACCCCGCCCATTACCTTGGGTATCTCTTTCCATCCAACATATATGCGCCGGCCGGGTTTGCTGACCTTCTGAAGGTCGGTTATCACGGATTCCCCGTCCACGTACTTCAGGTTAATCCGCAGCACTCCCTGCCGCTTGTCCCTTATTACCTTGTACGCCCTTATAAGGCCTTCTTCCTTCAGGATCTTGGCTATCTCAAGCTTCATCCTGGAAGCCGGTATGTCCACCTTCTCGGCCCTGATACGCACCGAGTTCCTGATCCTGGTAAGCATGTCTGCAATCGGGTCTGTAAGCATTCGCCTCTCCTACCAGCTCGATTTGGCCACGCCGGGTATCTGGCCTTTTAACGCGAGTGACCTGAAGCATATGCGGCAGATGCCGAAATGCCTCATGTACGCCCTGGACCTGCCGCATATCTTGCAGCGGTTATGGGCCCTCACGGCGAATTTGGGCTGGCGCTTCGATTTTTCTATACTTGACGTCTTTGCCATCTGGTTCTCCTATTTCCTGAAGGGTACGCCCAAACGCCCCAAAAGGCTTTTGGCCTCTGCGTTCGTGCGGGCCGTGGTGCATACGGTAATGTCCATGCCATGCACGATCTCTACTTTATCGTAATTAATCTCCGGGAATATGAACTGCTCCTTTATCCCGAAGTTGTAATTTCCCCTTCCGTCGAAGGACCTGTCGGAAACCCCTCTGAAGTCCCTTATCCTTGGCAGCGCAACACTGATAAGCCTGTCCAGGAATTCATACATCCTGTCGCCCCGAAGGGTGACTTTGCAGCCTATGGGCAACCCCTTGCGTAGCTTGAACCCCGCTATGGCCTTCTTGGCCCTGGTCTGCACCGCCTTCTGTCCGGCTATCTGCGTAAGCTCGTTCTGCACGGAATCAAGCAGCTTGATATTGGAAACGGCCTCTCCCAGCCCAACGTTCAGGACCACCTTGGTTATTTTCGGCGCCTGCATAGGATTGGAGTACGCATACTCCTTCAGGAGGGCCGGAACAATCTCTTTTTTATATTTTTCTGCAAGCCTGGCCGCCATGCTAATCTATGACCTCCTTGCATTTTTTGCATACGCGAAGCCTTTTGCCCCCGTCATCCGCGGCAAGAACACCTGATCTCGTCCTGGCCTGGCATTTGGGGCACACAAGCATCACATTTGAGATGTGCAGCGGATTTTCCCTCTCCACAATGCCGCCCTGCTGGTGCTGGCGCGAGGGCTTCAGATGCTTCTTCACGACATTGATCTTCTCAATGATTACCTTGTTTTCAGACGGATGCACGGAAAGCACCCTGCCCTTCTTGCCTTTCTCCTTGCCCGTGAGCACCTGCACGGTATCACCCTTCTTTATAGCGGCCGGCATATTAAAGCACCTCCGGGGCTAAAGAGATTATTTTCATGTATTCCTTCCACCTTAATTCCCTTGCTACCGGCCCGAATATTCTGGTGCCCACCGGGTCGCCCGCGGCGTTTATAAGCACCACGGCATTCTGGTCGAACCGGATATATGAGCCATCCGGCCTGCGATACTCTTTTTTAGTGCGCACCACAACAGCCTTGGCCTTGGACCCTTTTTTAACAGTGCCCTCGGGAGAGGACTCTTTTACGCTGACCATTATCAGATCGCCCAGTCCGGCATAGCGCCTGCGTGATCCGCCAAGTACCTTTATGCAGGCAACTTTCTTTGCGCCGGAATTATCCGCAACTTCAAGTATGCTTTGCACCTGTATCATTTAGAGGCCTCCTGACTGGCCTGACCTCCGGTGAGCACCTCGGTTATCCTCCACCTTTTGTCCTTGGAAAGCGGCCTGGTCTCAACTATGGTCACCCGGTCACCGGTTTTAGAGCGGTTGTCCTCGTCATGGGCCTTGAATTTCAGCACCTTCTTCATCGTCTTTTTATACGTAGGGTGCTGGAACAGCCTTGTGACGGCCACAACCCTGGTCTTGTCCATCTTGTCGCTGACAATCGTGCCTGTAAAAACCTTCCTGGCCATCTACTTGCCACCCTCTTTTTTCTTTTCGGTTATTACCGTAAGGAGCCGGGCTATGTCTTTGCGGACAGCCCAGATCCTTTTGGGGTTCTCTATCTCGCCGGTGGCCTGCTGAAACCGGAGGTTGAAGAGTTCCTTTCTCAGATCGGCCTCTTTGGCCCTGAGTTCGTCAACAGTACTGTTTTTCAACTCCGCCGGTATCATAGCATCTCCTCCTGGCGTCTCACGAAACTTGTGGACATGGGCAGCTTGTAGGACGCAAGCCTCATCGCCTCGCGGGCAACGTCTTCTGTAATGCCGGCCACCTCGTAAAGGATGCGCCCCGGCTTTATGACAGCCACCCAGTATTCGGGGGCGCCTTTGCCCTTGCCCATTCGCGTTTCAGCGGGCTTCTTGGTTATCGGCTTGTCCGGAAAAATCCTTATCCAGACCTTGCAGCCCCTCTTTGCGTGCCTTGTTATGGCAATTCTGGCTGCCTCTATCTGCCTGCTCGATATCCAGCCGGGTTCCAGCGCCTTAAGGCCGTAGTCCCCGAAGCTGACCTCGCTGCCCCTGTAGGCCTTGCCATTCATATTGCCCTTCATCGTCTTTCTGAACTTTACTTTTTTGGGCGCCAGCATCTCTTAAAGACCCCTTATGATATCGAACTTTCGGGGAGAATGTCCCCGTGATATATCCAGACTTTTACGCCTATGATGCCATACGTGGTCCTGGCTTCGGCCAGGCCGTACTCTATGTCCGCCCTGAACGTATGAAGCGGTACCCTGCCTTCCCTGTACCATTCCGTGCGGGCAATCTCCGTACCGGCCAGCCTTCCGGAGCAGGACACTTTAATTCCAAGAGCGCCAAACCGCAGGGCCGATGCAACCGCCTTCTTCATGGCCCTCCTGAACGCCACCCTTTTTTCTATCTGAAGCGCAATGTTTTCGGCCACAAGCTGCGCGTCAATTTCGGGCTTTCTTATCTCCTTTATGTCCACGGCTACTTCTTTGCCCGTGGCTTCCTGGAGGTCTTTCCTGAGCTTCTCGGCCTCCGCGCCTTTCTTCCCGATAACTATGCCGGGGCGGGCCGTATGGATTATGGCCCTCAGCTTCTGCGCGGTCCTCTCGATCCCTATCCCAGACACACCAGCGTGGTAAAGCCTGCGCTTAATCATTTTCCTGATGTGGTAATCCTCTACAAGCTGGTCCCCGAAGCCCTTCTTCTGGAACCACCTGGATTCCCAGTTCTTGACTATTCCCAGCCTTATTCCCGTCGGATGCGTCTTCTGCCCCAAGATCCTCCTCCTTACTCGTCCGAAAGCTCTATAGTAATATGCGACGTTCTTTTCCTGATTATATTGGCCCTGCCCATGGCCACGGGTTCCGTCCTCTTCAGCGTCGGCCCGCAGTCCACAACCGCTTTTTTAATCTTCATGCCCTCGGCGTCGGCGTTCTTCTGCTCCGCATTGGCCATGGCCGAACGAAGGGTCTTTGCCACGGGCTCAGCGCCCCTCCACTGCATGAACTTAAGCTCTGTTAGTGCCTGCCCGGCCTTCTTCCCTCTGATCAGATCTATGACCCGCCTGACCTTCCGGGGTGAAATCCTTATGTACTTTGTTATCGCCTTGACCTGCACGCCCTACTCCTTCCCGGTGCCCGCGTGTCCCTTAAAAGTACGGGTGGGGGCAAACTCGCCTAATTTATGGCCTACCATGTTGTCCGTAACGTAAACAGGAATGAACTTCTTTCCGTTGTGCACGGCAAATGTAAAGCCTATGAAATCCGGTATTATCGTAGAGCGCCTGGACCATGTCTTTATCGGCTTCTTGTCACCGGCCTCCGCCTGCTTCTGCACCTTCTTAACGAGCTTTTCCTCTACAAAAGGCCCTTTCTTTAGGGACCTGGGCATATTATTTCCTCCTCCTGACTATATACTTGTCAGTGGTCTTGTTCCTGCGGGTCTTTACACCCTCGGGCTTACCCCAGGGCGAGCACGCCGGACGGCCGCCGGAACTTCTGCCCTCGCCGCCGCCGAGCGGGTGGTCTACCGGGTTCATGACCACGCCACGAACATGCGGTCTCCTGCCTTTTTTAATCATCCTGCCGGCCTTGCCGTAGGTAATATTTTCGTGCTCGAGATTCCCAACCTGGCCGATTGTGGCCATGCACACCGCAAGCACCATTCTCACCTCTCCGGAAGACAGCTTCAACTGAGCGTATTTATCATCCTTGGCAACCAGCTGCACAGCCGCGCCGGCGCTTCTGGCAAGCTTCGCGCCGCCGCCAGGCCTCAGCTCTATATTGTGTATGAATGTGCCAAGCGGTATCTCCCTGATTGGAAGGGCGTTGCCGGTCTTTATGTCCGCGCCAGGCCCGGAGCTGACCATATCGCCCGGTTTCATACCATCGGGAGCAACAATATATCTTTTCTCGCCGTCGGCGTATTGCAAAAGCGCTATCCGGGAGGTCCTGTTAGGATCGTATTCTATCGTTGCCACTTTGGCAGGCACGCCAAACTTGTCACGCTTGAAATCTATTACCCTGTATGCCCGCCTGACGCCCCCGCCTCTCCACCAAACGCTTATGCGCCCGGTGTTCATGCGGCCGCCGGTCTTCCTGATGCATTTCAGGAGCCCTTTTTCGGGGGCCGTAGCTGTCAGCTCGGAAAAATCGTGTCCGGACTGAAAGCGCCTGCCCGGAGAGGTCGGATTATATTTCTTGATCCCCATCTGCTACCCCTCTATGAAATCCAGTTTTTCGCCCTTTTTGAGCGTTATGACGGCCTTTTTCCTGTCAGAGGACATGCCAACCGACTTGCCCCACCTCTTTTTTTTGCCATGCGACTTTATCGTTGCCACGCTCTCCACTTTTACCTTAAAAAGTTCCTCCATGGCCTTTTTGATCTCTATCTTATTGGCCTTCGGGTTCACTTCAACCAGCACCTTATTATAGGCTTCCTTCATAGCGGCGCCTTTTTCGGTTAAGAGCGGCTTTTTTATAATCGAATATACTGTCATAGCGGCCTCTCCTCCAGCGCCTTCATGGCCCCGGCTGTAACAAGAAGCAGGTCGGAGGCCAGGACGTCATATATATTCAGGTCTTTCGCCTGTGCAACCATCAACCCTGGCACATTCCTGGCTGAAAGCATCAGGTTTTCGTCCTGCCCGTCCAGCACTATCATCGTGAACCTGCCCGCCGCACCCAGGGCATTCAACACACCCGCCATC
The DNA here is from genome assembly GCA_021813405.1 of Nitrospirota bacterium. Lineage (GTDB taxonomy): Bacteria > Nitrospirota > Thermodesulfovibrionia > Thermodesulfovibrionales > JdFR-88 > JAKAKS01. The sequence goes on from JAKAKS010000013.1 coordinate 37,582, forward strand.
TCCCTGGTTTTAGGCGCAGTGAATTTAAAGGAATCTATCACCTGCACGCTGCCTTCAACAATCTTGGTTGAAAGCGCGGCAAACAACGCTTTTCGCCTTGCCGTTTTGGGAATCTCATAAGAGTAATCCCTTGGCTGGGGGCCGAATATCGTTCCGCCGCCCCTCCACAACGGAGACCGGCTGCTGCCCGAGCGGGCCCTGCCCGTATGCTTCTGCTTCCAGGGCTTCTTGCCGCCGCCGGACACCAGCCCCTTGGTTTTTGTGGCATGGGTACCCTGCCTCTGATTGGCAAGATAGTTTACTACCGCCTCGTGCATAAGCGGCTGGCTGCCTTCTATTGAAAACCTCTCGGAGAGGTCCATCTTGCCAACCACCTTGTTGCTTGTGTCTTTTATATCAATCTGCGGCATCGATTAATCCGCCTTTCTTATTTCCACAACGGAGCCGCGCGCTCCGGGAACCGCGCCTTTAAGAAGTATCAGGTTCTGCTCGCCCCTAACTTCCACTACCTCAACGTTCTTCGTTGTTACCCGCTCCGCCCCCATATGTCCCGGCAGCGTCTTGCCTTTCCACACGCGAGAAGGAAAAGAGCTTGCGCCGATGGAACCCGGGGCCCTGTTGAACATGGAGCCATGAGAGGACGGGCCACCACTGTAGCCATGCCTTTTCATTACACCCTGAAAGCCCTTGCCCTTGGAGGTACCGCTTACGGACACTTTATCGCCTTTGGCAAATTTTTCAACCGTTACGGTATCGCCTACCTTCAGCCCGCCCATCTTGAATTCCCTGAGCTTGCGGCAGGGGGTTTTGGCGCCGGCTTTCTCGAAGACGCCCTTCGTTGGTTTGTTCACCCGTTTGGGCTTGCTCTCCTCAAAGAAGCCGATCTTTGCTGCCTCATACCCGTGCTTTTCGAGTGTTTTCATCTCAATCACCTGGCCCGGCTTGGCCTCTATGACCGTGACCGGCACAAGCCGCCCGTCCCCGGTGAATACCTGGGTCATCCCAAGCTTTTTGCCTACTATACCAGTGACGGCGCCGTTCATTGTTTTATCTCCACGTCCACTCCGGCAGCTATCTCCAGCTTCATCAGTGCGTCCATAGTCTGCTGAGTGGGCTCATATATATCGATGATCCTCTTGTGCGTCCTGATCTCGAACTGCTCCCTGGACTTCCTGTCCACATGCGGACTCCTAAGCACGGTGTACTTGCTGATCCTGGTCGGCAGCGGCACCGGCCCCGCCACCCTTGCTCCGGTCCTGCGGGCGGCCTCCACAATCTCCCTGACGGACTGGTCCAGCAGCCTGTGATCATAGGCCCGAAGCTTTATTCTTATCTTCTGCTGATTTAAAGTAGTCACAGTCACTTTTACCTATTCCTGTATCGCCGTAACCACGCCGGCCCCGACAGTCCTGCCGCCTTCGCGGATGGCGAACCTAAGCCCTTCTTCCATGGCCACAGGCCCGATAAGC
>JAKAKS010000031.1 GCA_021813405.1 Nitrospirota bacterium
CACAAGCGTGTGCCGGTGGCGGGTATGACTGTAATAGCTTTGGTGGCAACGATTATTCAAGCACTTATCCCGGTTTTGTTTCGTTGCCCAATGGAACAGTAGGCAGCGGAAACTGGCATTTGCTAGCCTCCTCACCAGCGGCTGAGGCTGGTGCGAATCTGACGGAAATTTTTACGGCCAGTAAGTTACCTACAAATAACTTAAATAATGGCATTACCGATATTAGTCAAGTAATTACGCGTCCCGCGCCTATTGTTTTGACCACAGGCTCACCAACCGGTTGGTCCATCGGGGCCTATGAGGGGAAGCGGCCCAGTTCGCCGTTTAATTTACATTAAATTATTTCTTTCTGGCAGGCAAATGTTATCATATTACAAGCTGAAATGGGACGACCTCAGAGGTTTTTCTATATGCTCATGCTTATCCTGTTGTCAGCAGTCCTTCCGGCCTGCAGCGCTGGAGGCTCATCTAGCGCACCGGCGGGACAAATTGCTCCGCCGACAACTGGGAATGCCAGCACAACTCTTACTTGGGATGTGCCCAGCACGAACGTGGACGGCAGCGCTTTGATTGACCTGGCGGGATTCAGGATATATTACGGGACATCATCGGGGCAGTACCGAGCTAAAGTAGACGTGCCGTTAAGTGCATGCAACATGTCCACAGGCACGTGCTCATATCCGGTCGGGGGACTTGCTGCTGGGCAATATTATTTTGTTATTGCCGCTCTGGATAGTTATGGCCATGAGAGCGATTATTCCAGAGAATTGCCCAAGATGGCCCAGTAAAACCGGCATCCCCTGGCAAATAAAACAACCCTTGCCCTCATTACAAGAATTCAAAGGGCATCAGTGCCGGCCATGATTTTAGTCTAATCCCTTAGCAGAGTACCACGGGCATGCCCGTGGGTATCTATATTGAAATACACACCTGATTCCTTTTATTGAGACTAAACAATTTGTTGCTGGGCTATCGAGAATGCAAGCACAGTGCACGTTTCTCCAGAGAATGATTTTTCATTATCACAATTGCCCAGGAGGTCCTTTAACAGGTTGTTGAAAAAGTCACCTGGAATGGCATAAATCATGCATATTGATTTCAGCCTCAAGAAATTTTCAACAGAAGAGGGAAACGATATGCGCGGCCGTAACGAGGAGGTAGATTTTCACGGAGAGAAACGCTCGAATGAGACTCACAAATCCACGACCGATCCTGAAAGCAGGTTATTCAAAAAGGGCAAAGGCAAGGAAGCCAAGCTGTCTTATATGGGGCATGTGCTAATGGAAAACAGGAACGGTCTTGTCGTTGATACCGAGCTTACGTTAGCAACTGGAACAGCGGAACGCGAAGCGGCAAAAGACATGGTGGAAAACATTTCCGGCTCGCACCGGATAACAGTAGCCGGCGGCAAGAACTACGATACAAAGGATTTTGTAAAGGCGCTTCGGGGGTTTAATGCCACACCGCATGTGGCACAGAATGATAAGAGCCGGTCCTCCGCAATAGACCAAAGGACAACCCTGCACGAAGGATACGCAATCAGCCAGAAATTTCGAAAACGGATTGAAGAGATATTTGGATGGATGAAGGCAGTCGGCAATTTAAGGAAGATCAAATACCGCGCCCAGACAAAGGCCGAATGGCACTTCACCTTCGCAGCGGCGGCATACAACCTGGTAAGAATGAGAAATCTCGGAGTTGGTACGGCATGAGCGCGGTAAAAAGCGGAAAGCGAATCAAAGTATCAGATGAAAATAGGCCAAAAGGCTTGAAGATGAAGGCATCGAATGTTGAAAATGCAAACAGGAAATTCCAAATGAAAGGGAATCCGGTTAAAAAACTGAGTTTTTCAACGTCCTGCTAGGGAGAACTGAATGAAAACGCTAGATAAGATTAAAGATCGCAGTGCAACCGTTGGCATTATCGGCCTTGGCTACGTCGGGCTTCCATTGGCCATAGAATTTGGAAGGGCGGGGTTCCCGGTAATCGGCTTTGATGTCGACGCAAGGAAGATAGACGCCCTGGATCAGGGCAAGTCTTACATAAAGCATATACCGCCGGGTGGTATACGTGAGATAAAAAACAAAGGGAACTTCAGGGCGACGACGGACTTCTCCCTGCTTGGGGAGGCCGACTGCGTTATTATCTGTGTGCCGACCCCTATCAATAGGTACCGTGAGCCCGACCTTACATATGTACTAAATTCCGCCAGGGCCGTTGCCTCTCGCCTCAGAAAAGGGCAGCTCATTGTTCTGGAGTCAACCACTTATCCCGGCACTACCGATGAGGACATGCGATCGATATTGGAGGAAACAGGTTTAAAGGCGGGGCGGGATTTTCACCTTGCCTTCTCCCCGGAAAGGGAGGACCCAAACAACAAGAGCTTTTCTACCAGGACGATACCAAAGATAGTGGGTGGGTATACCCAAACGTGTCTCAAGCTGGCCAATGCCCTTTATGGCTCTGTAATAGAAAAAACGGTACCGGTCTCCTCAACTAGGGTGGCGGAAGCGGCAAAGCTGCTTGAAAACATTTACAGGGCAGTCAACATAGCCCTGGTAAACGAGCTTAAGGTTCTGTTTGACAGAATGGATATAGATATATGCGAGGTCATTGAGGCGGCCAAGACTAAGCCCTTCGGGTTTCAGGCATTTTATCCCGGCCCGGGCCTTGGCGGACATTGCATACCCATAGACCCGTTCTATCTTACCTGGAAGGCAAGGGCGTATGATTTTCATACCAGGTTTATCGAGCTTGCCGGAGAGGTAAACACCTCGATGCCATATTATGTGGTAGACAGGATCGTAGAATCTCTTAACAAAAAGGGGAAAAGCATCGTGGGCTCAAGGGTCCTCATACTGGGGCTTGCCTATAAAAAGGACATCGACGACGTGAGGGAGTCGCCCTCGTTCAAGCTTATAGAACTGCTGAAGATGAAGGGCGCCGTGGTGGACTACAACGATCCCTTCGTTCCCAAGACACTGAAAATGCGAAAGTATAATTTTAAAATGAGGTCGGTCCCCATCACGGCGGAGAACCTCAAGCGGTATGATTGCTCTGTCATTGCCACCGACCACTCCTGTTACGACTATGGGTTCATAGCTGAAAACTCGCCGCTTCTTGTGGACACGCGCAATGCCACAAGAGAAGTGAAAGCAAGATACAAAAAGAACATAGTTAAAGCATGAGTGCAGGCGTGTCTGGGCCGGCAACATCAGGCGAATCTGCACCAGTGTTCCTTTCCGGGCCGAAAAAGATGGTTTCTATCTTGTTGGCCCTTACCGGAGCGGCCATATTTTACGGGTCCCTAAAGGAGCTGCTTGAGTTCTCATTTCAGAATGAGAACTATTCGCATATGCCCCTGATTCCCTTTATAAGCGGGTACTTTTTTTGGCGGAAAAGGCATGAGATATCCTCAAATACAGGGAGTAAATTTAATGTCTTGGGTATACTGGCCCTGCTTTCTGGTGCTGCGGCGTATCTGATAGGTGTGCACAGGGCAGGCGTTTTTAATGAGAACGATTATCTTTTTTTCATGACGCTGGCGGCGGTCCTCTATTTTTTGGGCTGCTTTGCGCTTCTATTTGGGGTGGCTGCCTTCAGGGCCGCTGCGTTTCCGTTGCTTTTTCTTTTTTTTATGTTGCCGTTTCCATCTTTTATTCTGAACAAGGCCATATTTTTCCTGCGGGAAGGCTCAACTTGCGGTGCCAATTTTATATTCAAGATTGCCGGGATACCCTTTTTACACCACGGCTTTACTTTTGATTTCCCTGGGCTCAGCGTCTATGTGGCCCATGAGTGCAGCGGGATTCGTTCGAGCATCTCGCTTATTATCATGGGCGTGGTAATGGGCCAGATTTTTCTTGCAAGGTGGTCCGGCAGAATCCTCACGCTACTGGTGGCCGTTCCTCTGGCGATGTTTAAAAATTCGATCCGTATAGCCACGCTTACTATGCTTTCCCTCTATATTGACAGATCATTCATATACGGCAGATTGCACAGGGACGGGGGCATCATTTTTTTCCTGATCGGTCTTTCTTTTTTGGGGCTGTTCATCCGTTTTGTAAGAAAATTTGAATGCCGGGGCGCAATGCCGGCTGAAAAAGCAGAGAAAATTAACAATTAAAATTCCTGGCTCGGGTTTTACGTCTGAGGCGGCCCTGTTTTATGACGCCTGCCTGCTATTTGCGAACAGAAAATAGTATATACAGGCATAAATATGGAAGGAGAAGCTGGATCAAGAGGCATGAGAGCAGATGAAAAAATAACCATGATCAGTAATGGCCATGGCCCTGTGACTGATGACAAGGCCTCAGGTATGTTCGGGATATTCGGACAATGCGCTCAGATTCAGAAGGTGTTCTCCACTATACGGAAGGTTGGCCCTTCAGACATTTCGGTGCTGGTGATAGGAGAAAGCGGTACGGGCAAGGAGCTTGTAGCCAGGGCAATACACGCTTTGAGCCTGCGTAATAGCGGCCCTTTCATCTCCATAAACTGCGGAGCAATCCCGGACAACCTGCTGGAAGCCGAGCTTTTCGGCCACGAAAAAGGGGCTTTTACCGGGGCTCATGTGCAGGTGATGGGCAAAGTTGAGTATGCAGATAATGGCACTTTCTTTCTTGATGAAATAGGCGAGCTCCCTTTAAGTCTTCAGGTAAAACTCCTTAGATTTCTTCAGGAGCGCACTATCCAGCGGGTTGGCGGCAGGGAGGACATACTTGTGAACACAAGGATCATTGCCGCTACCAACGTGGATATAATGAAGGCTGTCAGGGAGAAGACCTTCCGGGAGGACCTCTATTACAGGCTTGGTGTTATGGTACTGCACCTCCCGCCGCTTAGAGAACGGGGAGAAGATATAATGCTACTGGCAAATATGTTTTTAATGAGGTTTGCCGAACGAATCGGGAAAAAGGAAAAGGGATTGAGCAAACAGGCCCAGGAATTCATAAATAATTATAAATGGCCGGGCAACATCAGGGAGCTTGAAAACAGGATACAAAGAGGGGTCATAATGTCAGAGTCGCCTCTCATTGAAATACATGACCTTGGATTCACTGACGACGAAAGATGTTCAAAGGCGGTTTATATGAGGGGAGAAACCCTCAAGGCGGTAAAAAACAAAGTAGAAAAGGATTTTGTAATGAATGTTATAGACCGGCACAAGGGAAACATGACAAGGATAGCAGAAGAGCTTGGCGTAAGCCGTCAGACATTGTACGATCTTATTAAAAAACATGGTATCGCCAGCTACGTAGGCACCCGGACGGTCAGGGAGAGATAGTAGTTGAGATAAGCGCGTTTCGGGCAAACTGTAAAGAAAAATAGACAGTTCCTCAGGTTTTCTTTACACTTTAATTTTTATTTTGAATGGATTTTCTTAAAAATCAATGGTTTTCATCCTGGCATGAAACGTGCGCTGACAATTTAAAAGAAGAAAAATCCTATTATCATTATCGGTTTTTCGCTGTATCATAGTACATGGTTTAGTCTTCGGACTTTAGAGATGCTAATAAAGCAGGAGGGCACTTTATGAACTGTCGAATAAGATCCGCGGTGATTATCATGTTCGTCCTGGTGTTCATTTTGCCAGTAGCCCGGGCCTATGCGGATCTGATTGATCCGGCAACGCTTCAGATCGGCAATCCGCCAACGGGAGGGGATCCTAATCTGATATCCTCGGCCTTCGGGATATACCAGAATTCCAATTCGCCGGCGAATGCGCTTTACAATCCGCTGCTTCTTATCATAGGCATCCCCAACGTAGATGCGTCAAGCGTCATAGGGGGGTCTTTTCCGCTGCCGGGCATCAGCGTAAATAACGGTGGCACGGGGCAACTTGGCGGAGCTGATGTTTACGGAGGGAATTGGAATTACGGCGCCGGGTCCCCTTCAGGGTTCGGAGGTGACATGACGTCGGGAGATGAGATATATTCTTTTCTTGGAATTACAGGGACCGACCACTCCAATTCCTTCACGAATTGGTCTGGCGCAGATAAGACATTGGGAATTGATCCTACAGAATTTGCCACATTCGTATTCGAGTTGACAGACACAAACATCAATCTATATCCCAATAAACAGGTTGTAGATGTGACATTATCCGGAATCAAGCCCGGTACGCTTGCGGTTGCATATGGACAGGATGCAACTCATTTATATGATACGCCATTTACTCAAGCGGGTATGATAAATAAGGTGCCTGAGCCTTCCTCTATTTTCCTGCTGGGCAGTGGTGTGCTTGGCTTGGCATTATTATTTTGTTACCGCAGGAGAGAACTGGTTTAAAACAAAAGCAAGTGGCATTTTTTGTTATGAAAGGGGGCTTTTTGCCCCCTTTTTTTATTTCCTGATGTGACCTGGGTTACATTTTTTTTTGCCGGAAGGTGATAAAACTTAATAGGTAAGTAGCAAGGCTCTTTGTAAATCAATAGTACGGTCGTTTCCGAAAAGGTAAACCATGGGCAACCATGGGGCACAAAGCCACGGGACCTGATATGGGTCAGCCGGGCTGCCGAAGAAACAGTGCTTGCCCACGGTTTACCTTTTCAGCGTCAGGCCTGTTTCCTTTTGGAAACAGGCCTTTTTTATTGTGAAATTTGACGCAGGGAGGTGCGATATGCGGCAGCGCAGCAGTGAGCGACAGGGGTTAATGGTTGGGAGTAGAGGACGTTTTGAAGTAAGCCGTGTAAGAAATTTTCTGGCTGTATTTATTTTGCCGCTTGCCTTAATGGCGTGCGGCAGCAACGGGGGGGGCGCTGCATTTTCCTCCTCACAAACATACAGTGCAGCACAGATCAAGACCTCATCTACATTTCCTTCAACCTCCCGCGTTTTTTACATCGATTATGTTAACGGCAAAGATTCCAACAATGGGACATCTGAAAGCACACCCTGGAAGCACCAGCCATATATGAACGGCTTTACCGGCACGTACACGCACCAGGCCGGGGACATATTCGTATTCAAGGGTGGAGTGAGGTGGGCATGGTCCGCGGCGGACCCTATATACCCATGGGAAATACAGACTGGTGGTGCATCTGGGAATCCGGACCAGTACACGGTAGATAAAACATGGTATGCAGGGGCTTCCTATACCCCCCCAGTATTCGATGGATGCCAGACGGCTGAGGGCCTGAAAGTATGCGGGTTAAACGGGGCCTCAACATTGGGTGAGGGTAGCCAGCTTATTGGCGACAACAATGGGCAATATTCCGTTTCTAACATTGTTATTAACGGCCTTCAATTTCAAGATATAGGCAGTCCTGGCGACGGCTCCGGGACAGCAATTAACTTTCTTGGCAGTGGCAGCTCGATAGAAGTCAAAAATTGTATTATCGCTCCCCATGCCATTCAGGCCTTTGCCTATGCGAACGCAAACAACCAGAAAAATGCCGATGCTATTTATTTCCATGATAACCAAATCAGTTATTCCGGGCGTGAAGTGGTTTACGGCTATCAAGGATATACCCTCAATGATGTGGAGATCTATAATAACAGAGTAGAAGGCCCAGGGCTTACGCTTGCCAATGATCTCTATGCCGGCCCAAGTAATTATCATATTGATGGGTTCATGGTTGAAAACCCGGGCGTTTCTACTACCACTCCGACAATAACTAATGTTCTTTTCTATAACAACCTGTTTTATGGCGCATGGGATTGGTGTACTAGCGAATATTATACGGACGGCGGTGTTCAAAATCTTTCCATTTACAATAACGTTTTTAGTATAGAGCAAACTGCAACAAATTCAGGCAACCCGCCTATGTATGCTTTCGTAAGGCTGAACCAGAATGATTATGGCACGATAAACGTTTACAACAATACATTTTCTACAGATTCTTTAATCGGGAATCCAGGTGTAGAAATTGGTTTCTGGTTCGTTAATCCAGATACTGCCAAACCAGTGGCCATAAATATCAAAAATAACATTTATTCAGGGGGACTTACCGGCAATAGTTTAGGTACTGCAAGCAACACATGGACATCCTTGAATATTGATCACAATCTTTACAATCTGACAACATATCAAGGAGGTAATGGCAACTTAGACCTGCTAAACAACGGCCCTAACTGGACTTCACCTGCACAAGCGTGTGCCGGTGGCGGGTATGACTGTAATAGCTTTGGTGGCAACGATTATTCAAGCACTTATCCCGGTTTTGTTTCGTTGCCCAATGGAACAGTAGGCAGCGGAAACTGGCAGGTGCAGGCAGGCTCCCCGGCAATAGGAAGCGGGGCAAATTTAAGCAATATATTTACTTACGATATAACAAATGCCACGCGGCCATCAACGGGCGGGTGGACCATGGGAGCCTATGAGTACAATGCCAGCCCAACTTCATCCACCACTTATACAGTTACCCCATCGGCAGGCAGCGGCGGCAGCATCAGCCCTGCAACGCCCCAGACTGTGAGCAGCAACGCGACCACGTCATTCACGGTAACTCCTGCTACGGGTTACAACATCTCTTCCGTAACAGGCTGCGGCGGCACGTTATCAGGGAATACCTATACTACAGGCCCCGTAACCGCTAATTGCACAGTAACCGCGGCTTTTGCGATAAACACCTATACGGTCACGCCATCAGCGGGCAGTGGAGGGACGATCAGCCCAGCAACGCCCCAGTCTGTGAATTACGATGCGGCCAAATCATTCACGGTAACTCCTGCTACGGGTTATGGCATCTCTTCCGTGACAGGTTGCGGCGGCACGTTATCAGGGAATACTTATACTACAGGCCCCGTAACCGCTAATTGCACCGTTACTGCCAGTTTTTCAAGTACCCCAACTGGCGGTTCTACAGGCGGCACTACAACCACTTATACCGTAACCCCATCAGCGGGCAGCGGCGGCAGCATCAGCCCGTCGACGCCCCAGACGGTGGACAACGATGCGGCCACGTCATTTACGGTAACTCCTGCTACAGGTTATGGCATCTCTTCCGTCACAGGTTGCGGCGGTTCTTTGTCCGGCAACACATATACTACCGGGCCAATAACCGCTAATTGCGCCGTTACTGCCAGTTTTTCAAGTACTACGTCCTCTACATCCACATCACCGCAGTTGGTTTCCCCTTCCAATGGGCAGACCACTTCCACAACTGTAACGTTTACATGGACAAAGCCGGGCAATAAAATTGGGCACTATAAACTGCTCTATTCACAGAATTCCAACTTGAGCAGTTCGTCTACAAAGCTGATTGCAAGTTCACAACAGAAGCCTTCTGTTTTTGCCGGGCTTGGGATGGGGCTGCTGCCGTTTGGGATTATATTGCCGATGGGCATTATGCTTGCCGACAAAAAGAAAAGGCTTCTTCTCGTTGCGGCACTTCTCATCGCGGCCGCGGCCCTTTCTTCATGCGGAGCTGGCGGAGGAGCCACACCTGCTGGCGGCAGCGCTCCCTCAGGCAGCACACAGTCCTACACTGTTTCAGGATTGACCAGCAATACCACTTATTACTGGGCGGTCCAGGCCCTTGATTCAAACGGGCAGGTAATATCGCAGAGCACTACGGGATATTTTCAGACCCAATAGATTTTCCTAACCCTCTCTCCCTTCAAATGGCGCGGCCCAGGCCGCGCCACTCTTTTTTATTGTGCGCCCGGCACGGGCGCATGCTTGGCGGTGAAAGTCCGCTGCGGGGGTTGATAGCGCCAACCGCTAGCCAAAGGCAAGGGTGTCCACCGTGAGGTGGAATCTGAAGGAAGCCGGCGGCAAAACTCCGGTCCGAGGAACACGAACCGCATATAAGGCTTATGCAGGCCGGGCGAGTTTGCAATACAAAACGAAGTCCAAAGCTATCTGAGGTCTGTGGAGTAAATGCGGCGGATATATGGAGTGAAAGTATGCGTTCTTACCCGGGGAGGTCTGGCCGGAACGATGGGGGCGTTGTTTCAGAACTGGCAATCCTTGCAGCGATGCAAGGCTGAGCGGCCAGAAGTCAGCAGAGGCTATAGTATCCCTCTAGGGAGAAGGGCCGAGCGTAAGGTGTCCCTAAAGCTTGAGGAGACTAGCGGGCGATATGAAGAAAGCAGAAAATCACGTTCATCGTGACCGGCGCGAGGAAGCAGGAGTGGAACTCCAAGGTAATCGCGGGGAGCCGAGTATCGCCCCGGCGTTGGCAAGTGGCGGGGACGGGAGCGCAGCGGACATCAGTAAACTGCTTGAGAGAATTCTTCACAGGGACAACCTGAACCTTGCCTATAAGAGGGTAAAGAAGAACGGCTCAGCCATGGAATCGATGGGATGCAGGAGGATGAACTTCTGCCCTTCCTTCGGGAACATGGCGAAGCCATCAGGCAGGCAATACTGGAAGGGAAGTACCGGCCGCAGCCCGTGCGGAGGGTAGAAATACCTAAACCGGACGGCGGGATAAGGCTGCTTGGGATACCTACAGTGCTAGACCGGATGATACAGCAGGCGATAGCGCAGGTATTAACCCCTATGTTCGAGAAGGGCTTTTCCGATTACAGTTACGGTTTCCGGCCCGGACGCAATGCACACCAAGCCATAAAACAGGCGCAGGCGTACATAGGGGAAGGGTTCAAAACCGTAGTTGATATTGACTTGGAGAAGTTCTTTGCCCGGGTCAATCATGACAAGCTGATGGGTCTGCTATCGAAGAGGATAATGGACAAACGGCTGCTCAAGTTGATACGGTTGTACCTTGAAGCGGGGGGCATGATGGGCGGTCTGGTGTCGCCCACGGACGAAGGCACGCCGCAAGGCGGGCCGCTGAGTCCGTTGCTGTCAAATGTGATGCTTCACGAGCTTGATATGGAACTTGAAAGACGAGGCCATCGCTTCTGCCGTTATGCCGATGACTGTGCGCCGCAGGCGCACAATGAGGCTTTTTTTTTAAGAGAGCCGCTTTGTGTGGCCCATATCCAATAGCCCTGTCTTATCCACAACCCTGAACAACAGTCATTTCCGGCGCGCAGGCCTTATCGGGCTTCTTGATGTTTACGGCTCTTATAACTTACGAACCGCCGTATGCCGGACGGCACGTACGGTGGTGTGAGAGGACGGCAGGCGAAATAATCACCTGCCTCCTACTCGATTCTGAATTTTAATTGCCAGAACCGTATAGTAGGGAGAGGATATAAAGCCCTCATCGTGGCCCTTTAACTGTTGGCACTTTCTAAACATTGTAAACCAGCGGGCCTGGCTAGTTCCTTTCAGGCGCGCTGGTTTTGTTTCTAATCTAGTCTCGGTTGTGGTGTTTCCCGTGTGGGCGCTGGCAGCACGGGGTATTCTATCTTCGGCTGAACGCCAGTAGTTGCGTGCAAAAAATCATCTATCTTGTCCACCTGGGCGCTGGTGAGCGAGATTCCCAACTGGGCGGCCCCCATTATCTTTATGGCTTCTTTAAGATCCCATACCTTGCCCGAATGGAAGTACGGCGGCGTAAGCGCTATATTACGAAGAGACGGCGCTTTGAATACGTATTGGTCCGCTTTGGAGCGGGTTATCTTGTACCGGCCCGCATCCCCTGCCATTATTTCTGACGGAGGGCTTTCTACTAGCCCAAACGGATAATATCCGGCCCCGCCCATATTTATACCGCCGTGACACCTGCCGCATCCTTTGTCTATAAATAGTTTAAGTCCCTCTTTCTGGGACGCAGTCAACGCCTTGCTGTTGCCCTTTAAATACTCGTCAAACGGTGAGTTAGGGGTGATTAGTGTTGCCTCAAACGCCTCGATAGCTTCCGCTGCATTTTCGAAGGTGACGGGGTTTGCCTCTCCGGGAAAGGCTTTTTTAAAAATGGCAATATAGCCGGGCATGCTTTTTATCGTCTTTACCACATTTTGAGGTGTGTTGTTCATCTCCACGGAGGCCTGCATCGGGCCTTGCGCCTGCTGTTTTAAATCCTTTGCCCGCCCGTCCCAGAATTGGGCGATATTGAATATGGAATTAAAAACAGTTGGAGCGTTCCTTGGCCCTTTTTGCCAGCGGTGGCCGATAGATGTTTCCTGAAAATCAATGCCACCCATTCCTACGTTGTGGCACGTATTGCAGCTTATGAGATCACTGGCAGAGAGCCGCGGGTCAAAGTAGAGGGCCTTACCAAGCCTCACCTTTTCCTGTGTTAGGGGTTTCCCCCGGATGCGTGAGACCTTCTGCGGGATTGGTTTAAACATACTGCGTGCTTTCTCCATTAATACGCCATCGGCAAGAGCTGTTAGATTTTGGGACAGAAAAAACGTTAAAAGTACAAGCAGCATCAGTTTTTTCATGGGTTTTACCTCCGGATGATTAAATCCTATCATTGCGAGATTTAAAATCAAGCAAAGCAACCTCCAGGGCATTTTAAAACAATAAAGCTGGTCCTATTGATCAGGGGATGCCAGTGTTCAGAGCTGGGCGGCGTAACTGTTTGTTTTATTGGCGGTCCCAACGGGATTCGAACCCGTGTTTTAGCCTTGAGAGGGCCACGTCCTAGGCCTCTAGACGATGGGACCAGAAGCAAAGAGGGAAAGATGGCTGGGGAGAAAGGAATCGAACCCTTATAAGCAGATCCAGAATCTGCCGTCTTGCCATTAGACGACTCCCCAAAAAGCCGATATTCCCTTTGTTTTGGAGCAGTTTCAGATTATCATAAAGCCCCAAAAAGAGTCAATTTTTTGAAATGCGCCAGGGCGTTACTCCTCTACAAACGGCCCTTTTTCTTTTGTTGTCCCGATGTGGCTTTTCCAGTTGGTGGTCTTCATCGGGAAGTCGGAGCGGTAATGGGCCCCGGCGCTGTTTTTGCGCAAGAGCGCAGCCCTGGTGATCAGCGAGGCTATCTGGATCATGTTCTTCAGCTCCAGTTCGCGCCGTGTGACGAACACCTTGTCTTCTATATACGACCATTTTCCCAGCTGTTCCGCCGCCGCCTTCAGTGAATTGCGGCTCCTGATTATCCCAACATTGCGCCACATCAGCCGCCGCAAGTCGCCCCTGATTTCGTCGTGGGCCGGTATTGAATGAGGCAGAAGGTTCAGTTGCAGGCCGTCTGCATCAGGCTGTCCGGCAGCCTCCAGAGCGGCTGCGCTGCCAGCCCTTTTGCCAAACACCAATCCCTCAAGCAGGCTGTTGCTGGCCAGTCGGTTAGCCCCGTGCACGCCGGTGCAGGCGGCTTCTCCCGCGGCAAAGAGATTTTGTATGCTGGTGCGCCCGAAAACGTCTGTCTTCACCCCGCCCATCATATAATGCGCGGCCGGGCATACCGGGATAAGTTCTTTGGCAATGTCCAGCTCGTAGCGCTGGCAGGTTGAATATACCATTGGGAAACGTTTCTTGATGAATTCCCTTCCCATGTGCCTTAAATCCAGCCAAACGTGGCTTGCGCCGGTCCTGTTCATCTCCGTTATTATGGCCCTGGACACAACGTCCCTGGACGCAAGCTCCATGTCGCGGTGGTATCTCTTCATGAATCTTTCGCCGGATGAATCAAGCAGTATCCCACCTTCGCCCCGGAGCGCCTCGGTAAGCAGGAAATGCGGGGCCGAGGGCAGATAAAGGCTTGTGGGATGGAACTGCACAAACTCCATGTCTTCCAGCGTTGCACCCGCGCGGTAGGCTATGGCTATGCCGTCGCCGGTCGCAACTTCCGGGTTGGTGGTAACTGCATAAACCTGCCCTGTACCTCCGGTTGCAAGCACAGTGGCCCTGGCCAGGATAATCGAGGGTGCCCTTTCGCGGGAAACAGCGGCCCCCAGGCATGCTCCGTTTTCTACTATCAGGTCCACAGCCAGTGTAAAGGGATAACGCTTTATGTTCGGGATGCTCCTTGCCTTATTAATCAGCACCCTCTCAAGCTCCTTGCCGGTGGAATCTCCCTTGCTGTGGAGTATCCTTTTTCTCGAATGGGCGGCCTCCAGCCCGAAGGCCAGTTTTGCGCCCTCTTTATCGAACTCGGCCCCCCAGGAGATCAGCTCCATAATCCGTTCCGGGCCTTCCTCCACCAGTGTCTTTACGGCCTGCTCCCTGCAAAGCCCGTCTCCTGCCCGCAGGGTGTCCTCGTAATGGATGCCCACTTCGTCTTCATCGCTCAGGGCAACAGCTATCCCGCCCTGCGCATATTCGGTGCTGCCCTCCGTGGGAATGTCCTTGGTTATAACCAGCACCTTCCCGTGTTTTGAAAGCTCTATGGCGGCGCTCAACCCGGCCACGCCGCTGCCTATAACCAGAAAATCGGTTTTCTCTTTCTGCATGTCAGTACCATGTGTAATCGGCCACTGTGTGGTCCAGTTCCTTTCCAAATAGAAAATTGATTTCCTCCGGCACCATTACCGTATATGGCGGGGCCTTGCTGAAATCCATGGCCATAAATAACGGCACCGCTCTCTTAACGGCGTGCGCGGCCCCAAGCAAAACAACAACAGGCCCCCTGTATTTTACGGCAAGCTCCGCCACATGCCATGCCATTATATAATCTCTAAGCCTCTGGGCGTTGCAGAAGTTGTTAAAAACGGCGTGATGGATAGTAAATCCGGCCATAAGCATGGTCCTGTATGCGGGGTCGCTGGAGCAAGGGGTAAAATTTATCCTGAGCAGATCCTCCGCCCGGAGGACCGAAAGCCCGTTCAGTTCCACCTCCTGAATAAACTCTTTTCCGGCGTTAATGCCCACAAGCGGGAGCCTGTGTTTTTTTGCGTACTCAAATATGTTTGCGTAATGCGAATACCCGATCTCCCAATGATTTTTGTAAAACTGCCTGAACTGCTGCTGGCTGATTCTTCCCTGCTCCCATCTGTTTAGAAAAACCCCGTCGCCGTCCGGAAACATCTCCATGGCTATTACCGGCCGGCAGCCTTTTTTAACAAGGTATTTTATCACTTCCAGCTGCACGGAATGGTCGCTGTTTTGCGTGTGTGCCTCGCCTATGAATATAACGCGATTGTGTTGCAGCCCGGAGAGCAGTCCGCCTTCGTCCAGCTTGCGGCTGCCATTGGCCGTAAGGCGCTCGAAATTGGTCGGAACTGCGTAGCCGGCGCCGCAGGAAGCAAGCATAAACAGGCATGCGGCAAGCAGAAGCAGGCGCAAAGCAGACCCGGCCGTCCGGATTTTCTTATTTCCCGCCACTTGCGCCAGGGCCTTGTGCAGTGTATTTACATGGGGCAGGTGATAGAACCAAGTTTTTTTGTAAGCTCCATGTTGCCGGAATAATCAACGGGGCAGTCTATTATCGAGATGGTTTTGGCAGACAGAGCTTCCCGGAGTATCATGCCAAGGTCCCGCGGCTTTTCCACTCTGTAACCCTTTGCGCCGAATGCGCCGGCCAGCGCCATGAAATCCGGGTTGCCGAATTGAACGCCGAACTCCTCGCCAAACCGCATCCGCTCTTTCCAGCCTATAAGCCCGTAAGCGCCGTCATTGAATATCAGCACCGGGAAGGAAACGCCCAGCCTGCGCGCGGTCTCCAGTTCCGAAAGGCTCATCATGAATCCGCCGTCGCCGACAGCCGCAAGCACCTTTCTTTCCGGGCACAGCAGCTTGGCAGAGATGGCCGTGGGTATGGCAAACCCCATCGAGGCAAGCCCGTTGGAGATAAGCACGGTATTGGGGCTGAAGGCCTCGTAGAAGCGGGCTATCCATATCTTGTGCGCGCCAACGTCGCTGATCAGGATATCTTTTTTGTCCAGGGCCTCTCTCATCGCCCGCACTATCCGGGAAGGTTTTGGCGGGGACTGTCCGTCCTTGCCGCCGTCCTTGTTGCCGTACATGCCAATATCAAGCCCGTTATGCGCCAGTTCCCTTATCTTCATGAAATATGCTGGCGCCGGTCTGCTGAAGTCCCCGGCCCTTGTTAGAATGGACAGGGTCTTTTTTATATCCCCTATCAGCTCCAGGCTTTTAAACGGGAATTCGGCCTCCGCCGGGGTTGCGCTGATATGCACAACCGATTTGGCCAGCATCTTTTCATCCGCTTTTTTACTCCATGACGCGGGGTTGAACTCCACCGGGTCAAACCCGATTGTGATTATAAGGTCCGCTTTCTCCAGCCCGCAGGTTATAAAATCTCTCTGCTGAAGCCCCACTGTGGAGATATATAAAGGGTCGTCTGCCGGTACTGCGCCAAGCGCCATGAATGTGACAGCCGCAGGCAGGTTGAACTTCCGTATGAACTTCAGAAGCGCGGCCGATGCCCCTGCGCGCAGCACGCCGTTTCCGGCCACCACTAAAGGATTGGATGCTGATTTTATAAGCTCAAGCGCGGCTGTTATATCGGATTTGGCAGGCTCAGGATGTACCGGCTGGTACGGGGGCAGAGGCTGGCCCTGGGCGTCCATGCAGGCAACGTCCTCAGGCAGTTCCAGGTGCACCGGGCCGGGCTTTTCCGCCTGCGCCACCCTGAACGCCTTTTTGATTATGTCGGGGATATTTTTGCCGCCGATGCTTGCGCCCCATTTGGTAACAGGCTTGTAGATGGACATTATGTCTATGTATTGATGGGCCTCGCGGAATGTTTCGGAAAGGCTCTTCTGAGCGGTTATGGCTATCATCGGGGCAAAGTCCAGATAGGCGTCCGCCACCCCGGTAAGCAGGTTCATGGCCCCAGGCCCCAGAGTAGACAGGCAAACCCCGGGGCGGCCGGTGAGCCGGCCCCATCCAGCGGCCATGAAAGAGGCCCCGCGCTCATCCCTTGCCGTCACGAAATGGATGCCGGAGCTTGCTATGTTTTTCAGGAATTCTATGTTCTCTTCACCCGGCACCCCGAAGATGTGCCGTACCCCTTCGGCCTCAAGGCACCTTACTATCAGTTCCGCCGCTTTCATTTCATAAGCTCCTTGAAATCCGTGACCACCTGGAAATCATGGCTCTCCTTTTTCTTCCTGGTTACAGTCCTGGAGGCCGCCTTGCCCTTAAGGTAAAGATATTTTATCCCGAATTGCCTGGCAGTCCGCAGTATGGCCACAGTATCGTCTATGAATGCAGTGCGCTCATTCCGGAAGCCAAGCCTCTTTCTGGCATCTTCCCAGAATGCCAGGTTCTCCTTCGCCGCGCCAACTTCCCAGGAGGCCAGCACGTGGTCAAAATATCCGCCGATACCGGTCTTCTTGAATTTTATCTCAACCGCCTTGTAGTGTGCGTTTGTAACAAGATATATTTTTTTGCCTGAATGCTTCAGCATCCCTAAAAATTCTTCAACGTGCGGGTGCACTTCTATGAGGTGTTTTATCTGCTCTTTCAGGGCGGGGATGTCCAGCCCAAGCTCGCGGGACCAGAAATCAAGATCGGTCCAGTTCAGCGTGCCCTCATGCGCCTTGTACTTTTCAAGGAGCTGCTTCTTTGCCTCCCCGAAAGTCACGTCGAATTTTTCCGCGTATTTCTCCGGCACAAGATGCTCCCAGAAGTAATCGTCAAAGTACTTGTCCAGAAGCGTGCCGTCCAGGTCCAAAAGTACGCAGTCTATTTCGTCCAAAGGGAAAAGAGCCATAGGTTACATTGTAACCCAGAAAGAACCTATCTCAAAATAGATTCTGGCTATAAGAGGCAGAAGCCGCGGC
Source organism: Nitrospirota bacterium (assembly GCA_021813405.1). Taxonomy (GTDB): domain Bacteria; phylum Nitrospirota; class Thermodesulfovibrionia; order Thermodesulfovibrionales; family JdFR-88; genus JAKAKS01. Next base: position 17,503 of record JAKAKS010000031.1, read on the forward strand.
ACGGCATTGTCCATATGACATGGCTTGAAGGCAATTGGCGCAGGTATTGTTAAATCTTGCCCTTGGTAGACGGAACACGCCCTGCCTGCCGGGGGTCCAGCGATACGGCTTCCATGATGGCCCGGCCAACGGCCTTGAAAACGGCCTCTATCATGTGGTGCACGTTTCTTCCATATGGGACCTGGATGTGCAGCGTCATCCCGGCGTTGCCCGCAAGCGCCTGGAAGAAATCCTGCGCCAGGTCCGCATCGAAATCCTTTATTTTGGCCTTTTTGGGGAGGGCCAGATTATAAACCAGGTACGGTCTGCCGCTTATGTCCAGATATGCATGGGCCAGGGCCTCGTCCATAGGCACGGCGGCCGCGCCGTACCTGCGTATGCCTTTCATATCGCCCAGGGCCTCTTTTATGGCCTTGCCAAGCGCGATGCCCACGTCCTCCACCGTGTGGTGGTAATCCACGTCCACGTCCCCTTTGGCCTTGATCTTCAGGTCCATAAGTCCGTGGCGGCTCATAAGCGTGAGCATGTGGTCAAAAAAAGGGACGGAGGTTTTTATATCGTTATTGCCTTTTCCGTCCAGGTTTATTTCAAGAGCGATATCGGTTTCCCTGGTCTTTCTTTTAAGCGATGCCTTTCTCATTTGAGGGCCCTCTTCATGGCTTTTATGAACAGCTCATTTTCCTTGCGGGCGCCAACGGTCACCCGCACATATTCCTGTCCGCCGGGCACCACGATATGCCTGAGGCGCACTCCGGCGCTGCGGTAAACGTTTTCGCACAGGGCGGGCGCTGTAATCCCCTTTTTGTGGCTTACCGAAAACAAAATGAAATTGGCGCTTGTAGGATGCGGGGTTATGCCCTGCATGGCCGACAGCGCCCTGAAAAGCCTGCCGCGCTCCGCGATTATCTTTTCAATGGACCTGTTAAGCGGGGCGGGATTGCCCAGCGCCCCGGTAGCGGCAGCCTGCGAAAGGGAGTTTACGTTAAAAGGGAGCCGCACTTTGTCCACCTCGTTTATGACCTCCGGTACGGCTATGAGAAACCCGAGCCGCAGCGCGGCAAACCCTATCTTTGAGAGCGTCTTCAGGACTGCGATATTTGGATGTTTTTTTATCTGCCTTATGAAACTCTTTTGCCCGGAGAAGGCCTGATATGCCTCATCCACAACCACCAGCCCACGGCTTTTTGCGGCAATTTTCAGGATGTCCGCCTGGGAAAAAGAATTGCCCGTGGGGTTGTTGGGCGTGCTTAAAAAAACCATGCAGGGGCCTTTGGCGGCCTCTTTTATGATGGCGGGCGTATCCAGTGCGAAATTTTTCTTAAGCGGAATTTCGAGCGTCTTTTCATTCAGCGCCTGCGCAATCTTGCCGTACATGGAAAATGTGGGGGTAGGGGAGATCACCGGCCCCTTGAAGGCGCATATCAGGTTGAAGATAAGCTCGTCGGAGCCGTTGCCGTGCAGTATCCAGTCCGTGCCGATCTTTTCGTCCAGGAAACCGGCAAGGGCCTCTTTAAGCGCCCTGGCCTGAGGGTCCGGATACCTGTTGGGTTGCACCTCAAGCATGGCCTGGTAATCTATTGCTGCCGGGTACGGGCTTTCGTTTGCGTCCAGTTTGGCAGTGCAGGGAATTTCTTCGGCAGTATAAGGGACAAGCCTGCGTATGTTGGGGCGCACCAGGCCGCCCAGTTTAAGGCCATTGGTTGTTTTTACTGAGCTCATTTTTAAAGGGGATTATAACATATATATGGGTGGCCACCGGAGACGGAAACCTCTTATAATATTGTGTTCACAAAAAACCCAGGGGGCGGAAAATGAGACTTGACCTCTCGATAATAAAGCTGGCAGCCTTTGCGGCCGTTGTGGTGGTGTTCGGGGTTCAGGCGGCAATCGCCGGCGATCAGTGCTATGATCTTGGGAAAAAAGGGCATCATCATCAGGCAATTAATGCGTGCACCGGCGAGATAAATTCCGGCTTGCACACAGGCCACAACCTTGCCATTTTGTACGTGAACCGCGGCGCGGATTACGGGGCAACCGGCCAGTTTACCCTTGCGATTGCGGACTTCAGCAAGGCCATAGATGTGGACCCGTCAAACACCAACGCATATGAGGGCCGCGGCGCGGCTTACGCCCTTAACAGCCAGTACGCACTGGCCATGGATGATTTTAAAAAGGCATTGCAGATGGACCAGTATCTTGCCGATGACTATATCGGCGTTGGCGGGTTTGCCCAGTTAAACGGTAGCGGTGATATAACCGCCCCCGGGAAAAACAGGCATGATTATTCGCTGGTTACTTTTGATGCCTCCGTCTGCCATGAAGGCGGGCAGCTGATAATAAACGGCCGGGCAGGCAAGGGGCAAAGCGCCGCTTCGTTCGATATCTTCCTTGCTAACCAGCCAGTAACCATCAGCGGCCGCCCGGTATCCTGCGGCCATGCCTACGATGTGCACCCCGGTTCTCCTTACATCTTAAGCTGCATATTCCCTGCCGGCCAGAAGCTGACATTTGGCGCTGAGGGCAGCTGGTTCAGCCCTGCCGGGTCCACAAACACCCATACCTATTACGCGATTATAAATTGCAAGTAGGCAGCATAAGGCGGATTGAAAGAAGGGATTAAAGCGCTGCTGCTTTAAGCCGGTATGATGCGGGCGTATTTCCTGCGGCCTACGCTTATAACATATTCGCCCTTCTGAAGTTTTTCCGCGGGGTCCGAAACCTTTTCGCCGTTTACCTTCACGCCGCCCTGCTTTATAAGCCGCTGTGCCTCGGAGGTGCTTGGCGCAAGCCCCGCCGCCTTCATGGCCTTTGGAATCCACAGCCTGCCTTCGTCCCATTCAAGTTTTACCACGGGCATGTCTTCCGGCACCTCGCGCTCCTTGAAGACGCGCGCGAATTCGGCCTTTGCGGCTTCGGCCTTGTCTTTTCCATGATATCTTTCCACCAGTTCGGAGGCCAGCGCCTCCTTGGCCCTCATCGGATGCACGGAGCCATTTTTTATGCCCTCCTGCAATTGCCGGAGCGCCTCGTTGGAGATATGGCTTAAAAGCTCGTAATACCTGAGCATCAGGGTATCCGTTACGGACATCACCTTGCCAAACATCTGGAAGGGTTCCTCTTCTATGCCTATGTAGTTGCCAAGGCTCTTGGACATTTTTTTCACCCCGTCCAGGCCTTCTAATAAAGGCATCAGCACGATATTCTGCGGCTCCATGCCGTATGCCTTCTGAAGCTCCCGCCCAACTATAAGGTTGAACTTCTGGTCCGTGCCGCCAAGCTCCACGTCCGCCTTCAGCTCCACCGAATCGTAACCCTGGATAAGCGGGTACATGAACTCGTGAATGCTGATTGGGCTCTGGCTTTGGAAGCGCGTCTTGAAATCCTCGCGCTCAAGCATCCGGGCAACGGTATATTGGCTTGCAAGCCGTATCATCTCCCCGGAGCTCAGGCGCCCCATCCAGCGGGAGTTGAACTCGATGCGGGTCTTTTCCCGGTCCAGTATCTTGTATATCTGCTCCTTGTAAGTGGCCGCGTTTGCCGCCACCTGGTCCATGGTGAGGGGCTTTCTGGTCTCGCTTTTACCGCTTGGGTCGCCAATCATTCCGGTGAAATCGCCGATAAGGAAGATGACCTCATGGCCCAAATCCTGGAACTGGCGCATCTTTTCCAGAAGCACGGTGTGGCCAAGGTGGATGTCCGGCGCGGTTGGGTCGAACCCGGCCTTTATCTTTAAAGGCCTGCCCTTTTTGAGCTTATCAAGCAGTTCCGCCTCGGAGATTATCTCTGAAACGCCCCGCTTTATTATGTCCATCTGCCTGGTTGCGTCCATCATGGGAATACCTATCATAAAGCGCGCGGGAGGGAGCAGTCAAACATCTGAAAAGTATTGACAGTATATATTCAAACATGCTAATGTTTGCATATATTTTGGAGGGAGAATGGTTGCCCAATTGGACAAGATAGAGCTTTTGAAGGCCGTGGCCCATCCGGTGCGGATAAAGATACTTGAGGAGCTTTCCACGGGCGTCAAATGCGTTAGCGATTTTGAGGAGTTTCTGGGTATAAACCAGCCCAACGTCTCTCAGCATCTTTCAGCCCTGAGGAGCAAGGGCGTAATAGATTATTATGTAGACGGCAGGCTCCGGTGCTACTTCCTTGTGGATGCTTTCATCCCCGATCTGCTGGAGATTTTAAAAAAAGAATATGCGGAGCCTTTGCCCGCCCCTGCGTGCTGCCCGGTTACAAGGAAAGGCAAATACCCTGGGGATAGAAGAAGGTAATGCCCGAAAGGAGGCCATTATGGAAATTATAAGGAACAACAAGAGTGTAAAGCTTACCGCGATGTCCAGCTGCGCCGGGTGAGCGGCCAAATTCAGTCCTAAGGACCTGTCCCAGGTGCTGGGGCAGCTGCCGCCCATAATGGACCCCAACGTCCTTGTGGGCTCTTCAAATGCCGATGATGCCGGCGTTTACAAGGTAAATGACGAAACGGCCATAGTCCTTACTGTAGATTTCTTTACCCCCATCGTGGACGACCCTTACATGTTCGGGGCCATAGCCGCGGCCAACTCGCTTTCCGATGTCTACGCCATGGGGGCAAGGCCGGTTGTCAGCCTTAACGTTGCCATGTTCCCCGGCGATGCCGAGTTCTTCCCCTCGCTCAAGCAGATTATGCAGGGAGGGATAGACAAGATGGCCGAGGCCGGTGTTCCAATTATCGGCGGGCATACGATAAAGGACAAGGAGCCCAAGTTCGGCTATACGGTTATGGGCCTTGTCCATCCGGAGAAAATACTGGACAACGCGAAGGCCAGACCGGGAGACGCCATAATCCTCACAAAACCCATCGGCACCGGCGTAATTTCAACAGGGGTGAAGCAGGGGGTTGTGGATGCGGCCACCGCGGACTTGTTCACAAAATCGATGGCGGCGCTGAACAAGAGGGGGGGCGAGATAATGGTGGAAGTGGGCGTAAGTACTGCCACTGATATAACCGGGTTCGGGCTGCTAGGGCACATGATTGAGGTGCTTGCTGCAAGCCGCGTTTCCGCAAGTGTTTACGCAAACGAAGTCCCCTATTTCAAAGCGGCAATAGAACTTGCGCAGCGCAATATTGCGCCTGGCGGCACCATAGCCAATCTCAAAAATTATGAGCAGTATGTGGAATGGGGCAGCGGAGTTTCCGAAACCAGCAAAGTGCTGCTTAACGACGCGCAGACCTCCGGCGGTCTGCTGATTTTTGTGCCGCAGGCCAATAAAGCAAGGCTGGTGGAAGCGCTGCAAAAGGAAGGCGTTCTGGCGGCGCATATAGGCGATGTCACCGGCAAAAACGAATCGGCGGCCAGGATTAAAGTGGAGGCCTGATGGGCCTTCAGCTTTATCTTTTCCTGATACTGGCGGGCGCGCTTGGCGGTTTTCTTTCCGGGCTGCTGGGGATAGGGGGCGGGATCATCATGTTCCCGCTCCTTTTGTATGCGCCTTCCGTACTGGGGCTGCCCGCCATAGGGGTTAAAAGCATCACCGGGCTTACCATCACCCAGGCATTCTTCGCCGGGATGTCCGCGCTTGTTTTTTACAGGAAGGAGCGCCTTGTAAACCGGGGGCTTGTGCTGACACTCGGTCTTGCGCTCTTCTGCTCCTCCCTGGCGGGTTCGCTTTTTTCCAAAAGGGTGGGGGACGGGCCGCTGCTGGTGATTTACGGGATGCTTGCGCTATTTGCCGCCGTAACGATGCTGATTCCGCGCAATTATGAAATGGACGGCCTGAAAAGCGAGCGCGTCACATTCAATAAACTGCTGGCGCTGTCTTACGGGGTGGGCGTGGGTTTTCTCCTTGGCATGGTGGGGCAGGCCGGGGCTTTTATAACGATCCCGCTTATGCTCTACATTCTTAAAATTCCTCTGCGCGTAGCCGTGGGCAGCACGCTTGCCATCGGGCTTTTCTCGTCCACCGCAACGCTGATAGGGAAAGCGGCAACCGGGCAGGTGCGCTTTGATATGGCCGCCGCCCTGCTGGTTGGGGCTATCCCGATGGCTTATGCGGGGGGCGCAATCGGGAAGAAGACGAGCACCAAATTTTTAAAGTGGCTGCTGGCAGCCATCATCTGTGCTGCCGCGGTAAAAATTTGGGCTGATATTCTTTTTTAAAATCTGTCTTAAAACTGCTTCTGGTTGCAAGAGGCTGAAATGAAGCGAGGCGAGGCCGAATGCAGACGAACACCGCCCCGCTGAAAAATCAGAGGGCAAATGGGCATTGGCAATTTGAATCAAGCATGACAGATGCGAAGGCTATGGACCCAGGCTTTCGCCCGGAGACTGTCTTGGGAGCACGCCATATACCCATAGGAACCCCAGAAGAGCCAAAAAATAAAACAAAATAAAAGAATACTGTGGAACTGTAGCGCTGTCGCACCGTTTATGTAAAATATACAATGAAAAAAATCGCTATTACCATGGGGGAGCCCGGCGGCATCGGGCCGGAGATAGCCGTTAAAGCCTCATTAAACCAGCAGGCAATGTCCATCTGTATTCCAGTTATCATAGGGGCCGGAAAACCCCTTGAGGACGCGCTGGCGCTTATTGGCGGCGCTGTCCGGATCAATACAATTCATTCCCCGGCGCAAGCCGCGCATGAACCCGGCGTAATCAATTTTATCGAAGTGGACGCTCCGCAAGACTACACAAAAAACAAGCCGTCAGCCGGAGGCGGGCGGGCATCCTATGAGTTTATACGCAAGGCCACCGGGCTTGCTTTGAATAAGGATGTGGACGGGATATGCACGGCCCCAATCTCCAAGGAGGCGCTGAAGATGGCCGGGGTGGAATTCCCGGGGCACACGGAGATGCTTTCGTTTCTTACCGGCACGCCGCGCCACGCTATGATGCTTATGGGCGGGCCGTTAAGGGTTGTGCTTGTGACCACGCACGCGGCCATCAGCAGGGTTCCGTATCTGATAACCCGCAAGGCCGTCCTGGAAAAAATACAGATAGCCTGGGATGCCGCCCGGCTGCTTTCCGTTGCCAGCAACGAGATTGCCGTGTGCGGGCTTAACCCGCACGCAGGGGAGGGCGGGCTGTTTGGGCGCGAGGAGATTGACGAGATTGCGCCCGCCATAGAGGACGCAAAAAGACAGGGCATAAACGCAACGGGCCCGCATCCGGCCGATGCCTTGTTCAGAAGGGCCTGGACAAGCGACGTCGGGATGATAGTTGCCATGTATCATGACCAGGGGCTTGTTGCGCTTAAGATGGCGGCCTTCGATACGGGCGTGAATGTTACACTTGGGCTTCCCATTGTGCGGACCTCACCGGACCACGGCACGGCTTATGACATAGCGTGGAAAGGAATTGCGAAAGCGGAAAGCATGATAGAGGCGGTGAAAACTGCCGCTTACTTGGGCTGACTGTCCGGAATAAGGCGGACACCCAACTTTTTGTTCACATAGAACTGCTGGGCGATTGAAAGCACGTTGCTTACGGACCAGTAAAGTGCAAGACCGGAAGCAAGTTTAAAAAACATCACCATAAAGATCAGCGGCATGAACATCATCATCTTCCGCTGCGCGGGGTCGCCGCCGGTGGGCGTCATCTTCTGCTGTAAAAACATTGTTGCTCCCATAAAAATGGGCAGGACGTAATACGGGTCATGCATGGAGAGGTCATGTATCCATAGGGCAAAGGGCGCTCCCCTCAGCTCTATCGCAACCAGCAGCACCTTATACAGCGCAAAGAAGACGGGTATCTGGATAAGCATCGGCAGGCATCCGCCCATCGGGTTTACCTGATGCTTTTTGTAGATGTCCATCATCTCTTTTTGCATCCTCTGTGGGTCCTTTTTGTACTTCTGCCTTATCTCGTTTATCCTGGGCTGGATGGCCTGCATTTTTGCCATGGACTTCTGGGCCTTCATCACAAGGGGAATAAACGGGATCCTTATCAGTATTGTAAGGACGATTATCGCCCAGCCGTAATTGCCGGTAAAAGAATAAATCCTTTTCATCAGCCAGAATATCGGCCTTGCGATTACCGAGAATATTCCGAAATCCACTATGGAATTAAGCTCATGGCCGGCGGCGTTCAGTTGCCTGTCCGCCTTGGGGCCGGCGTAAAGCGTGAAGTTCCGGATTATGGGGCCCGCCGCGGCGGGGCCGGACGTAAGCGACATTACAGGCTTGCCATCTATAAGCGACGCCGAGGCAACGGGGGAGTTGTAAAGCGGGATAAGGGCGGCGCAGAAGTATTTGTCCTCCTGGGCAATCCATTTTACGTCACTGGTGTAAGTGATGCTCCCTTTTTCTACGTTTTTGGCGTATATGTCTTTTCTTGTAGTGTCGTACAGTATAACCGGGCCTGTATGCGTCCGCGGCTCGGCCTGGTAAACGCCGAAAGCGGGGCCAAGAGTTATTGTGTAATCCGGCACGCCGGTTACCTGGTCCGTCAGGCCTACCGTGTAGGCGCCGGCTTTAAACGTATATGTCCTTCTGATATTTATGCCGCCAAAGGAATAATCGAAGGTAACCGAGCCCTGCGGGTTGGCCTTGTCCAGCTTCAGGTTGCCACCGGCAACCGCGAAATTAAGCTGCCCGCCTTTAAAGTCCCCGCCCCATCCTATGGCCAGCGGGGCAGGACTGCCGGACTCGTTTATAAGGGAGACCTCTTTGTTTGCGGTCTCTTTTGTGCTGCCCTTGTATTTTTTCAGTGTCCAGGAGACGGGCACGCCGCCAATGGAAGAGAATTTGGCGGTGTAAAGGTCCGTATCAACCGTGATGGTCTTTTCAGCAGCCGGGGCCACAGTTGCCTGTGCCTGGCCGCCCGGTATCAAGGGGGCCGGTGCCGATGGCGCGTTTGCAGCCGGAGCCGCAGCGGAAACGGCATTCTGCGCCGCCTGCTGTTGCATGGCAAGTTGCCTGGCCTTCTGCTGCTTCATCTCGAAGTAATTGAAGCCAAGCAGCACCATGATTGAAAGCACTACGGCTATGACTGTTTTGTTGTCCATTATTCGGTCCCGAAACCGGAGCTTTTCAGAAAATAAAGAAAGAAGGCTTTACTTGACAGGGTCATAGCCTCCGGGGTGAAAGGGGTGGCATCTGAGCAACCGCCTTATCCCAAGGAATGTGCCCTTAACCGCGCCATAGCGCCGGATTGCCTCCTCCGAATATGCCGAGCAGGTAGGTGTAAACCTGCACGCACCCGGCAGAAAAGGCGATATCGCGGCACGATAAAGCCGGATTAAAAAGAGGGACAGCCTTTTAAGCATTTAAGGATTTCAGACCCCGTCCGAAGATAATCAAATCTACTTTTCCTTATTGACCGCGGAGGACTTTCCCGCAGCCTTAGACGGTGAGCTTCTTCCTGCCTTTGGCCCTTCTTCTTTTAAGCACGCCGCGGCCGCCCCTGGTGCTCATTCTTTCCAGGAAGCCGTGGACCCTCTTTCTTCTTCTGTTGTGAGGATGAAATGTTGTATATGTTCCGCCCATAGTCGTAAAGTATAACTGGATTTCACAATATTTGTCAACGATTTTACCAGGAGTTTGTGCGCTAAAAATGCGGCGGGTTTACTTGTACTCTATCTTCTGCACAAGCTCCGCCAGAACCGGATAACTTGCGCCGGCCTCGGACAGGTCTTCTTTCAGCAGCCTAAGGCCTTCCGGGACATGCTTCAGGAAATACTTTTTGCCTTTCACCTGTGCCAAAAAGGCGTAGGCCCCAAGCGCCTGCATATGCCTTTGAAGGCGGCAGGGCAGGATGGTTTTTCTGAAGGCGGACTCGGAGAAGGCCGTGCCTTCCGCGGATTTCCTCAGCTTTATGTAATGCGCAAGTATTTCGCCGCGCATTGCGTTATCCAGCCTGTGATAAGGGTCCCAGAGTATGGATGCAAGGTCGTATGCGGCCGGGCCTATGCGCGCCCCCTGGTAGTCTATGACTCTTGGCGTATCGCCTTTAACCACCATGATGTTTTGTGACTGGAAATCCCTGTGCACCACCGTTTTTGGAAAAGAATCGGCAAGGTCCGCCAGCCTGTGAAATTCCCTTTCCAGCACCTGCCCGTCAACGTCCATGCCCATGAGCCCGTTGACGAACCTTTCAAGGAAATAGCCTGTCTCCCAGCGCAGGTGCTCGTAATCGAAAAGCCGCTCTCCCAGCATTGGGCATTTTTCAAGCTGCTCCAAAGTGTCCAGGTGCAGCTTTGCAAGTATTTCCATTATCCGCATGTACAGCTTTGCCGTTCTGGCCGATGCACGGGGCAGTTTAAGCCAGGAGTAAAACGGCGTGCTGCCCAGGTCCTCGAAAAGCGCCCTCTTGCCTTTCCAGTCCATAGCGATAAGCTCCGGCACAGGGACCATGCTGGAAGCAAAAAACCTGGTGTATTCAATATGCCGCTCGAAGTCCGGGTCCGTGGGGTTGCACTCCATCAGCACAAAACTCTTCTGCGTCATATGGTCCCTTATGCGGAAATACCTCCGGTCCGAACCGCCAAAGCCAATCAGGATGGCCTCCGTTTTCCCGTCTGGATTTATGAAGCCCTGATAAAGCTGGTCCGGCGGGGCCAATGAAATCTCCTTGCCCTGGGCCGCAAATATTGACGGCTGCATGGCCGCCTCGGTAAGCTCCAGAACGTAATCCGGCCCGATTATGCTGTTTGCGAAGTTTGCATTTTTGGCGGCCTGCGCGCCGGGCATCAAAATGCAGTTTAAGAGCCTTGCGCCTGTTTCCGCCTTGCACCCGCGCTCCAATGCAATATAACCGTCCGCCTCGATGTCTCCGCAATCCGCTTCTGGCGGCAAATACAGTGTTTCACCGTTCTGGCTCAGCGCATCGAACAGGCTTTGCGCATAGGCCGCGGGCGTGCCCAGGTCGTTCCAGTAGCACCCGGTGAAATCCAGCGCCTGCACCTTATGGCCCGCCTGCGCCGCGGCAAGCCAGGCGTCTGTTACGTGCGATACGCCTGAAGGCAGGAAATCCAGGAACTCCGGGCTGTACACAGCTATGCCGGTAAAGGCCGTTTTCAAAGCTGGTTTTTTCATTCTGCCCGTTTTGTTTGCGGAGGGGGTTTCAATGCCTGTAAAGCAATCTTTCTTGTCTAACAGAACATTGCTGTATAACGGGTGGCTGTGCGTTGCAAGTGTGGCGATATTGCCGGATGCTATATGGTGCCCGATAAGGCGTTCAAAATCGATGTCCGCGATAATGTCCGCGTTATGCACCAGGAACACGCCTTTTGAAAGCAGCCGGGCCGCGTTTTTAAGCGCCCCGCCAGTCCCAAGCAGTTTTTTTTCGGTATAAAGTTTTATGCGGGATTTATAGGGGGAGCCTGCCGCCCAGGCTTTAATCAGTTCCGGCTGGTAATGCAGGTTTATGCCTATCTTGCCGGAGCATACCGGGCCAAGCCTGTCCAGAATGGCCTCGATAAGCGGCTTGCCCAGCACCGGCAGCAGCGGCTTTGGCAGATGGTTTGTGATTGGCCTTAACCGCTCGCCAAGGCCTGCGGCGGGCAGAAAAACAGTTACCGGCTCAGTCATATATCAGGAAACGCCCCCTTGCCTCGTCAAAAGCCTTGCATTGCCTGTTCCACCAGCGCTCCATTTCGTCCAGGGCAATCCCGGTTTCTATCAGCTGCCGCAGCTCCGGCGAGCCGGCAAGTATGTCTATCGGAAGTTTTTCCTCCTCGTATTCGTAAGGAGGGTCCCGCCACAGTTTCTCTTCAGGATAAAGTTCGTTTACCGCTTTTAATATGGCAACCGCCGTCTTGAAGGGACGGAACTTCTCCCTTTCAGTTACATGTATTTGCGCTCCGCCGCATATCTTACCCGAATGCTTCTGGAACGTGGGCTGGAAATAAAGCGGCCTGAATACCGCGCCGCGCAGCCTGAATTCCGAAAGCCTGGCGGCAAGTTTATCCGGATTGATAAAGGGCGCTCCGAATATCTCAAACGGTCTTGTTGTGCCTCGCCCCTCGCTTAGCGTTGTGCCTTCCAGAAGGCACATGCCCGGATAAACAATGGCGGTGTCCAGCGTGGGCATGTTGGGCGAGGGCAGCACCCAGGGAAGGCCGCACTGGTCAAACCAGTGGCTTCGCTTCCAGCCGCTCATCTTTATTACGTTAAAGGAAAGCCCCCGGTGGAACATTTCCCACAGATAAAGCCCAATCTCGCCGATGGTCATGCCGTGCCGGATTGGCAGGGGGCGCATGCCAACAAAAGAGCTGTATTGCCGGGTCACCAGCGTGCCTTCGGTAAGATGGCCGCCGATGGGGTTTGGCCTGTCCAGCACTACGACGGCTTTGTTTTCTTCCAGGCAGGCCTGCATGCAAAGCTCCATGGTCCAGATGAAAGTATAATAGCGCGCGCCAACGTCCTGCAGGTCTATGACAAGCGCGTCTATGTCCTTTAGCATGGCGGGGGTTGGCTTGCGGTGCTCGCCGTAAAGGCTGTAAACCGGCAGCCCGGTTTTTTCGTCTTTAAACCCCTCCCATTCGATCATGTTGTCCTGGGTCTGGCCGTAAATACCGTGCTGCGGGCCAAAGATAGCCGATAGCCTGGCCCGTCCGGATTTGTAAAAAAGCGAGACTGCGTCCTCCAGGCGGCGGTTGACGGACGCCGGATGGGCCACAAGCCCCACGCGCGCGTCTCTTAACGCCTTTGGCCAGTCTTTTTCAAAAAGGTCCAGCCCGGTTTTAACCATTGTTGTATATCATACGGTAAAAACCGCCACAAGGGTAAGCGCAATTACGGTTGCCAGAATTCCAGCCCCGATAACCGAGGCCTTCACATGCCCGTTGCCGCCTCTGCCTATGTAGGGCATAAAAAAGATCAAAAGCCCGAAGCCAGCCGGTATAACAACCGCGCCGATTACGGCCAGCCCGCCTGGGAAATATCTTAGAAGCCGGTATATCCAGAGGAAATACCATTCCGGCCTTGGCTGATACTGCGCCACGAAATCTATCTTCTGGCCGATTGCCGGAGGGTATAGCAGGGCGGCCGCCAGGGCCGCCTCAAAAACAATAAAGCCCGCCATGAATACCTTGTCCATATTGTCCGGATACAGGCTTCTTTTTTTTGCCATCAAAGCGCTCCGTTGCCTCCGGCGGCGTTGCCGGAGCCATTGGGATTGGCCCCCTTGAGCCCCTGTTTCTTTATCATGTGGAAATGGGCCCACAGCACAAGGGCCATCATAAAGGGCAGCCAAAGCGTGTGCATGCTGTAGAAACGCGTAAGCGTGGCCCCGCTGACTGCCCGCCCGCCGCGAAGCAGTTTCACAAGCGCGCCCCCGGCATAAGGCACGGTGCCGGCCATCGAAGTGCCAACTGTGGTGGCCCAGTAGGCCTTCTGGTCCCATGGTAAAAGGTAGCCTGTGAACCCTGACGCCAGCGTTATGAACAGAGTAAGCGAGCCCGCCATCCAGTTTAACTCCCTTGGCGGGCGGTATGCCTTGCTTATAAACACCCGCATCGCGTGGAGCGTTATAAGCACTATCAGTATGCTTGCGGACCATTTGTGCACGCCCCGCACAAGCCATCCAAGCCAAACGTGCCTGTTTATCTGCGCGATGCTGCCAAGGGCCTCCTTGCCGGAGGGCACATAATAAAGCGAAAGCATGAGGCCGGTTGCGGCAGAGATGAGGAAGGCTGTGAAGGCCATGCCCCCGAAGCAATACGGGAAGCTGAGCCTGTCCGGCGTGAAGCGTGTAAGGAACTCACCGTGCGGTTTTTTTATGCCAAACCGCCTGTCAAACCAGTTGAGAATCAAATTAATCATTAACAAATGCCCGCCTTGAAAACCGTTTTGGCTTTCCTGTGATTTCCGGTGTATATGGCGTGCCTGAACCAGATGTCGATAGCCGGGGTCCGGCGGCTTTGTTCAGAGGCGGCATTCGCCGGTATAGTTGAATCTCTTCCCTTATGTTTTATTTTTTTTCGCGGGCGGTGTCCGTCTGCGTTAGTCCTCGCCTCGCTTCCACCAGGCCCACCGTTTTCATCGCGCGGCTCACATGAATAAGGCAAAAGGCCATCGCCGCGCCACAGGTCCGATACGGCTCGTCCGGCCACTTCGCTCAACCGCCCGCTTTGCCCGGTACGGCAACTCGAATTCAACTTAAAAGGAGTCCTTTTACCAAAGAATCCTGAAGAACCACTATTTTGGGGAATCAGACCTCCTTGACAGGGCTTACATGACCAGGTGGTCCGAATTCCGCAGTGAAACGAGCAGCAAAAAACCTGATGAAATGCCATCTTTCCTCTCACACCTCTATTCCCACAAACAGCGAGCCCTCCGTAATTTTGTACGGAAGCCTTGTAAGCGGCCTTGGCGGAGGGCCGCCTATCACTATTCCGGAAATATCATACCTGCCGCCGTGGCAGGGGCAGTCGAACTCGCCTTTTGCGTCATTCCAGGCCACAAGGCAGCCAAGGTGGGAGCAGACAGGGGAAAGCACCAGCAGTCCTCCGGCGGTCCTGGCCATGTAAGCCCTGAACTTGCGGCCAGGCCCGGAGAATTCTATCATTCTTACGCCGCGGCGTGGGATGTCCCATTCGTCCGCCGCCCTGAAATACCTGATATGGCGGGGGGGTGCATATACCGGAAAGAAGAACGGGGCCGCGGAGATGGCCTGCGCCCCGGCCAGCGCTACGGAAGCACCATACACAAGACGCAGAAACTGCCTTCTGTTCACTTTAAGGCTGGCATTTAAAGGCCCGGGGGTTACTCCCCCGCGCCGGATTCGATATTGATGGATTCCCTTAACGCCTTGCCCATCTTGAAGTGGAGGGCCACCTTCTGTGGCACATCCACGCTCTCCCCGGTCTTGGGGTTCCTTGCCTTCCTGGGCTTGCGGGCCCTAAGCCTGAAGTTGCCAAAGCCGCGTATCTCTATCTTTTCGCCTTTGGAAAGCGAGTCTTTCATGCTGTCAAAGACGGTATCGATGATCATCTCGGTCTGCTTAAGCGTCAATCCATCAACCCGCTGCACCACTTTTTCGATGAGCCCCGATTTGGTCATTTTTTATTAAAACCCTCCTATGGAGTATATAGATAGCTGAAGCGGGCAAACGGGGCGGAACCGGAGAACCCGGCCTTCGTTTTCAATATGTCAAAAAGGCTGCGCCCCTTTTTCTTTTCTATAACGGGTGCATCCGGCCTCAGGCCTGCAAGCTTCCTGGCCCCCGCAATTGCGTCCTGCAGGTCGCCTATCTTGTCCACAAGCCCTTCGCTTATCGCCTGGCGGCCGCTGAATATACGGCCGTCGGCTATCTGGCGCACCTTGTCCACCGGCATCTTGCGGCCCTGGGCAACGGCCTCTATGAATTGCTCGTGCACGTCGTCAAGCACGTTCTGGATTATCTTCTTGTCTTCAGGCCCCATCTTTCTGAACGGGGAGGCCAGGTCCTTGTGTGCGCCTGCCTTTACCACTTCCGCCTTCACCCCGATCTTGTCCATAAGCCCTTCGAAGTTGGGCACCTCCATGATAACGCCGATGGAGCCGGTGATGGTGCCGGGGTCCGCGTAAATTCTGCTGGCCGTGCAGGATATGTAATAACCGCCGGAAGCGGCCAGGGAACCCATGGAGACAACCACCTTCTTTCTGGCGGCGGTCTTTTTAAGCTCCTCGTATATCTCCTGTGACGGCGCAACGCCTCCCCCCGGGCTGTCAACCCGCACAACCACGGCCTTAACCGAGGGGTCCCTCATGTAGGCGTCTATGGTGCGCACTGCGTCCCCGGAGCTGGCGATTGCGCCTTCTATCCTTACAAGCCCCACCTTGTCGCCGCCCGGCGACCTGGAGATGACAGCGGCTATAATCCCTGCCACAATCAACAGTGCAAACAGCGCGGATATGCCGATGCAGATTTTCTTCAAATGGCGCTCAACCCTTCAGGCATTGCCTTCACGTTTCTCATGCTGAGGCCAATCTTCCTGTTGTCCAGGTCCAGCTTGATAATGCGGGCCCATACCTGGTCGCCTTCCTTAAGCCCGCTATTTTCGTCCTTTACGGTTTCCGACGCGTATATCAGCCCCTCAACATCGCCCGGCATCTCTACGAAAACGCCGAAGTCGGTGGTCCTCAGGACGTTGCAGCGCACCTCGTCGCCAAGATGCATATTCTCGGGGATGTCTTTCTTCCAGGGGTCTTCTTTCACCTGCTTGATCCCCAGTGCGATGCGCTCCTTGGCAGGGTCTACGGACAGCACCATCGCGTCCACCGCCTGTCCTTTCTTAAGCACCTCGGAGGGGTGCTTTATGTGCCTGGTCCAGGAGAGGTCCGATATATGCACCAGCCCGTCCACGCCCTCGGGCAGCCCTATGAAGGCGCCGAAGTCCGTGATGCTCTTCACCTTGCCGGAAACCAGCGTGCCTGCTGCATAGTTCTGCGACACAAGCTGCCATGGCGAGGGTTTAAGCTGCTTGAGGCTGAGCGAAAGCCGCCTTTCGTCCTTGCCGCTCTTCAGCACCAGGGCCTCTATCTCGTCGCCAATATTTACGTACTTGGAGGGGTGCTTGGGTTTTGCTGCCCAGTCCATCTCGGATACGTGCACCAGCCCCTCAAGCCCTTCTTCCAGCTTCACGAATGCGCCGTAATCCGTGATGCTTACCACCTTGCCGGTAACGCGGGTGCCGGCAGGGTATTTCTCGTCAACATTGCTCCACGGGTCCTGCATTTTCTGCTTGTACCCGAGGGTCACCTTTTCGGTGGCCGGGTCGAATTTAATGACCACAACTTCAATCTCCTGCCCCACGGACAGCATCTCCGAGGGGTGGGAAATCCTGCCCCAGGACATGTCCGAGATGTGCAGCAGGCCGTCCATGCCGCCAAGGTCCACAAAGGCGCCGTAGTCCGTTATGTTCTTTACAGTGCCTTTGGTTACCGCGCCTTCCTGGATGCGGGCAAGGGTTTCGGTTTTCTTTTTGGACCTTTCCTCGTCGGCAAAGTTCTTTCTGGAAACAACAAGCATGGTGCGCTTGTTATTGGTTTTTAAAACCTTGAACTGGAATTTTCTGCCAATCAATGAATCCATTTCGCCGGCCTTTACGCCCGATTGTGAGCCCGGCAGAAACGCGCTTACTCCGCATATATCAACGAAGAGGCCGCCCTTGGTCTTTCCTGTGACTTCCCCTTCCAGAGGGGCGTCGGCCTTGAGGGCCTCATCTATCGCTTCCCATGCCTTTATCCGCAGCGCCTTGCTCCTGGACAGCACAACTGTCCCTTCGGCGTCCGCGATCCTCTGCACAAACACTTCCACATCGTTGCCCGGTTTCAACCCGGCTATTTCCTCTTCGGAGAATTCACCCCTTGGCAGGAAGCCCTCGGACTTGTACCCGACATCAACCACTATGCCGGCGTCCTTGACCGATATGACCCGCCCTTTTATCAGCGTGCCTTCTTCTACCTCATGGAAAGACTCCTCGTAAAGTTTGCTCAGTTCGTTTTCGTTCAGGTCCATTATCACTCACTTCCTCCAATTGCCCTCAAGACTTTTTCCGTCTCCTTTATGATCCAGTCGGGGGTTGAAGCCCCGGCGGTAATTCCTGCCTTCTTTATGCCCCGGAACCATTCTTCCCGAAGCTCTCCGGCCGTTTCAATGTGATAGGTGGGAACGGATTTTTCGCACAGCCTGGTAAGCTGCGTTGTGTTGGCGCTGTTGCGCCCGCCCACCACCACCATGACTTCCACCTGCGATGCCAGCTCCATGGTCTCTTTAAGCCTTAGCGCGGTGGAACTGCATATCGTATTATATACTTTCAGCTCTCTGGCTTGCCCGGCGATTGCGGATATAAGCCTTATAAGAGCTTCAACAGGCTGGGTGGTCTGGACTACCAGGCCTACCTTGCTTTTCATCCTTGGCAGCTCGTCCGGGTGCCTTACCACTATGGCTTCCTGGCCGGCATAGCTTTTCAGGCCTTTCACTTCGGGGTGTTCTATATCGCCCAGAATGACTACCTGATAGCCTTCTTCCCTAAGAAGTTTAGCATAATGCTGCGCCTTTTTGACATAAGGACAGGTGAGGTCTTCCACGTTGAAGCCCTCCTGCTCCAGCATGCGCATTTCCTCCTGCGTAACGCCGTGCGTGCGCACTATGACCTTGCCCGCTTTCTTCTGTTTCAGTTCGGCGATGCTGTCGGCCACACACACGCCGTTTTCCCTCAGGGCGCTTACCAGCTGTGGGTTATGGATTATTGGGCCAAGCGTGAAAACGCCGTCGGCTGTTTTTGCCACCAGGAAGGCCGTGTCCACGGCCCGCTTGACGCCGAAACAGAACCCGGCCCTGTGGGCCACTATTATCTCCACCGGCTCAAATCCCTTATCTTTTCCAGCGAAACGCCTGATGCGCCAGCTTCCGCGCAGTCCTTTTCGTATGAAAAGGGTTTCCCTATTATAACCCTGATTTTAGCAGGCTTTATGAATTTGCCCCCTGCCGGCCAGGACCGTTCCGCGCCCTCTATATACACCGGCAGAATCGCCGCCCCGGAGCGCCTTGCAATCAGGTCTATCCCCTTCTGGAAATCCGTTTCCGTCCCGTCGCCGCTTCTGGCCCTGCCGCCGCCCGGGAACAGCGCGATGGCCCCTTCGGACGCTAAGGTTGCAAGCGCCTTTTTGATGGCCGACGGTATTGCCCTGCCGCGGCCAACAGGCAGCGAGTGGTGTTTTATGAACGCGCCCAGAAAAGGCACCCTGAAAAGTTCCTCTTTTGCCAGGTAATAAAGCCTGCGCCCTTTTACCGCCGCGCCCAGTATGGTGGGGTCCAGATAGCTTGTATGGTTGGACACCACTATCAGCGCACCTTGCCGGGGGATATTTTCCCTGCCGTGCACTTCAAACCTGTTATACAGGCCAAAGATTATCCGCAGCAGAACGACTATCGGGTAGTAGCAGAATGAAAGCATTTTACAGGGCAGCTTCCTCCAGCATCCGGCGTATTACGTCTTCAGGTTTCATATCGGTGGAATCTATATAAACGGCGTCCGGGCTTACCTTCAGTGGCGCAATGTCCCTGGAGCTGTCTCTCTCGTCCCGTTCCATAACGTCCTGCACGGCGTCTTCCATTGTTACCGCTTTCCCGGAATCAAGCATCTGCCTGTACCTTCTTCCTGCCCGCTCCCGGGTGGAGGCGTCCAGGAAGAATTTTTTCCATGCGCCGGGGAATACCACGGTTGCCATGTCCCGCCCTTCGGCAACTATGTCCGCCGAAGCAGCAAACGCTTTTTGCACTGGCAGAAGGAACTCCCTGACGGGCCTTCTTGCCGAGAACACGGATGAGTAATGGCCGGCCTCCCTGGTCCTGATGCGCGGGGAAAAATCTTCCCCGTTTACAAGCACATGCCCATCGGAAAAAGTAACAGCAATGCCGCCAAGGGCTTTTTTTATCTCAGCATCATCTGATTCCGGGCTTACACCGCGCTCTATCAGCGCCAGCCCAACGGCCCTGTAAAGCGCGCCGGTGTCCAGATACTGAAACCCCAGCTTCTGCGCCAGCGCTTTGGCTATGGTGCTCTTCCCGGCCCCCGAAGGGCCGTCTATGGCAACAACCTTACCCATTAAAGCGAAGCTTGTTTAAAGTATTAAAAAATTCAGGGTACGATATGGAAACACATTCGGGGCCTTCTATTTCAGTTACGCCTTTGGCGGCCAGCGCGGCTATGGCAAATGACATGGCAATCCTGTGGTCCCCGAAGGAATCTATTTTAGCCGCATTAAGTTTGCCGCCGGTTATGGCAAGGCCGTCCTCGAACTCCTCAACTTCTATCCCCATGGCTTTCAGCCCTGCCGCCATCGCCTTTATCCGGTCTGATTCTTTCACCCGGAGTTCCGCCGCTCCCCTTATCACCGAGCGGCCTTCCGCGCATGCGCAGGCTATGAATAATATAGGCAGTTCATCTATCATCAGCGGCACCAGTTTTTCATCCACGTTTACCGCCTTTAGTTTCCGGGCGCCTTTTACGTGGATGTCGCCCACGGTCTCGCCGGAAACTTCCCTCCGGTTTTCCACTTCCACCTTTGCCCCCATCGCTTCAAGGATGGCCAGCAGTCCGGTCCTTGTAGGGTTCAGGCAAACGTTGTTTATGTGCGCTTCGGAATTTTCTGTTATAAGCGCGCCAACCAGGAAAAACGCGGCGGACGAAAAATCCCCCGGCACAGTGATATCGAAAGACGCCAGTTCCGCCGCCGGACCCTCAACTGTTATTTGATTGTCCTCTGATTTCAGCCTGGCCCCCATGGACGAGAGCATCTTTTCCGTGTGGTCTCTGGAAGAATGGGGCTCCCTTATCACGGTCTTGCCATCGGCGTAAAGCCCGGCCAGTATCAGCGCGGATTTTACCTGTGCGGAAGCAACCGGCATATCGTATTCTATCGCCTTAAGCGGCCCGCCCTCAATCTCAAGGGGAGGATATTTGCCATCCACTGTGGCCTCTATCTTTGCGCCCATTAACGAGAGAGGTTTTATCACCCTTGCCATCGGCCTTTTGCTCAAGGACTCATCTCCAACAAGGACGGAGCGGAACGGCTGGCCAGCCAGAAGACCGGACAGAAGGCGCATCGTTGTGCCGGAGTTGCCGCAGTCTATCTCTTTGGCGGGATTTTTAAGCCCGTGCAGGCCGTGCCCTGTTATTTCGTAATTTTCAAAATATTCGCCGAAACCAGGCACGTTTATTGGTTTTTCAATCCCCTTGATATCAGCGCCAAGAAGTTTCATCGCATTCAATGTCGAAATAGTATCGGCGGCCAGCAGCAGATTTTTTACAGTGCTTTTGCCTTGGGCGATGGAGGCCAACATCACGGCCCTGTGGGAGATGGATTTGTCTGGTGGTACAGCCAGAACGCCGCGCAGGCGCCCGGCCCCCTCAATTTTTTTTGTCAATCTTTTCCCTCAGTGTCCTGGAGCGCCCGAACTCGGCTTCCAGGGCGGCGGGATTTTTTTTGGCTATGGCGTCCTCTATCTTGTCCAGTTCCTGCCTGAACGCCTTTATCGAAGAGATTACATGCTTGCCGTTAAGCAGGCAGATGTCCCGCCAGACCTCCGGTGAGCTGAGCGCTATGCGCGTGGTGTCCTTGAATCCCTGCCCCGCGTACTTTATGGATTTGCCGTCCATGCTGCCCACCGTGTTTACCAGCGAATAGGCCAGCACGTGAGGCAGATGGCTCATAAGCGCGTATATCATGTCGTGCTTGTCCGGGTCCATAAGCTCCACATTGCCGCCCAGGGCGCGCCACATCAGTTCCATCCTCTCCAGCGCGTTTTTATCGGCGGCATTTGTCACGGTAACAATGCACCGTACTCCTTCAAAAAGGCCATCCACGGCATTGTCCACGCCGGGCCGCTCGCCGCCGCTGATGGGGTGGGAGCCTATGAAATTGGGGAGGATGGATTCAAGCTCGTTTACAAGCGCGCCTTTAACGCTGCCCACATCCGTCTGTATGGAGCCTTCCTCAACGGCATCCTTTATTTCCGATGCCAGGTCGCGGAACATGCCAACCGGTGTGGCAAGCACCACCAGGTCCGCCCCCTTTACGGCCTTGCGCGGGTCCATGTGGTATTCGTCTATCATCCCGGCGCGAAGGGCTTTTTTAAGGTTCCCCTCGGTCCTTCCATAACCGGATATCCGCTTTGAGAGCTGTTTCTTTCTGAGGGCCAGGGCCAGCGAGCCGCCAAGCAGGCCCACCCCCAGGATGGCTGTTTTTTCGAAGGGCTTGAACGGCCCCTGTGCTTCCTTTTTCATTTTTAAAGCGGCGACCCTGCGGGTTCTATATCTCCCTTCCCACAGCGTGCGCCACGGCCTGAAGCTCCTTCATCAGCTTTTTAAACTCGTCAGGCCTCAGGGATTGTTCCCCATCCGATAGCGCCTCCTCCGGTTTCGGGTGCACCTCTATCATAAGGCCGTCGGCCCCGGCGGCTATGGCCGCTTTTGCCATGGGGGCAACAAGGTGCCTGTATCCAACGCCATGGCTGGGGTCCACAACAACCGGCAGATGGGTAAGGCTCTTCAGCACCGGCACGGCGCTCAGGTCCAGGGTGTTTCTTGTGGCGGTCTCGAATGTCCTTATGCCGCGCTCGCACATTATCACGTCATGATTGCCCTGTGACATTATGTACTCGGCGGACATAAGCCATTCCTTTATAGTGGCGGAGAGCCCTCTTTTAAGCAGCACCGGCTTCCTGGACTTGCCAACCTCCAGCAGCAGCCTGAAGTTCTGCATGTTCCTTGCGCCTATCTGGATGATGTCGCAGTACTTCTCCATCACTTCCATGTCGCGCGGGTCCATAAGCTCCGTTACAACCGGAAGCCCGGTCTTTTCCCTGGCCATGGCCATATACTGGAGGCCTTCCTCGCCAAGGCCCTGGAAGGAGTAGGGCGACGTCCTTGGCTTGTATGCCCCGCCTCTTATGAAATCGGCCCCGGCGCTCTTCACCTTTTTGGCCACGTCCACCATCATGGCCTTGTTCTCAACGGAGCAGGGCCCAGCCATTACGTTTATTTTCTTGCCCCCTATAATGACGCCGCGGGATTTTATTATCGTGGGCGTCTTCTTGAATTCGCGGCTAGCCAGCTTGTACGGTTTCAGCACCCTCACAGTGTTTTCCACCCCCGGCATGGCCCTGATGGAATTTTCCACCTCTTCGGTTGTTTTTGAAGTATCGCCGATTACCCCCAGGATGGTCCTTTCGGTCCCCTTGGAAACCTGAGCGCGCAGCCCCAGGCTCTCCAGTTTTTTTGTTATGTGCTTCAGTTCTTCGTCAGTGGCCGACGGCTTGAGTACGATTATATCCAAGATGTTACCTCCCTGGGGCAATTAGTTTTTTAAATGCTTCGATGAATCTTTCGTTTTCATGGTCAAGCCCGATGGTAATCCTCAGGGCGTTTTCTCCGGCGGGCCTTATTATTACGCCTTCGTGCAGCAGTTTTTCGTAAGCGGATGCGGCATTGTCAAATGGCATATAGATGAAATTGGCCTCGGTCCGCACATATTGCACGCCCAGCTTGTCCAGCTCCCTGTACAAATATTCCTTCCCCTGCTCGTTAACCAGCCTGGATTTTTCTATGTGGGCCTGGTCGTCAAGCGCGGCATATGCTGCCGCCTGGGCCGGAACAGACGTGTTGAATGGCGGCCTGGCCCTCTCCATCTGCCCGATAACCTCCGGGTGCGCGATGCCGTATCCCGCCCGCAGCCCCGCCAGCCCGTATGCTTTGGAAAACGTCCTC
The DNA here is from genome assembly GCA_021813405.1 of Nitrospirota bacterium. Classification (GTDB taxonomy): domain Bacteria; phylum Nitrospirota; class Thermodesulfovibrionia; order Thermodesulfovibrionales; family JdFR-88; genus JAKAKS01. Next base: position 40,690 of record JAKAKS010000031.1, read on the forward strand.
AGCACAAGCACGTTCCTGCAGGCGCCGTTTTTTAAATACTCCAGCCCGTCGGGATAATGCCCGGATGTTGCGTATTCAAAATACGCTTCGTCCAGCACAACCAGCACGTCTTCCGGCACAAGCCTGAAGAGCCTTTCGTATTCGTCCCTGGTGTTTATGGTGCCGGTGGGGTTGTTCGGGTTTGCGATGAAGACCATCCTTGTGCGGGGCGTGACGGCCTTTGCCATCGCTTCCAGATCGTGCCTGTGGTCCTTTAGCGGTATTTCCACGGGTACGCCGCCCTGAATGGCCGTTGACGCCGCGTATACGACAAATGACGGCCTGGCCATAACCGCCTCATCGCCCGGCCCCATGAACGTCCTTACGGCCACGTCCAGAAGTTCGTTGGACCCGTTGCCCAGGATTATCGAACCGGCGCTTATTCTGTGCATGTCCGATAGCTTTTGCTTCAGCTTGAACCCGCCGCCATCGGGATATCGGTTAACTCCGGCCAGCGCCAGCGCCGCGGCCTCTATGGCCAGCTTTGACGGGCCGATGGGATTTTCATTGGAGGCCAGTTTTACGGCTTCGGTAATCCCCAGTTCCCTTTCCAGTTCCTCCACGGGTTTTCCAGGGACATAGGGTTTTACCTTAAGCACATGCGCGGGCGCTTTTATCACGGCTAGTCCGCTTCCACCCTGGGGAACGAGCCAAGCACTTTTACAAACAGGCAGGCCTTCGCTATGCCTTTAAGCGCCTTGTCCACTGGCTTGTCGGTGACGTGCCCGTCCATATCCACAAAGAATATGTACTCCCAGGCCTTCCTTTTTGACGGGCGGGACTCTATCTTGGTGAGGTTCAGCCCGGACCGCTTGAATGGCGCCAGGACGTCATGCAGCGCCCCCGGCTTGTCTTTAACCGAAAGCATTACGGATGTCCTGTCCTTGCCGGTCCTGGGCGGATAATCCTTGCCTATCACAAGGAAGCGGGTGAAGTTGTGTTTTCTGTCCTCGATGCCCTTGGCAATGAACTTCAGCTTGTAAAGCTCTGCCGCGGCCTCGCTGGCTATTGCGGCGGAGTCTTCCTCCTGGGCCGCTATCTCGGCCGCCCTTGCAGTGCTGGTGGTCTCGAACAGCCTGGCGCCAGGCACGTTCTTTTCCAGCCATCCCCTGCATTGGGCAATGCCCTGCGGGTGCGAATAAATGCGCTTGATGCCGCTTATGTCGCCTTTTTTTGAAAGGAGGTTCTGCTGCACTTCAAGGAGGGCCTCTCCGCAGATTTTAAGGTCGTATTCGTTGTTGATAAACATGTCCAGGGTGTTGCCCACTATGCCTTCATTGGAGTTCTCGATTGGCACCACGCCGAAATCCGCCCTGCCGGAATCCACCTCGTCAAATACGTCCTTCACCGTTTCCATCGGGCTTATCTTTGAGGATGCCCCGAAGTGCCTTAAAGCGGCAAGGTGCGCGAAGGTGGCAAGCGGCCCAAGGCAGGCGATGCGCAGCGGCCCCTCAAGCGACCTGGAGGCCGATATTATCTCCCTGTATACGTTTACCAGGGCGGCGTTTGAAAGCGGGCCGGCATTGGCTGCCTTGATGTTGTCCATTACTTCCCGTTCCCTTGCCGGGGAGTAACAGCTTGCGTTGCCGGTTTCCTTTATCCTGCCAATCTCTATCGCGGCCCGCGCGCGCTCGTTGAGAAGGGCAACTATCTCCCTGTCCAGTTTGTCTATTTTTTTGCGAAGGGTTTCAAGGCCTTTCATAAGATAATAGGATAAAATTTTTTTCCTTTGTTTTTCAAGGTTTTTTGGGGAGGGAGGGGCATGTTCTAACTTTAACAAACCTGAATCTGCAGGATAGGCGTGCTGCGCGCATAAGATGATCTTGAAACCCCGGCATGCCCGCCCTGACGCATTTCATATTGACAATGTCATGCCTGCCCGTGTTACTAATAGGGCGGCGGGGGGGCCTTTGGCCGCATTGAAAAGGGAAATCGGCTACGGTTGGAGAATGGAACAGATGGAACAGGAATTTGGCCGCAAGTGGCTGAAAACAAAAGCAAATCCGGAAATGGCTGGAACATATAAAAAGAAAAGCGGAAAATGGGCCCGAAAAACAAGCCCGCCCGTTTGGAATCCCGGGCCCATGGCGGGTATAATTTAGTATGCGAAAAGATATGCATGAAGAACACGAAAAGAAGATAAAAGAAAATCTTGACGAGGAACACCAGAAGGCCATCATGGCCAGCGGGCTTATAAGGGAGCAGGTTTACGAGCTTCTGAAGGGCATGGGGTTTGGGCAGGATGAGATAGAACCCGATTACGGGTTCCCGGTGGAAGCCTCCGGCCATAATGAAACCTGCACCATAGATTTTGTAATTACGCTTGGCGGCAAGAGAGTGGCTGCCATCAAGTGCGCCCCGGACGCGATAGATTCCAGGCAGCGCGAAGCCGTGGCCTTCTGCCGGGTGGCGGGCATCCCGATTTCAATAGTCACTAATTTCATTGAATCCAAGATACTGGACGCCGCCAGCGGCAAGCTCATAGGCGAGGGGATGGAGGCCCTTCCGGAAAAATCCACACTCGCGGGGCTTTGCGCTTCGGAAATTTGCGCGTCCGGAGCCAGGCTGGAAAAAGAGAAGATGATCCTTTTGGCCTTCCGCACGCTTCAGTGCCATCGGGACAGTCTGAAATAAGTGCGGCAGTGCTACAGTACGGCAGCGCGGCGGAAACGGCAGAAATAAATAAAGAAATTACTTTTTTGCTTTTACTTTCGTACTATCGCACTGTTGTGCTGCGGCGCCAAGGTTGACATTGGCTGAAGGCTCCCTATATCATTTAAGTTCGCCAAAAAAGAGGGCTGGAATGAAAATAAAGGTCTCTGATATCCCCGAAGAGGGGCTTTTGGCCGTTGATAAAACCAGGGTGGAGATTAACGGGCAGGATGTACCCGTGGACCTTGATCTGAAGGTGGGCAAGCAGGGCAGCGAAGTGCTGGTTGAGGGGAACATTGGCACCGTAATAGACATGGTGTGCAACCGGTGCCTGACGGAATTTAAACAGCGGATAGATGTTCCGGTGTCGCTTGTTTACCAGCCGGCTGAAGGTTTTAGCGGCCAGTCGCACGAGCTTGGAACTGATGAGCTTGATACCGGCTTTTACCGCGAGGACGAACTGGATTTGGATGCCGTTGCAGTGGAACAGATAATGCTTAACATGCCGATAAAGAGCCTCTGCAGCGAGGCCTGCAAGGGCATATGCCCGCATTGCGGGGCCAATTTAAACGAGGGAAGCTGTTCGTGCCCGGCCGGGCGGAGTACCGGGCATGGAATAAGACTATAAGGAAAGGAGTCTTTGAACAATGCCCAATCCAACGCATAAACACACGAGGAGCAGGAGGGACAAGCGCAGGGCCAACTGGAAAGGCGAAGTGCCTGCCCTGTCTGCATGCCCCGAATGCGGCGAAACCAGGCAGCCTCACAGGGTGTGCCCAAGCTGCGGGACATATAATAAGCGCAAGGTGCTCGAAGTAATAGAAAAGGAATGAAGATAGCCCTTGATGCAATGGGAGGCGACCACGCCCCTTCAGCAATAGTGGAGGGCGCGCTTGAGGCTGTAAGGGAGTTCGACGAAGTAGAGATAATTCTTGTAGGCGACGAGCACGCCATTCTGGGCGAGCTGGCCGGCAAGAATGTGCCGGCGGGACGCATAGAAATAGCCCATGCCTCCGAGGTGGTGGAGATGGGCGAATCCCCCATGGCCGCCATCCGTAAGAAGAAGGATTCTTCTATCAAAAAAACGGTGGACCTGGTGAAGTCCGGCCAGGCCCGCGCCGCTGTAAGCGCCGGGCATTCCGGCGTGGCGATGGCGCTGGGGCTTCTGGTCCTTGGCAAGTCCGAGGGGGTGGACAGGCCGGCAATAGCCGCGCTGATGCCCACTATGAAAGGGCCTTTTGTCCTTCTGGACGGGGGCGCTAACGTGGACTGCTCCCCCATAAACCTCTTTCAGTTTGCTCTGATGGGCCATGCTTATTCCAAGCACATACTGGGCAGGCCGGACCCGAAAGTGGCCCTGCTTAGCATCGGGGAAGAGGCTTCCAAGGGCAACGAGCTTACCAAGGAAGTATTCAAGCTCCTGAAAGACTCCGGGCTGAACTTTATCGGGAACGTGGAGGGCAAGGACATATTTCAGGGCAAGGCGGACGTGGTGGTCTGCGATGGGTTTGTGGGCAATATAGTGCTTAAGACCAGCGAAGGGCTGGCCGAGATGGTAGTGAAGATGCTGAAGATGGAGATAGCATCGCTGACAATGGGCAGGCTTGGATACCTGTTTGTGAAAGGCGCATTGCGCGGTTTCAAGAAAAAGACCGATTATGCCGAATACGGAGGCGCCCCCCTGCTTGGCATTAACGGGACATGCATAATCAGCCACGGGCGCTCCACATCAAAGGCCATAAAAAACGCTGTAAGGGTGGCGTGCGACTCGGTAAAGAAAAACCTGGACGAGGTCATCAGAAACGACATAGCCACAATGCAGCTGAAAATCCCTACCATTAAAGGCGGCGGGGTTGCCGCGGTCTAAAGTTTTTCCCAGAAAAATGCCCAGGGCCAGGATTGTCGCTACTGGGGCCTATGTGCCCGAGAAAATACTTTCCAACCGTGATCTGGAAAAGATGGTTGAGACCACGGACGAATGGATAACCGATAGAACCGGCATAAAAGAGAGACACATAGCATCTTCGAAAGAGGCGTGCTCCGACCTGGCATATAATGCGTCCAAAGAAGCGTTGAAAACGGCCGGGCTGAAAGGCAAGGACCTGGACCTGCTTATAGTGGCTACCGTTACGGCCGATATGCCCCTTCCGGCAACCGCCTGCATACTCCAGGACCGGCTTGGCGCGCACAATGCCGCCGCTTTCGACCTGAATGCCGCCTGCTCCGGTTTTCTGTTTGCGCTTGCGACTGCCGAGGCGTACATAACTACCGGCATGTACAAGCGGGTGCTTGTGGCCGGGGCCGAGGTGCTTTCCAGGGCCACGGACTGGGAGGACCGCTCCACCTGCGTGCTGTTTGGCGACGGCGCGGGGGCCGCGATTCTGGAACCGGCCGAAGGTGAGGAGGGCATAATATCGATAAAGCTCTATTCGGACGGCTCCAAGGGTGACCTTCTTGAAGTTCCCGGCGGAGGCTCCAGGGTACCGTGCTCCGCAGAGTCGGTGAAAGAGGGGCTCCACTTCATAAAAATGAAGGGCAACGAGACCTTCAAATTTGCTGTAAAGACGCTTGAGGGGCTGGTAACGGGCATGCTGGAGGAAAACGGGCTTAGATCATCCGATCTGGCCCTTTTAATACCCCACCAGGCCAACCTGAGGATCATAAAAGCTACTGCTGAAAGGATCGGGCTTCCGCTGGAAAAGGTGCTTGTGAACATACACAAGTACGGCAACACATCCGCCGCCTCCATACCGATAGCGATGGATGAAGCAGTGCGGGGCGGGAAGATCAAAAACGGCGATTACGTACTGTTAGAGGCCTTTGGCGGCGGGCTCACCTGGGCTTCCGCCCTTTTGAAATGGTGAGGCCGCAAACTCCAGCCATCCGGCGGGAAACGCCAGAGTAAATGTAGCGCCTTTCCCTTGCACGCTGGCCACACGTATCGCCCCCCCATGTTCTTCCACTATCTGTTTTACTATCGGCAGCCCCGTACCCAGCCGCCCCTTTGTGCTGTAAAAAAGATCAAAGACCTTTCCTAGTTCTTTTTCCGGGATGCCCATGCCCTCGTCAGTTAAAGAGACTGCTACCTTCCTGTCCTCCCTCCATGTTTTTAATGTTATCACGCCGCTTTTCGGGGAGACCTCTATGGCATTTCTTACAAGGTGCACAAGCGCTATGCGGATGAGGTGCCGGACGGCATAGAAGGCCAGAGGGCTTTCATCAAGCTCAAGCTTCACGGTGATCCCTTTTTTTGCGGTATGTTCAGCAAACGAATGCGCGATTTCCCTTATGATTTCATTTAAGTCTTCGGAGCGGAACAAACTCTCCTTGCTCTTTAATATCTCTTCGTACTCCTTTACAATGTGGTCCAGCCTGGAGGAGGCGCCCTGTATCTCCCGGAGTTTTTCCTGTACAGGACCGGGCAGGTCGGGCGTATTGAAAAGCCTTAGCACTACGGCGCCAATCACGGTGGCCGGGTTCCTCACCCTGTCGGCAACCCGCAATGCCATGAGGTTCAGGGAGCGTTCGGATGCTATGCTCTCCAGCTGGGAATTCAATCCGGCCAGTTCCTTGTTTGCAAGCTCAAGCTGGCGCCTGCCCGCCGCCATCTTTTCATACGCCCTGCTTATGGCCAGAAAGAACAGGCTGATAGTGCCCGCAAATATGAAACTGATGGTGTTAAGAGATGCGCTGACCGGCTCCAGCACACGCCATATGTTTGTATAACCAGCCAGCACAAGCACGTAATGCACGAAATGGCCAGCTCCCCGTGAAAGCGAAAAGAACAGGAAAGCCGCGGAGAGCCAATACAGATATACCCAGATGATATTGTCCCTGTCCCTGGCGTGTATCCTTGCGGCCATGCGCGTGCTTAGGGCCGTAAATACAACGGCCAGCACGGAGCCTGCCGCATCCAGCAGGTGGACCGGCCATAAGGGAAATGCTGCCCCGGTCATTCGGGTTTCTCCGGTTCTTTATAAATGCGCTTTACGCCCAGGTAGAAAAGGATCATGGCCGCGACAAGAAATACCTGGTCCATCCGGCAGATCACATAGGCGAGGGCCGGGCCTTGCATCCTGACAGCCTCCTTATAGACAGTTCCTGGGTTTATGAAGTATTCCTGCTTCATCCTTAACGCCTCCATATGCCCCAGAAAAGCGAATATGTTCCAGGCAAGCAGCACCATGAAGGAAACTATAATGTGCTTCCATCCCCTTTGCCGCCAGTAGGCTTTCCTTATCTTGTGGACAATTATTACGGCCAGCGCTATTGCGAAAAAGATATGGGCAAGCTGGTGGGTATATATCCCAGGATAATTCTGGGGTATTATGGCCCATGCCCGCGCAGGCAGGAAGAAGATTATCAACAGAGATATCCAGAGCCTAAAACGCATAGCCAATGAATAAGCCAGTGTAGTGTCTTGGCTGCAATGGTCCTGAATTAAATAAGGAAAGCTGTGTGGCAGCTTCCCTTATCACTTCTTTTCCATTAAGCCCCTTAACAAGTCTATGGGCACGGGAAATACAATCGTAGAGTTCTTTTCGGTGGCTATTTCCCCCAACGTCTGAAGAAAACGCAACTGCACGGTAACCGGGTTTTTAGCCAGTATGTCGGCGGCCTCCGAGAGCCTTTGAGATGCCTGGAACTCGCCTTCGGCATTGATTATCTTGGCCCTGCGCTCCCTTTCGGCCTCGGCCTGCCTTGCTATCGCCCTCAGCATTTCCTGCGGCAGGTCCACGTTCTTTACCTCAACGGCCGTCACCTTTACGCCCCACGGTTCCGTCTGGAAGTCTATAACCTTCTGCAGGGCTGAGTTCAGTTCCTCTCTTTTTGAAAGCAGATCGTCAAGCTGATATTGCCCAAGTATGCTTCTAAGACTGGTCTGGGATATCTGCGAAGTGGCGAAAAAGAAGTCCTCCACGTCGGTTATGGCTTTTACCGGGTCCATAACCCTGAAATACAGGACTGCGCTCACTTTTACTGTGACATTGTCCTTGGTGATAATGTCCTGTGAAGGCACATCCATAGCAATGGTCCGCAGGCTCACCTTGACAAGCTTGTCCAGAATAGGCCATATAATAACCAGCCCCGGCCCTTTCACAGGGATTACCCTTCCAAGCCGGAATACAACCCCCCTTTCGTATTCCTTTAATACCCTGACCGCCGAAGAAAGAAAATACAGGACAAAAAAGATAATCGCCAGAAAAGCTACAACTGAAGTAGTGACTGCCGGCATTTTTACGTGCCCTCCTTTTTTCTTACCTTTATCTTGAGTCCCGTCTGGGCAGGGCTGGATTCAACAAGCAACGGCTCTCCCTCATTTATCTCCTCATCGGCCCACGCGGCCCATCTTTCTCCATGCACCAGCGCCGTACCGCCAGCCCGGTCTATTTTTGTCCCGGCCACCCCTTCCAGGCCCTCAAGCCCTTCTGGTCCGGTCATAGGCTTTCGCCTGTATGCACGCAGCGCCAAGCTTACGGTCAGTACAAAAAACAAGGCTGATATCAGCGCGGCGGGTATTATAAATGCAAGAGACACCTGTATAAACGGGCTTGTCCTTTCAAACAGCATGATGGAGCCGATCACCATTGAGACCACCCCTCCTATGGCCAGCGCGCCGTGAGAAGTTATCTTTACATCCAGGATAAAGAGTATTATGGCAAGCAGTATAAGAAGGAATCCAGCATAATTTACAGGCAGGGTCTGGAAGGAATAGAATGCAACTATCAACGAGATCGCCCCGATCACTCCGGGGAATATGGCTCCGGGCCTCATGAATTCAAACAGCAGGCCGTAGAACCCCAGCAACATCAGGATATACGCCACATTTGGATCGCTTATTACGGAGAGTATCTTCAGCCTTGTGCTCATCGGAACTTTTATTATTCCGGCATTAAGAGTATGCAAGGTCTTTTTTCCATATGCCGTTTGCACTGTTTTTCCGTTTACTTGTTCCAGGAGTGATGGAATATCCGGAGCTATTATATCTATTACGTGTTTGGAAAGGGCGTCGGCGTCAGTTATTGATACGCTGTTTCTTACCGCGTCTTGTGCCCACTGGGCGTTCCTGCCCCTGCTTTCCGCTATTGATTTGATATAAGCGGCTGCGTCGTTTTCAACCTTCTCAGACATTGTTTTGCCCAGCTTGCCGCTCATGCTCACCGGGTGGGCTGCCCCGATATTGGTGCCGGGCGCCATGGCGGCTATATGGGCGGCCATGGTTATAAACACTCCGGCCGATGCGGCCCTGGCCCCGCTGGGGGAAACATACACTATTACCGGCACGCCGCTTGCGTTTATCGTCTTGATTATCGAGCGCATTGAGGTGTCCAGCCCGCCGGGAGTATCAAGCCCTATGATTACAGCCTGGTCATTTGCGAAGTCTGCCTCCTCAATCCCGCTATTAATGTAATCGGCTGCAACTGGATTTATTATGCCGTCATAGTCCAATAACAAAATCTTGTGGGAATTGGCTTGGGCAGCGGGGTTGTTTTGCAACGCCGTGGTTTGCCCGGCAATCGCCGGGATTGACCAAGCAAGCAGGGCAGCCAGTACGGCCGGCAGAAACAACTTCATTACATTATTGTACAGCCGTCAGAGCGAAATTTCGCATAGGTTATTTTTTTGGGGGTTCCGGTTTGCATACTGGGCAGAACGGCTCGCCTCGGTCCAGAGGGCAAACGTGCCCGCAGCCAAGGCAGCAGTCACATTCGTTTGAGGCAGTTCCGCAGATCGGGCAAAGGTCTCCTTCGGACATTTATAATTATAAACCGGCCTGGAGAACCTTTCAATCGTCTCCAAACTCCTGTGCCGTAAAACTGGCAATATATTTTATAATGTATAAAGTTGCAATACGGTCCGCTGTTCGAAACCGGCGGGTTTTCAGGTGAACTTTTATGGAAGATAGAACCAGGGCGCTTGAAGATGAGCTTGCCCGGACCAAATTGGCCCTGGACGAGGCCAGGCTGGAACTGGAAAAATTCCGTAAGGGTCCCGCCGAAGAGGAACTGCAACATAAGCTGTTCCGGGTAATGCTGGAAACTGTACCTGTCCCTCTTTTCATAAAAGACGAAAAAGGCATTTACCTTGCGTGTAATACGGCGTTTGGCGAATTATTCGGCGTGCATCCTTCAGAGCTGCCCGGTAAAACGGTTTACGATGTGGCCCCCAAAGAGCTTGCAGATATATATTACAACGCCGACAACGCTCTGTTTAAGGATGGCGGTGATCAAATTTATGAAACTGCAGTAAGGCGGCCCGATGGCGTGCTGCGAAAGGTAGTGTTTCGAAAGGCCGCCTTTTACAATGAAGACGGCTCATTAGGCGGTCTTGTGGGCAGTATATTTGATATCACCGAGCGCAAGCATATTGAAGAGGCCCTGCGAGCTTCCGAGGAGAAATTTTCGAAGGCGTTCCGTTTCAGTCCGGACTGGATCTTTCTATCTGCCGAAGACGGCACCCTCCTGGACGTTAACGACACGTTCGTTAAGGATACCGGTTATTCCAGGCAGGAAGCGCTAGGCCGTACATGCGTTGATCTTGGCATATGGAACAACCCCGCAGACCGTACCAGCCTGGCTCAAATCCTGCTTACAGAGGGCAGGGTGCTTTCAAAAGAGGTAAGATTCCGCTCCAAAAAAGGGGACCTCATTATAACACTCTGCTCCGCGGAGTTCATAGACCTGGCCGGTGTTCGTTGCGTTCTTACGGTTGTGCGTGATATTACAAAGCGCAAGAGGGCGGAGGAGGAGCGCGAGGAACTGATAATAGGCCTTCAGGAGGCCCTGGCCAAGGTTAAGGCGTTGAGCGGTCTGTTGCCAATATGTGCCTGGTGCAAAAAGATCAGGGATGATCAGGGCTACTGGAAGCAGGTGGACCATTACATCCAGGAGCATTCAAATGCTATGTTCACGCACGGCATATGCCCGGAATGCAGCGAAAAACTTAAGGCAAAGTGATTGCCCTTCTCTGAGATTTTCTGTTACACTATAAGTACATCGCGGGGTGGAGCAGCCTGGTAGCTCGTCGGGCTCATAACCCGAAGGTCGCAGGTTCAAATCCTGCCCCCGCCACCAATACAAATCAAGGACTTAGGGGTTTCCTCTGAGTCCTTGATTGTTTTTAGGGCGGGATTTTCTAACGGCTTTCTAACGGAATTGAAGGAAACCTCTAAAAGCTCTACCTGTTGCCGGTTAAAGTTCGCGTCATTAAACAGGTGTCCGTAAATGTCCAGGGTAATATTGATGCTGGCGTGTCCCATCTGAGATTGAATGTACTTGATGTTCTGCCCGGCCTGAATCCTCATGCTTGCGTTACTGTGCCTCAGGCTATGGAAAGATACCTGCCTTAGTCCTGCATTCCTTAAAGCCGGGTTATAGTGCCTTTTAACCACGTTGTCATGCTGTGATGGCCGCCCCTCCGCGCTAGGGAATACAAGATCATGCTCATTAACAGGACATGCAAGCTTCCATTTTTTAAGCTCTTGAATGAGCATATCCGGTATATCTATCTGCCGGTTTGAAGTCTTTGACTTTGGGGTTTGGAAGCTTCCCTTCCATAAAGACCGGCGGACATGGATTCTCTTGGAGTTCCAGTCAATATCTCCCCATTGAAGGCCCCACAGTTCCCCGGCCCTCATGCCCGTTAGAAAATCCGTTAGAAAGGCCGTCCTGTAATGGCCGCTTGCCTTTTCCAGTAATGCGCTGATTTCAGCCGGAGAAAGGACTTCTATTTCGGGTTTAGTAATCCGGGGCCTTTCCAGATATTCCGCCGGATTCAGTTTCAGGTATCCCCATCTGAGCGCGTGCTTGAACATCTCTTTGATAACCACGATCTCGTTAGTGGCTGTTTTCGCGGATACGGATTTGAGCCTGTCTGCAATGAAAGCCTGTAAATGGCCGGTCATTATATCGGTCATTTGGTAATGGCCGAAAGCAGGCTGTAAAAGCTTTTCAATTATGCGCTTGTACCCGGCCAATGTAGAGGGCTTGACACCTGGAGACGCGTAGCTGCTAAGCCATACACCGGAAAAATCCTTGAAAGTGGCCTTTGTGAGTTCCCGGTATGTCCCCTGTCCAATCTCATACAGCTTGTCATTCAGTGTCTTTTGGGCATCCTTCTTTGTGCCGCCCTTAAACCATTTGCGCTTGCCATTAAGGGCAATGACGGCGTAATACGTATTACCCTTTTTCTGGATGCTGCCTTTCATTTCGACTCCTTTCCCGTTTTCTTTTTCGTTTTGCCCTGATCGGTTCTTCCCCCTTTCTTTTCCAAGCACTCAAGGGCAAGGTGCAGGAATGATGGTATTTCGCGTGTCCCATGCTCCCATCTTGAAACGGAAACATTGGAGACGCCTAACATTTCGGCTAGCTCTAGCCGGTTATACCCGGATGCTTCAATCCATGCGGTAAGCTCTTTAGGACTCATACTCTTATGTTTAACCATTGGTTAAATAATAATGGATAGTGAAATGGATTGTCAAGCATCTTTGACTGTTAGGTTTTAAACCTAACGTGCATATTTTTTATGCTTTAAAATCAATGAGTTTGCAATGCCTTCTAACGGTCTTCTAACCGTTTTGTGTTGCTTTTCATCCATGCAAGGATTTCAGCTTTTGAAAACCGCAACTGCTTTCCGGCCTTGTAGTATGGGAAAGTGCTTAAGCCGTGCTGAGAACTATTTACCCATTGATATATCTGCCCCTTGCTTGTTTTGAGAAATTCAGCAAGGCCCTGGACATCAAAGATCATATCATCGGCGGGCTTGCCAGTTCGCGCAAGCATGGGCTTGAGCATCTCCAGGACTGCGGAGGCGATAGCCTGGTAAGCTTCCGGCGCTATATCTTCCCGTTCGATCTTCAATTTCTTTTATCTCCGGATGCGTCCCGGCCCTTGGGCACTGATGGGCAAACGCAATATCGAAATCGCGGTCCCTTCTTGCGGCCCTCCCCGAATAAAGGAATTCCTACAAATTGCCCTCCCGGCGCATTGACAGTGCCCGCTCTACCCGGATATACTGCGTATAATTCCCCCGGCAGGGCATGGGTCTTTATCTCCCCCGTTCTCATGTAAAAAGCCCCTTTACGGAACTATGCCGGATAGCTTGGTTTTTTCTTTCCCAGTGTCTTTTTTCTACTTGTTCCCGCCTTGTCTCTGAGGCATTGGGTTTGATTTCCCGGATTATCGCGCCGGGGAATCCTTTCTTAACCGTGTGAATGCGCCGTAGGGCCTCAGGAGAGGGCTTTTGGACATGGAGTTTATCTATCTCGTCTGCCGTGTAGATAGGCTCCTGGATGTTCTCAGAAGCAATCAAGGCGGCCCGGTCAGCTTCGCCCTGAACAACCCAAAGGCAAGCGTCCAGAATGCGAGAATGAATCTTTACGGCCTGGAAACCACCAGTTTCCAAAAAGTTTCCTGATGAGTTTCCGTGTAGTACCTTTAGTGCCAAGCTTTTCAAGCTTTCAGTTTCCACGCTGTTTCCTCTGAGGTTTCCATTGGCAGGCAAAAGTTTCCCGGTTTCCGCCTATATGTAGGGAAACTTGGAAACTCATCATTTATCGGCCCTCAGCAAACCGGCTTCCTGGGCCTTCTTTTTGTGCTTGGAAACTGTACCTGGGGTAACTTTAAGCTCTATTGCGACATCCTTTTGCTGGAGACCGTCATTTAGCAGCCGTGCTACTTTTTCGGTAAGAGAATCTTCAAGGTCTTTCAGTGCCCAGGTCTGCTGGCCTTCGCCATCGAATGTTAGTTTGGCCTCAAAAGCTTTGGCGTCATCCCCATAGAAACCCCGTGCCTTTTCAAAATGGACTTCAAACCGCGCCCCTTCGTCCGGACAATAATCGGCTGGCCGTTTAAGCTGTATCACGGTATCAAGCACGTCTTCTTTTTTAGACGTTCCGCGCTGAAAGCCGCCCTTGCCGTCATGATGGAAGAAGACCGCTGATATACCGCGCCGTCTTAAGTGCAAAGCCCACGCTTGAGCAGGCGCCCAATCCTCAGCCTTGTTTTCTACCCCTGAAAAGAGAGTGCTTATGTTGTCCACAATGACTACCGATATACCTGTAAGAAATGGTTCAATCTCGGCCTGTCCTTCAGGAGTTGATAGGTCGGGCATTCCTGTTTCTTGTAGATCAGGGGTTATCAGCTTGAATGGAGCCTTAAGCGGTTTACCTATGCCGATTATCGCAGCCGCCAAGCGTTCCTGCATGGTTATAGCGGGCATTTCGCCATCCAGGTAAAGCACGCCTTTGGGTACAGAAGCCGTCCATCTCAAAAAAGTTCCCGCGCTGGCAATTGCCGCACCAATGCCTAAACCGGAAAAGGTTTTGCCAACTCCACGGTATGCGTGAATCATTGCAAGCCCCTGTGTGGGCAGCCAAGGGTTCAAAATAATTTCTCGTGGAGGTAGTTCTAATTTGAGAAATTCTTCCGCACTAACAGCTCGGAGACGGGATAACTTGTTTATTTCGATTTCTGGCGATTCCCAAGCCGGGGCTTTCTCGATAAGCTCAAGCAGGTCCGCTTTAGTGCCGTCCTGGGCTAACCAGTCCGATACATCACCCTTGACCGGCAGGCCGGGCAGTTCTACCACCTTCACGCTTTCCGCGGTCCCCTTGAGCGCCTGGGCTACCTGGTGCGCGTGTTTCCGGCCCGGTTCGTCATTGTCCGGCAAGATGGCAACGCGCTTGCCTTTGAAATACTCGTTATATTCGGGCCGCCACTTTTCCGCGCCCATCGGGTTACAAGTTGCCGTAAGCCCTAGTGCTTTGAGATTTAAGCAGTCCTTTTCTCCTTCACAGATTATGACGGACTTTGCCTTAAGGACTTCCGGCAAATTGAAGGGCACAAGCCGGACACCTTGCAGATTCGGAATATAGCCGCCCTTTCCGTCTGGCCGCCTTTGATAAAAGCCCTTTGGCTGATAACGGAGCGCCTGAAAGAGGACGGCCCCGGTCTTGTCCGTATAGTCATAGACTTCCTTGATCGTCCTTTGCGTTTCCGAGACAAGCCCGGCCTCATTCGCCAGGGCTTCAAGAGCGGCCTTGAAATCAACCCTATGCCGGCCCATATAGAAATCAAAAATGCTGCCCTTCTTCTCGCAGCCGAAACAATGAAAATCCCCTGACTCAATGTTTACCGATAGAGACGGGTTCTTGTCCTCATGGAAAGGGCAAAGGGCCTGGGCCTGATTATTACCGTTTACCTTGAGGCTTGAAAGCTCTCCAGCATAATATGCCCGGATGTCAAGGCGGGAAAGAATCTTTTGCTTATCCATTCCGGCCCCCTGATTTCAAGGCAAATATGGCCGCCCTGTATCCCTTGAGCGCCCGCATAAAATCAAGCACGCCGACTTGAGGATTGCTGTAAAGCTCCTGCAAAGCGGAATCGAGGTCTTCCCCCTGGACCATGAATTCAACCTGTCCGGTCTCCGGGTTTCTTTGCGGGCTGATCTTAAAGGGCTTACCTGATGCTTCAAAAAAGGCCGGTATCGCGGCGTCTGAATATATACGCCTCTCTAACTTCTTCCGTTTCTCCAAGTTATTTTCATCTCCTTTCTCTGGGCTTTGGCTTTTTTGCTGCCCATATGAGAATTAAAACAAGCCACAGTATTAAGCTGACAAGGGGCAAGCTGCTTAATACTGGCGTGGCCCATAAAGAAATAGCAGGGGGGGCAACCGCCCTCATACTCCCCCGGCGCGTTTCCGTTGATTTGGCTGGCTTGTCTTGTAAGATTATTTTCCGAAGGGGCGGTAAGAGACAAATAATGAAGTTTGTTTCCTTTGTGACAATGTCATAACCGATTACCTTGTTATCTTTGTAACTTTGTCAGATTTCAAGGGCCGCGAAAAAATACGTGCCTGGTAAATTTTATAGACTTAAAAATAACAGATGTTAAGCCCTGCTTAAAGCAAGGGCCGCCCGGCTGGGCGGCCCGCATACCCGCTATCAAAAAACATCTTACGGAACGCAAAGAACGGAAAGGCCGCTCAACAAACGAACAAACGCCCGGCTAATTCCAACAAACGGCATTATTTAACAAACGAGCAAACTTTAAGAAGGGGGTAGAGCTTGCACTACTTGCAGAAGGCCGCTGACTAATTTTTGAGGGTCGGGAATATTTTCATTCCGATAAAAAAATGAACATACGTCAATCTTGCAAAATAGAAGATTATGCAGCCACTCCAAAAGAACGATTTTGCCATGAGGAACTATCCTGTATCTGAGATCATGATAATTTTTTTTGTTATAGCCTAATTCCTTTAAAGGCATACGGCCAATAAATTTGTCGAAAATGGCACGGGATTTCTCAAAATCAGGTTTGTTATGGGTATTGTCTTTTTTCTGATATTTTTCCCAGTCCGGCAGTAGCCGCCTGCAACGCGGCCCCATTCGGTCTACCAGCCATTGCTTTATTTTTGTATTCGTCAATAAATCTGCGGCCAAGTCATTCATTGCCGTATTTATGATGACAATGCCGTCAAGGACGTGCTTATTAAGCAAATGCTCTTCTTTTATCCATTTCGCGCTCTTATGAGTAGCCACAGCCTCAAAAATATTAGCCCCATGGGGAAGTGAACCATCCGGGTTTAAAACCCTTATATAAGCACAAGAATTTATCTCCGAATTCCCATTATTTGCCAGGAGTAGCACTTTCCAGGAAATTAAAGAGAGAGTGTTGATTGGAGGGTAGGCGTCTTTTATTCCGCGTAGATCGGTCAAAAGCTGTTCTATCATGGTAAGGTCTTTGCCGCGTGTCCGTTTTACTACATTCGTTTTAGCAGGAATGCTTTTTAGCGGAGGATTTTCTTCCGGGCATATCAGCCTTTGATACCGAATCCAATCAGGACAGGACTGTCTTTTTTCAGGCTTGCGGCAGTCGGTAGGGTTACAATCACCTTGCGCCGGGCAACTTATCATTTCCTTTTTCATTTTCATGCCGCCTTTTTTTCGGCTCTCTTCAAAGCTCAAGGGCAGGGGCGTGGAGTGCGGCCTTTGAGCTATAATGCTTCAGTGCTTGGAACAGACTCCTTTCAGCCAAGAAACTATAGAAGCATTCCGTACTTGATTGTGGTACGAATTTAAAGTCAAGTATCCGTAAGCATTTCCATTTTCATCAACGATGATCGGGGGATGGCTTGCGAATTCATTGCAGGCGCTGGTGTCAGAAAACTTGCTTCCATATTCGGAGAACTCATTCATTACGCTAGTGGAAGAATACCCGGACCCATAGGTGCCGTATCCATTTAACACTGAATCGGAAGCGTACTCGGAACAATTCAAGCATCCTAAATACGTTTTGTGGTCTGAACCGCCAAAGATCATAAGCTTGTGACCACTGGAAGACAAATGTTTTTTTTGTGCCTCGATTTCATCTAAAGCTTTCTGTTTCATTTTCTCTAAGTCCTTTATCGCCGCCTCTTGCTGTTGGACGGCTTTATTATACTCTTGTTGCAGTTCATCATTTTGAGAGCAGACGCTGACACATTCGTTTTCGTTTTCTTCGCATTTATCTATGCAAGCGTTATAACATGCAGCATATCCATTGCCCTTTGCAGCACCTATGCATCCTATACTGCACCAAGGTGTACAAGCCGCTTTATCATTTTCGCAGTTTTTTATGCAGGAATCGGCCATTGCATAGCCGGAGATCAAGAAACAGAGCACCAGTCCCAATGCGAATCCCTTTATTGCCAGCATTGCTTTAAAACACCTTTCTCTATGCAAGCCATTCCGCTTTTTTCGGCTTTCCTTAAGTATCAGGGCAGACGGTTAGGAATTGCCGCTTTTTTAGGCCGTCGGTCTAGCCCTTGAAATTATTACTGCTGCGATTCAGCGTCTTTAGGAATTATATTGCTAGGCAAGCAAAGATAAGACTGCGAAGCTTTCAAGGTGTCGTTTACAGCGAAGGTCATTTCTCCAGCTCCTGGGCCATCATCCCATGCTTTGCCGTTTCTACGGAGACCGGTTTTGAACCTAAGGACTTCATCTTTTCTGGATTTATTGCAGCTATCATAGTCTGGATAGCCACCGTCTATTTTATATTCATAGTGGTTGGCATTATTATTTGTACTGTTTTCAAGCCATGTCCTTTCCCATAGAATCCAGCTTTCCGCCCTGGCAGTAGCGGCAGTTCCGAAAAGCATAATAAGGATTATCCCCAATGAAAGCCTTTTCATTACCAACACCTCCGCGCATAGCCTTGACCTGTGCAAGTTTTACCTGTTCCGAAATTATGGTAATAGCCCGTGCTTTCGTCGTATTGCCAGTAATTCCCCTTACTATCTCTGCCATGCTGATTGCCATTGGGTTCAATCGTGGTCTGCCATCTTGTGCCAGTACGTAAGTTCATCCCATTTACATCTGTTTTGCCGGACATATCAGTTGACCAGTTATAAGAATTCCCGGTCCGTGTATTATATGTTGAACCTGAACCATTCCCCCAATCGAATGCAAAGGACTTTGAAGCGAATAAAAGAATTCCCGTCAGAAAGAAAGCCAGAATTAAGCCCTTTTTCATTTACTTTTCCCTCCCTTGTTCCATTCCTGATAATTTAGCATGTCCGGTTAAAAAAAGGGCCTGAGTTGCCCCAGGCCCGTGCTTGCCGCTTCTAACGGTTTTCTAACGTAACAGCCTCAAATACCCTAAAACAGCATAAAAGCCGGGCGGAATAAAAAGGAAGAAAGTCGGCTTCCCCCTTGAGTTTGCTACATTCTGTTTTATGCTGCTATATACTTTTAACTCGTCTCATAACCCGAAGGTCGCAGGTTCAAATCCTGCCCCCGCCACCAATAAAATCAAGGGGTTACGGCTTTCGCCATAACCCCTTGATGCTTTTTCAGGCCCCCCGACAGGACAGCCGGAAGTGTCTGCTACAATGAATGCTCACGAATTCATCCGCACATGATCCACCAAACTCCGCTCTGCCGAACCATTTTTTATATGATCTCAAGCCGTAAATTTTAAGGTGCGAATTCATATAGATTTAACCTATATGATTAATAGAATTTCACCTTGACAAAATCATCGTAAGTTCCGTAGATTAGCTTACCGGGAAATTGGTTCCGGGATATTGCTAGAGAGGGCATTGCAAGATGTGTATTCAATGCATACCGGAGAGAAATCAATGACAAATCAAACACTTACGCCAAAACTCGCTTTGCGTTTCAAACGTACTTTCATAAACAGTTTGTTAAGTTTATTTGTCTTTTTATTCGCGGCCTTATTTGTAAGCCCGGCCATTGCTTCTGCTGCTACTGTTTACTCTATATCTGGCACGGTAGGCTATAGCGGAACGCATACCGGTCGGATTTACGTTGCCCTGTTTGACCAGAATGGCAACCTTACGGGATATGGAACCAGCATCGCAGCACCGGGTTCGTTCACGATCAACGGCGTCCCTTCGGGCACATACACGCTTGGCGCCATAATGGATGTTCTTGGTTACGGAACGATGAACGCTGCGGACCCGCTGGGCGGCTTTCAGCTAACCGTTACGGGTAATATGACCGGGCAGGCCATAACGATTGCGGACCAGACCGTCCCCACTCCGGTTACACCGCTGATACAGGGCGTTATGACCAGCGGCGGAACGGCGGTTATCCAATGGCAGAAGCCTGAAAACAATGCGCCGGTGAACAATCTGGAAATAGCAGACCATTACCAGATAAACTGGGGCACGGATACGGCCGCTTCAAACGGAGGGATCATAAATGTCCCGGCAAACGGCCAGAACATGTACATCCAGACCGGGCTTGCAAACGGTAGCAGTTATTATTACAGCATCCAAGCGATAGTAAACGGAACGGCCAGCGCGCCTTCGCCTGTTGCTGGTTCTTACACGGTTAATGCCGGTTCAGGCACGTACACGGTTTCCGGCATAGTCAACGTACCGATTGCCCCCACAGGGCCGCTGTATGTCGGGATTTATAACGGAAGTGTCTATACGGCCATAATCAATTCGCCCTTACAGGGGGCTAACGCCTATACCATTCCCGGCGTACCGGATGGCAATTACACTGCCTTTGCTGTTCTGGATCAGGACAACTCCGGCCAGTTCACCCCGGGCAACCTCATGATGGGAGTAAATGACGGGCCTCAATACCCAGTAATAATAAACGGGGCCGGCGCAACCCAGAACCTTGATCTTGCCATCGCAAATGCAACGGCGATAGTGAGCACAACTCACCAGTACGATGGGGTCAATAATAATTACACGCTTAACCTGGAGGTGCAGGCCCAGCAGAAGCTGCCAGTGAGCGTGACTCTGGTCAACGGGCCCAACGTCGCTTACCCTGTGGATTATTCTCAAAGCGGAAACAGCAACCCCGGCTCTTTCAGCCAGTGGCCGTACATTGGTTCGGTCCGCCCGAACGTAGGCGACACTTATACGTTTGCTGTCACCTATTCCGACGGCACATCGGAAGATATTTCAGTGCAGGTATCGGACGTGCTTGACAGTTTTCCAACCAGCCTGAGCGTTACGAACACTCCAAGTGCAAACGTGCCTACGTTCAGCTGGGCGGCACCAACTATGCCGCCTTCCTATTACACATATGTGGTTGGCGTATGGCAGCAAAACGGCAGCCAGGTATGGAACTATCCCAATCAAGGCAATAACATGCCCAGCACCCAGACATCCGTTCAGTACAACAAGGACGGCAGCGCATATCAGCCTTCGCTTGTAAACGGGACAACCTACAGTTGGGGCGTTTCCACTGTGGACGCAAATAACAACCAGGCGCAATATCAGGCGTACTACACGCCTGGCGGAGCCCAGTTCTTTAACTTGTCCGGAAACGTGAGCGGGGCCGTTTCCAACGGCGTCACCATGACCTTGAGCGGAGTCGCAAACGCAACGGCCACCACCGATATAAACGGCAATTACTCGTTCTCCGGCCTCGTAAACGGGGATGTATATACGGTTACCCCGTCCCTTGCGGGATACGCGTTCAACCCGTCCAGCGCCACGTATACCATAAACGGCGCTGATCAAACAGGCGTGAACTTTACCTCATCCGTATCCAGTTCCCAGACCTACAGCGTGTCAGGCCAGGTAAGCGGGGCCGTATCAAATGGTGTCACCATGACTTTGAGCGGAGCTGCAAGCTCATCGGCCACTACCGATATAAACGGGAACTATTCGTTCACTGGCCTGGTAAACGGCAGCAGTTATACGGTTACCCCGTCTCTTGCCGGATATACTTTTAACCCGGCAGATTCGCCATTCACGATAAGCGGCTTGAACGTGACGGAGAACTTCATAGCCAGTACTGTTTCAGGCTCAAATTATATGATAAGCGGAAGCATATGGAATGATAATGGAGGGCCTGCCCAGGGGGTTTCACTGGCTCTGATACAGAACGCAACTACCATCGCCACCGCAACTACCGATGGCAATGGGAATTATGCATTCTCTAATGTGCCGGATGGCACATATACCGTTACGCCCAGCCTCTCCGCTGGGAACTCTATCTTCTCTCCGCTGAACCAGACGGTGACGATAAACGGAAATAATGTCAGCGGGGTCAACTTTGGCGTGAACGCCGCATTCAGCGTGTCCGGCACGGTAAGTTACAGCGGCTCACAAACAGGATGGATTTACGTGGGGCTTTATGACCAGAGCGGCAATTCCACCGGTCATGGGATAAGTATCCAGACGCCCGGAGCATTTACGATCCGCGGGGTTCCGCCCGGTACTTACCTGCTGGGCGCCGGAATGGACGTTCTGGGGTATGGCGTGCCGAATGTGATTGACCCGCAATACATGTCGGTCAATGCAACAATTGTAAATGGGGACGTAACCGGGCAAACTTTAACTCTTGCTAACCAGGCATCTCCGGCTCCAGTTGCGCCAACTTTAAAAAAGGTAAGTCCAGCCGATCATGCGGCGTTTATCAACTGGAAGCCTGCTTATAACGCCAGCAACCTGGAGATAGACGATCATTATCGTATCTACTGGGGCACCGATCCGGCCGCTTCAAACGGGGGGATCATAAACGTTCCGGCGGACGGACAGCATATGTACATCCAGTCCGGTCTTACGAACGGTACGCAGTACTATTACAAGATGACAGGCCTGGTAAGCGGAATGGAGAGCGCAGCCACCGCAGTTTACGGGCCTGTTACGGTTGGGCCAGCATCCGGCCTGTACACGGTATCGGGCATAGTTAATGTGCCTGCCGGGACTACGGGGCCGTTGTACGTGGGCATTCGCGACGATTATTCGGGGGCACTATACGCTACCGAGATAAGCTCGCCTTTAGCGGGCGCAAATTCTTATAATGTTGCGGGCATATCGAACGGCACGTATGGGGCATTTGCCTTCATAGACCAGAACAACGATGGCCAGCCGGACACTGGCGATCTCACCACGGGGATGAACGGCGATTACATCCCGGTTGTTGTAAACGGCTCCGGCATGACGCAGAATCTTTCTCTTGCCTTCGAAAACGGCACGTCAAGCGTCACTACAACTCATTGGACTGATGGCGTAAACAGCAGTTACAGCCTGAATCTGGAAATGGATGGCATGCAGAAGCTGCCTGTGAACGTTGCACTTGTCAATGGGCCCAATGTTCCTTATCCCGTCGATATATCGCCAAGCGCCAACGATAATCCCGGGTCGTTCCGCGACTGGACGGGCACCGGCGCTACCAGTCCCAACGTAGGGGATACTTACACGTTTGCCGTCACATATGCAGACGGGAGCACGGAAACATTTAGCTCACCAGTTGGGGCCGTGCTGGACAGCTTTGCGCAAAATCTGGGCGTTATAAATTCCCCCAGCATGAATGTGCCTACGTTCAACTGGAGTGGCCCGGCCTCGCCCCCGGCGTTTTACTCATACAGCATCAATGTCGGGCAGCAAAACGGAGGGCAGGTATGGAATTATCCCAAAAAGGGGAATATGCCCAGCAATCAGACTTCCGTTCAGTTCGATGCAGACAAAAGCGCAAACCAGTCCTCGCTTGTAAACGGGACAACATATGACTGGCAGGTTTCCGTAAACGATGCAAGCGGCAACCAGGCACAGTACAGCGCATATTACACGCCCGGCGGGGCATCCGTATCTGGAAACGTCAGCGGGGCCGTTTTAAACGGGGTCACCATCACGCTATCCGGAGCTGCAAGCGGAAGCACCGTAACGAACGTAAACGGCAATTACTTGTTTGCAGGGCTTTCAAATGGCATTTATACGGCAACGCCTCAGCTTTCTGGGTATACGTTCAGCCCGCCGAGCCAGTCCATTACAATAAACGGCCAGGACTTGACGGGCGTGAACTTCACGTCCATTTCCAACTCAGTCTCTCAAACATATAGCATATCAGGGCAGGTCAGCGGGGCCGTTTCAAACGGAGTCACCATGACTTTGAGCGGCACTTCAAACGCAACCGCCACTACCGATATAAACGGCAATTACTCATTCACCGGCCTTGTGAACGCTGGCAGTTACACGGTTACGCCGTCTGATAGCGGCTATTCGTTTACTCCGGCCAGCCAGTCCGTCATAATAAACGGATCGAGCGTAACGGGGGAAAATTTCACTTCCTCCGCCTCCGGCCACTCTATATACGGGAACGTATCGGCCAATAACGGAGGGGCTGCGGCACCGGGCGTAACAATGGCCCTGGTACAGAACGCCGTTACCATTGCCACCTCCAGCACGGATGTCAACGGCAATTTCGCGTTTGCCAATGTGCCGGATGGCACATACGCAATCACGCCCAACCTTTCTGGTGGCAGCGCCACATTCAGTCCGTCCAGCCAGACGGTGACAGTAAACGGGAGCGACGTTAACAGCGTCAACTTCCAGATGAACGGCGGGTACGACGTCTCCGGCACGGTAAGCTATGTTGGCGCGCATACCGGGCGGATTTACGTAGGCCTGTTCGATCCAAATAAAAATGCTGTAGGCCTGGGCGTAAGCATCACATCCCCCGGCGCGTTTACGATCAGGGGGGTGCCGCCGGGCAGCTATACCCTGGGCGCCGCCATGGATATCCTCGGCTACGGCACGATGAACGCCGCGGACCCTATGGGCGGCACGGTCATAATTGTAAACGGAACCATGACGGGGCAGAACGTCACGATAACAGACCAGCCCATACCCACGCCGGTTACGCCCACGTTAAAGAACGTTATGACAAGCGGAGGTACGGCGATAATCCAGTGGAAAACGCCTGAAACCAATTCTCCGGTTAATGGCCTGGAGATAGCGGACCATTACCGGATTAACTGGGGCACCGACGCGGCCGCCTCAAACGGAGGGATAATAAATGTTCCGGCGAACGGCCAGAACATTTACATCCAGACCGGCCTTGTTAACGGCAGCAGTTATTACTACACCATTGAAGCGATAGTAAACGGTACGGCAAGCGCGCCTTCCTCTGTGGCCGGGCCTTATACTGTCAATGCCGGTTCAGGCCCGTATACTGTCTCCGGTATCGTCAATGTTCCCGAAGCGCCCATCGGGCCGTTATATGTGGGAATTTATAACGGGAACGATGTATATGCGGCCTTTATCAACTCGCCGGTTATTGGATCGAATGCCTATACAATCCCTGGCGTGCCTGACGGCGAATACTCTGCCTTTGCCGTGTTGGACCAGAATAAATCCGGCCAGTTCAATGCTGGAAACCTGATGATGGGTGTTAATGGCAACGGTTACATCCCGGTGGTAATAAACGGGGCCGGTGTGGCACAGGACCTGGATCTGGCAATCGCAAACGCTACGGCATTGGCCAGCACAATTCATTCGACCGGGGTCAATGGCGATAATTACAGTCTGGACTTGGAACTGGAGCCCCAACTGAAGCTGCCGGTAAATGTTGCGCTGGTCAGCGGGCCAAATGTTCCTTACCCTGTGGACTTGTCGACTAGCGGCATAGACAAATCGGGCATAGATGAATGGGTCAATATAGGTCCTATCAGGCCGAACATTGGCGACACCTACACATTTACGGTTTCTTATGCCGACGGAAGCTCCGAAAACATTTCCTCATCGGTTTCGGCGGTGCTTGACAGCTTTCCTCAAAACTTGGGCGTTACTAATACTCCAGATGCGTTTGACCCCACGTTCAACTGGGCGGCCCCGGCTTCGCCGCCTTCCTACTACGTCTATTACTTGAACGTCCAGCAGAATAACGGCGGCCAGGTCTGGTCTTATCCCAACCAGGCCAACGGCATGCCCAGCACCCAGAGCTCCGTGAGGTACAACGCGGATGGCAACGCCAATCCGGCCTCGCTTGTAAGCGGGACGGCTTATAACTGGCAGGTCAGCGTAATGGATCCCAACGGAAACCAGGCGCAATACCAGAGCGCATATACGCCCACCGGAACGCAACTATATTCAATATCCGGTTATGTGAGCGGAGCTGTCATCAACGGGGTGACCATGACCCTTTCCGGCAGCGCAAACGCTACAACCACTACCGATGCCAGCGGATATTACTCCTTCACCGGGCTTGTAAACGGTAGCGGTTATAATTATACTGTCACACCGTCGCTTGCCGGGTACTCGTTCAACCCCCCCTCTATGCCGGATATTTACATATACAGCACGGATGTGACGGGCGTGAACTTTACCGCTACTGGCGTATGCACAGCGCCATACTTCGTAAACGTGCCTTCCAGCGCCAGCGGGTACAGCCCCAGTATCGGGATTGTCTGGAATGACGACCACAGTGCCGGATATACTTACGTCATTGACAGGAGTAAGGACGGCGTTAACTGGACGGCAACTGACATTAACAACGGGACCAGTTCTGCTTGCCCGGCTGGCTGGGGGCAGTGCATGTATTACACTGATACAGACCCTGGCCTGCAAAACGGCGTTACATACTACTACCGCGTAACGGCCACCAAGTCCGGTTACATCAATAGCGCCCCTGTTCATGGCCCCAACGGGTGCGCGCTTACGCTTCAGGCCAGGGCGCCGTATTACGTCTCGGTGCCTTCCAGCGCCGCGGGATACAGCCCAAGTATCGCTATCACATGGAATGATGATTCCAGCGTCGACAGCGGATATACGTACGTGATAGACAGGAGCTCTGACGGCGGCACAACTTGGACCAACAACATCAATAGTGGAACAAGTGCCGCATGCCCTGCCGGATGGGGGCAGTGCATATACTACACCGATACTAGTTCCAGCCTGGTAAACGGAGTTACCTACAACTACCGGGTGACGGCCACCAAGGCGGGCTACGCCAGCAGTGCAAAGGTGCAGGCGCCCAACGGGTGCGCGCTTACGCTTCAGGCCAGGGCGCCGTATTACGTCTCGGTGCCTTCCAGCGCTTCGGGGACCAGTCCGCAGATAGGGATTACCTGGAATGACGACCAGAGCGCCGGATATACCTACGTGATAGACAGGAGCGCTGATGGAGGCGCCACATGGACAACCAACATCAACAACGGCGTCAGCGCCGCATGCCCGGCCGGATGGGGACAGTGCATGTATTACACCGATACTAGTTCCAGCCTGGTAAACGGAGTTACCTACAGCTACCGGGTAACGGCCACCAAGACGGGCTACGCCAGCAGCGCAAAGGTGCAGGCGCCCAACGGGTGCGCACTTACGCTTCAGGCCAGGGCGCCGTATTACGTCTCGGTGCCTTCCAGCTATACTGGGTACAGCCCCGGCATCGGGATTGTCTGGAATGATGACCAGAGCGCCGGATATACGTACGTGATAGACAGGAGCTCTGACGGCGGCACAACTTGGACCAACGACATCAATAGTGGAACAAGCGCCGCATGCCCGGCTGGCTGGGGGCAGTGCATGTATTACACCGATACTAGTTCCAGCCTGGTAAACGGAGTTACCTACAACTACCGGGTGACCGCCACCAAGACGGGCTACGCCAGCAGCGCAAAGGTGCAGGCGCCCAACGGGTGCGCGCTTACGCTTCAGGCCAGGGCGCCGTATTACGTCTCGGTGCCTTCCAGCTATACTGGGTACAGCCCCAGCATCGGGATCGTCTGGAACGATGACTCCAGCGTTGACAGCGGATATACGTACGTGATAGACAGGAGCTCTGACGGCGGCACAACTTGGACCAACAACATCAATAGTGGAACAAGCGCCGCATGCCCTGCCGGATGGGGGCAGTGCATGTATTATTACGACACGGATCCAAGCCTGGTAAACGGGGTTGCCTATTATTACCGGGTGACCGCCACCAAGACAGGCTACGCCAGCAGTGCAAAGGTCCAGGCGCCTGGAGCTTGCACCATGATGTATCGGAGCCAGCCGCCGTATTACATTGCCGTGCCATCGCTCAGCTCCGGCGGCAGCATTGCTGTACGGTGGAGCGATGGCTCCAACGGCTATACCTACGTAGTGGACAGGAGCGCGGACGGGGTCTCATGGACCTCTGGCGTATGGAGCGGTACGGCCACATCGTTTACCGACACTGGACTTGCGGGCGGCACTTATTATTACCGCGTGAAGGCGACGAAATCCGGTTACCAAGACAGCGGTTATCAGACATCGAGTGCCTGCATTGTGACAACCCCCAATAATTGGACGACATTAGCCTCTGCTCCGGGAGTTGTCAATGGAGGCTCTATGGCGTACGACGGTAGCAGTAATCTCTATGTGTTACTTGGGAATGGGACCGACGCATTCTGGAAATACAACATCGCCACCAATTTGTGGACCCAAGAAGCCTCTGTTGGGCAGGGTGGAGCAATTGTAAACGGAGGCTCCATGGCGTACGACGGCAATGGGAATTTCTATGCATTGCCGGGAAATGGGACTGACGCATTCTGGAAATACAACATCGCCACCAATTTGTGGACCCAAGAAGCCTCTGTTGGGCAGGGTGGGGTAATTGTAAACGGAGGCTCCATGGCGTACGACGGCAATGGCAATTTATATGTGTTGCCGGGGAACAACACCACTTCCTTCTATAAATATAACGTTGCCACTAATGCCTGGTCGCAGATAAGCTCTGCTCCGGGAATTGTCAATGGAGGCTCCATGGCGTACGACGGCAATGGCAATTTATATGCATTGCCGGGGAACAACACCACTTCCTTCTATAAATATAACGTTGCCACTAATGCCTGGTTGCAGATAAGCTCTGCTCCGGCAATTGTCAACGGCGGCTCCATGGCCTATGATGGCAACGGCAATTTCTATGCATTAATGGGGAACAATACCAATTATTTCTATAAATACAACGTTGCTCAAAATATATGGTACACAGGCGCCGCTGCCCCAGCCCAAGCTCCTGGAAATGTCAACGGAGGTGCTCTGGCTTTTGGAAACGGCAGTTTCTTTGCACTACAGGGCAATGGCGCTACCGGTTATTGGGAATACGTCCCCTGAGGAGATGTTGGGGCTGTATTGAATACCTGCAGTAAAAACCAAATCCCCGGTAATCGGGGATTTGGTTTTTTATTTCTAAAGTATTCCGCAGGTGTGAACCGTAGGCAAGGAGCGCGGGTATTTTAATTTCCCATGCACATCCCGTTTATCGTGTCGTTTTCAAAATCAGCTACGCCTGATGGGGCATTCAGCACTACTCCCGTTGCCGTCAAAGACGCCTGCTTTAGTGTTATGCCCTGTGTAACATCCTGAAATGTGCAGGTGGGGGCGTTGGCAAAAGGCTGGTTTGCATTGAACGTTACCGCGCAGGAGTTCGTTACCCCGCTTCCTACGGTAATCACCATCGCCATATTTGTCCCGTTTGCGATTGAGCCTGTGCCGCAGCTTGAAACAGACGGTTTGTAACTGGCAGAGGGCGCGGCATCGGCCTGCTGCCTTAAGCGCGCATTAACCAGTGTAATGCCTTCCGCCGTATTGCCGCTTGCGGATGCGCCCACTATGGCAAGCGGCACCATAGTGCCGGCCACATCATCTCCAATGGATATATAAGAGCCTCCAATGCTCTGGCCGCCGTTTTCGTCGGTTATAGGCTCATTGCCAGGCGTTGCCGGATAGCCGCCGGTCAAGCCATAGTACCATTTGTTGTTTATCAGCACGGACGTGCCATAGCCGGCATTATTATTGGTATCCAGCGCCAGGTTGTCCGCGCCCCAGCCAGTATCTACGGTGTTGTTTTCCAGCAGTAAATGTCCTCTGGTATACATCAGGTAGCCGTCCGGACCAAGGCCGGATGTGGCCAGGCGGCAATTTTCAACCTGTAAATTTGTTGCGCCAGGATAAGTCAGAAATTCCTGCGCCCACTCCGTAGTACAATCTTCTATCCTGCCGTTGGTTGATACAATGCCGGGGTGTACATCAAGGACATTCTGCTCAAAGTTGGCGTCCTTTAAATCAAATGAACCCACGCGGTTGAAATTGACGCCTATGTCCCGGTTGCTGATGCTGATGTCGTTAAAATACTCGTTATAGGTTTCCTGCGAGTCGCCATGGATGCAGGCCCATCCTCCGTATCCGTTAGGGTCGTCGCAGTAAAGGTTGTTAATTTCAAAGTTCTCTATGTTCTGGTTTGTAATCGGATTGCCCATCTCCAGGCAAACGCCTGACTCCCCGCACTCAACATTTTCCAACCGCCAGGCGGTTGTGTTTACTGTTCTGCCGCTGGGGTCCCCGCCAGGGCCGTAAGTGTTCCATGCCGGGCCGGTATATTTGTCCGGGTCAAAAACAATACCAGGCGTGTTGTTTGAACTGCCGCTTGGAACGCCTATGTCTTTTATTATTAATCTCGCAGCATGGTTTCCGTTGAACACTATGCCACCGATGGGGCCAAGCCAATTTATCTGGGTGCCCCCTTCGTTGTTATACCTGGAACCCTGCCCTTCAATGGTAACTCCCATCAGCCCTACCAGGCTCATAGGCTGCCCGAAGTTATAAGGGGTGGCACAATCAGGCGCAAGAACTTCTCCGCCAGATATTTCACTAGCCGGCCCCATAGGAGAAACCGCCAATGCCGCGGCCTCAAAAGCCGGTTCGTCATCGTGGTACATGGTGAACGTGCCGCTTTGCGAAGGCGCGTTTGCCAGCGTTACAGTTGTGCCGCTTATGGCTGTGATGGTGGTGTTCAAAATCCCTGCCATCGCGCTTCCCGCAAGTGTGTACTCGCCATGGCCAAACTGGTTGCCCACGTCTATGAACTCAAAATTGCCGGATGCCGTCTGGCCCACCGGAAGATTGGGCAGCACCTTGTAGATGCTGTTGTAGTTTGGCGTGCAGCTTGTTCCTGTACAGCGGTTGATTACATAGCCTATCGCGTTGGGGTCCGTATTCCAGGACAGATAAATGTGATTGGCGTAAGAGATTGTTGCCGGGCCGTTATTAACATACGCCACCGCCGATGGGGCGGACAAAGCGCCATCGAACCCCACGGCGCGCAGCGTATAGCCGTATGTGGTTGTGCAGGAGGCGTTATGGTACGGGCTGGCCGTGCTGTCCGTAGTGCATACGCCGGTGCGCGTATTGCCGTTTGAGGTTGGCCACCACGGGTTTGGCGGCAGGTTATGAGGGTTTACTTTGTACCCGTCAAGAACGGCATTCGTAAACCCCGCAGGCGTGGCTGGCGCGTCCGATGCCCCGGCAAGCGGGATAACCACCGATTGCCCAACCTTGAAATCCCCTATTGCGCCAACCGTTACCGTGCCGGAGCCTGCCGTGGTTGTTACGGTTTCGGTGGTTGCGGAGCACGTTGCCCCGTAGGCCCGCACGTCCGCCCAAGGGCCTTTGGTCTTTATGTCCGAAAAAGTGGTTGAGCCGTCAAACGGATTGGCATTGGGTACGTTGCCAAGCCCCACCTGTGCTGGAGTGTAGTCCCCGCTTTGCGGCATTATTGCGCCGGTGCGGCCATTAAATGTCTGAACTCCGCCGCCGTAATGAACGGTGTCTGCGATAACGCGCTTTGCGGATACTACGTAGAAAAAGCAAAAAAGCAGCAGAACCGGCAAAACAGCCTCAAACCGCATATTCGAAAATTTTTTAAATTTCCCCACCAGGCCATACCTCCGTTTGGCTTCTTTTTATATGTTCAATTGAAAAAATGCAACTACCTGTTTTTAATGTGAATCTCAACTTTTTATGTTCAATCTGTTCAATGCCCGTCCTTTTTTGATCAGCCATATTCTCCATTGCCTTTCCGTTTTTTACTGATTTTCATTTTAATCCTGCGGCCAGACATTTGCATTTAAAAAATCCATGGCCAGCTCCTTTCCGCTCCGGTGGTTTTCCACCCATTACGGAAGTTTAGAACGGTACACCATGACATTGTCCATATGACATGCGTCATGATTTTTGTGTCATGCTTAACCGGTGCTCTCATTTTTGGCCGCCGCTGCCAATATTGCATGATTGTTAAGTCCACGTTACAGGCAGCTCCTTGACATTACATTGCTATAATTCTTAATCTATATCAATTATTTATTTAATCTATAACTAAATAAATAGTTTTTTGAAAAGTGCGAAAAAGTGGGGCTTTATTAAGAGCGGGAACGTTCGGCGTGAAAGCAGGCCAGAAAAAAGATTCCAGGATGTCCTTCCCGGCATTTAAAAAATCCGTTCAAAAAAAAGCAGCTATGGGAAAATTGCGCCTTGCCTTTTGGCTGTGCGTAAATTAGAACGGCAAAAACTGTCCTGCTGTTAAAAAAATCTGCCCTGTGTGTGCCGGGAATATCGCGGCGGAAAGAGTTGTTGGATTGATCAGTTCTTTTTAAAGGGGGCTGAAATGGCGGGGCAGCGCCCGCCTGAAATCAGAAGACAAGAAAATGTGCGGCATAGTTTCCATATTCAACTATAAAAACGTCCTGGCCGTCAGCCGTGAAGAACTCCGCCGTATTCGTGATCATATGGCCCTTCGCGGCCCGGACGGCGCGGGCGAATGGTATGCGGCCAACAACAGGGCTGGCCTTGGGCACAGGAGACTGGCGATACTGGACCTGTCGGAGGCCGGTGCGCAGCCTATGGGCAATGAGGACGGAACGGTCTGCATTACCTTTAATGGCGAGATATACAATTACCAGCCGCTGCGGGCAAGCCTGCAGGAACTGGGGCACAGGTTCAAATCCGGGTCGGACACGGAGGTTTTAATACACGGCTACGAGCAGTGGGGCATAGAGGGCCTTCTTCCGAGGCTGCGGGGCATGTTTGCCTTCGTGATTTATGACGGGCGGCAAACTGCACACCCCCGGCTTGTCGCCGCGCGCGACCCCTTTGGGATCAAGCCTCTGTATTACGCTGATGACGGCAAGACATTCAGGGCGGCATCGCAGGTAAAGGCCCTTCTAGCCGGGGGCTGCGTGGATACAACCCCGGCACCCGCCGGGCACGTGGGGTTTTTCCTGTGGGGCTGCGTGCCGGAGCCGTACACCATGTATAAAGGAATACGGGCGCTGCCGGCGGGCAGTTACATTGCGGCAGATGGCTCCGGCGCGGGGTCCCCGCATGTTTACTGCCATGTGCCGTCTTTGATTGCTGAGGCTGGGAAAAAACCTGTCAGCTTTACCGGGCAGGAAACCATGGCCAGGCTGCGCGAGGCCGCGCTGGATTCCGTGAAGCACCATCTTGTGGCCGATGTGCCGGTGGGCGTGTTCCTTTCCGCCGGGCTGGACTCCGGCACGCTTGCCGGGCTGGCTTCGGAGGTTGTTCCGGGCAGGCTGCACACCGTGACGCTGGCCTTCAGGGAGTACCTGAACACACTTGCAGACGAGTCCACTATGGCCACGCTTGTGGCGGACCATTACCGGACGGCGCATGAAACGGTATGGGTGGAGAAGAAGGATTTTGAGGCTGAGACAGAGGCGCTCTTTCAGGCCATGGACCAGCCAACAACTGACGGGGTGAACAGTTATTTTGTTGCGAAGGCGGCGGCAAAGGCCGGCCTGAAGGTTGTGCTTTCGGGAGTTGGGGGGGATGAGCTGTTTGGCACCTATCCCAGCTTCAGGCAGGTGCCGCGGATGGCGCGGCTTTTAGGCCCGTTTGCAGCCATGCCGCTTCTGGGCCGAGGTTTCAGGGCGGTATCCGCGCCATTTTTCAGGCGTTTCACCTCTCCAAAGTATGCCGGGCTTTTTGAATATGGCGGGAGCTGCGCCGGGGCCTATCTGCTGAGGCGCAGCCTGTTCATGCCGTGGGAATTGCCCAGGCTGCTGGACGGCGAAATCGTAAGGCAGGGGTGGAACGAACTGCAAACGATGGCCCGCCTGGATGATGCGGCAGGAGGCATAAAAAGCGATTACCTGAAGGTCTCTGCCCTGGAATTGCAATGGTACATGAGAAACCAGCTTCTGCGCGATACGGACTGGGCGGGCATGGCGCATTCCCTGGAAGTGAGGACGCCTCTGGTGGACCTGGAATTTTTACGCGCCGTTGCCCCCATGCTTGCATCGGCAAACAGGCCGGCCAAGCGGGATTTTTCGCTTACTCCCGAAAAGCCACTGCCTCAGCCGGTGCTGAACCGGGGAAAGACAGGGTTTGCGGTGCCTGTGAGGCAATGGCTGGCGCACAATGAGAGCGGCCGGGCCGGGGAGCGGGGATTAAGGGACTGGGCAAGGCATGTTTACGGCAACATGGGCTGGACGGACTATTTAAAATCGAATGCAAAATGCCACAGAAATATATCCAGCGCACATTCACCGCATGATGGCAAACATGAAGGCAGTCTGCTTGTTTACAGGATAGGGCAGCTTGGCGATACCCTGGTTTCGATGCCGGCGCTGCAGGCTATAAGGCGTAAATTCCCAAACCACAGGTTTGTGCTTTTGACAGACCGTCATCCTGGCAAGGGGTACGTGACCACATGGGACGTGCTGAAGCCTGCCGGGTGGTTTGATGATGCCATTTTTTATGTGCCGGGCAGAAATGCCTGGAGCAATGCGAAGAACGGATTTGCCCTTGTGAGAAAGCTCAGGAAGATATCGCCGGAATATGTTTTCAACTTGTCGCCTGACAGGAATATGATGCAAACGTATCGCGACACCTTTTTTTTCAAGCATCTGGCCGCGGCGCCGTATTATAGGAGCGCTCCAGCGCCTAATGGCGCGCATGACGGCAATGCCGAGCCTGAATGGAAAAGACTAATGAGGATTATCGAGGAACATCCGTCCGCGTCCGGTTTCCGGCTAACCATACCAAAGGAAGCGGAGGACGAATTTCAAAGGGTGTCCGTTGTCAGAGGATTGCCGCAGGATATGGAATTTATGGCGGTAGGGCCCGGCTCCAAGATGCCGGCCAAAAGATGGGCGGCTGAGAGGTTTGGCGAGGTGGGAAGGCTGCTGCTGGCGGAATTTCCGAGGCTCTTTTTGCTGGTTTTGGGCGGCAAGGAAGATGAAGAACTGGGCAATGGCCTGTGCCGGGCCTGGGGTGAAAGATCGGCCAACCTTGCCGGCGCACTTTCCATCTACGGCTCCGCGGCGGCGCTGGAAAAGTGCGCGGCATACATAGGCAACGATACGGGAACAATGCATCTGGCCGCCATGGCCGGCGTGCCGTGCGTGGCCCTGTTCAGCGCCAGGGACCACGCCGGGAAATGGGACCCCTACGGGGATTCCCACATAATATTGCGCCACGGCATCGAGTGCGCATGGTGCATGCTGGAAGAATGCATGAACAACAACAGGTGCATGGACCTGATTACGGTTTCCGAGGTCTTCGAGGCTGTAAAAAAGGCATTGGCAGGGGCTGGAGCGCATGCTTAGCGATGCGGCATTAGCAGTGCGGCTTACGCTGAAAAAGACCCGTCTCATTGGTGAGGGGGCTTGGATGGCATTTGGCCAGGCGATTGCGGCCATCGGGCTTCTGGCAGGGGTGCGGGTATTGACGGAGTTTGTGCCACCGAATGTTTTTGGGGCCATAAGCCTGTCCGTGGGCGTGTCCACCTTCGGGATGTCCATTTTCTGCAAGCCGTTTCTTCATGCCGCGCTCAGGTTTTATCCCGATGCGTCGCAAAAAGGGCGGATACCCGCGCTTAAAAAAATTGTGAACGGCTTTCTTTTCAGAACAACCGGCATGCTCATCCTTGCCCTTGCGGCAGCCGGCTTCATCTTCAGGCAAAGGATGGACCCTCTGCTTGTGATTTCGCTGATAGGCCTTTTGATTGTAGATGTAACCAGGATAAGGGAAATGAATTTCCTGAACGCCGCCAGAAGACAAAGGCCGTTTGCCCTGTGGCAGGCTTCGGATGCGTGGGCAAGGCCGCTGGCCGCGCTTGCGGTGATATTTGCATTTGGTGTTTCCGCAGGAAAAGTGCTGGCGGGTTATTTTGCCGGTTCGCTTCTTGTGCTGGTTCTGTTTTATAAAAGCCTTAACCGGGACGCCCAGGCCGTCAATCCCGGAGCGGAGGATGGGCACATGGCGTCTGAAATCCGCCGGTTCGCCATGCCGCTTGTGCCGCTGGCGGTAATAAGCTGGATTACTTCAATCAGCGACCGCTACTTGATAGGCGGCATGGCCGGGCTGCAACAGGTGGGCATATACGCCGCGGTGTACGGGCTTGTAAGCCAGCCGTTTCTGATGACGCAACTGGTTATAGAGCAGACGGTAAGGCCCGTTTATTTTGAAGCGGTGGCCCGTGGCGAAATACGCCGCGAACGAAAGGCGTTTCTTTCCCTGCTGTTGGCGACCGGATTGGCCTGTCTTTTGGGCGTAATACTGATAACATTGCTGCGCGGCGAGGTGGCCGGCCTGCTGCTGGCTAAAAAATACCGCTCCGGCGCGGGGCTGATCCCGTGGATAGCCCTGGGGTATGCCTTTCTGGCGATGAGCTATGTTTTTGAAAAGATATGTTATGCATATAAAAGGACAAGGGACGTTCTTTTCATAGAGGCCGCGGGCGCGGCGGTGTGCCTGTGCATTGAAATCCCGGCCATTTATTACTACGGGATTTACGGCGCGGCGCTCTCGGTGCCGGTCTATTTCGGCATTCAGCTTGTTATATCAATAATCATGGCCAGCCGCGTAATGCGCCAGCATAAAAGGGCGTGGGCTTAAAGATGCATGCGATGTTCTTCAGGCATGGCATGGTTGCGCTGAGGCATCCGTATGCCACCCCGGCCATTATAATAGCCATTCTTGCAGCGGCCATTTTTATTCCGGGCAGACGGCAAGCCGCTGGTTTTCTGGATATGGAGGCTTCGCTGACGATCCGGGGGCTGGCTATACTTGCGCTTATCCTGGGGCACCTGGCGCAGTACGTGCTTCAAAGGTCGATTTTTGATTTCAGCTATGGCAATTACGCGGTGGTTGCCTTTCTGTTTCTGTCCGGGATAGGGGTTGTGAAAAGATACGGGTTCGGCCCCCTTGGCATGGACTTCTGGCGCAACAGGCTCCTTAAACTGATGATACCGCTTTGGCTGACCATGGGGCTTTTTATTGTTATGGATTATTTCCTGCTTGGCATAAGGCATGATGGGGCGTGGGTGTTCCTGAACCTCATGGGTGTTTTTGCCACCAACATTGATAACTCGATAAATTCAACCGACTGGTTCATAACTTTTCTGCTGGTCATGTATGTATTGTATTTCCTTGTCTCGCTTATAAAAGCAAACCCCTTAAAAAAGGCGCTGGCATTGTTTTTTGCCTGCTGCGCGGTGTTCCTGGGTATAAGGCTGCTGGCTTCAAGGATGCCATGGATTGTAAACAACATTGGCATATGGCGCCAGTATCTGTTTGTATTCCCGGTGTCCATCATGTTTGCCCTCTATTTGTCCGGGGGCGGCAGGCTTCCGGAATACCTGAAAAGAAAAAAGTACGTTGCCGTGCTGCTTCTTCCGGTTGTTTTCGTACTCCTCGATTCAGCGGGCGTCTATTTTGTTTTCAAATACCTGGCGCTCATGGCCGGCATCGTTCTGTTTGCTGGTTTAATCCAGGCATCCGGGTTTAAGAGCCGTGCACTGACTTTCCTTGGCAAATATTCATACGAGATATATATACTGCATTTTCCGTTTATGGTCCGTTACGATCTTCTGCTTGGCAGGAAACCGTTTGTTGCGGCTTTTTTCACGTATATTCTGCTTGTCGTTTTCCTTGCCACAATCCTTAATAAAATATCCTCGCGCATACTGGTTTCATTTAAGCATGGCATGGGGCGGGTGCGGGGCGCAGAGGCATAGCCCCTTGGCAATAAATGATATTGCGTAAAAAAGGCGATTATTTAAAAAAGGCGGATGCAGGCGGGCTTGACGGCCTTAGCGGGAATGGCAGCCCCCTGGCGGGCTACTGCGTCTTCATGGTGGGGCTGCTTGTTTTTTACATATTTGCCGGGTTGTTTGAGAGCAG
The DNA here is from genome assembly GCA_021813405.1 of Nitrospirota bacterium. Lineage (GTDB taxonomy): Bacteria > Nitrospirota > Thermodesulfovibrionia > Thermodesulfovibrionales > JdFR-88 > JAKAKS01. The sequence goes on from JAKAKS010000031.1 coordinate 77,585, forward strand.
GGAGATCAGCCGGTTTGCCAACTGGTTTGGCCCTATGGTCTTTATCGCGGCGTCCGTTGTGGTTTGTTATAAGCTGCTGCGGGCCAACCCGGCGTTAATCTGGACGCCTCTGCCATGGCTTTTGATGGCAGTGGCGGTTGAATTCGGGTTTGGCCCCCTGGTATATACGTTCGGGAATTGGGCCACATTGGAATCCATCGACAGCGTGTGGCATGTTAACAGCGCGGGGCTGCTACGGACAAACGTGCTTAATACATTCGGGATGGCGGTGATGGCACTGTCCTTCCTTTGGGTTGTCCGCAAGGTAAAATTTGCCGGGCTTGACAGGATGATTATGCCCTCAAGCGAAAACGGCATCAAGATACTTGCGGTTGTATTTTTCTGCATCGGCGCGGCTGTGAAGTACGGCCTCTCCCTGCCATACGAGTTTGGCATGATGAATTTTATTCTGCCAGGCAGCATATATCAGATCAAGCAGCTTACCCTGCTGGCGCTGATTTTATTTGCTTACCTTGCCGCTACATCGCGGGAGGCGAAGTGGAAGATTGCGTTGCTGGTTTTTCTGCCGGTCGAATTGGTTACCAACCTTCTGAGGTTTACAAAGATGTCCCTGCTGCTTACCATCTTAATGCCTTTTCTGGGCTGGTTTATGGCAAACAGGAAGATAAAAGTGCTGGTGGCCGGGGCGGCGGTATGCGCATTGACTTATGTTCTGATTACGCCGGTTGTAACCTGGAGCAGGGACGAGATAGGAAGGATCAACAGATATCATATGACCCAGTCCTACGGGGGAACTTTTTACAAGATTTCCCTGCGTCAAAGGGTGGCCATTGCGTTTGAATCCTTAACGCGCGGGGGCGAAAGCGCGGATGAATCCGGCGGGCCCGACAATGTGCAGGCATGGTGGGCCAGGCTCAATTTCGCCCCTAACGAGGACTTTGTGATGAGGGAGTACGACAACGGCCGGCCCTCAACGGATTACTCCAATATTTTATGGGTTTTTGTGCCCAGGTTTATCTGGAAGGACAAACCCGTGATGACGCAAGCGGGCCTAAAACTTTCAGAGCTCATGTTCGGTGTGAAAAACTCATCCATCGGCACCGGCATCTTTGCCGACGCGTATTACAACGGAGGCTGGCTGATGCTTGCCATTGTTTGCAGCGTTGTTGGCTGCATCCTGGCCATCATGAGCAGGCTGGCGCTTATAATTTTGCAAAAGAATGCCTTTCTGTTTCTTCCATGCGTATTACTGGCCATTCGAATTGGGTTCATGGTGGAAGGAGGCTTTGTAGTAGCTTATCTGGGCCCTGCGGCCGTTTACGCCGCCTATTTTGCCCTGTGTCTGTTCCTGGTAAAAAAAGCAAAACAGCGCAATCCGCTTGTGGCGGGTGGGGTAAGCGGCATTGCATCAAAAGAGGGCCTGACACGGCCATGAACATACTTATCATAATCGGCAGTTTTTATCCTGCAACGTATTATGGGGGGCCAGTTTTTTCAACCCTTTACACGGGCCGGGAGCTGGCAAGGCTGGGCCACAATGTATATGTGGCCTCCACGAACGCCAACGGCCCGGAAAACCTGGATGTTGAGACGGACCGGTTTATCAGTTTGGGCGAAAACCTGCATGTGAAATATTACGGCGGGGCAACACCCGCCGGTTTTTCCTGGCGGCTGCTTTTGAACATCTGGAAGGACATAAAAAAGGCGGACGTGGTTTTTCTTCAGTCCGTGTTTTCCTCGCATGTGCCGGTCTCGCTTTTTTATGCGGCGCTGCTTGGCAAGCCGGTTGTGCTTTCCCCCCGCGGCTCCCTGAGCGCGTGGACCATCGCCAAAAGCAGGGCAGGCCTTAAAAGGTTATGGCTGCGCACGCTCATAACCCCGTTTTCTGCTAAAAAACTTGCATGGCACGCCACGTCTGATGAGGAGAGGGCGGCTATCCTGCGCAATTTTGCGCGCGCCAATGTATATATAGCGCCTAATGGAATAGATTTTTCAGAGTATGAAAAACCAGAAACGCTATCATCCGGCGAATACATGGCAAAGTTTGCGGGAGTTAAATCTAATGCCGGGCTGAAGATTGTATCAATGGGGCGGCTGCATCAGAAGAAAGGCTTTGACATACTGGTCCGCGCATTTTCGGCCATCAGGAAGGATTTTCCCGGTTCCGTCCTTCTTATCGCCGGGCCGGATGGCGGCGAGCGCGCCAACCTGGAACGGTTGATTAATGAGTGCGGGCTGGAGAATTTTGTGTTCCTTACAGGCGAGATATCCGGTGCGGACAAGGTGGCCTTCCTTGCCAATGCCGATCTATTCGTACTGCCGTCTCATGACGAGAATTTCGGCAATGTTTACCTGGAGAGCCTTGCCGCCGGCACGCCAATAATAGCCAGCACAAACACCCCATGGGCCGGTGTTGAAGCGAATGGCTGCGGGCTGTGCGTGCCTAATACGGTGGAAGGCACGGCCGGCGCCATGCGCAGGCTGTTGGAGCAGGACCTTGATGAGATGGGGCGGGCGGGCAGGGCCTGGGCCAGGGAAACATTCTCCTGGACGGCCATCGCAAATAAACTGACCGGCATTTTTGAGCGGGTTGCGGCGGGGGCGGCCAATGGATAACGGCAACGGCGTGTGGCTCCGGGAATCTCAGTCGCCATACTCGCTTAAAGAGAAGATGCGGATGGCGCTGTGGTGGGCCGTGGAGGCTGTGCTGTTCAAGCCCTCTTTGCATAAAATGCACGGCTGGCGGCGTTTCCTGCTGAAAGCCTTCGGAGCGAAGCTTGGAAAAGGATCAACCGTGCATGCCAAGGCAAGGGTATGGTTTCCGTGGAACCTGGAAATGGGGGAAAATTCCGGAATAGGATTTGACGTGCTTGTTTACAACCTGGACAAAGTGATAATCGGTGATTTTGTCACGGTTGCCCATAAAACGGAGATCAATACGGCCAGCCATGACCTGGCCGATGAGAATTTCAGGATAGTTACAAAACCGGTCAGGATTGCTTCCGGTGTTTTCATAGGCTCAGGCGCTTACATAAACATGGGCGTGACAATCGGCCAGATGGCAGTAATAGGGGCCAGAAGCGTTGTGGCAAAGGACATGCCGGCGGGCATGGTCTGCGTTGGCCATCCGTGCAGGCCTGTAAAGCCGCGCGCTCAAAGGGAGCAGGACAGTGGACATGCCTAAAGAAGCAGGAAAGCCTGCCGATATGCAGCGCGATATGAAATTGCCTCTTACGGCCGTCATTATGACTTTCAACGAAAAACGCAATCTGCGCGGCTGCCTGGAGTCCGTCCGGGCGTGGGTGGACGAGATTGTAATCGTGGATTCGTTTTCCACCGATGAAACTATTGCGATTGCAAAGGAATACGCCGCCAAAATCTATCAGCATGAATTCATAAACCATGCAAAGCAGTTTGCCTGGGCCATGCGGCATACGGATATAAGAAATGAATGGGTCCTGCGGATAGACGCCGACGAGAGGTGGACCCCGGATGCGTTTTGGAAGGCGGCCGATATAATCGCCAACGACAGGGCCGACGGCATAAATGTAAAGATGAAGATATATTTCATGGGCCGATGGATACGGCATGGCGGCTTCTATCCGAACTATTTTCTCCGCGTATTCAAGAAAAGCAAGGGAACCATCGAGGACCGCTGGATGGACGAGCATATACGTGTGGATGGCAGGGTGGCTTCGCCGGACATCGACGTGATAGAGGCCAATTACGACCGGCAGAAGAACCTGGCCTTATGGACGGACAAACACAATACCTATTCCACGCGTGAGGCTGTGGAGTCGCTTATCCGGAAGCACCGGCTTTCGCAAATCGATACAATAGGCAATCTCTCCGGAGGGAAAACGCAGAGGAAGCGCTGGATGAAAGAGAACGTGTATCTCAAAACTCCGCTTTTTGTGCGTCCTTTCCTTTATTTCATTTACCGCTATGTCTTCAGGCTTGGTTTCCTTGACGGGAAAGAGGGGTTCGTTTTCCACACGCTCCATGCCTTCTGGTACCGCTTTCTGGTGGATGCAAAGGCGTACCAGATTGAAAAGAATGCGCGGGACGAGAATGTGGACGTCAGGACCGCCATAAAAAATCATTACGGGATGGATGTATGAAACATTTGAAGCGCAACCTGCTTTTTACATTTGCCTTGCTGGCGGCCCTTGCGGTATATGGTTTTTTGAATGCGGGGCGGTTTCTTGCGGCGCCTGCCGGCTTGCCCGCTAAGGCTGACGCCATTGTTGTGCTTGGCGGCGACGGGGGAGCAAGGGGGGAGCGCGGCCTGGCGCTTTACAGGCAGGGTTATGCCAGCCGTATCCTTCTTACCGGGATGCAGGAGGGGGAGCGCGGCGCGCAAGCGTATTATCTGAACTGGCGCGCGCAAATGCTTCTTTCAAACGGTGTTAAAAAAAGCCGCATATTTTTTGACGATTCAACCGATTCCTGGCAGGAGGCCGGCAACACGCTGGCGCTTATGAAGAAACAGGGGTGGAAAAGCGCCATCGTGGTGAGCGACCCGCCGCAGATGAGGCGCCTGCATTGGACATGGGGCCGCAGGTTTAAAGGCTCCGGGCTGCGCTTTTTCCTGGTGGCCAGCTGGCCGGCCTGGTGGGGCCAGGGCCGGTGGTGGAAAAACAGTATTGCAGCGAAAAACGTTATCTCGGAATACATTAAGTTGATCTATTACGTGCTGGCGCATTAAGCCGCCGCATCAGAAAAAAGGCAACGGAGAGCACATGGTTATTTTAGGGTTGAATGCATATCACGGAGACAGTTCGGCCTGTATTGCCGTTGACGGCAGGCTGGTGGCCGCTGTTGAGGAAGAACGCTTTACAAGGATTAAGCACTGGGCTGGCGTTCCGGCGGAATCCGTGAAGTACTGTCTTTCTGAGGCCGGGGTTTCCCTGAAGGACGTGGATCATATCGCTATTAACCGCAACCCCGGGGCTAATGCGGCAAGGAAGGCCATTTACGCCCTTTCCAAAAGGCCGTCTGCCAGGCTTGTTGCCAGCAGGTTCAGAAACGCATCCAAAATATCCGTCGTGAAAGCCGCTTTGTGCGCCGCGCTGGGGACGGACGCGGCACAGATGAAGGCGGCCGTTCACAATGTGGAGCACCATATAGCCCACCTGGCAAGCTCCTTTTATGTTTCGCCTTTTGAAAGGGCGGCGGTTGTTTCGGTGGACGGATTCGGGGATTTTGTAGGGGCGATGTGGGGTGAGGCAAACGGAAATAAAATCAAAGTGGACCGCCGCATATTCTTCCCTCATTCGCTGGGCCTTTTTTATCTTGCCTTCACCCAGTATCTTGGTTTCATGAATTATGGGGACGAGTACAAGGTGATGGGCCTTGCCGCCTACGGCCAGCCGGAGTATATGGAAGAAATGCGGAAGATCGTAAGGACCACCGGGGACGGGGGTTTCGTGCTTGACCTGGACTATTTTACCCATCATAAGGAAGGCGCCGCCATGACCTGGGAAGGCGGGGAGCCAAAGATGGGGCCGGTCTTCTCCGGAAGGCTTGAAAAGCTGTTTGGCCCGGCCAGAAAGAAAGAAGAGCCGCTGGAACAGAGGCATAAAAACATGGCTGCCTCTCTCCAGAAGCGCTATGAGGAAGTTCTATTCCACATTCTCAACCGCGTGCAAAAAAGCACCGGGCTTTCCGCGCTTGCGCTGGCTGGCGGCTGCGCCATGAACAGCCTGGCAAACGGAAAAATATTTGCAAATACCGGCTTCAGGGACATTTACATCCAGCCCGCGGCTGGTGATGCGGGGGGCGCAATCGGAGCGGCCTATTATGTCTGGAACCATCTGCTTGGTAAAAGCAGGTCTTTTGTACTTGAAAAACCCTATCTCGGGCCGGAATCCGGCAATGACGCCATAGAAAGGCTTCTAAAAGAGAACGGCGAAAGATTAAAAGCGGAAAAGTGCGCTATCGGGCGCACTGGTGATACGGAGGCCCTTTGCCGCGAGACAGCGCAGGCCATATCCGAAGGCAAGGTGGTGGGCTGGTTCCAGGGGCGGGTTGAATGGGGCCCCAGGGCGCTTGGAAACCGCAGCATAGTTGGAGACCCGCGCCGGGCCGACATGAAGGAGATACTGAACCTGAAGATTAAAAGACGCGAGTCTTTCAGGCCCTTTGCCCCTTCAATTCATATTGAGGCGACAGGGGATTATTTTGAAACAGATTACCCGGACCCGTTCATGCTGAAGGTCTATAAGATAAGAGAGGAAAAAAGGGGCATCATACCCGCCGTAACCCATGCGGACGGAACCGGAAGGCTTCAGACTGTAAGGCGGCAGGACAACCCCAGGTACTGGCAGTTGATAGAAGAGTTCAGAAAGATTACGGGGGTGCCCGTAATCCTGAATACGTCTTTTAATGAGAACGAGCCTATCGTGTGCAAGCCGTCGGAAGCGCTTGAGTGTTTCCTCAGGACGAAAATGGACGTGCTTGTATTAAATGACTTTTTGATAAAAAGGACCTGATCGGGAGAGAGCGGGCATACTTCCGGACAGATTGAAACAGCCCTTTTGCCTTTATGCTTATTTCCATAATAACCGCTGTTTATAACAACAAGGCCTGTATCGGGACATGCCTGGATAGCGTGGCCGCGCAGGCATATCCGGATATCGAGCACATCGTAATAGACGGCGGCTCCACGGACGGAACTCTGGATATTATCAAAACCCGCGGCCGGCGGATATCACGGCTGGTCTCCGGGCCCGATAAAGGCATCTATGACGCCCTGAACAAGGGTATCGGCCTGGCAACGGGTGACGCGATAGGATTTCTGCACTCGGATGATGTTTATGAAAACAGCCTTGTAATCGGGGGCGTGGCTTCGTTTTTAAAGGAACAAAAGACGGACAGCTGCTATGGAGACCTCCTGTATGTCAGCAACAAGAGCACAGACAAGATCATCCGGTACTGGCGTTCAGGCCCGTACAGGGCTGGGCTGTTCAAGATGGGGTGGATGCCTCCGCACCCAACTTTTTTTGTGCGGCGCGAGGTATATGAAAAATACGGGGTATTTAACCTGTCACTGGGTTCCGCGGCGGACTACGAGCTGATGCTGCGGTTTCTTGAGAAACACAGGATATCCACAGGGTATATCCCGGAGGTGCTTGTGAGGATGAGGATGGGCGGCGCCAGCAACAAATCCGTTTTAAACCGCATCCGCGCCAACCGGATGGACCGGAAGGCGTGGGAGATAAACGGCCTGAAACCGTATCCGGTCACTTTATTTATGAAGCCTCTTCGTAAATTAGGGCAGTTCGTAAGCGGGTACCCAGCCCCCGGGCGGCGTGAAATTGGTTATCCGGCAAACGCGGCTGAGGCGTTGTCCGCTGCTGAGCCGGTTGCGGAATACCGCAATGACGGGCCGGAAAGACAGGCGAAGCAGGGGGGGGAAGAAAAATCTTAATTCCGCTGTAACCTGGCCGTTACATATCGATAACGTATATATGTTATATTGGGCGTACACATAACAAAGCGTAAATAGTATAAAGAATCAAAACTGGAGGATGTTGGCGTGCGAAGTGAGTTGGTTGGTTATCTGCCCTATTTCCTGGCCTCTTTGGTGATATCGGCCTCTACAGTGCCTCTCTTCCGCAGTTTGTCTTACAGGGTTGGTGCGCTTGACAAGGGTGGCGGAAGGAGAGTGCATAAAGGGATAATCCCAAGACTTGGAGGCGGAGGCATTTTTTTTGCTTTCCTGATCCCCTCGGTTTATTTGATTGCTACGCGCGACACCGGGAAAATGCCGGCCATAGCGCTGTCCTCACTTATTGTGTTTGCCCTGGGGGTTTACGACGACATAAGGGGCGCGCGCGTATGGGTAAAGCTGATGGCCGAGCTGCTCGGGGCGCTGCTTTTGTATCATTTTGGCGTAAGAGTAAACGCACTGGCCGACCTGGGCGGCTTTTTTGCGCATGACTGGCTCAGCCTGCCGGAGACGGTGCTCTGGATTCTGGTTGTGACAAACGCGGTAAACCTTATCGACGGCCTGGACGGGCTTGCCGCCGGCACGGGGATCCTGGTTGCCATAACGCTGCTGCTGGTTTCCGGTTTTGGCCTCTCATACAACAATATTGCATGCGTGCTGCTTATCGGAAGCCTTGCCGGCTTCCTGATATATAACTTTCCCCCGGCATCGGTGTTCATGGGGGATTCCGGCAGCCTTTTTACCGGGTTTATCCTGGCCTCGCTTTCAGCGGCATCCTCTGCGAAGGCGTCCACCATGGCAGCACTGATGGTCCCCATCCTGGCCTTTGGCGTTCCACTGGTGGATATGCTTTACGCAGTTTTAAGAAGATATTACAGAGGGGTCCCGCTTGGGCAGGCGGATAAGGAGCACATTCATCATAAACTGCTGGGCAAGGGGCTTTCCAGGAAGAAAGTTCTCGTTGTGCTTTATTCTATGAACGTTTTCATAACGCTGGTGTGCCTGGCCATGGTTGGCAGGCACAAGCTCCTCAGCATGAGCGCGCTTATTACACTGCCGCTTGCGGTGGTCCTTGGGTTGCGGGTATTTGGCTACATAGAATTTATTCCCTTTGCCAGGGAGATAATCAAAAATCTGGAAAAAAGCAGGAAAGGGCGCTATTACAATTACTTGATAAAACGGTTCAGGCTTGGCGTGTCCAGGGCGGAATCGCTTGATTCCTTCAGGGCGGAAATTACAGAACTGGTAAATCTGAAAGATATAATAACCCTGGAAATTATACTGGACAGGAATGCCTGCCTTGAGGGAGATAAGCCATTTTTCCTGTATGCCGGCGGCGACAGTTCAAAAAGGGCTTTTACTGTCACTTTTCCGGTATTCTGTGAAAACATGTCACCGGCCTTGCCTAAACCGCGGCTGTCCGCAGATCCAGCCGGGGGACTGGTGCGCATGACTGGCAGTGCGGATGGCGACTTCCCTATTTATTGCGCCGAGTTTGTGCAGGCAATTTCGGAAGAGGTTTCGGCTTATTATGCAAAAAAACCTCTTAATGTGCCGGCCTATGTTCAAAAAAGTGGAGGAAACGTCAAGCCTGTGTCTGTGTAAGCATTGTCACTTGACCGTATCTATAGGGAATGTCTATAATCAAACACGTTTATTTTATAAGGGGGAGACGTAATGGGACGCGTATTTAATAAGGCAATTGTGTTATCAGCGCTTGTTTTCTTTATAACCGGGCAGATGGCTTTTGCGGCTGCGCCGCAGCTGAATATAGCCGGGCAGGTTCACGGGGCTGGTGTTGCCAGTATGAAGACCGCTACGGGATGGACGAGCGTTTCCGGCAAGGACTATCCTGTTGCCAACGGTTCGAATCTCGTTACCGGGGAAAATGGCGGCATGACGATTACGCTAAAAAACGGCGCGCGTCTTGAGATGGGCAAGAATTCCGAAGTTGTCATTTACAGTTCAAACGGCAAGGACTCAGTGCTGGTGCAGAGGGGTACTATGGCTTACAACGTGCCGCAGTCTGCGCAGATTGCGATTAACACCGCAAATACGCGGATAACTGTAAATTCGCTTTCGCAGGGTTTTGTGGGCGAGGGGAAGGACACTTATATAAAATCTATTGCCGGCAATGCAAGCGTAAGCAGCCCGAATAAGGCAAGTTCCAGCCTTGTGAAGGCCGGGGAGACACTCCGGGTGGCCCAGGCAAACGGCACTTTTTACTATGCGCCGGTCTCTTATGACCAGGCCGAGATTGAATCTGCCATCACAGCCGATCCCGCGCCTGTAGCGGATGCATCTGCCGGGACAACCGGTGCGGACATAGTTGCCGGCTCGAATGGAGGCATTTCCACGACCACCGGGCTTCTGATTGGGGGCGCAGTAGTGGGGGGCGCGATTGCGGCAGTTGCGGCAACAACCCATAGCGGCAGCTCCAGCCCATACTAGCAGGGGATTTTTTAAGGAAGTTTCATAGCATATTGTTATCGGTTGTGGTGGAAATAGTCCGGGGTGGGGCTGTGTTTTCTCCTTCCATGGGAATCCGAAAATTAAAATGAGGATGAAATACCCTGTCGTAGTCCTTTGTCTGACTGCGGCGCTGCTTCAGGCCTGCGCCAGCGGCGGCGAACTGAAGCGCAGCCAGGCGGCCCTGGAGGCAAAAAAAGAGGCTTCCGGCCAGCAGTCGCGGTCGGCTGAGCGCCTGGCCGCGCTTGCTATGGAAAACGCCCCCAGCCCCGATACGGATTACATCATAGGGCCGGATGATCTGCTGGATATACGGGTGTACCAGGCCGGGGACCTTGGCGGTGTTGTTATGGTAAGCGCTCAAAACCTGATAGATATGCCCCTTATAGGAGATGTGTCCACTAAGGGGATGACCCCTGCCATGCTGCAGCAGAAAATAGCGCTGAAGCTTAAGGAATACATTAAACAGCCCTTCGTAACCGTTATCGTAAAGCGGTACAGGGCCCAGATGGTAAGCGTGGTAGGAGCGGTCAACGCCCCGAAGGTTTATTCCATGACCGGGCCCAAACGCCTTCTTGACATGCTTGCCGGCGCGGGTGGGCTTACTCCCAAAGCGGGGCGGTTCTGCACCGTACTGAGGCCTGGCACCGAACAGGGACAGCCGCCTGCCACAATGGTAATCGACTTGTCCGAACTTCTGGACAAGGGAAATCTGGCCTTGAATGTCCCGATCAGGGGCGGCGACATAATAAATGTGCAGAAGGCGGGTATGGTCTATATAGACGGAGAGGTGCGCCGGGCGGACGCGTACCGGCTGCGCAGAGGTACAACTCTTGTAAAGGCCATTGCCATGGCCGGAGGGCTGAAAAAAGATGCCGACAATTCGCATATACGGATTTACAGGGACAACGGGCAGGGTGGCCGGAATGTTATAACGGCAGACTTTGATGCTATAAACAAGGGCAGGCAGCCAGACGTAAAACTTGCGGCTAACGACATAGTAATAGTATCCAGAAGCGGCGCGAAAGCCGTTCTTTTCGGCATCCTGAATACTATCCGGGGATACTTCAATTTCGGTAATTTTGGGGCAGGCGGGGGGTTCGCGCCATGAGCTCAGTGAACGACGGTATGAAAGAAGGCCGCCAGTTGCAGAGGCCCCCGGAGTATCCTGTGCCTATGGCGGCCGTGCAGCCGCAGGGTGAGATAAACATAAGAGACTACCTTTACGTCCTTTACAGACGCAGGTGGCTGGCGCTTACGTTCTTTACGCTTGTGGTGTTTACGGTCTTGCTGGTGGTCTTTCTTAAAAAACCGGTGTACAGGGCAACGGCCACCCTCAAGGTGGAGCAGGAGACTTCCCCGGTGCTCAACTTCAAGGACGTCTATCAAACACAGAAGGACGATTTTAATTTCCTTAAAACACAGTACCGCATATTAAAAAGCAGAAGCGTTGCAAAAAGAGCGGTGCGCTCCCTCAGACTGGATGGCGACCCGGAGTTTGCCGGCGCGTTCTCCCGGGAAAGCGCGGATGCCGGATCTCAGACCGGCGGCATGCCGGTTCCTGGCACCGGGAAAATAGAGCTTTCCGGTGGCCTTGGCGGAGATATAAAGCCTTCTGTAATAGATAATTTCCTGAAACGGCTGACGGTGACGCCTGTCCGTGATTCCTGGATAGTACTGGTCAGCTTCGATGATAAAAACCCGGCACGCGCCGCCCAGGCCGTAAACGAAATAGCCAGGCAGTACATAGGCTTTAATATTGAAAGCAAGCTTAACGCCTCACAGGTAACGCGCGACTGGCTTGAAAACCACCTTGACGACATGAAAGCCAAGCTGGAACGAAGCGAGGAGGCCCTGAACAAGTATGCCGCCCAGAACGGAATTCTGCTTGCAAGCGCGGGAGACCAGGACAAAAATAATCCAAACGGCAGCGGCGGCCAGGATTTGGAGACAAGCAGGCTGGTGCAGATTTCAGACCAGCTTGTAAAGGCCACAGCGGACAGGATAAACAAGGAAGCGCTTTATTATCAGGTGAGGCATGGCGGGCCTGTGGGGTCAGAGGTAGGCAATAACCGGCTTCTACAGACCCTTGAGGAGCAGTACTCGGCGCTTGAAGCACAGTATGCCCGCCTTGCTGCGCTTTACACTCCTAAATACCCCGAAGTGGTCCAGACAAAGGAGCAGATGGACCAGCTTTCAAAACGGATAGGGCAGGAAACCGATAAGGCTGTGGCCGCGCTGCGTACGGATTATGAGGCCGCCCGCCAAAGGGAAGATGACCTTGCCCAGACATACGAGCAGTACAAGCAACAGGCCTTGAATTTGAACAATAAGATGGTGCAGTACAATATTTTAAAAAGAGAGGCTGATACAAACCAGCAGCTTTACAATGGGCTCCTCCAGCGCATGAAGGAGATTGGCGTGTCTGCCAGCCTGAACGCAAGCAATATACAGGTTTTGGACCAGGCGGAGGTGCCCAGAAAACCGTTTGCGCCCAAGAAGGCCAGGGACATTTTGGTATCGGTACTAGTCGGGCTTCTTGGCGGCGTGGGGCTTGCGTTCGGCGTGGATTACATAGACAACACGCTAAAGAACCCCGAAGATATTGAAAATTCCATATCGCTGCCGTGCCTTGGGCTGGTGCCAGCGATAGAGACGGTCCCGGCGGGCAAGCGGCTTCTGGCGTGGAGCGAGGAGGAGCATGCCCCGATCCTCCTGGAAGCTTACAGCGCCATAAATACATTCATTCAGTTTTCATCCGGCAGCCAGGCGCCCAAGCTGATGATGGTGACTTCTCCGCTTAAAGGTGACGGCAAGACCATGACCAGCGTGAATCTGGCGGCAACAATGGCCCGTACCAGGGGAAGGGGCCTGATAGTAGATTCCGACCTCAGAAACCCGCAGCTGCATAAGATATTCGATGTGGACAACACCAGGGGGTTTTCGGATTATCTTGCCGGAATGATGCAGGTTGAAGACGGGCTGGTCCGTAAGAGCGGCCTGGAAAATCTTGATATTATCACCTCCGGGCCAAGGTCGCCAAACCCTCCGGATCTTTTTAACTCGCCCAGGCTTGCGGACTTGCTGCGAAAGCTTGGTCCGGAATATGAATTCATACTGTTTGACTCGCCGCCCGTGATCGGCTTTTCAGAGAGCCTGATACTCAGCACATCGGTGGATGGGGTAATAATGGTTGTGCGCACCGGGCGCACCACCAGGGAAGCCGCGCTTCAGAGCAGGCGTGCAATCGAGAGCATAAACTCCAGGGTGCTGGGCGTTGTCCTGAATGCCATAAGGCAGGTGGACCTTAAATATTCCTCCTATTACCACTACGGCGATTATTATTACTATTCTGACGGCGAAAAAAAGGCAGGCCGGAAAAAGCAAAAGGCAAAAAACGCTATTGAAAATTAACATCGTCAGGGGAGTTCTGTCCTTTGTTTCAGTACTGGTCCTGATAATTCTTGTGCGCCCCGCAGTCTCCGAGCATTATGAATCGCTGTTTCTCAAGGGCAAAAAGGAAGGTGCGGCAATTGCCGCGGCTGTAACCAGCGAGAATGCAGGATATAACAGGGCGCTTGGGGCCGTTTATCTTGAAAGGCACGGGGATTCCGATTTAAAAACGGCCGAGGCTCTCTTTAAAAAAGCCATTTCACTTGAGCCGCTGAATTCAGATTCGTGGCTCTGGCTTGCCAGGATGTATCAGTGGACAGGCAGGCAGCAACAGGCCGGTCTTGCAATTAAAAGCGCGCTGGCCAGAAGCGCAGGCGCTCCGGATATAACCTGGGACGCCGGGGTGCTGCTGCTTCAGATGGACTACACCGCAGCCGGTGTGGAGCAGTTCAGAAAATACATCCTGCTTAAACCGGCGGAACAGCAGAAGGTGTATGACATCTGCATTACACTGGGATTGCCTCCTGATTACATGCAGGCAAACCTAGTGCCTGCGGAAAGGCCGTATTTGCGGCAGTGGCTTTATTTTCTCATGGATGCCGGGCAGCAGGAAGCCGCGGGGCGCGCATGGGAGGCGCTTAAAAGCCTTGGCGGCGGCGCGGGGAAAGGCCCGTCGGAGGGCGATTATCTTAAATACTGTGATTTCCTGATATCAAAAAATAATGAAACAGATGCCATTGCCGTCTGGAATGAGCTCTTCAGCCGCGCCAATCTTGTGCTTAAGCCAGGCAGTATCTGGGATGGCGATTTCGGATTGCCGGTTACAGGGAAGGGATTTGGCTGGAGGATAGGGAACGCGCCCGGGGTCCGGATATTTCTGGACGGGGACATTAAGATGCGCGGCCAGTACTCCCTGAGCGCGTCATTCGACGGCAGTTCCAATCCCGGCATAAACCTGGCCAGCCAGATAGTGCCTGTGGAAAAGGGGCATAAGTATGAAGTGTCCGGCTACATCAAGACGTCTGGGATAACCACGGATAACGGGATTTTTTTAAACGTGCAGGGATATAATTGCGCGGGCCTTCAGGCCAGCTCTCAGCCCATTACAGGCACCAGCTACTGGCAGAAGCAGAGCGTCGATTTCACGGTGCCGGCCGATTGCAACGCCATCCTCTTTTCAGTAAGAAGGAATGAATCTTTCAAGCTGGACAACAAGATAAGGGGAGATGTCTGGATAGACTCCATAAAAATGGCGGACCAGGGATAATGAAGGCAGTTTCAAATTTGAAATTTCAAACCCCGGATTTTATGGCTGTTGGCCTGGTAGCGGCTGCGGCGGTTCCGGCTTTGTTATTCGGGGCTGTTGAGTACTGGGCAATGGCCGCTTCAGGCGCGCTGGCCATCATTGTTTTCATGGCCGGGGTGTTTACGTATTCCGGCGGCATAGGTGGAAAGAAAAAGCTGATTTGTACGGCCCTTGCGCTTGTTTTGTATCTGGTGTTCCAGATGGTCCCGTTACCGGCTTCAGTACTAGGCCTTCTTGAGCCGCGCATGGCCGCCATGATGGGTCCTGTTGCGTTTCACAGCGTCACGGTATATCAGTTTAAAACGGAAGAGGCACTCGCCAGGCTGGCCGTTTATTTGATGGTCTTTTTCACTTCCGCGCTTTTTATTGATGGCCGTTCGGTTAATAAGGTATTAAAAGGGCTTTCGATATTCGGTTTTGCCCTGGCGCTGTTTGCGATAGTGCAGCACGTCACCTGGAACGGGAAAATATACTGGTTTGCGTCCTTTACTCCAGGCGGCAATCCTTTCGGGCCGTTTGTGGACAGGGACCATTTTCCAGGCTATATAAATATGATAATCCCGCTTTCGCTTGCTGTTGCAGTGGCCTCGAAGAGTATAGAGAAAAAAGTGCTGTACACCTTCTTTGCCGCGGTAATGGCGCTTTCCGTATTTTTGAGCCTTTCCAGGGGCGGTGTGATATCCTTCATCTGTGGGCTGGCTGTTTTCTCGGCCATTCTGCTGATACGCCGCAGCCCTAAATGGCAGCTTATGTTGCTGGCCGTTTTTGCCGTGGCTTTTGCCTCATTTGTGCTGTACGCCGGCGTTGCGCCCCTTCTGGCGCGATTTTCAAAAGAGGGGGTTTCAGATACAGCCAGGCTTATGGCCTGGAAGGGCGCGTGGGCAGCATTCAGGGATTTTCCCGTATTTGGCACGGGGCTTGGCACGTTTGTAAATGTGTTTACTTATTACCAGCCCATTCACTTGCAGAAAATATGGGAGCACGCCCATAACGATTATCTGGAGCTGCTTACCGAGGGCGGCCTGGCAGGTTTTCTTATAAGCGCGGCATTTGTGGTTGCTATCCTGCGGGCGGCGTTTGGGGAAAAAAGCAACTGGGAGGGCAGGGCCGCTTATTTTAAGGCCGGGTTTATAGCATCCCTTGTAACTATCTCCGTGCACAGTTTCGTGGACTTTAACCTTCACGTGCCTTCAAACGCAATTCTACTTTCCATAATAATAGGGCTGGCTGTGGCAAAAGGAGATTAATATCCCGGGCACTGCCAGCTTGCTTGGAGCAAAGGGGGCTTGCAGGCAGCCAGCCATACTTTCAATAACCCGCATATCAGGTTTATCATGGGACGAAATCGAAGTTCATGCCGCACTGGTCGCGGCTTAGCGAGGCCGGGATTTGCCATTTCCGGATAAAAAACCGGCCCCGCCATCAAACTGTCTCAAAATACCGCCCCCGCCGTTGTATCGGGTTTCTTTTCATAAGCCCCTGCACTGCCATGGCCGTCATTGAACCGGGTATTGCCGTCTATGTCGAACGGCAGAACCGCTCCGCTTATTGGAACCAGGTCTACCGAAGGTGAGCCGAACGTCAGGTGGTAATCTCCGTCCCCGCTATGCGTGCTTGTGCCGTCCCACGCCTGCCGGTTCACAAAATCGTACCAGTTGCCTGCGTGCATGGCCGCGCTGTTTGAAGGCGGTTCCGTGGATGTCTGCGTGTTCGGCGTGCCATCGGCAGCAGTAGAGATAAAATAACTGTCCAGGCCGGTAAACTCCCCCTGGAATGTGCCGTTTACGCCAACGGGGGTGCCTGATGTGCCTATCTCCCCATCAATGCTATCTCTGCTGCCCGCTCCATATTCACACGTCCAGTTGCCTATACGCGCCGCATTCGGAGTGCCAAACGTGTCCGCCTTGATAGCTGCGGATTCATAAAGCATCCCTATCTCAGACCACCCCGTGCGCAGATATGCCGCACTTCCCTGGTCGTTATAACAGCGGTTTATGCGCTGGCCTACCACAGAGTTATCCCATAGCATTACATTGTTCACCGGATTATTTGTGCTGGCATCGGCGGCAATCCTTATCAGAGGCGTGGAAACAGAATTATTGTATTCAAAGACATTCTGGACAACCGCCGCTCCTATAGGCGCGGATTGAGTGCCAAACAGATTAATGGGGCTGCCTGATGTGATTTTAAAGTTGTACAGCCTGTTAAACGCCCATATAGGCTGCGTATCCGTAGGCATGTAGCCGCTACTTGCGTTATCCCAGGTCTGTACGGCAAAGCTGGTATCTGATGCGGAAGGGTCAAACAGATTGCCTAAAAATGTAAAGCCGTTTACCGTAAACCCCAGGCCCGTTAAATTGTTGCCGCGCACCAGATCAGCAGGCGAAGTAGTGCTGTAATTTGTAAAGGCATTCACAGCACACGATGAAGAACTGCCCTGGTTGCACGTAGCATTGCTGCCCACCGTGTTATCCGTCCAATAGACCGCGGGCCAGCCGTAAATAAGCGTCATGCCGGAGGTCATTGTAAGCGCGCAATTATGTATCCACAGGTAACTTCCGTTGGCATTGAATATCTCTACGGGGGAACCGGAAGTAACATTCACCGTTATGCCGGACACTTTCAAGGGCGTAGTGCCCCAATAGTTGCCCGATGCCGTAATGCCGTTTATTATCACGGCGGATTGCGCCACGCCGGGGAACGTGGTTACAGTAGACCACGCCTTGTCGTAGTTTGTTCCGGAGCTTGCGCCTATGGATGTGGATTCCCCTATCCAGCTATACGTGCCCGCCTTCACATACACTGTTCCGGCCTCGTCCGTCCTTGCGGGCGAGGAGTTGGCCGCGTTCCATGCCCGGAGGACTATCCCTGCCTTCCCTATGGTCTGGCACGGGTTTAAAGTGGCCGCATCGGAAGAGCCGTTAAATGCCGATTCCGCAACCGCCTGGCAGGTATTATCATTGCCGCTTGTGCCGTCCACCACAACTGCGCCCGTGCCATAAGTGCCGCTCTTGTCGTTGATGAAATACTCCGGCGCATATAAAGGCGTTGGCTGGGCGTTCACGCCGTCAGCGGTATTCATTATGGCCGTGGAATCTCCCACCCAGGGCATTGCCCTGAAGTTCACCGTTATCAAATCGCCCTGCGTAAGCGTGCTGGTGGAAAGCGTGCCTATATACTCAATCACCTTCCCGCCAGCGTCCTGCATTGCCGGGTCTATTGTAGGCGTATTTACCAGGGCCGTCACCGTATTGCTGTGCTGGTCCGTAGCCGTAAAAAGCACCGCGGCAACGGGCTTGCCGTTCTGCGCGTGCCGCTGAAAGGCAACCGCCCGCACGGTAAAAGATGGGCCCGTTATCCTGGTAAAGCCGGGCCAGCTCCAGTTTGCGATAACACGCGCCTGCGAATAGGCAAGCGTGGAATCATTGACTGCGGAAACGCCGGAGGCCGCATTGCTTGAATGCGTGCCGTCATTGTAAAACCCCGCCGCAATGTTGCAGGAAACCGTATCTGCGTTGTAAACAACATCAGAGAGCGCAACCCGTATATACAGGTTGCCTCCGCTGGATGTTTCATCGTTCGGGTATGGCGTTGTATAGCCGGAGTTATAGACCTTCCGCAGTATCTTCGTGCCGTACAGAGTGCGGTTGATGGTGGTTGCGTTTCCGCCCGCGTCATAGCCCGGAGACGTGGCCGTGCAAACAATCTTTGCATTGGCCGGATTGTTGTGCGCGCCGATGCCCAGGCTGTAAGTGCCTCCGGAGGCCACGCCGTTTACAACAACCTCCGCAACCCACCCGTCACATGCCGCTGGCGTGTTGCAGGCGGACGTAACATCCGCCGCCGCCGTGGTGTTTATCACCGTCACGGACAAAATATCGCCAGTGGCCGCATGGGCAAGCGATACCCATACTATGCCGATAAGCACATAGAGCAATATAATCAGGCACATCAGCCCCTTCAAGGTCAGCTTGCGTTCTAGTTGCATGTCCAGCCACCGTTTATGCCGGTGAGATACCATTTGCCCGATGCCAGGCAACTGAGACCCATCATGGTGCCTATGTTGGCATCACTGGTCACGGAATGTCCGGCAGTACAATTCAGTCCGCCCACGGCCACCTGGTCCGTGCCATTAGGGGCTATCGTGATTGTGTTTGCCACGGTCACATAGAACACGCCGGAATCCACCGTGGACGTACAGGCCGGAAGCGTAAGGGTAATATTCGAAGTTGCCCCCGTGTTGTCCACAAAGCCGCGCTCCAGGGCCGCATCCGGCACTGTTGCGTTGGCCGTGTAAGCTGTTACCGTGGGCGTGCTGGAACCCCCGCCGCCACACACGCCGCCGGTACACGTCAGGGTGCCGGTCCCGGAAACTGTAACACCTGCCAATCCAGAACCGCCGTAATGGACGGTATCCGCCCAGGCCCATGGAAGACAACATAAAATAAACAGGACCAATAATACGATTTTAAATGCGAGATTTGAAATGCTCGATTGTTCCATAAAAAATAACCTCCCCTCGCGGTTAACTCTTTTTTTTGTGGGTTGTGTTCAAGTGAAATAATCTCTCTCCTGTTTTGTTATAAACCGGCAATGGGAACCATAGCGCCTCCTGCACGTTCAATCCGGGGTTTTATCTCCCGTCGCGACAGTTTAGAATGGAAAGATATGACATTGTCCATATGACATGTGTCATGATTTTCATGTCATGTTTGTTCTGCGGCAGGCTTATGCCAGGCCTGCGCTTTCCCATGTTTCTTTACTGGTTCGTATTCAGCAGCATGCTGCTTTCTTCGATGCCGGGGCTGGTTGCTGCCTTGGGTGAAATAAATATTAGGGTTGACCGGAGTGAAAGCCGGTTTTTATGATAAACTAAAAAGGTTTTAGTATAATTTTTCCCGGAGAGAAAACCGTTTATAGAATATGAAAAAAGCGCTTATTACCGGTGTTACCGGCCAGGACGGGGCTTATCTTGCCGGATTTCTGCTTGATAAGGGATATGAAGTACATGGCATAAAGCGGAGGGCCTCGCTTTTCAATACCGACAGGGTGGACCACCTGTACAAAGACCCGCATGAAAAGGGCGTGCGGTTCAAGCTCCATTACGGAGACCTTACGGACGCAACAAACCTTATCCGCATAGTGCAGGACGTTCAGCCTGATGAGATTTACAACCTGGCGGCCCAAAGCCATGTTATGGTTTCCTTCGACACCGCCGAGTATACGGCAAATGCCGATGCGCTGGGGACGCTGCGGTTGCTGGAGGCTATCAGGATACTGGGCCTGTCCAAAAAGACGCGCTTTTACCAGGCGTCCACATCGGAACTGTTTGGCAAGGTGCAAGAGGTGCCCCAGAAGGAAACAACACCCTTTTATCCAAGAAGCCCTTACGGGGCGGCAAAGCTTTACGCTTACTGGATCACCGTGAATTACCGGGAGGCCTATGATTTTTTTGCGTGCAATGGCATTCTTTTCAATCACGAATCACCCGTGCGCGGCGAGACGTTTGTTTCCAGGAAGATAACCCGCGCGGTGGCGCGCATAAAACTGGGGCTGCAGGACAAGCTTTACCTTGGCAACCTGGATGCCCGCCGCGATTGGGGGCACGCCATGGACTACGTGGAGGCGCAGTGGCTCATTTTGCAGCAGGACGCGCCTGATGATTTCGTTATCGCCACCGGGCAGCAGCATTCCGTGCGCGAATTCGTTGAGCTTGCGTTCGGCGAAGTTGGCATCAAGATCGGCTGGGAGGGCAACGGGGTTGACGAAAAGGGGGTGGACGGCTCCGGCCGGCCGGTTGTAGAAGTGGACAGGCGGTATTTCCGGCCCTCCGAGGTGGACACGCTCCTTGGCGACCCCGCAAAGGCAAAGCAAAAGCTGGGCTGGTCGCCCAGGATTTCCTTTAAAGAACTGGTGTCCGAGATGGTCCGGGAAGACCTGAAGGAGGCCGAAAGGGACCTTCTGTGCAAACGGGA
Organism: Nitrospirota bacterium; assembly: GCA_021813405.1. Classification (GTDB taxonomy): domain Bacteria; phylum Nitrospirota; class Thermodesulfovibrionia; order Thermodesulfovibrionales; family JdFR-88; genus JAKAKS01. The sequence continues at coordinate 98,181 of JAKAKS010000031.1, forward strand.
AGGGTTCAGGACGTTCAAGAGACATGAATAAGTACTCCAGAATATTTGTGGCGGGGCACCGCGGGCTGGTAGGCTCGGCCATTTCAAGGAAGCTTGAATCGCTGGGGTTTAATAACCTGATCACCCGTGCCAGCATGGAACTGGACCTCACGCGCCAGCAGGACGTGGAATATTTTTTCAAAGAGCAAAAACCGGAATATGTCTTTCTTGCTGCTGCCAAGGTTGGCGGCATCCTGGCCAACCATACCTATCCGGCGGATTTCATCTACAAAAACCTGATGATTGAGGCCAACGTGATTCATGCCTCTTATCTAAACGGCGTGAAGAAGCTCCTTTTTTTAGGAAGCTCCTGCATCTACCCCAGGCTTGCGCCCCAGCCCATAAAGGAGGAATACCTTTTGACTGGCGAGCTGGAGCCTACCAACGAGCCTTACGCTGTGGCCAAGATTGCGGGGATAAAGATGTGCCAGGCCTACAACAGGCAATATGGATGCAATTTCATACAGGCGATGCCTACAAACCTGTACGGCCCGTTTGATAACTTTGATCTTCAGTCATCCCATGTGCTTCCGGCCATGATACGCAAATTCCACGAGGCCAAAATTTCTCCTGAAAAAAGGCCGGTGGTGATATGGGGTTCAGGCGCGCCGAAGCGTGAATTCCTGTATATTGACGACCTGGCTGATGCCTGCGCCTTTCTGATGGAGGGTTACGACGGCCCCGGGGTCGTAAATGTGGGCATGGGCCTGGACGTTTCAATAAGCCAGCTGGCGTCCATGGTAAAAGAGATTACGGGATATGACGGGCAGGTAGTCTATGACAAGACCAAGCCCGACGGAATGCCTAGAAAGATGCTGGACGTTTCAAAAATAAACTCGATGGGCTGGAAGTATTCCGTTTCGCTTGAAGAAGGAATTAAAAGAACCTATCAATGGTATCTGGAAAACTGCGGCAAGTAGTTTCCGGCCGCGTCACCGGCTGTTTTCAAACAGCGGTGTTTTCTTCATTTTGCAACGGCATTCGCCGATGCTGCATTTTTTATATTAAGTTTGCTTTTTTTGCGGGGCGGTGTTTGTCGCCCACGCTTTCCCAGGCCATATGAATACAGTGGCTGTTATGCTTTTCTTTTATTTTTAATCGTTGCCGTCAAGACAAAATCCTCTATTGACGAGGGGCCCGATTTCAAATATATTTTGGTATTCGGTTATTTCCCGCAGTTATGACCCTGCAAAGATCATATCCCTGCAAAGGCGTTTTTTCCCCAAATGGCAAAATATTGCCGTTTAAGAAAGGAGACTGTTATGGGCTTCCCTGCACAGCGTTTAAGAAGGCTGAGAAAAAACGATAATATGCGCAGGCTTGTGCGCGAGACGGGATTGTCTGCGGACGATTTTATACAGCCGCTTTTTGTTGTGGAAGGCGATGGGGTGCGCAGGGAAATATCCTCCATTGCCGGAAACTACCACCTTTCCGTAGACATGCTTGTGGAGGAGGCCATGGAACTCAGTGGCCTGGGCATACCCGCCGTTCTGTTATTCGGGGTACCCGAAGGCAAGGATGATTCGGCGGCCGGGGCGTATGCGCCGGACGGCATAGTGCAGAGGGCGGTCCAGGCGATTAAAAAGGCCGTTCCCGGGATGGTGGTAATAACCGACGTGTGCCTTTGCGAACATACCACCCACGGGCACTGCGGGATAATCAGAAACGGGTATCTTGCAAACGATCCCACAACCCAGATAATAGCCAGGATTGCGCTTTCACATGTTGAGGCCGGCGCGGACATAGTTGCCCCCGCCGCAATGATGGACGGGCAGATCCGCGCCATCCGGACAATGCTTGAGGAGCATGGGTATCATGAGGCCGCCATAATGGCGTATGCGGCCAAGTACGCTTCGAAGCTTTACGATCCTTTTTTCAAACATGGCACCCAGTCCCCGGTGGCCTTTGGGGACAAGCGGTCTCACCAGATGGATTTCGCCAACTCCAGGGAGGCCATGCGGGAAATAGAGCTGGACATTGAAGAGGGGGCGGACATCGTTATGGTGAAGCCCGCCCTGTTTTACCTGGATGTCGTTTACCAGGCAAGGCAGAGGTTTGATACCCCTCTGGCGGTATACAACGTAAGCGGCGAATATGCCATGGTGCAGGCGGCTGCCGAAGCCGGAAGGCTGGACTTTGACGCGGTGATGCAGGAAGCGCTGGTCTCCTGCAAAAGGGCCGGAGCGGACGTGATAATCTCCTATTACGCAAAAGAAGCCGCCAGGCTGCTCAACAGGCCGGCGTATTCATGGCATTCAGCCCGCCCATTGCCAGAATTTCAATCCGATGCCCCGGCCCTGGACGGCAACGCACGCGGCGTATCCTCTGTGGACGTGGAGGTGGGCAGTTGACCACTGCCTCCGGCAAGCGGTTTGCACCGGAATGGGGCAGGCATCGGACAGCCCGGCCCCAATGGCTTTCAGGTATGCTTCCCTGCGGGTCCAGAACCTGAAGAAGTTTTTTCCACGCATGCGTGCTGGGCATGCTTTAAGCCAGATGCTTTCCATGCGGGGGAAATACTGCCGGGCGATATCGTCAACGGCGGCAGAAGGGATATTGATGACCTGTTCAATGTCCACGCCTACTTCCCGCCCAGGGGAGAACGCGTAAAGCGCCAGCCCGCCCGAATGCGAGACGCTGAAACGAAGGGCGTTATCTCCCTGGGCGTAATCAAGCTGCGGCTTTCCGGAAGGCCCGTACCGGAACCGGACCAGACCGGGCCGGGTTTCAAGATAACCGGCCAGTATTTGCCTGAGTGCTCCGCGTGCGGCTATGTAATGGTTTCCACCGTCTGTAAAACGGAAGCGGCCGGCTTTTTCCAGTTCGTCTTCAGAGAGGATTTCCCGGAGCGCATCCAGTCGCCATTCCGGCATGTCCAGAAAGGCGCGCCATATATGGATCTGGTTTGCGCTCAGGTATGGGAAATTTCTACCGGGGGGAGGCCAGTTTTGCGGCGAGTGCCGCCTAGGCCCAAACCATTGCGCCAGCACTGGTGTTTGGCTCCATTAAGCCGTTTATCTCCTCAAGGTAACCGGCCAACTGCCTGCCCCATGTCCCCACAAAAGGCTCCTCCATGATCTTGAGATGTGAGGCCCCGCGGATTTCATGAATGTGCGTTCCGCCAGCGGCAAGACCGCTGTAGTCCGGCAGGTGTACACACCTCTTATCGGCAATGAAGATTACGGCTTTCCCAGGGTATGGACGGGCCTTGTAATGCTTCGCGGTGTTTATCCGGTAGAAATCAAGGAAACGCTTGGGGACGGGCCGGCCAAGCGAAAGGGAAGTATGGCAGATTGCTGTTTTTACCATGCCTATTGCCGGGCTCTGCCTGATCCTGCCTGATACCGGCGTTCTTTTTACACTTCCCTGCGAATCGGCGCAGGTTATGTTGATCCTGGCCAGAAGCGATTTCCTGAGCGGTGATACGCCATTGTCATTGCTGTTTACAGGCACACATTGCGGAGGCGGATCTATCATGCACAGCAACGGAACTTCATGCCCGCGCTTAAGCAATTGCTGGGCCATCTCCATTGCAACCAGCCCCCAGAAACACCAGCCTCCAAGCATGTACGGCCCGTTTGGCTGTATGGCAAGCATGTCTTTCAGGCAGAGGCCTGCCAGTTCCTCAAGGGAGCGGAAGACCGCCGGTCTCCCGTAATCGCCCGGCAGCAGCATCCCGTATAGCGGCTGGCCCTGGCCGATGTGGCGCGGCAAAAAAGCATTTATGCCTATCCAGAACAGTGGCAATTTGTGGCCGCCGGCCTGGGCCACTATGGAGGGTGTTTTTGAAACCCGCACTTCCGCTTGCATGGCCATGGCAAGCTGCCTGATTGTGGGCGCCTGGATTAAAGATGACACCGGGACGATTTTGCCGGTCAGTTTTTTAATCTCCGCCGACATGCGGGCCGCAAGCAATGAGTGCCCCCCCAGGTCGAAGAAGTTGTCATGCGCGCCTATGCGCTCTATTCCAAAGAGGTTTCTCCAGACACTGGCCAGCATCAATTCATCCGGCGCACCGGGGGCAATATAATTCTCCTCCTGGCTTGTGTTGCCGGGGATGGGCAGCGATTTGCGGTCCACCTTGCCGCTTAATGTAAGGGGCAAGGCGTCCAGGAACACGAAACGCGACGGCACCATGTAATCGGGGAGCTTTTTAAGCAGAAAATTTCGCAAGTGGCTTGCTTTCAGCTGTTCGCCTTTGCGCGCCACCACATATGCCGCAAGGAATTTTCCCCCCTGGCCGTCATCGAATCCGGCTACGGCCGTTTCTTTAATGCCGCCTATCCCGTTCAGCACTGTCTCTATCTCGCCGGTTTCAACCCTGTAACCCCTTATCTTCAGCTGATGGTCCTTCCGCCCAAGGTGCACCAGGCATCCGTCGGGCTGCATGTAGCCGATATCACCCGTCCTGAAAACACGATGGCCGGGTTTCTGTTCATCAGGCTTAAACGGCGACCCGGCATCGCCGTCTTTCCGGTAATACGCACGCGGCAGATAAGGGCTGCTTACTACGATCTCGCCGGGGGCGTTGGGGGCAGCCCTTTTCCCTTTCTCATCCAGTACAAACACTTCCATATCTTCCACTTCATAACCGGCCGGCACTATGCCGCCGCTGAACCGGGTATCATGATCGCAGAAGAACTGGCGTACTATGTTGGTTTCCGTGGAGGCGTAAGATACATGGAAGATGCAGCCGCGATGGAAATGCCTGCTGTAAGATTCCACGTCTCTTTTTAGGACGGGCTCGCCTGAAAGCTTTATCATACGGAGCCTGGGAAACATTTCTTTACCCGAAAGGGTGGAAACGAAATGCCGGTAAACGGTCGGCACGGAATGGTATATGGTTATCTCTTCCTTCTCAAGCCAGCCTGCCAGCCCTGCAATGCCCTCTTTTTTTATATCGAAGGGGAAGAGAGCCGCGCCGTTCAGCAGCGCGCCAAACACGTTTGGCACAGATGCGGCAAAGCTGCAGGACCAGAGCAGCGAAAGCCGGTCGTCCGGGGCCAGATGCAGCATATTGGAGCATCTCATGACGTTATGAAGAACATTCCGATGATCATGGGAAACACCCTTTGGTTCCCCTGTGGACCCGGATGTATAAATAATGTAAGCCGCCGTTTCGGGCGCTACCCGCAGTTTAAGATTTTCTGGAGAAAACCTGGAAACAGCCTCTATTTCCAGGAGTTGCGATGCATTGTCAACCAGCTTGCTTGCCAGTGAATAATGCCCCCTGCCGGTTATCACAAGCCCTGGCTGGCAATGTTTAATTATCGAGATGTTTTTTGAAAGTGTGAAGGATGTGTCCAGCGCAATATATGGTTTGCCTGCCTTCAGCGCGCCCAGTATTGCCGGAATGAGCTGGGCCCCCTGGTCCAGGAAAAGCGCTACCGGCTCATTATCCGTTCCGCGCAATTTAATTATAGCCCTGGCAATGCGGTTTGCTGCCTGGTTTAACCCATCATATGTAAGGTGGGCTGTTGCCGTCTTAACCGCAAGCCTGTCAGCATGCTTTGCCACCTGTTGCTCAAAGCGTTCCGCAACGGATTGGTTGATTTCTGATTTTAAAAACCTGGGAAAAGGTTTTCCCGGCCCCACCCGGCCCGGCAAAACAGCGCCGCTTATTTCTTTTCTCATATTATTAAGGAAAGTACCCATAGCGTAAATTTATTATCTTTGATGATGCTGTACAATGGCGTATATTGCGCCGGTTTGTTCAAACCTTGCCAGTTCCTTAAAACCCGGAAAGCCCGGATTTGCCCGTCTGAATTCTATTAATTTCCGTTGACATCGGATACGAATGCCACTATCTTTTTAGGTAGCCGCACCCCCAAGAACCTGGCGGACAGTTAAGCCGGTAAAAAGAAGCTCATCGCTGTTTTCAAAGAAAAGCCAGACCGTTTTATTTTGCGGAGATTTTTATGTGCAGGAAAATCTTTCCGGTGTTTGTGGCTTTGATCTTTTCCGTGCTGTTTATCTTGGGTGTAACTGGCGCATCGGGCAAATGCAATGGCGGAGCCCCTGCCTTCAAGAAGGGCACGGTGCTTATCAAATACAAGAATCCGGCCCTTGCCTGCGCAGGCAGGTTTTCTGCGGCTGAAACCCGGCTTGCCCTGCGTACCAGGAAAACGTTCTCCGCGTTGGGCATAAAAGAACTGAAATTGCCGCCGGGCGTCAGTGTTAAAGATGCCCTGGCCGCGCTCCGGCTGGACCCCGATATAGAATTTGCCGAACCGGATTACGCGGCCCGTATTCAAACCGCTCCCAACGATCCCTTATACGGAAGCCAGTGGGCGCTGCCAGCCATAAATGCCCCTTCAGCCTGGTCCTATGTCCAGGGGAATTCAACAGTGGTCATAGCGGTCCTTGATACCGGGGTGGATTATACTCATCAGGACATAACAGCTAATATATGGGCCAATCCAAACCCGGCCGCCCCGGCTGAGGCCGGCTCTTACTCTATTACCGGCGATGTTCGCGGGTGGGATTTCGTAAATAACGGGCCGCAGCCTTTTGACGATAACGGGCACGGCACTCATGTCTCCGGGATCGCCGGGGCGGATGGCAATGATAACCTTGGTATAGCCGGGACTAACTGGCAAGCAGGCATCATGCCGGTAAAGGTGCTGGATGCCTCCGGCGCCGGCTATCTGGACACCATTCTCCAGGGAATACAGTACGCTGCGGCCAGGGGCGCCAGCATTGTAAACTGCAGTTTCGCGTTTGCGCCCGGTATCTCTTTTCCGGCCAGCCTGCAAAGCGCAATTGCCTTGTACCCGGATATGCTGTTTGTGTTTGCGGCAGGCAACGACGGGGCCAATATAGACAATTACAATTATCCGGTGCTGCCAAATCTGCTGTTTGTGGCATCTGTTGGCCAGGCAGGGAACCTGTCCGCCTTTTCCAATTACGGCCCGGCTACTGTGGGGTTGGCCGCCCCCGGCGAACAGATTCTCTCGCTTAAAGCCGGCAGACAGACTGTATACCTGGACAATTTTGATAACCCTGACTGGACGGACCCCACAGGGCTGTGGACGGTATCCAACAGCAGCCTTGCCGATGCGCCCCAGTCCGGTTCCGATTCATACGCCCAGAGTCCGCCCATAGACCTCACCGGGCAAAGCGCGTGCATTGCCGGTTTCAACCTGGGCCTTATCGCCTCCGGCGGCGATTCGCTATACGCGGAAGCTTCAAGAAACGGCACAAACTGGACCACACTTGGCCAGTTCCGTGGGGCAGTGCCTAACCCTTCCGATACCGGCGCGGAGCTTGTCTCGCTGGACCAGTTTACAGGCGCTACAGTATATTTCAGGTTCAGGCTCCAGACCTCCGCGCCAGGTGAGAGCGCGGGAATTCACAATTTCAATGTAACCTGCACGGCGCCGGGAACAGGATACCTGTATGAAAGCGGCACTTCCATGTCCACGGCGTTTGTGACAGGCGCAGCCGCCCTGATAAAATCTGAATTCCCGTCCGTTTCCGCCGCGGGCCTTAAGACGCTTATACTCGGTGGTGTGGACAAGGGGCCATCCCTTAGCGGGAAGGTCTCCAGCGGCGGGAGTCTGGACGTGTATAAAAGCCTGCTTCCGCCTGCGCCCGCAGATTTCGCGGCAAGCAGTATAGGCGCCAGTTCGGTAACGCTTGCATGGACCCCGGCCCCCAATGCCTCCGTTTACGTTCTTTCCAGGGCGTCCCAGGGCGGAAGTTTCCAGGTTATTGCGGACCTGTCCGGCGGCGCATATACCGACAGCGGGCTGTCCCAGAATACCACATATCAATACAGCATAAGCGCCCAAAACAAGATAGGCGCTTCACCTCAGCCCACGCAAATTACCGTAACCACGGATTCCACCTCTTCGCCTTCATCGGGAGGGCATGGGTGCTTTATAGCCACGGCGGCCTTCGGCAGCCCTATGGCACAGGACGTCCTTCTCCTGGATCATTTCAGGGACAGGTACCTTCTTACTAATTGGGCAGGCCGCGGGTTCGTTACCCTTTATTACCGCTACTCTCCTGCCGCCGCCGGCTTCATAGCCCGGCATGAAGGGCTGAGAACAGTTGTAAGATGGATGCTTTATCCCGTCGTCTACGCTGCAAGGTATCCGGCCATTATAATGGCCCTGATGTTGACGGCCCTAGCGTATGTAGCCATAAAAATTGTAAAATACACTACATGCGGATTGAAGAAAAGGTTTTACGACATGCCGATTGAAAGCAGAAAAGGTTTTACGCTTCTAGAGGTCCTTGTAGTGCTTGTAATCCTTGGAGGGCTTGCTGCGATAGTTGCTCCCAAGATTATAGGCCACATCGAAGAGTCGAAGGTAACAGACGCCAAGATACAGATAAGGAATCTGGAGACAGGGCTTAAGTCCTATTACCTGGATAATGGCTTCTATCCATCAACGGACCAGGGCCTTCATGCCCTGGTGGAGCCGCCCAGCACCGGCCGCATCCCCCAGCATTACAGGAAAGGCGGCTACCTGGAACAAAACAAGGTGCCCAAAGACCCCTGGGGAAACCCATACGTTTATACCTCGCCCGGCCAGCACGGCGATTACGACCTGCTGAGCCTTGGGCCGGATGGCGGCCAGAATGACGGCCAAGGTGATGACAAGTCCATCAAGAGCTGGGACCTCGGCCAGCACTGACGGCTTTACATTCCTGGAACTTGCCGTAGTGCTCTTCATAATATCCCTGATGCTGGCGCTGGTATATCCGGCGCTCAGGTCAAGGTCCTCCGATTCCGTGCCTTTGAGGATCGCCTCCGTTCTTAAACAGATAAATGAGGCCTCCCAGGCAAGGAAGCAAAACTACTCCATAACGTTCGATATGGACAACCACACAATCAATTGGGACGGGCCGGACGGCAAAAAGACGATGGATGCCCCAGGCCTGCAGTCCGTTACCATTCCATCCAGGGGCGAAGTTAACCAGGGCACTCTGCAAGTGCTGTTTGATTACTCCGGCGCGCCGGAAGACATCACGGTGCTGCTGGACGAGCACGGCGGCAAGGCGTACAAGGTAAAGCTGAATGAGATGAGCGGCAGGGTGCACATTGAAAATGCCGATGCGCAATAAAAACGGTTTTACGCTTTTGGAGGTGCTGGTTGCGCTTGCGATAGCCGGCGGCCTGCTGATAAGCGTTATCGAGCTTGTTAACCATAACCTCTCCGTAGTAAACAGGTATCAGACCGAGGCCGTTGCCGGGATGCTTGCCCGGCAGAAGATACAGGAGTTGAAGCAATCCCCGAAAGAGGAGAACGGCAGCTTCCCGGAGCCTTACGCCGATTACGAGTATTCCACAAAGATAGAGGACGGGCCGCTGCCAGGTCTGAAGTCCATCGTGGTAGTGGTAACCAAGGGCGGTACGGCGGGCCGGGATTCAGCCAGCTTCAGGGTGTTTTACAGGGGATGAAAAAAACCTGTATCAAAATCGCTTCCGGCTGTCCCGCCCTGGCAGGGCTGAAATCACGGACAGGCTCTAAAAAGGGGTTTACCCTTCTTGAAGTGCTGGTTGCCGTTGCCATCGGGGCGCTGGTGCTTGCCGCCGTTTACGGCACTTTCTTTATGGTGCAGAAGGCCACGGACACGGCGGGCGGCTCACTGGACAGGCTTTACGAATGCCGCAAGGCCATAGACGTGCTAAGGGACGAACTGGCCTCGGCGCAGGCGCCGGTCAACGTAACCGGCAAGGAGTACCTGGGGAAAAAGGGTTCCACAGTCTCTTTTGTGACCTATTCGCCTAAAACAGGCCTGCTTACAGCAACCTCTTATTTTGTCAGGGAGAAAAAAGGCAATCTTTCGCTTGTAAAACAGATTGTGGAGCCGGGCAGGCCTGCCAGGGAAGCGGTTATACTGGACCGGATTAACTCCTTTCTCGTTGAAGTAAACACCGGCGGCGGCCAATGGACGGACAGCGGCTCATATTCCGGCGGGCAGATGAGTGCCGGGCAGGAGGCTATCAGGATATCGCTTTCGCTGGACTTCAAGGGTTCCCCTATAACCCTGAGCGAATCGGTAACGCCTATGATAGGCAGGACATTGTGAGCAGGATTTAAAGGCATGCTTAATACTTATAAACGGCAAAAGGCCAGTCAGCAGAAAGGGTTTATCCTTGTGATAGTCCTGCTGGTCACGGCACTGCTTGTGACCATGGCGGTGGAGTTTGCCCACAAGGTTTACACCGGTATAACCGGGCTGCATAACCTGATGATAATGGAACGGCTTTCCGTGGAGAGCGATTCGCTGGTTGAAAGCGCATCGGGCATGCTTTCGGGCGCTCTCCAGCAGGGGATAATAAACGCCGGGGGGCCGGAGATGCAGTTTGCGCTGGAAAACGGCGTTACGCTGTACTTCGATGCCTCGGACGAGAACGCCAGGTTCAATGTGAACACGGTGGTAAGCCCGAACGGGGATGTAAACCAGGACGCTTACCAGTCTTTCCAAAGGCTCCTTGGCGCGCTGGGGCTGGACAAGTCCATCGCGGACCAGCTTGTGGCCTGGGTAAACGCGAAACGCGCAAAGGGCGGCACTGCTTTAAACGGCGGCTGGCTGGGCAGCACATCGGAGTTCCGCCTCTTTGTGGACCCTGCTTCCTATGATAAACTAAAGGACTATATAACCGTGTTTGGCAACGGGCTTATAAATATCAACACGGCGGATGTCCCAGTGCTGATGAGCCTGGCTGACCAGAACGGCAACGCGGTTTCAAACGACCTGGCGGAAAACATAGTTACCAGGAGGAGCATGCAGCAATACGGCAGCATCGGAGAGCTTTCAAGCACGGCAGGTTTCGAAAGCCTTGGTATGGCGCTTGCCGGAAAAATAACCACCTCCAGTTCCGCAATGGACCTTACTGCAAGGGCGGAGCAGGAAGGGATTAAAAGGATAACCCAGGCCGTGGTGTCCACATCGGGCACTGTTATTTACTGGAGGGAGTTTTAGTTGAGCAGGGGGATGTTCGATTTAAAAGATGCCTCCGGCGGGGTCCTTTACGTATTCAGCGGCGGCAAGGCCGTCTCCGAAATCCCCTTTACGCTGGATGGCGCTTTCAATGTTTCCTCCAGGGCAAACGAAAAAATTCCCGAACTGGATACGGTTTTTTTAAGCCTGCCCCTGCAACTGCTGGACTTCAGGGTAATTGAGTTCCCTTTTTCGGACCCGGCCAAGATAAGGCAGGCGGTTCCTTTTGAGCTTGAGGGCATAACCCTTAAAGGCGCAGGCCGTGTGGCATTTGACATCGTGCTCGGGCCGGAGGAATACGCGGCGGGCACTGCCGGGGCGCAGAAAGGCGCCGGACCGGCCGTGGCAGGCCGCAAGGTGCTGGCGGTGTATGCGGAGAAAAAACTTCTTCGCGGCATTATCACCTCCCTTAAATCCCTGGGTGCTGAACCCTCCGTGATAACCTCGGTGGAGCTTGCTGGCCTGGCCCTGCCAGGGCAGGCCGACTCATTCCAGAAACTTGTCCCTGCACTTGCCGCGGAGGCGCAGGCTGCTGGCAAGGAGGAAAGAAAGGCCCTGGCCCTGAAGGAGTTTGAAAAGCCGGTAATCAACCTGAGGCGGGGTGACCTGGCTTACACGAAGGAGCAGGAGGAATTCAGCCGCTCCCTGAAAAAGACATTTATGCTTGCAGCCGTGCTTGTGCTTGTGCTCTCCGTGAAAAACGGTGTGATGGCCATGATATATAACAGCCGCGCCAGGGCCGTTGAAAATGAGATGGCGCTTGCCTACAAAAAGAGCTTTCCCGGCTCCAGGGTCTCCGGCGGGCCGGCCTCGCTTTATGCCTTAAGAAGCGATATTGCCAGCATGCAGCGGAAGCTGTCTGGCATCGGCGGGATACCGGCGATGGAAGACCTGAAGGCGCTTACGGAAAACAAGGTAAATAACGTTGCATACAATGATATACATATGGACCAGTCCGGCATTACCGTGAAGGGGGAAGCAAAATCCCTGGACGACATATCGACCGCAAAAAAGGCGCTGTCTAAGGCGTTTTCTGTAAACGTGACCGAGACCAGCAATTCGGCCTCCGGTGTGTCGTTTACCATGAGGCTCAAATGAAACTGTTCGGCAATCTGGAGCTGGATGCGGACAAGAAGAAATACCTGCGTCCCGCGATGGTTGTGCTGGTGCTGTGCGTGATTTTTCTTGTTACAGCATTTGCTGAAAGCTCCGCCCAAAAGAGACTGCGGCTTATAAAAAAGGAGGGCGCGGAGTTTGCTTCGCTGGACTCCCAATATTCCGGGCTGAAGGCCCAGGTGGACGAATTGGACAAGCGTGTGGCCCTAAGCCCCAAGACCGGCATTCTCAAGACAGCCGGGGACATCTTTGCATCGATGGGACTTCAGGACCGCATCTCCTCGATTAAACCTATGGATACAACCCAGTCTGGCGGGCTGACATCAGAAAAGGCCGAGGTATCGCTTAAAAAAATGGACTTGAACCAGGCTGTAAACGTGCTGTACCGGCTGGAAAACGCTCCGATGCTGCTGACCTTGAAGGAGGTGGACCTCAGGAGCTCTTTTTCCGCCCCAACGCTGGATATGCGGCTGGTATTGGAGCTGACTTCAAAGAAGTGAAAAAAGTATTAATCGCATTGGCCGTGCTGATTGCCGTTCCTTTCGCGCTGTGGTACGTGGCCATCCCCAATTCGTCCGTGCCCGCCTTTATCAATTCCGGGCTGTCCAGGGCTGGGGCGGCGGTAACGGCGGATAACTTCAGAAAAACCCTGTTCCTCGGATTCCGGGCCGATGGCGTGGACGTGACGGTTGCGGGCAGGAATGCGATGAAGATAGACCATCTGCGGGGCGCCATAAGCCCGCTTTCGCTTTTTACCCTTAGCCCGAAGGTCCGCTTCAACATCGAAGCCGCGCAAGGGACGGTACATGGCGTTTTAACCTATCGTATTATAGGTGGCAAGAGCAGCCTGGCCGCGGAGGCCGATGGAATCCGGCTGGCCGCAATCTCCTCCATAAAAAGGGGCATGGACGGCACGTTTGAGGGCAACCTCAGCCTTGACGGGGCCCGGGGGAAGCTGACATTCGAGATGGCCGGGCTTTCCAATTTTCCGTACGGGTTTACAAGCGCAAACGGGCTTGTCCGCATAAACGGCGGGGACCTTAAGCTTGAGTCCATCTCGCTTGAAAGCGCGCTGATGTACGCCAAGGTGAAAGGCGATATAAAGGACGGCCGTTACAACGTGGTAACAGAGATAATGAAACAGCCCGCCAGCCTGACGGCATCGGGAACGGCAGGTACGGCTGGTACGGAGCCGTCGCTGGACCAGTCCCTTGGTAATTTTCTGCCTTCGGGCAAGATGACCGTGCCTGCATCAGGAACGATTCAGGGCTTGTTCTAGCAGGCATCCAGACCATTTCGGGATTTTCTTTGTTGCGCCACTTGACCCAAAATGCAGCAAGTTACATTTTTTTTATTGTATCCGGTTTTTCTGAAACAAAAACGCTGCTTATGCCGTGCTCCGTTTTTTCCCAATAGCTTGGATTGGAAAACAACTGATAGAGCGCCCGGTAGCTGGCAAAACTCGCCAACAGCCAGTAAATTGGCGCGGTCAATACATAAGGCATTATCGAATACATGCGCCTTCGCAATACCCCCATTAAATTAAAAAGAATCAGCAATAAGTTGCCGGCTATAAGATTAAACCAGGCCAATTGCAATGTGGGAGAAGGAAAAAGATTGCTGACCTTGCTGTATCCAAATATAAGGCTGGCTATGAAAATAAGGAGAAGAACGATATTGGCCAAATTTGAAACTACCGTTCCGCCAACAAAAAACTGAAAACTCAAAAAACCCCAGCCGCCCAGGTCTTTAATCAGTTTTACCGGGTTTCGCATGTGCACAAGATAGGTTTGCATATAGCCCTTTATCCACCTGGTCCTCTGTTTTATCCAGTTGGAGATTTTGCAGTTGGCTTCCTCGTAGGTTGTTGACGGAATAACCCTGGATATATATCCCAGTCTGCCCATTCTTATCCCCAGGTCCGCGTCTTCGGTTACATTGAAAGGGTCCCACGCAACCATTTGTTTGAGCAAGGCGGTTTTGAAATGATTGCTGGTGCCGCCCAGGGGGATCGGGGCGTTAAGCTTGCTCAGCGCGGGCAGCATAAGATCAAACCAGAATGTGTATTCCATGGTAAACATCCTGGTCAGCCAGTTTTCCTTGCTGTTGTAATAATTGAGGCAGCATTGTACGCAGGCCAGGCGTTCACCGCCATCTCTAAATGCCTTGATAGCTGATTTTAGCTGATTTGGGTCCGGCCGGTCCTCGGCGTCAAAAATGGTAATGTACTCGCCGCGGGCAAATTTAAGAGCATAGTTACAGGCCCTGGGTTTGGTCCTGGGGCTGCCGTGGGGGACAAGCACTATTTCAAAGTAGGAAGGCAGCCTGAGGTCCTTCACTATCTGGATGGTCTCGAAATCGTCATATTCAAGCACCAGTTTTATATCCAGCTTATGGGCAGGGTAATTGAGCAGCTGAAGATTTTGGGAAAGATGTTCTATCGTTACAAGCTTCTCTTTCCGGAGCGGGACCAAAATAGTATATACAGGCAGTATGCGTTCATCGGTCTGCGGCTGGTTATCTTCTTTTTCATGATGAATTTTCATCCCTATTGCCGTCAACGTGAACTTGAAAAGAAGGACCCCGGTTATAGACATGGTAAGGAAGGTGTTAAGCGCCATCACACCAAACGGATAACTGACATACAGCACAAGGGAAAACATTATCAGCAGGCCAATGCCCGTATACTTTTGCGAAGGCGTAAAGGTGTTCTTTGCGCTTTTGGTGCTGTCGTTTTCGTAAAGCTCGGCCATGATTTCATGTGAATAATTTTTGTTGAAGGTTTTTTGCAAAATGGAAAAAATATCGAATTTGGCCGTTGCTACAATCCTTGTGCCGGGCCCCCATGTGTCCCTTATTTTTTTAAACGTATTTTCGTTGGGATCAGCGGTTGCCACTATGGCCTGTCCGTTTTCAGTCCCTACAGGAAGGAGCAATCCGGATGCATACATATGGCGGTCCTGCTCATTAAGCAGCGAAGTGTCCGGATTAAATTGGGTGAGGTCGACAAAATCAAGCCCGTAATAAACGGACAGGGCTTTATAATAATCCAGAGACCTGATGCCTGTTGCAGCCTGTAATATTTCGCCCAGTCTGCCGCCGGTCTTTTTTTGCTGTTTCAGGGCTGCCCGGATCTGCCCATCCGTAACCAGGCCCTTGCGGACCAGAAATTCGCCGATCGGCAATTTCGGCTCTAAAATTTTTCCCATAATGCTAAAAAGGGCATGGTGCCCAGTCCGGCATTCCTGCCGTAGAAATCCTGTGCCAGGCCTGCCTGGAGGCCGGTCTTTTGGCCTGCCCAGTAAAGAGCGCTCAGGGTGGCCTTGCTCAGATCATAATTGACGGGCTGATAAGGGTCTGCCGCTATAACCCCGCTGTTATTGCGCAAGCTGATAATATTTTCCTGCTTGAAATCAATTTCCCATTTTTCCCCGGCGCTCTTCCAGCCCATCATCCAGTCCAGCCGCACCTCATCGGCGGGAGGGCCAAGCCTTTTCCGGAACGCGCCTTCGGCATCGATGAACCAGAAGTGTTTACCCCATTTCCACCAGCGGCCGTAAAGGATGCGCCCTTCAGCGTCGTACTGTCCAAGGCCCAGAAGGGGCTTGGAATGATGATCGTAAGCATCCGGGACCTTAACCAGCAATTGAGCGGAGATTACGCTGTGCAGATCATTCCAAAGCCTGTACCTGCCAAAAACCTCGATGTCCCCAAATCCGGAATTGCTGCCATCTGCACTGTTTTTTATGTTTTCAATATATGCGTTTACGCCGGCAGTGAGATTTTTGGTGATTCCGTATTCCAGGTATGGATTGATTTCAAGTTTGTGATAATACGGACCACCATGGTTGGGCCCCCAGAATGTGTCGCCATCGTACCAGCCTAAGGGATTCTGGAACTCCGTAGCATCCCGGTCCTCCGGCGGGCCCGCAGAATATGAAGGCGATAACCTGCCGCTTGGGTTGTGTTCCCAGTGTATATTAAAAAAATACGGTTTATCCTTTTTTTTTGACACTGCCGCATATAAAATCTTTTAGAATCATTTGGTTTTATGTGGCATGATGATTGCTAGTTCTAGATTAGCGTGAAAAATTTCATATAGCGCACTTGTATCAGCATTTAACGCGCGGCTGCAAGCCGCAGGAGGCATATATGGAAGAGGGGAAAAGGGTCCTGGTGGTTGATGATGACCCCGTCATCGGCCTGAGCTGTGAAAGGGTCCTGTGGGCCAAAGGCTTTGAGGTCCAAACCGTTACCAACGGCAAGGACGCTCTGAAAAAACTGGGCGCAGACAAGGTGGACCTGCTTATCTCGGACATCCGCCTGCCGGACATTTACGGCATCAACGTGCTAGCGGAGGCAAGGAAGCTCCAGCCTGGCGCCGACGTGGTGATGATAACGGGGTATCCCACACTGGAGGACGCCAAGGAGTCCATCCGGCTGGGCGCTTTTGAATTTGTTGAAAAACCCTTCACTCCTGAGTTCCTTGGCAACATCGCGGCAAAGGTATTCAACAAGCGCGGTTGGATTTTAAGGAAATCCTTTGTAGACCAGTTCAATAAGTTCATAACTCCTGGCGCCGGCCTGGACGACACAGCCGTTTATTACAAGGACGGCACATGGGCCAGGCCCTGCGGCGGAGGCGTCTGGGAGATCGGTTTCGATGTGCGCCATTGGCACCTTGGCGGGCACATGCTGTACATAGACATGGTCCCGATGGATACTCTAAAATCCGGCGAGGTGTTTGCCAGGATACTGCTCAGCGAAGGCAAGATAGTTGAGCTTAAATCCCCAATGAGCGGGAACGTGGCCGAGGCCAATCCGGGCGTGAATGACGCCCTTTGCAGCCTTGTTGCCGGGGGCTGCATGTCTGAAAGCTGGCAGGTATGGCTTTTAAGAGTGCGGCCGGCGGCGGTTTGAGCGCAATGATGCCGGAGAAACCTCGAATAGAAGGCTGCTTTGCCTTTAATGGCGGCGATTTCGCGGATGCCGGCCAGGCGGCCATCGAGCTTAAGGCCAGGCTTGCCGCATTGGGCGTGCCGGCACAGACGGTAAGGCGCGCTGCGGTTTCGGCGTTTGAGGCCGAGATGAACGTAATCATTCACGCGAGGGCCGGCTCCATGTACTACGTAATACGGGGCGGCGAGCTTTTGATTACGGTAACCGATACGGGGCCGGGCATTGCGGACGTGGAGCTTGCCATGCAGGAAGGATACTCCACCGCGCCCAAATGGGCCAGGGACGTTGGCTGGGGCAGCGGGATGGGTTTGCCCAATATAAAAAATAATTCAGACGCGCTAAAGATAGATTCCATCGTGGGCGAAGGCACTACATTGCTGATAACAATAAAACTTGGAGCCGAAGGACAAAATGAAAATTGCTGAGATTGCCGACAAGCTGGGACTTGAGGTTGTAAACGAAGGCCAGTGGGAGCGCGAGGCCAAATGCTGTTACGCAAGCGATATGCTCTCGGATGTGCTGGCAAACGGTGGCGAGGGCTGTCTCTGGATAACAAGGCAAAGCCATCCCAATATCGTGGCCGTGGCGGCCATCCGGGGCATGGCCGGTATAATCATAACCGGCGGCAAGCAGATAAACCCCGATACAATCGAGAAGGCCGGGCAGGAACAGGTAATGATCTTCAGCACGCCCAAGCAGACCTGTGAACTGGCTGGCAAGCTGTACATGCTCCTATCGAATGAAATGGAGAGGGGCTGAGTTGCCTTGTGGGGCGCGGCATGAGGATTTACTGGGCGGACTTGCATATCCACACCTGCCTTTCGCCCTGTGCGGAACTGGATATGACGCCAAAAAGGATTATAAAAAGGGCCGCCGCAAAGGGATTGGACATGATCGCGGTAACTGACCATAATTCGGCGGGCAATTTAAGCGCGGCGCTGGGCTGCGCCGAGGGAGGGGCGGTTGCGGTAATCCCGGGCATGGAGATCACTTCAGCCGAGGAGGTGCATATCCTTGCGCTTTTTGAAACTATTGATTCCGCTGCGGAGATGCAGCGGCAGTTATACGATGGCGGGGACTTCCCGCCGGATGCCGGGCATAAGGCCTTCGGGACTGAACAGGTTATCGTAAACGTTGCGGATGAGATACTGGGTTTTGAGCCCAGGCTCCTTGCGGGCGCGTCTTCTAAAGGGCTGGAGGATATAATTGGCGCCGTCCACGCGCTTGGCGGCCTTGCAATCGCCAGCCATTCGGACAGGGAATCCTTCAGCGTGCTTTCACAGCTTGGTTTTTTCCCGGATGATGCGATGTTTGACGCCATCGAGGTTACGGGGAAAAAACCGGACACTCTGTTGCCGGCGCAGTTTCCCCGGCTGCATTCGTCGGATGCCCACAGCCCGGACATGATAGGGCGGAAAAAAACGGGTTTCATGATGGAAGCCCCCACGTTCAGGGAACTTGCAATGGCCATCAAGGGCGAAGGCGGCAGGGGCATAAGGGGTTGAAAACTGATGGATGATATCTCGCTTCATATACTGGACATAGCTGAAAACTCCGCGGCAGCCGGCGCGCGCAATATTGCCATCAGGATTACGGAAGACCCGGAGGCGGACTCCCTTACGCTTGAGATAGAAGACGACGGCTGCGGGATGGACGCGGAAACCGCAGCCAGGGCCGCCGACCCGTTTTTTTCGGCAAAGGGCAAAAAATTCGGGCTTGGGATACCGTTTCTGGAGCAGGCCGCGCAGGAGACCGGGGGCGGCCTCAGGATAGATTCCAGGCCCGGCAGGGGGACAAAACTGACGTCTTCGTTCGGGCTTAGCCATATAGATATGAAGCCCATCGGGGACATCGGCCAGAGCGTTATGGCGCTGGTTGGCGGCCATCCGGATGTGCGGGTTGTCTTTGAGTACCGCCGGGGGACTTGCCGGTTTTACTTCGATACAGATAAATTAAATGAGGGGGATATTCAAGAGGGCGGTCCGGCCAGTTTTCCGGACCGGCTTCTGGTTATCAAGGCCATGATAAACGATGGCATACAGAGGAGGCAGATGTGAAAGGCAATGTGCTCGTTGTGGATGATGAACCCATCGTCCTCAAGAGCTGTGAAAGAATTCTGGGGGCGGAAGGCTATTGCGTATCGGTGGCCGCGGACCCTTTAAAGGCCCTTGAGATGCTGGAGGCGGCAACGCCGGAGGCCAGGGACGGATATGATATTGTCATTACGGATTTGAAGATGCCCGGCATGAACGGGATAGATTTCATGAGGAAGCTGCGGGAGAAAGACCCCACCCTCAGCCTGGTGCTGATAACCGGCTATCCGTCGCAGGAGAGCATAAAGGACGCCCTGGCCCTTGGAATAGTGGATTACCTGCCCAAGCCGTTCTCTCCTGCAATTCTAACCGGGGTGGCGGAGAAGGCCATAGAGTTTAAGAGGCGCCGCGCCGCGCATGGCGCCTCCGACGGGGGCGGCGGCCATGACGAGGAGGAGATGGCCGCTAAACTGGACATGATAATACAGAAATATAAAAACAAGCCCGGCAGCCTCATCCCCGTGCTTCAGGAAGCACAGGAGATTGTCGGCTACCTTCCTCCGGCTGTTCAGCGGCATATAGCCAGGGGGCTTAACGTGCCGGTAAGCGAAGTGCACGGCGTTGTGTCCTTCTATTCCTTTTTCACCATGAAGCCCAAGGGGAGGCACAACATAAGGGTATGCCTGGGCACCGCCTGCTACGTGAAGAGGGCCGAGGAGATACTCCAGAAACTGAAAGACAAGCTACATATAGACATAGGCGAGGTCACGAAGGACCGCAAATTCTCCCTGGAAAGCGTCCGTTGCCTTGGCGCGTGCGGCCTTGCGCCGGTTGTGGTTGTGGACAAAGATACGCATGGCTCGGTCAACCCGGTGCAGGCCCTGGACATTCTGAAGAAATACGAGGAGAGCTGAAAAATGCCTGGAGAAGCCAGAAAGCTTACGGTTGAAGACCTCAAGAGGATAAAAGAGGAGCACAGGGCCACTTTTACGTTAAGGGAAGGCGGGTACAGGGCCAAGGTAACCGTAAACATGGGCACGTGCGGGATTGCCGCGGGAGCCCGCGAGATAATGAACGCACTGGTGGAGGAGCTGTCCGCCAGCGGAGCAAAGGACGTTATTGTAACCACTTCGGGCTGCGGCGGGCTGTGCAGCAGGGAGCCGATGGCCTGGGTGGAGATTGCCGGACAGCCGGTAGTAAGGTATTGCGATTTAAACGGGCAGAAAATAAAGAGGATACTCAAGGAGCATATACTTGATGGCCGTGTGGTGGAAGAGTATGCCCTTGCAGTAGGCGACGAGACCTCTTATTGAGCACGAAGGAGAGTAATTAAAATGGGCAATTATAGAGGCAACCTGGTCATATGCGGAGGCACCGGGTGCATAGCGGGCGGAGGGGCGAAGATAAGGGACGCCATGCAAGCCGAGCTTGCTGCCCGCGGCCTTGAAAAAGAGATAGGCATAGTCATGACCGGCTGCAACGGGTTCTGCGCCAAGGGGCCAATAATGACCGTTTACCCCGACGGCACTTTCTACGAAAAGCTTACCCCCGCGGACGTGCCGCTTATAGTGGAAGAGCACCTTTTAAAGGGCAGGCCTGTTGAAAAACTGATGCATAAGGACCCCGTGCTCAAGCGGGCCGTTCCGGCGATGCACGACATTCCGTTTTTCAATCTCCAGGTTTTAAGGGCGCTAAGGAACAAGGGGCTCATAGACGCGGAGAAGATTGAGGAATACATTGCAAGGGACGGGTACATGGCCGCGGCCAAGGCCCTGCTTCAGATGACGCCGGAGCAGATTGTAAACGAAGTGAAGGCCTCCGGGCTGCGGGGCAGGGGCGGCGCGGGTTTCCCCACCGGGGTTAAATGGGAGCTTTGCGCGCGCGTGCAGGGCGATGTCAAATACATACTTTGCAACGGCGACGAAGGCGACCCCGGCGCGTTCATGGACAGAAGCGTCATGGAGGCGGACCCGCACGTGGTGCTGGAAGGCATGATAATAGCCGCCAGGGCGATTGGGGCGCATAAAGGATACATCTATGTGCGCGCGGAATATCCTCTTGCCGTAAGCAGGCTTCAAATGGCGATAGACCAGGCAAATGAATACGGCCTGCTGGGCAAAAACATACTGGGCAGCGGGTTTGACCTTGATGTGGAAATTTACCAGGGCGCGGGCGCTTTCGTATGCGGCGAGGAAACCGCGCTGATGCGTTCCCTGGAGGGCAAGCGCGGCATGCCCATACCAAGGCCTCCTTTCCCGGCGGTGCAGGGTTTATGGAAAAAACCCACCGTGCTCAATAACGTGGAGACCTACGCAAATATCCCGCCCATCATCCTTAACGGGGCTGGGTGGTTCAGGGAACTGGGCACCGAAAAGTCCGCTGGCACAAAGGTGTTTGCCCTTACCGGGGCCATAAACAATATCGGGCTGATAGAGGTGCCGATGGGCATCCCTCTGCGGAAGGTCATTTACGACATAGGCGGCGGGCTAAAACAAGGCCGGCAGTTCAAGGCGGTGCAGCTTGGCGGGCCGTCGGGCGGCTGTATTCCAAAGGAACTGCTGGACACGCCTGTCACTTACGAGGACATCACGCAGACAGGCGCCATCGTCGGCTCCGGCGGCATGGTTGTGATGGACGAATCAAACTGCATGGTGAGCGTGGCCAAATTCTTCCTGGAATTCACCACGGACGAGTCCTGCGGGAAATGCCCGCCCTGCCGGATAGGCACAAAGATAATGCACGGCAAACTAAAGGACATAACCGAGGGCCTTGGCAAGCCGGGCGACATAGAGCTTTTGCAGGACCTGGCGCATGACATAATTAACACGTCGCTGTGCGGGCTTGGGCAGACTGCTCCGAACCCGGTGCTAAGCACTATTAAATATTTCAGGGACGAGTATGAGGCCCACATAAACGAGGGCTGGTGCAGGGCCGGCGTGTGCAGGCCGCTTACCACCTTCTATATCGATGCCTCCAAGTGCATCGGCTGCGGCGCGTGCGCCAGGGCCTGCCCTCAGAAGACGGTGTCCGGGGAGAAGAAAAAGCCCCATTCAATAGACCAGAGCGGCTGCATAAAATGCCGCTCCTGTTACGAGGCCTGCAAGTTCGGCGCTGTAAAAATAGGCCCAGGCAGCCTCAAGCAGAAATTGCTGGAGGAGGCGGAAGCAGCAAAAGGAGTTTCAGAATGACGGAACTTACAATAAACGGGAAAAAGGTCCAGGCGGAGCCGAATGCCACAATCCTCAAGGCGGCACTGGACAATGGAATATATATCCCGCACCTCTGCTGGGATTCCAGGCTTGCCCCGTACGGCGGGTGCAGGCTGTGCCTGGTTGAGATTGAGGGGCAGAAAAAGCTCCTTGCCTCCTGCTCCACTCCGGCCGAAGCGGGCATGGTTGTGCATACCGAAACCCCCAAGCTGGCCAAGGCCAGGCGCACCGTGCTGGAGCTTCTGCTTGTCCATCATCCGCTGGACTGCCCGGTGTGCGACAAGGCCGGGGAGTGCGAGCTTCAGGACCTTGCTTTCAAGTACGGCCCCTCGGAAAGCCGGTTTGCCGACGAAAGAAAGCACGCGCCGGAAGCAAACGCCGCTCCGCTTATCGAGAGAAACCCAAACCGGTGCATACTTTGCGGCAAATGCGTGAGGGTATGCAAGGAGCATCAGGGCGTGGGGGCCATAAACCTTATAGGCAGAGGGTTTGAATCCAAGGTAAGCCCGGCGTTTGAGGAGACGCTGGATTGCGAGTTCTGCGGGCAATGCGTGGACGCCTGCCCCGTTGGCGCGCTGGGGACAAAACCGTCAAAGTTCGGCTCCAGGGTATGGTTTCTGGAGGACAGGCAGAATATCTGCCCTTATTGCGGGGTAGGGTGCGCGGCCCTGCTGGGCATCAGGGAAGGCAAGATAGCCAGGGTGCAGGGCAAAGAGGGCGTGGGCATAAACAACGGTGACCTCTGCTCCAGGGGCAGGTTCGGTTTCGATTACATAGGCTCCGAGCACAGGCTTACCACGCCGCTTCTGCGCAAAAACGGCAACCTGGAGCCGGCAAGCTGGCAGGAGGCCCTTGAATACACCGCAAAGAGGATAAACGAAATAAAGGCGGCCCACGGGCCCGATGCGATAGGCGCAATCGGCTCCGAGAGGTGCTCCGTAGAAGATAACTACATGCTGGTAAAGTTCATGCGGGAGGCCGTGGGCTCGGGCAATATCGATTCCCGCGCCAGCCTGGGTTTTGCCGTGCAGGCCGGGGCCATGGAGCAGGCATTCGGGGCCGGGCTTTTCCCAATGGATATAAACGCACCTTTGAAATCGGACTGCCTCTTCGTGCTGGAATCGGACCTCACGTCCACCCATCCGGTTTACGGGCTTAAGCTTATTGCGGCCAGACAGCAGGACGCCAGCCTGATAGTTGCGGACTGGCGGGAATCCAAGCTGGCCAGGTGGGGTTCAAGCTGGCTTCGGATAAGGCCCGCCACCGGCGTGGCCCTGGTAAACGGGATTATGAGCGTCCTTATCGAAGAAGGGCTTTATTCCAAAAACACGGAGAAGCTGAACGGTTTTGAGGCCCTTAAAAAGGGCGTTGCCGGATACACCGCGGCAAAAGTGGCGCAGATTACCGGCATAAATGAAGATGAGATACGTTTTGCGGCGCGCGAGCTTGCCGGTGCCAAAAATCCTATGCTGCTGGCCAGTTTCGGCAGCGCTGAAAACACCAAGAACAGGGCGGACGCCCTGGCGCTGATAAACCTTTGCCTGCTGCTTGGCCGCGGGCCGGAATCCCTTGGGTTCCCGCCGGAGCTGGCCAACTCCGCCGGGATGCTTGCGGCCGGGGTCAAGCCCGCCGTAAACGGTACCGTAAACGGCGCTGCAAGCGGGAAAGGCCTTAAAGAGATGCTCTATGACGGCGCTGTAAAGGCCATGTACATAATGGGAGAGAACCCGGCTGTGACCTTCCCGGACTCTTCCAATGTTGAACAGGTGCTCAAAGGGCTGGAACTTCTTGTTGTGCAGGATATCATGATGACGGCCACCGCCAGGCTTGCCCATGTGGTGCTGCCAGCCGCAAGCTGGGCGGAAAAGGAGGGCACTTTCATAGGGCTTTCGGGAAAACCCGAAAGGTCGTCAAAATGCCTTCACGACACCGGCGGCTCCCTGCCGGACTGGAAGATACTCTCCGATCTGGCAAGGCTCGTTAAAGCCGGCGGCGCAAACGGCCATTCCGGAGAAGGGCCTGGCTTCGATATGGTGTCGGCTGAGGCCGTTTCTGCGGCACAGGCCGGTTTTGCGGATGCCAGCGCAGTGGCCGCAAACGCATCGTTTAATTTTACGGAGCAGGAAACTCCTGATATTGGAGATGGCGGATACCCGCTGACATTTGTCACAGGCAACCTGATGCAGCATTCAGGCAGCCTGAGCTCCCTTTCAAAAAACCTGGGCTCCGTATCAGCGGACGCCTACTTGCAGATTAATCCGGCCGACGCTGACAAGCGCTCGATTAAAAATGACGACTACGTAAAGATAACGTCCAAAACCGGAAAGTCTATTCTGCTTAAGGCAAACGTTACCGGCGAGGTGCCTGCCGGCACGGTGTTTGCCCCGTCTCACTTCGCGCATTCAGGGGTGAACATGCTTACCGCCCTGCCAAGAAACGGAGCGCCCCCGGTAGTGCCGGTTAAGATAGAGCCTGCGTAAACGGATGCAAAAGGGGCGGGGCAATCCCGCCCCCATCCGCATTAAAATTTTTCTACATGCTTATCCTCGTTAATCTCCTGATTGCTGTTCTTGTTTGATTCCAGCCGGCATCTTTCCTGTTCCGCTTTCCGGCGGCGTCTGCCGGTATGCCTGAATCTCGCAACTGAGTTTTTCTTTTTTTCGCGGGGCGGTGTTCGCTTCCGTTTGGCCGCGTTTCGCTCTTAACGGGACCGTGGCCGGTCTGCACCGGCGTTTTGCCTTGGCATTAGATTGCCCGTTGGGCGCGGCGGCGCGTGTACGTTGCGGCTGGTTGCCAGCGAAGCGCTCTTGGATGCTCCTGATGCAAGGCTTTGCAGATCGTACCGAACCTGGAAATCGGTAAGGGCCGAGACCTGCGCCTGCTGCATCAGGGCCGTTACGTCGATGTCCACAAAATTGCCTTCGTCCGAGAAGAAGAAATCCAATGCCCGGTACGAAGTGGGCGTTATGAGTGGCGCATCGAAATCGGCTGCGGAAAGGCCGCGGAAAGGGTATTGTATCATGTCAACAAAAGTGGGGATAACGGATGCAAAATCCACATCGTCCACAAATACCTCCAGCACCGCGGAATTTATGGTTGCGTCACCGGGCACCACCGGCTGCCCGGTGGCGCCGTCCAGCGGGAATGTATGGAAGGCCCGGAATTCCGGCAGGTCCGGGTTCGCGCTGTCTTCCCCAAAAAAATCCTTGGACGGGGCCACGGTTGTAGTATAGGTGTTCTGGACCGGGTCGAATTCGACGTCGCCGTCCGACAGGGGGTCGCTAAGTATCTGCACCGTGGCAGAGCCGGCAGTGGGCGATGTGTATGATACGGTAAGGAGCGGGGCGAAACTGGACGAAGTGTCATCCAGAGCAATAAATCCAGGCCCGGTTATGTTTGCCCCCTCATTATTGCCATTGCCGCACGATGCCACCATCGCCAGCAAAAGGGAAATGGCCAAAAACTTTGCGTTCCGGAACGTCCGGCATTTTTTCATTTTGGACTCCGCATAAATTATATATAGCACTTTTTCAGCCGGTTATCCATTGCAGTTTATGCCCGGGGAAGCCTGACGCGCCCAAATGCTAAAATAAACGCATGTTCGAGGAAAGGCATGATATTGACGAGGTGCTGGGCATTACCAGGTGCGTCCAGTGCGGGCATAGGCTGGACGGGGATGTGGAATGTCCTTTCTGTGCTGCTTTTGAGGGGCCTGTTACCGCAAACGGCAAGCCTGGAATGCCTAAGTGGGTTTATTTCACGGCCTGCTTTTTAACCTCACCCCTGAGCATTTATTTTGTTTTTACCAACAACCGACTGAAATTGTATGAAAAGGTGCTCGCCGCGTCAGGCTGCCTGCTCTGGATGGGCCTTTATATGTGGCTTTAACCCCAGGGTTATTTACACGTATTTCCGGAGAGTGGCCGAATAAACCCGGGCTTATCTCCCCGTTAAAGATATAACCTATACCAGATATCTGCTTAAACGACTGGACTGCCGCCCTGAGGATGATATGCTTTTAACGGGGAGGAATAATGGAACAGAAAAGCGGATTCTGGAATGAGGAAACTGTGCTGCTGGCCGAGCACGACGCTTACGAAGCGGGGCGGGTTTGCAAGATACTGCAGAAGAACAATTATTCCGTCCTTCTGGCCTGCAACGGGGAGCAGGCGTTTGATACTGCCGTAAAAAGCAGCCCGTGCCTGGTGCTGGCCGCGGTGGACCTGCCGGGCACAAACGGGTTTGACCTGTGCAAGCAGATTAAGAATGAAAAAACGCTTGCCGGCGTGCCTGTTTTTCTCAGCACCCCGTATTCCGAGACGGCGGACATATTAAAGGCCCTGGAGTGCGAGGCCGACAACCTGATAGTAAAGCCGTATGTGGAGCGTGCTTTGCTGACCAGGATGGAATTTACAATGTCCAACCTGCGCCTGCACCGGCATAACCGTTTGCCCTCGGAGGGGATAGAGATTTTTTTAAAAGGCCGGCGGCACGTGGTAACATCCGGCCGCCAGCAGATATTGAACCTGCTTGTGTCCATGTTCGAGGCAGTAATGCACAAGCAGACCGATATCCTAAAAGCCGAAGAAAAGCTTAAAACCATGAACGAGAACCTGGAAAGGATAAATCTGGAGAGGACCTCGGAGCTTATAGCCGAAATCGGCGAGAGAAAGAAAACGGAAGGCAACCTCAAGAGTTCCATTGAGGCGCTGAACAGGGCAAACCGGGCGCTGAGGACGGTTAATGCCTGCAACAGGGCAATGGTGAGGGCCTCAGGGGAGGAGGAACTGCTACAGGATGTGTGCCGGGCCATAGTGGAACTTGGCGGGTTCAGGCTGGCCTGGGCCGGCTGCGCCGCGCAAGGGCTTGAATCAAAGGACATTCGTCTGCTGTCCTTGGCCGGGTTTGCCGACCATGGGGGCTCCATTCATGGCCTGCCGGATACGGAATTTGGCGCCGGGCGGAAACCCGGAGGGCCTGTTCCAGTCGTGATCAGGAGCGCAAAGCATGTGCTTGTAGACGATATTTTATCGGACCAGTTCTGCCGCGAATGGAAAGACGAAGCGCTTAAATACGGGCTTGCCTCGGCCCTTGTAATCCCGCTTGTGCTGGAGGCCAGGTGTTTTGGTGTGCTTTGCGTCTGTTCTGCGGAAAAAGAAGCGTTCGGGCAGGATGAGATACGCTTCCTCAATACAATCGCCAACGACCTTGTGTACGGGCTGGCCGCCCTCGGACGCCAGGAGGCAAGGGCCTGAAAATTCCAGATTCCAGTATCCAGCCTTCCATTTTATGTGTTATCATAAGGCGTTAAGGGTTCGTTAAGGGGTAACGCCTTTAAACGGACCGACCCATCAAAACAGGAGGTGAAGTCAATGCTAGGGGATCTCTTTCAACCCATGCACTTGATCCTGATCCTTATCATAGCTCTTCTGGTATTCGGCCCCGGCAAGCTCCCGCAGATAGGGGCGGGGCTGGGCAAGAGCATCCGTGAGTTCAAGAAGGCCCTCTCCGGGACGGACGAGGAGGTCCGCAAGGTGGCGGACAATACACAGACAGGCGATAAGCAGCAAGGGACGGCTGACAAGTAGAAAGACAAAAATTCTTTCGCTTGCGGTTTGAGCTTGCCAATTAACACCCGCCAGAGTATAAGGCCCAGGTAAGAGAAGAAATGCTCAGGAATGTATTCCTGAACCTCTCGCTTAACAAAAAGCTCATAATAATGATGCTTTTTCTGAGCTTTACCCTGCTTTCCACCCTTGTTTTCCTTTACATTCAAAGCGAAAAACAACTGATAAGCCAGGTTGCCAGCCACACGGCAGACCTCTCCAAGGCAATCCAGGTGGGCGTGGAGGAGGTCACCCGCACCAGGGACGACATCAAGCTGAAAAAATACCTCAAGACGCTCAAGTCCAAGGGGATAAACGAGATATCCATTATCGACAACGAGCATGAGGTAATAGCCAGCACCAACCCAAAAAAAATCGGCGAACCGATGACCCCAAGCAAAAAGGAGCTCATCATCCAGGCGGAGCTTGGAGAGCCTGTCTCCACGGAAGGCAAGACTTACCATGTGATATTGCCCGTTACCGCCGGGCAGACGCATTTCGGCTATATCTACCTGACCATCAACAGCGACGATTTTGCGGCGCTTTTAAGGCAGAACATGCTCAAGAAGCTGATAGCCGCCCTGGTTGTCTTTTCCATCGGCATAGTAATTACCGTTTTGCTTTCCTCCTTTTACACAAGGCCGATATACACGCTTATAGGCGCGGCCGGGAAAGTTGCCGGCGGCGATTTCAACCAGCACCTGCCGGAAAACCGGGGCGACGAGATAGGCTCACTTACAAAGAGCTTCAATATGATGGTGCAGAAACTGAAGGAGAACAAGCTGCTGGAGGAGAGGCTGAGGGAGGCCGAGCACCTTTCGGCGGTGGGGATGCTCTCCAGGAGCATGGCCCACGAGATAAGAAACCCGCTTAATTTTATAAGCCTGAGCATAGATTACATAAACGACAATATAGCGCAGGGCGGCAAGGACCCCGAAAAACTGGCCTCGCTGGTCGCCAGCATAAAGCAGGAGATATTCAGGCTGGACAAGCTGGTGAGGGATTTTCTGGATTACGGCCGGCCGCTGAAGCTGAACAAGGAACTGGTGGACGTCCGGCTGATGCTTGATGAGGTGCTGGACCTTGTGCGGGCCAAGGCGGAATCGGAAGGCATCTCCATCCTGAAAAAATATGAATATACGCCGTTTGCCATGGCGGACGCCGCCTTTTTAAAGACGTGCGTTTACAACCTGATACTGAATTCCTTCCAGGCGATGCCGGAGGGAGGCACGATAACCGTTGAGACGCACAGGCAGAACGGCTTTCTTATGCTTAAGATCAGCGACACCGGGCATGGCATGTCCGAAGAGAACCTGTCGAAGGTTTTCGAGCCGTTTTTTACCACCAAGCAGACGGGGCTTGGCCTTGGTCTGGCCACCACAAAACGCATAATAGAGGAACACGGCGGCAGGATCAGCTTCTGGAGCGCCGAAGGCAAGGGCACACAGGTTGAGCTTTCCATTCCAGCCAGGCAGGACGGCGGGGAAGCCGGCATTACCGGAAACAGCGGAGACGGCGGCGGCGGGAATGCTGACGGGAAGGAGGCCGCCTGATGTCCGTTATCCTGATTGTGGACGACGAACCGCTTCAGCGCGAGATCCTGGGCAACATAATGTCCGATGCCGGTTATGAAACCTACACGGCACCTTCCGGTGAGGACGCGCTTGAAAAAGCCGGCCAGGTGCATCCGGACGTGGTGCTTACGGACCTTAAAATGAAAAAGATGGACGGGATTGCCCTCCTTGAAAAGCTGAAAGACGATTCCGGCATCCCGGCGGTGGTGATAATGACCGCCTTCGGCAGCGTGTCTTCCGCGGTGGAGGCCATGAAGAAAGGGGCCTCCGACTACCTCACGAAACCGCTGGACAAGGAGATGGTGCTGCTTACGGTGAAGCGCGCCCTGAACACAGTGGACCTGCTTAAGAAGAACCGGGAACTGCAAAACGCCCTGTACAACAAGTTCAGCACGGAGGGCATCATAGGCGGCTCGCAGCGGATGCAGGAAGTGGTCCGCATGATAAAGAAGGCAAGCGGCACCCCTGTTACGGTGCTGGTGCTTGGGGAATCGGGCACAGGCAAGGAGCTTGTTGCCAGGGCAATCCATTATAACGGGGTGCGCGCGGCCAAACCGTTTACTGCGGTAAACTGCGCGGCCATCCCGGAGAATCTTATTGAAAGCGAGCTGTTCGGTTATGAGCCGGGCGCGTTCACCGGGGCAAACAGCCGCCATCCTGGTTTGTTTGAGGTGTCTAACGGGGGCACGATATTCCTGGACGAGATAGGCGACCTTCCTCTTCTGATGCAGTCCAAGATATTAAGGGTGATACAGGAGAAGGAGGTCCGCAGGCTTGGCGCGCGGGAGCCAGTGAAGGTGGACGTGCGGGTGATTGCGGCAACCAACAAGGACCTGGAGAAAGAGATGAAGGCCGGCAGGTTCCGGGAGGACCTTTACTACCGGCTAAGAGTGGTCAGCATAGAGCTGCCGCCGCTGAGAGAAAGAAAAAACGACATCCCGGAACTGGTGGACTACTTCCTGGCCAAGTACAACAAGGAGTTTGGCAGGCGTATAAAGTTTGTGGGCGAACCGGCCATGAATGCGTTTGTGTCCTACCACTGGCCTGGCAATATAAGGCAGCTGGAATCCGTTATAGAAAGGGCCATGGTGATGTGCGATTCGGATTCCATAGGCCTTAAGGACATAAAGGGCGAACTGAGGCATACGCGCAAGGAAGATCTGATGGAAATGGAACTGCCTGACGACGGGATAGATTTCGACGCGCTGGAAAAGGCCCTGCTGATAAAGGCCATGGAAAAGGCAAACAACGTGGCGGCCAGGGCCGCCAAGCTGCTGGGGATGAGTTACAAAACATTCCTTTACCGTTGGGAAAAGATTAACGAAAACCAGTCCTAGCAACCCGCCGCTTTCAATATGCCTTCATGTCTTGACTTGGCGATGCTTTTTGATATAAGTTGTTATAACAATATCCCTTTAAGGAGGCAACATATGGGCTGCGGAAAGTGCAAAACCTCGAGCGGGACGAAGACCACGAAAAAAGACACCAAGAAGAAATAAGTACTGTAAGGTTAAAAAAGGCCGGAAGCCTGAATAAGGCTTCCGGCCTTTTTCTTTTCCGGCGCTTGCAGCCGGCCATCCTGTTTTCAAGTTGACTTTTTCCCCTGCCGGGTTCATATTAATCCGGCTATCAAAATTTCAATATGATAATCCGGCAACGGACACAGGGGAGGGCAGGCATGGGCAGGGTTCACATCAGGGCTTTTTTATTTGCGTTCACTCTATTGGCGGGACCGCTTCTTTTTTCATCAATTGCAAGCGCCAGGAGCGGTTACTATGCCCAGCAAGGATTGTACGTTACCGGCAGCGGCACATATACGAACCTGGAGGGCGGGCTTGACGGGCACGCGGTTTACCAATACGATTACTCACCTTTTACAGCACTTGTGATTGCCAAGCCGTCCAGCGCGTTTGGCTGGGGGGCTGGCGCCGGTTACAGGTTCAGCTTTTACGCCATCGAGATAAATTATTACCAGTCCAGGCATAACGACAGCTACTACGATTATATTTTCGACGGCAGCGGCAATCTGCTTACCGGGCCCGGCAATTCCCAGTCCACCCTGGAAACGCTCTCGCTGGATTTCAAGCTGTACGCCAATGCCAGAAAACAGCTTCAGCCGTACATACTGGGCGGAGTG
The DNA here is from genome assembly GCA_021813405.1 of Nitrospirota bacterium. Taxonomy (GTDB): domain Bacteria; phylum Nitrospirota; class Thermodesulfovibrionia; order Thermodesulfovibrionales; family JdFR-88; genus JAKAKS01. Next base: position 129,813 of record JAKAKS010000031.1, read on the forward strand.
GGATATTCATGGCTATACCAGAGGGACAGGGTGATCTACCCGGTAACCGGCAATACAAGATTCGCCAACTTCGGGCCCAATGTTGGGGCGGGGATTGCGTACTATATTACCCCCAAACTGGCGCTGGATGCCGGTTTTATTTGCCGGTATCTCCATTTCACCACTGTCAAGGCGTACGGCGGCTCTGAAAACGAACTTGGCCAATCCATTGACGAAAACGCGTTTACGGCAAGAGCAGGGGTAAGCTATACGTTTGACCTGGGCAACTCCAAAAACACGCGGGCGTTTTAAAACCACCGCTTATGGCTGCAACCCTGTTTTCCCCGCGGCGGCGCGGGGCTTTACTATAACCGCCCATTATTGATAGAATGATATGCTTTGGAGAGGTGGCCGAGTAGGTCGAAGGCAGCCGCCTGCTAAGCGGTTGTGGGGGTAACACCTCACCCAGGGTTCGAATCCCTGCCTCTCCGTATTGCTGGAAAACATATATCCCAACCCAAGGAGGACTGATTGATGTTCAAGAAGTCTGTGTTAATCGTGATGGCGGCCGCCCTTGTGCTGTCCTTTGCCTCATGCAAAAAGAAGGAGCAGCCAGCCGCACCCGCCGCGGGCGGGCAAGCTCCGGGCATTTATATTCCCCCGGGAGAGCCGCAGGTAATAGTGCCCGACAGCGTCAAAGGCAAATGGAGCGCAGTTGACCTTATCATCCAGGACAAGACAACCGGAAAATCGGAAGTTGCCAAGGTGAATATCGGAGGCGATTACAAGATACCGGGCTCCACGCTGAAGGTGCAGGTTGTGGATTTCCTTCCGGATTTCAAGATGGAAGGCACGGTCATAACCTCGTCATCCAACGACCTGAACAACCCGGCTGCCAGGGTCAACATCTATGATGGTGACAAGCAGATATTCAAGGGCTGGCTTTATTCCAAGTTCCCGGCCATCCACCCCTTCCAGCATGAGAAGTACGCTGTAACGCTGAAGGACGCAATAAAGAAGGCCTAAATGGCTGGCTGATACCCATCAGCCTGGCTGATTAAAGAAAAACCCCCGCGATGCCTCACGGGGGTTTTTCTTTTTTTGCTTGCAGCCTGTATTACCTTGCCTTGAACGTGCTGCAATCGGCGTGGTCTTCGTGATAGCGCACGTCTATGCCTTCCGCGGTGCACTCGAACTTCTGGTTGTACATGCAGTTGTTTACCTTGCATGCCCCAACACTGCCAGTTTCTTCCGCGCCTCCCTTGCTGTTGTTCCTGAAATACGTGTCGCAGTACGGGTGGTGGGCGCCAACCGTAATGGCAAGCGCATGGCACTGGTTATTCATCAGGTAAGCGCAGTCAGTGACATTGCAGCTCTTTATACCCGGCATTTTCATGTGAAAAAACCTCCTTTCACGCCAGGATATTCTATAACCGGATTTTATCAATGAGGTTTTTGTTGTCAAGAAGAAGTGGGCTGCCGCCCTCTGCTGTATACTTTAGATTAAGGACAACCTTGCAGAGGAGGCACTCCGGTGTTCAAAATTTCCAGGACTATAGGCATAAAGGCACACGTGGATGAGGTCTTTTATTTTGTGACCGACCCCAGAAACTGGACGCGCTTTGTCCCCGGCCTGATAAGCGTTACCGAAAAAAGCGCCAATCTGCCAATGAAGGATTCCACCTTCAGCTGGGAACACAGCATGATGGGCATCCGGGTATCGGGGCAGGCCAGGGTAATCGAATATCAGCAAAACAGCAGATTTGCCATGCTTATGACAGGGCGTTTCCCCGTAAAAGAGGAATATATCTTTATTGGCAGGCCGGAAGGCACCGAGCTTACGGTGGAACTGGAGTACGGACTGCCCGAACCTATGGCCCCCGAATTCGGCGGCCTCCAGATGATGGAGAAGATAAGCGGCCTGGATGCCGGAAACACCCTTGAAAAGATCAGGTTAATGTGCGAGGCACGTGTGCCGGCGGGGGCGGGGTAGGGTTTACGCCGGCTTTTTGGCTGGGTCCTGATGTGGTATCTTTTTGTGGCGGCGATTGCCGGGCAGGTTAAATCTATTTTATCTTTTTTGCCACCAGGCGCCAGTAGCCATCCTTCTGCTCAAGGCTGATAAGTTCCTGCCCTACCTTTTCAAGCCACATCGGGGCATTTACGCTTGTATCTTTTTCAATGAAAAGGAGTTCAATAACCGTCCCCACTTCTTCGTGTTTGATTGCTGAGATCAGCTCCATTAGAGGGCCTGGGCAGCCCAGAGTGCAACGGGCGTCAATTGTCTTGTCGATCTTCACATCCGCCATTCAATACCCCACTTTACCGGCTTTGATGCTGGCTCGCAAATGGTAGCAGGATTTAAGATGCCAAGTCAATGTTTGCCCCGAGTGTTGTCAAGGCCAAGTAGAAATGTCCTATCTGGTTAATACGCATAAGCCAACCAGTTCTTGTTTGTTTTGATGCCCTGCCGCCAGGGATGCGTTGTCTTGGCGGGGGCGGTTTCAGGCCGTGCCTTTGGTCTTTGGACGCTATGCATCCTTGTCGCTATTTCGAGGCCGGCGGTTGACCCAAACTCAAAAATGAAAATAGGCAAAGAAAATAGGGACAGCGACCGTTTATTGTGGCCTTTTGCGTGGTCGTCCCCATGGCAATGCGCCTAGTCGCCTTCCAAGAGATTTCTCCAGCTTGCCAATAAATTTCTCATCTCCACATGGCCGGCCTGTCGTCGTATTTTGCCGAAGCTCCTCGACCAGAACGCGATCGTCTTTTTCTCTGAGATACGCCGGCCAGTCTTTAATCTCTTTGATAAGATAGCAGTCTTTTGATATTACCGGGTCCACCACCTTCATTACATGACTGCGTGCGCTGGACCATTGGTATTTTTCCGCTTTTCTCACGATTTGAGCCCGCACAGGATTATTCTCTACATATCGCATCGCTGCATAAAGATGTCTTTCGTCAAGCGCGCATGAATAAAAACGGCCCTGCCACAGATGCCCCATTGTCTTATTCTTCCTATTGAAATACTGCGAATATCTCATGTGGAGTGCATTGAAAGCCTTGGAAAGAGAATCCGGCTCCATTGGGACAGCGATAAAATGCACGTGATTTCCCATGAGACAATACGCCCATACCTTTAGTGAATGCTGCTCGCTATACTGCTTTAGCAATTCCAAATACCGAATATAATCCCGATCTGTCTCAAAGACAGCCTGGCGATAGTTGCCCCGCTGGGTAATATGATGAGGAAAACCAACTGCTACTGCGCGGGCTATTCTCGGCATGAATACAATATAAATCAGCAGAAATTATAATGTCAAGAAAAATAGTCGCTGTCCCTATTTTTCCTTAACCTACACCGGTATTTATAGCTGCCCCTAGAGCACCTATAGGCAGCTTATCACTGGCAATAGTAAGGTCCACTTCGGCGGTAACCGCCATTATAAGGCCGCTGCCGACGCGGGCAGCTGCCTCTTCGCTTGAGCACCCTTTATTTTTCCATTCTTGATAGTTGACAATGGCAAACATCAGGTCTCCAGGTAAGGCAGTCCCTCTGTAAAGGAGCTTCACACCTTCTGAGGTTTCCTCTACTTCCAAATACTTCGCGCCCAAATTACTAAAATAAGTGTTCAGCGCCTCTATGCCTAGCGTTACAGATTCGCCCGTATCCACCTTGTCCCTCCTCCTCTCGTACTTTTAATAAGCAAAGTTCTTCTTGGTTTCTGGTATCTTGCTTACATAATCGTCAAGCAGTTTGTCCTGCTTGGCATCCAGTGTCATGAAAATTCTAGATACAATTGCAATTTTAATATCGTTGAGGTCGTCATAAAGGCTATAAATATAGTCGCTCTTGTCTTTTGTTTTCTGTTTAATTAGCCACATATGCTTGTTCAATGGCAGTTTTATAGAACCGATCAGGCAATTTTCCTTGATGACACCTTTTTTGAAAAAAAGAATTCTCTTGTAAGACATAGAAAAAACCATCACACTGAAAAATGAAAATAAAAATATGCCCCAAACATTCAAAGTCACGTAATAAAGAATATAAGATAGCCCTTTGCTTAACCCAAAAAAGGATGTAAAATTAGCATCATCGTGGGCATAAGCGGACGCTTTAAGGAAGAACGCTAAACTTCCCAGAAAGACCAGCAGCACCAGAATCCCAAACAGCAGTCTTTGCCGGGGGGGGTAAACCAATACTAATGACGGTTGCTCATTTGCTCCAATGTTGAATTGAATTTGTCCTCTTCTATTTTTTATCCAGTATTTTACGAATTTAAGAAGTGCCGGTAGCTTCTTGATCATGGAAGGCAAGCCTATAATAATGCACAGCGCCATAAAGCCGCTCGTACTCAAAATAACACCTCGGTATCTCCGTGCCTTGCCAGTTTTGATTGATGCTCTGATTTTTTCAAAAACATCTTCCCACTTCTCAAAATTTCATTTCTCTATTTTATTTTCAATGGGCGGTTTCTTCGTATTTTCCGTCCAGTGCGCCGTTATCCGTCTCATACCGCTGAATTAGGCCGCCCAGTGCCATGGCAATGCGTTTTTCCGTCTTTAGCGAAACCGCCACCCTGGACTCAATTCGCACCGTGCCCGGCTCCATTGAGTGATTGCCGAAATTAAAGAACACTTCTTCCGGCCCCAGACCGATATTGAAAAAGCTCGCATACTGCGTCTTCACGCCGTCCTCAATGAAACGCACCCTTTTGGGGGCATTCCCCTGGGCCCTCTTTTCAGGCTGATCATTATTAGGCATGGAATCCTCCCTGTTTATTGAGCATATCTCCACTCGCGCCTGATTCAATTCAAATCAGCCGCAAGTTGTCAACGCCAGGTTTTAAAACTTGAAAATCCCCGCACCGCCCTTTTCTTTCCAAACAAAAAAACCGCCCTTCCGAAAAGGCGGTCTCAAAAACTGACACTGGGCCACTTCGACAACCCCTCTATCCCTCTGCGGGACAGGTAGCTTTGCGCCGCCCGGTTACCCGGGGTTTGCCCTTTTCGGTGACTGCTATTTTAAACTCGCCCTATTTACGCCGATTTTACATTCAGCTGTCAAGGTAATTTTCCTGTGAATGCTGTTATAGTACGTCTGCCCCTGGCCGGTAAAAAGCATGACATAAACTTTATGACATATGTCATATGGACAATGTCATGGTTGGGCAAGTTATGATGGCGCGGGGAAGAGGGGCTTGCTCCTTATTGATCTTTGCAAAGACGGCGGGAAACACATGGAATGATTTTCGGGCTGGCCCGGAATGGCTGGCTAACGGCAAAACTGCTGGATATGGCATTAATACTTTTTTAAAAGAAGTGGGGAACGCTGGAAACCCTCAAAAAAACAAGTGCTTATGGCTTGGAACAGAGTTTTTGGGGAGGAATCACAAAAGCCTTAAAAATCAATTACTTGGGGTGGAGGCGATAATGAAAAAGATGGAACAGATGGAACAAAAAAATTGGCCTTAAGTGGCTGGAAACAAAGAAAAATCCTGAAATGGACGGAACATATAAAAAGAAAAGGGGCGGAGGGGGGTGGCTGGATGGTTTAAAGCGCCAGCATCCTGTCCAGCGAGGTCTTGGCAGCCAGCCGGATATCCTCAGGCACCTTTACCACGTGCTCCATCTTGGAGAGGGCGTCAAACACGCTCTGGAGCGTGGTCTTTTTCATGTTTGGGCATATCATATCTTTCCTCAGGGGATGGAAGACCTTCTCCGGGTTGTCCTTCCTCAGCCGGTAGAGAATCCCCGTTTCGGTGCCTACGATAAATTCCTTATTGGTAGCCTCTGCCGCAAACCGCAGCATGCCGGATGTGCTGGTGACATGGTCCGCCTCATCAAGCACCTCCGGCCTACATTCCGGATGTGCCAGCAAAAGCGCGCCGGGATGGTCTTTCCTGGCGTTAAGGGTGTCTTCTATTGTGATCCTGTCATGCACGTGGCAGAAACCGTCCCAGGCTATTACCTTTTTGCCGGTGTTTTTCTGCGCCCACATGGAGAGGTTCCGGTCCGGCACGCAGATAACCTCGTTTGAAGGCAGGGACTCCACCACCTTCACCACGTTTGCCGAGGTGCAGCATATGTCGCTGTGGGCCTTCACCTCCGCGGACGTATTTACGTAGCAGACCACGGGCACGCCAGGGTGCATGGCTTTCATGTCCTTGAGGGTGAACTCCTTGGGGTAGACAAACACGGGCTGCTCCCTGTAACCCGGATAAGTGCTCCAGGGCCGTCTTGGCGCGTCCCAGTGCACCATGTCCGCCATGGGGCAGCAGGCAGACTGCTCCGGCAGCAGAACGGTTTTATTGGGGTTGAGTATGGATGCGCTTTCGGCCATGAAGTCCACCCCGCAGAAGACGATAACGTCGCAGTCTATCTGCACGGCGGTCCTGGACAGCTCCAGCGAGTCCCCCGTGAAATCGGCTATCTCCTGCACTTCTTCGCGCTGGTAGTTGTGCGCCAGTATCAGGGCGCGCTTACGCTCTTTAAGGGCCAGTATCTTACCGGCCAGTTCCTTATTCTGGTCCATTTAAAACCCGGAGGGGAAATCGTTTGTGTAAAGGACGGTCCCGTCTTTCATTTTTATTTTATATATCATTGTTGTCTTTCTTGTTGCAATGGCCTTGTGGCCGTTAATCCTGGTTCTGTATGTAGCGGGGTAATATGTTCCGCCCCTGTAATCCGACAGCACCTTCTGAACATAATATTCCGTTTCCCGGTACGGGGGAACGCCGCCCAGCTTCTGCACGCAGGACGGGCCCGCATTATAAGCGGCAAGGGCGAGCGATACGCTGCCGAACTTGTTTAGAAGGCCGCTCAGGTAATGCGTTCCGCCATCTATGTTTTCGGCCGGGTCGAAGGCGTCATACACGCCCATGGAGTTGGCCGTCTGCGGCATAAGTTGCATAAGCCCCATGGCGCCCTTTGCGGATACGGCCCTGTCGTTGAAAGCTGATTCGTTTTTGATGACCGCCTTTACAAGGTGGGGGTCCACATTGTACTTGGCTGCTTTCCTGTTAATTATCGAATCCAGGCTGGTTCCGGGCAGAGATTTGGTGCCGCCCGCCTGGCAAACCTGCTGCCTTTGGGTTGCGGCCCTGGGCGCAGCGATGTAACGCGGTTTATACCTGGCTTTTCGATAAGCCGGCGTTTTATACGTTTTCATCGGTCTTTTTGCGTAGACCGGGGAGTCGGTAAACAGTATGGCTCCGTTTGCGTCCTTGTATTTATATATCGCGGCCTCGGAATCTCCATATGATGCTAAGATGGCCATTATAAGGAGAATAACAAGCATGCAAGAATTTAACAGAGAGTGGCGTGGGTAGTCAAACCGGATGGACGTGCGAATATCTGAAATTTGAGATTTGAAACTTCCAAATCGAGGCCGTTCAGTAAACTGTGTCAATCCGTCTGACCCAGTAATCATATCAGACCCTCAGGTCCAGTTTCATCCTCCCTTCGAAAAATACTGAAAGCTGTGAAACGGTTTGGCCCCAGTTCCTGGGC
>JAKAKS010000047.1 GCA_021813405.1 Nitrospirota bacterium
CAATCAACCTATTAGGGCTTTGGGAGGCAGGGGACACACAGTACTCAGGATTCTTAGACCCAGGACGCACTAAGTCCTCCTGCCTTTTTCCCTTTCTTTTATAACATACAGTGCGGGTAGGTGGACGTTATATTGACCGGCGCATTTTCGTGGAAGGTGGCATGTGTCTCCCTGCAAAGAAAATTCCCCAAAGCATCAGGGAGGTTCTAACTGACGGGGATGCAGCGCGGAGGTCTATTTTGGGGCAATCTGAAGAGTAAATGCTTCTGGCCTCTACCCAGTCCTGTCCGGAATCAGTTGGAACAAGTGTCTGGAATCCACTGGAATATGTGTCTGGAATGGCTCGGAACAGGCGTCCGGAATGGGCTGGAATTTGCACAAGGGTTTTTACGTTTTTTTCCCGCATCAAACTTTCTGAATTCAATGCCCCCAGAAAACCGTGACATCAATTTCATGACACATGACATATGGACAATGTCATGGATGGGCAGGTTAATATGGCCAGGCACTCAGAATAATGGGCGCTCCAAATGCTCTTTGAAAAGATGGCAAGGAAGGATTCCGTACAGCCGGAATAACCGCGGGAAGATTGAACAGATTGAACAAACAAACCCTGAAAATTCTTTAAAAACAGTAATTTATGAATTTCAGTTTGAACACTAAAAAAAGAGGCCGGTCAATGGGGCCAGGCGGTTCCGGGGCAGGTTCTAAAAGAGAAGTTCCAGCTGCATCTTCTGCCCGGGGAAGCTGATGGGGTAGCTGCCGTCGAAGCAGGCGGAACAGAAATCCTCCGGGTTGGGCACTGTGGTAAACAGGCCCTCCTGGCTAAGATAAGAAAGGCTGTTTGCCGTTGTGTATCGCTTTATCTCTTCAACGCTGTGGCTGGAGGCTATAAGTTCCTGCCGGGTAGGGGTGTCTATGCCGTAATAGCATGGGCCGGTTGTGGGCGGGGAGCTTATCTTCATATGCACCTCGGCCGCGCCGCCCTGTTCGCGCAGCATTTTTACTATCTTCTTGCTGGTGGTGCCTCTTACGATGGAGTCATCCACAACTATAACGCGCTTGCCTTCCAGAAGCTCCCGTACGGGGTTCAATTTTATCTTTACGCCGAAGTGCCTGATGCTCTGCTTGGGCTCTATGAAGGTGCGCCCTATATAGTGGTTGCGGATAAGCCCGAACTCAAACGGGATGCCGCTTTGCTCGGAGTAGCCAAGGGCCGCCGGCACGCCGGAGTCCGGCACCGGGATTACAAGGTCCGCATCCACCGGGTTTTCTATTGCAAGCCGCCTGCCCTGTTTTTTGCGCACCATGTTTACGGTGATGCCGCCGAATATGCGGCTGTCCGGACGGGCGAAGTATATGAACTCGAATATGCAGAAGGCCTTTCTTGGGGCCGACAGCGCCTGCATGGTTTCTATTCCGTTTGCGCTTATCTCCACCATCTCGCCTGGCTCTATGTCCCTGTCGTAGGTGGCGCCGATAAGGTCCAGCGCGCAGGTCTCTGACGCTACAACGTAAGCGCCTTCAACGCGCCCTAAACATAGAGGCCTAACGCCAAACGGGTCACGCACGGCGTATATCTTTTTTTCGGTCTGAAGTATCAGGCTGTAGGAGCCGCTTACTTCCCGGAGGGCCTCGATAATGCGGTCCCTTAATTCAGGCTCCTTGGAATGTGCTATAAGGTGAATGAACACCTCGCTGTCTGAGGTGGACTGGAATATGGCCCCCTGGTCCTCAAGCCTTTTCCGGAGCTCGAAGGCGTTTACCAGGTTGCCGTTATGCGCTATTGCAAGCTGGCCCATTGAATAATTGGCCAGTATGGGCTGGGCGTTTTTGGGATTGTTGCCACCGGCTGTGGAATACCTGTTATGGCCAATGGCGGCATAGCCGGGCAGCCGCTTCAGTCTTTTTTCGTTGAAGATGTCGGCCACAAGGCCTAGGGACTTTTCCAGATGGAGCTGTTTCTCATCAGAGGAGCATATGCCTGCGCTCTCCTGGCCGCGGTGCTGGAGGGCGTATAACCCAAGATATACAAGGTTTGCGGCTTCGGGATGGCCGAACACGCCGCATACCCCGCACTCCTCTCTGAACTTATCCTCGGCAAGGCACATTATTTTTCCCGCGAAAGCGCTCCCTTGTGGGCCTTTTCAAGTTCCTTCACGGTCACATCCATAAACCCATTTATCTTCAGCCTGTCCCCGCCGGTTGCGCCAAGCACCGTAATGGCAACGCCGTGCTTTTTTGCCGCGGCTTCCAGCGCCGGAAGGTTTTTCTTATCAAGCGACACAACGGCCCTGGACGCGGATTCCCCGAAGAGCAGGGCGTCTTTACGCATTAAGGGCATTTTATCAAGATTTATCTGCGCGCCTGTATGGCCGGATATGCAGGATTCGGCCAGCGCAACCGCAAGCCCGCCTTCAGAGCAGTCGTGCGCGGAAGACAGCAGCGTAACTGCCTCATGCAGAAGTCCGTGCAGGGCCTTTTCCTTTTCAAGGTCCAGTGAAGGGGGCATCCCTTTTTCGGTTTTGTGAATAAGGGCCAGGTATTCGGTGCCGCCCAGTTCCTCCTTTGTTTCGCCAAGGATGGCAACAACGCCCCCGGCCTTCTTGAAAGACTGCGTCAGGCGTTTTTCAACATCGTCAAGCACGCCCACCATGCCGATAGTGGGGGTAGGGTAGATGGCAGAGCCTTTGGTCTCGTTATAGAAGCTTACGTTTCCGCCTATTACCGGAGTGGAAAGCGCGCGGCAGGCCTCGCCTATGCCCTTCACGGCGTTTATGAACTGCCACATTACTTCCGGCTTTTCGGGATTGCCGAAGTTCAGGTTATCGGTTATGGCCAGCGGTTTTGCGCCGGAGCAGGCCACGTTTCTTGCGGCCTCGGCCACGGCGTGCATGCCGCCAAGGTAAGGGTCCAGGTAGCAATACAGGCTGGAGCAGTCCACCGACATTGCTATGCCTTTTTCCTTGCCGTCCTTAAGGGTTTCCTTTACCCGGATAACGGCGGCATCGGAGCCGGGCAGCACAACGGTATTTGTGCGCACCATATGGTCGTATTCGGTCCAGATGGATTCCTTGGATCCTATGTTTGGCGATCCAAGGAGTTTCAGAAGCGTCTTGCCGTAATCCGATGGCAAAGGTATGGACGCCAGGTCCAGGGTTTGAAGGGCGTCCTGCCAGTCCGGCCGTTTTGAAGGCCTGTCGTACAGGGGGGCCTCGCTGGATATCTTGGCTGCCGGTATCTCGGCTACAGTATCGCCGTGCCACTTTATCCTCAGGAACCCGTCGGAGGTCACCTTGCCTATCACCACCGCTTCCAGGTCCCATTTTTTGAATATCGAGAGCAGCTCTTCCTCTTTGCCCCTGGCCGCCACTATGAGCATGCGCTCCTGGCTTTCAGACAGCATGAACTCGTAAGGTATCATGCCCTCTTCGCGGGGCGGTACCTTGTCTATTTCTATCTCTACGCCGGTGCCGGCCCTCCCGGCCATCTCCGAGGATGAGGACGTAAGCCCGGCGCCACCCATGTCCTGGATGCCTACTATCAGTTCCTTGCTCATGGCTTCCAGGCAGGCCTCCAGCAGCAGTTTTTCCGTGAACGGGTCGCCCACCTGAACTGCCGGTTTTTTCTGGTGGGCATCGTCCGTGAATTCCTCCGAGGCCATGGTAACGCCGTGTATGCCGTCACGCCCGGTTTTTGAGCCAACGTATATCACGGGGTTGCCCACGCCCGCGGCAAGCCCCTTGAAGATGCGGTCCTTTTTCACCAGGCCAAGATTGAATACGTTTACAAGGATGTTGCCTGAGTAGCACGGGTGGAAGTAAGCCTCGCCGCCCACGGTGGGCACGCCTATGCAGTTTCCATAACCGGCTATGCCATCGACCACGCCTGCCAGCAGATGCTGCTGAAGGGGATCCTCTATGGGGCCGAATCTAAGCGAGTCCAGGCTGGCAACCGGCCTTGCCCCCATCGTAAACACGTCCCTTAGAATGCCGCCCACACCGGTAGCGGCGCCCTGATAAGGCTCTATGAAGGAGGGGTGGTTATGGGACTCCATCTTGAAGACGGCGCACAGCCCGCCGCCAATGTCTATTACGCCGGCGTTTTCGCCAGGCCCCTGCACTACCCATGGGGCCGAGGTGGGGAAATTCCTGAAATGAATGCGGGAGCTTTTATAAGAGCAATGCTCCGACCACATGACGGAGAATATGCCCAGTTCGGTGAATGTGGGCTTGCGGCCCAGTATCTCCTGGACCCTTGCGTATTCCTCTGCGGTAAGGCCGTGCTCGCTTACAAGTTGCTGGGTTATCTCGGGCTCTCTCAATTAAGTCCGCCGGAATTTTTAGGATTTTTTATTTTATCACAGGGGCCGCTTTTTATGCTTGAATCTGGGTCGCCGGACGTCAGGCCGGAACCGGTTTTAGGCAGGCCCTAATGCGGATATGTAAAGGGGCTGCCTTTAAGCACCCGGTTCAGTTTTGGGGGGTTGCCTGTCATCTCGAAAACGGCCATCCCCTGTTCCTTGTCCTTTTTCCCGTCCTTGGTCCATACGCCGTCCCATGCCACATTGATGTCGATTGTGCCGTCCGCGGCCATGTCCACCCATTTTGGATAAAACTTCAGGGTGGCGGAATCGAACTGGTCAAAGGAATCTGTAACGTCCGGGAAACCCGTGCTGGTGGTTGCCTCTTTTGCGGCGGCGGCGTTCTTGGCCTCATAGGCCTTGCGGAGGTGCTCGATAGCCAGGAAGGCCTGGCTGGTTATTTTGACCTCCGAGGGCTCCGGTTTTACCTGCTTTTTAGAGCAGCCGCAGATAAACGCAGACAATATCAGAAATAATACGGCCGCCATGATCCGGGATTTCCGGGAAAAAAGATCCATTAAACAAGGCCTCCAGGTTGCTGGTTGTTTTGATATTTGAACATATCGGGGCGTTGCCGGTCAATATTAGTGCGTAGCATGCAAGTATTACGGAGAGCTCTGGAATGTCCCATCCGGGCCATACCGGTGCTGTACTGAATGTGTTAAATTGTATCAAAGAGGAGGGAGGAGTGGCGCTTGAGAGAGATCCTGATTATAGTAAAGGGTGTTTTCCCTGATATGATCGAGTCCCTCGATTGCCTGCGGGAAGGCGCCCGAAGCGGCGTATACGGCCCACTGGAGTCGGCAGTGGCCAGATGCCGGAACATACGCGTAAGCGAGAAAGCGCTTGCCAGTATGGCCGGATACGCCAGGGCTGTACCGGCTGCGGCTGACTTTGCCTCCATCCCCGGGCATATAGGGCGCATAAGCGGGTATCTGCAGGTGATCGCAAATGCCATAGCTGTAAAAAACAGGGAAAATATCCTTTTCAGCGAGAAGGCCATGGATGAGATAGACCTGCTGTTTGCGCGCCTAAGGGAGTTGATGGAAATGGCCCTGACCGCCGTTTGCGGTGTTTCCGGTGAAGTTGCAGGCGGTATTTCCGGTGTGGAACGGGCCGCCGCAGTCCTGGATGCCAGCGCCGGAGAGTTCCTTGTATTTCACGAGGAGCGTCTTCTGGAGGGCCTCTGCCTTCCGAAGGCATCTTCTCTGTATGTGGAAATGGTTGACGGGTTCAAGGCCATATCCTGGCATTTAAAGGAGATGGCCCGTAAGGCAGCAGGCGTTTAAAATAAAAAGCGGCAGTACGGCACTTCCGTACTGCCGCCAACTTCAGCTCAGCTCTATTTCAATTCGCCCGCGTGGCGCATCTGGTCCATTATGCTGTACTCTTCGCGGTCCGCGGCGGAGAAGTTGCTGTAAATCTCCTGGGCCTGGGCGTTCATCCCAAGGGCGGCAAGGGCATCGGCCTTGTTTATATTAAATATCGGATTGTCAGGCTGGCTGTAAAGCAGTATGTTCTCCGTGTTAACTATCTCCCTGAAGATGTTCTGCTTGTCCAGGCCGTATTTCTTTATCAGCTGGTTGTTTTCAGGGGCATTCTTTACGAATATCGCCTGGTTGTCCGCGATGAATATCAGCTTCCAGTTATCATCGTATGCAAGCGATATGGCCAACGGTATCGCGTGCCCGGATTCCCTGAACACCACCGGTATGAATATGAAATTTATTCCGAAGGAGTTCAGCATATCCTGCCAGCCCGGATAACATTTCAGAATTGCATCGGCCATCCTGCTTACATTGTCGCTAAGCGCCCTGCCGTCTATGAATACCTTGTAATCCGGGTACAGACTCCAGATTAAAAACCCGCCCCATGTGTAAAAATTATACATGGGCGGGGCAGGACGCACCTGCTTCAGAAACTGCACCCCTTCCGACGGGTACCACGGGCTTACCCATTGCTTGGTTATGCCAGGTTTCAGCGCGAAGCCAAGCGGCCTTACTATCGTTGAATTGAAAAAGGAAACAGCAAGCAGCAGGGACACGCCGGCCATGAAGGCCGCCGTGTCCTTGACCATTCTGGCCCTGAACGCGTTGATGCCAAAAATCACTGCCCCAAGGGCAAATATTCCGAAAGAGACGGCAAGTACGCTGGATGCCGCCATCTTGTAGATGGCAAAATTCCTGAAAGCCATGAACATAAACAGGATTGCTACCAGCAACATCAAAGTGCCCATTATCTTTTTCGGCTTTTTCTCTATCTGCTGCAATTCCATCAAAGTCTTGCCGAAATACAGGCAGAACAATATTATCGAGAACATGAGCCCCCTGGCGTAATAATTGGCGAAAAACCCAACGAACAGAACTGTCAGAAGCTCACTCATGTCCACTTTTTTCCGCAGTATGTATTTCACCGCAAGCGCCGCCAGCAGCAGGGCGGTGAAGTACCAGTAAAAGAGAAGCCATTTATAGAAGAGCACTCTGTAAAAATATATAAGCGGCTTGTACTCCAGCACCACGTTTGCTACCCAGCCCTGGCGCCCCCCTATCGAAAGCGAGTGCGAAAGGTCCGTGATGAACATGCCCAAAAGCCCGTGCAGATAGTTGTAAAGGAGATCGTATTTATTGGGGTTCAGTCCGGTTGCGGCAATGCCAAGCAGCGCGCCCGCAAAAAAGATTTTGTTGAAGGCCGGCCGCCTCTTGCGGGCAGCGCTGTATAAAAAGGCCAGCAACTCCCCGGTTATATAAATAGCAATTATTACCACTCCAACTATGAAGCCGGCATGCACGTTTGCCCAGAAGGCCATCATAACTGGCAGGATATAAAACGAAATCTTTCTCTTTTCCTTGAGACCCTCCAGAAGAAAGACAAGGAAGGCCGAAAGCAGGAATGAAATGCCCTGGGGCCGCTCGAAGGCGTAGAACAGCTCCGTGGGCAGTATCAGCGCGCCCAGTGATATGGCGCAAAGGGCGATCCATGGCTTTGCCTTCCGTTCTACAAGCCACAGGTAGATCGCAAGCATTGGGAAAACGATCAGCATGCCCCTGAACAGGCCAACCCCAAGCAGGCCCGCGGCCTTGTAGGCCGAATAATATATCACCTGCCCAAGCCAATGGGCCCTCAGCCCCTCCAGTTTATTATGGTTCAGCTGCGGAGGGGATGTGTAGTTGAACGGGTCCGAATGCGGCAGCGTTTTTGTCATGGCGGTGTATTCGCCTGTTTTCAGATGCCACCACAGGTCCGGATCGTTTAGGCTGAAATTTGTTGATATGCTGAACAGATACGCGAAAAAGAGCAGGGCCAGCAGGTGCCAGGCCCATTGTTTATACCGTGTTTCGGCCGTAGATGTCGTCAAATCTTACAATGTCCTCCTCTCCAAGGTGCTCGCCGCTCTGTATTTCTATGATCTTAAGCGGTATCAGCCCGGGGTTTTCAAGCCTGTGCTTAACGGTTGGCGCTATATATGTGCTCTCGTTCCTGTGCACGTAAAATACTTCTTCGCCGCGCTGGACTTTAGCTGTGCCGGAGACCACTATCCAGTGTTCGCTCCGGTGATTGTGGGCCTGAAGGCTCAGCCTGGCCTTGGGCTTAAGGCATATGTGTTTTATCTGGTAGCTTGGCCCCTTCTCCAGCACGGAGAAATGTCCCCAGGGCCTTTCCTCGGTCCTTGGCAGTATATATTCCTCCCTGCCAGCGGACTTTAGCAGGTCCACCACCTTTCTTACATCCTGGGCGCGGTCCTTGGGGCATACCAGGATGGCATCTGCCGTGTCTATCACAACCATGTCCTCCAGCCCCAGCGACGCTATCAGCCGTCCGGAGCTCATGAGTATGGAGCCTTTTGATCCTACCGCCAGCGCATTTCCAGAGATGACGTTCCCGTTTTCGTCTTTTCCCAGTATCTCCTCCAGCGCGTTCCAGCTGCCGATATCAGACCACCCGAAATCCACGGCCTGCACCACCACCTTGCGCGATTGCTCCATCACGCCGTAGTCGATGGATTCCGGCTCCAGCGTTTTATAAAGGGCCTCCAGCGCGGCGGCCTCCTTTGCAGTGCCAAGGTGCTTTTCAATCTTCGCAAACGCGCTGTATAGGGCGGGCATATGCGCCTTCAGCTCGGAAAGTATTGCCTTTGAGGAGAACATGAATATGCCGCTGTTCCAGTAAACAGAGCCTTTCTTTATCAGGGCTTCCGCCGTTTCCCGGTCCGGCTTTTCTATAAAGCGTTCCACCTTGAATGCGCCGCCCGGCATTTTTTTGCCGGCCTGGATATAACCGTAGCCGGTCTCAGGCCTGGTTGGCACCACGCCGAATGTGACAAGCGAGCCCTCTGCCGCGGACGGAGCGGCCTTGCGTACGGCATCTACAAAGCCATCCGGGTTTTTAATGTGGTGGTCTGACGGCATAACCAGCATTATCGCGTCCTTGTCCTTCTTGTGTATCCTGAATGCGGCAAGCGCTATCGCCGGGGCGGTGTTTTTGCCTTCAGGCTCTGATAATATGGCCGCGGGCGGCAGTACTCCGTCAGTCTGCCAGCGCACCAGTTCGTTCTGCTTGCCGGCGGTTATGATCATGAAATGCCTGGGCTGCACCAGCCCGCCCAGCCTTTCAACCGTATGCTGGAGAAGGGATTTTTCGCCCGTTATCCTCAAAAACTGCTTGGGGAAATTCTCCCTGCTTAAAGGCCAGAAGCGTGTTCCCTTGCCCCCGGCCATTATTACGGCGTAAAAATTTCTCTTCCCGCCGGCTGCGGTTTTTTTCATTCGGGTCTCCTTTTGGCTTCAAACGCCCTGTTTTGAGGTGCGCCCTTCAGGCGTGCCTTGAACCGGGTGAATCTAATTCTCCAGGGCAGCAGGGCGGCCTCCCTGATTATGGTTTTGCTCATTTTGGATACCCCGGATGCCCTCTCGGTAAATATTATCGGCACTTCCTTGAGCTTCAGTCCGGAACTCCAGATCAGGTAGGCGATCTCTATCTGGAAGGAATAGCCTTCGGAATGGACGGCGTCCAGGTCCACGCTCTCCAGCGCCCTGCGGGAGAACGCGCGGTAGCCGCTGGTGATATCGCTGGCTTCCATCCCCAGAAGGGTGGAAGCATAGATGTTGCCGAACTTGGACAGCAGCAGCCGCTTGAAATCCCAGCCCACAACGCTGATGGTGCCGCCTATGTATCTTGAGCCTATAACCAGGTCGGCCCCGGCCTCTATCTCGCCGATAAGCCTGGGCAGGTCCGCCGGGTTATGAGATAGGTCCGAGTCCATCTCCACCATGCAGTCGAAGCCGTTTGCCAGCCCCCATTTGAAGCCGGCGATATAGGCTGTGCCAAGCCCCATCTTGCCGGGCCTTTTCATAAGGTGCACCCTGGGCTCCGTTTTCATAAGGCCCTCCACAAACTGGGCCGTACCGTCTGGAGAGTTATCGTCTATCACCAGCACCTGCGCGGGAACAGACGAGAGCACCTTCTCCAGAACGGAAGGGAGATTGTCTTTTTCCATGTAGGTAGGCATTATTATGAGGCTTCCAGGCATCCCGTTATAATATAACAAAAAGCCGTGTTTATAAAATGTTCAGGGCGGCCCGAGGCCGGCCGTGGACAAGTGCGGCTATTTCCGGGCAAGCGCCCATTGCTTTATAGCCGCGGCCAGGGATTCCATAGTTGCCTCGGCGGCCATTATCTGCACCTTAAAACCGGCTTCCTGCACCCTGCGGGCAGTAATAGGGCCTATCACCGCTATGGCAACATCCTGTAATAGTTCGGACGCTCCGTCCATCATCTCCATGAAGTTGGTGAAGGCGGCACCGCTGGCAAAAACTGCTATCGTTATCCTGCCTTCCTTTAAAAATCTTCTAAGCCGCTTTCCGTGCACTTCGGGTTTTACCGCCATGTACGCGGCAGGGGTTTCGATGTATCCGCCAAGCTCCCGGACCTTTTGCGGGAAAACATCCCTGGCCTCCTGCGCCCTGGGCAGCAATATTTTCAGTTCCCCGGGGTTTGTACCCATGCCGCTGAAAGCTTTTATCAGCCCTTCGGCCCTGAATTCACCCGGCACCATATCCACCCGGAGGCAGAACTTTTCCACCGCAGCCGCGGTTTTTGGCCCGATGGCGCATATGCGCAGGCCGGAGAGCGCCCGGATGTCCACCTTTAAAAAACCAAGCCGCTGGAAAAAGTATTTCACCGCGTTGGCGCTGGTGAATACCAGCCAGTTGAACCGCCCCGTATTGTTCAGGCATTCGTCAAGCGGCGCAACATCATCAGGATGCCGCAGCTCTATCGATGGGAATTCCATTATCTCGGCCCCAAGCTCCTCCAGTTCGCTGAAGCCGCCTTTATCTTCTCTGGTGAGCAGTATGCGGTGGCCAAAGAGCGGCTTGTCCTCATACCACCTGAGAGTGTCCCTGAGTTTTACCACATCGCCCACAACCATCACGGCGGGCGGTTTTATCTCGTTTTCGGCCACAACGGAGGCGATATCGCGGAGGGTGCTTACGATTGTCTTCTGCTCCGGCCTTGTACCCCAGCGCACAACGGCAACCGGCGTGTCCGCGGGCCTGCCGTTTTCCATCAGCCTGGCTGTGACATCGTGAAGGTTTTTAACAGCCATCAGAAACACCAGCGTCCCCACGCCGGTGGCAAGCTGCTTCCAGTTGATTGCCGTAGCCCCGTTTTTTGCAAGGTCCTCATATCCGGGGATTACCGCGAAGGAGGATGAGTATTTCCTGTGGGTAAGCGGGATACCGGCGTAGGCCGGGGCCGCAACGGATGAGCTTACGCCCGGCACCACCTCGAATTTTACTCCGGCAGCAACAAGGGCTTCTGCCTCCTCGCCGCCGCGCCCGAAGACAAAGGGGTCTCCGCCCTTGAGGCGGCATACAGTCTTGCCTGCAAGCGTCCTGTCCACCAGCAGCTTGTTGATATCTTCCTGCCCCATGGTGTGGTGCCCGCCGCGCTTTCCGGCGTAGATGAACTCGGCTTCCGGCCTCACGTAATTCAGCAGCTGGGCGTTTAGATGAAAATCGTAAACAACCACGTCCGCCTTCCTGAGGCATTCGGCGCCTTTGATCGTGAGCAGGCCGATGTCGCCCGGCCCTGCCCCTACAAGATATGCTTTCCCTTTTTTGTTCATGGCAGATTTTGATTCTAACATATGGACGGTGGGCTGAGTTTTTTGCGGAGATGCCTTTTGCTATTCCCTGCCGGTTAAAACCCGCTCCGGTTCGCCCTGGCGCCCCGGTTGCGCCCATAACAAAAGCCTGTCGTACCCCTTTTGAACGGCATGCGCGGAAATAAGTGTAAGTGCAATCCCTAAAGAGCCCAGGTACAGCAGCCGGGCCTTTGGGCCATCAGGATAATGCAGATTAAGCAGCATCAGCCAGACCGGCCTGTGGAACAAATAAACGCAATATGATGAATAAGCCAGCCAGGTGAAATATTTTGCAAACCTGACGGCCTTATATGCCGCCAGCCGTACAAGCCATGCAAAGCTTGCAGCCATGCAGTTAATCAGCACAATGGCAGCGATGCAGCCTGTCATGGGCAGGGAAATAAAAAAATTATCTCCGTTTGTCATTAGGGCATATGGCTGATAAAAATCGCGGTAGAGAAACGGGATTAAGAAAGTAAAAGTAAAAGCGAATACGGACAAAATGAAAAAGACGGCCAGGCCGGCCATTTTTTTATGACTGGAGATGATAACTGAATAGAAATGATCACCCGCCAGGCCGAAAAGAAAAATAAAATAATACAAAATGAGGCGTATGTCGCCCATGCCAAATGCGGCCCTCAATAAAATCAGCGTTGAAGGTAAGGATAAAAGAGCAACTATATGCAGCGCCGTGTTGTTTTTCGCTTTTGCTATGAGGATTAACTGCCAGTAGTATACGGTGATCAGCCCGATATACCAGATTGTAAATATCGGCTGAAAACCTGGTGTGCTAAAAATAAGTTGAAGGCCAAGGGCCTGTATTATTATGCGCCTTGCGCCTGCATTGGATAAAACCGCAAACAAGGCCAGTGCCGCCCAGTATAAAGGAAAAATGCGGAAAAATCTTTTTTTCAAATACTCCCGGACTTTACCGGGACGTGACATCTTCAGATAAGAATTTCTCAGGAGCACGCCGGAAATGTACACAAACAAACCCAGGCCCAAATACGCATTTAGCCTGTTAAGGGGGGACAGGTCCAGGTTAATGCCGAAATTCCGGAGATCGAAAAAGTTGAACGTGACATCCGGCAGGTGATGGAAAATGATAATGGCGATGGCAATGGCCCGCATGATATCGAGCTCATACAACCGCTTGCCGGGCGCAGCGGCAATATTTAAACCATTTTCCTGCATGCGCTTGATTCTAACACATGGAAACAGAGGGGGCGTTTACAATGAATGGCAAATAAAAAATGCCATTTTACCCTACTATTTCCGTCCCTACCCCTTCATTGGTGAATATCTCCAGCAGCAGGCAATGGGGCTGGCGGCCGTCTACTATATGGGTTTTGCCCACGCCGCCTTCCAGCGCCTGAAGGCACGCCTGCACCTTGGGGATCATGCCGCCGGAGACCGTACCTTTGTCTATCAGGCCCAGGGCCTTGCGCGCATTCAGGGACGGGATTACCGTTTCCTTGTCCTTTACCCCAGGCACATCCGTAACCAGAATAAGTTTTTCCGCTTGCAGTGCGGAGGCCACCGCTGAGGCCACGTAATCGGCGTTTATATTCAGCGTTTCGCCGTGCGGCCCGATGCCTATGGGCGAGACTACGGTAACGAAATCCTCTTTCTGCAGTTTTATGACTATCTCCGGGTCTATGGATTTAACCTGGCCTACCAGCCCCAGGTCTATTATCTCGTCCTCGCCGGTTTCGGGGGAGCGTTTTTTGGTGAGTTTTTTTTCGGCCTTTATCATGAAGCCGTCTTTCCCGCTGAGGCCTATGGCCTTTCCGCCATGGGTATTAATGAGCGCTACTATCTCCTTGTTTATAAGCCCGCCAAGCACCATCTCCACTATGTCCATAGTCTCGGCGTCTGTAACGCGCTGGCCGTGAATGAAGGCAGGCTCCTTGCCCAGTTTTTTCATCATCTCCGAAATCTTCGGCCCTCCGCCGTGCACTATCACCGGGTGGATGCCGATATAATTCAGCAGCACGATATCCTGGGCGAACGCTTCTTTCAGTTGCCCGTCCACCTGGGCCGCGCCGCCATACTTGATTACGAACGTTTTGCCGCTGAACTTCTTTATAAAGGGCAGGGCCTCTATAAGCGTGCCGGCCTTCTCTATCATCTTCTGCATTGCATCTCCCTCTCGAAACAAGGCGCGCAAAGCTGCCTGCCCCCGGCAAGCCTTATCCTTGTCTCCATGGTTTTTTCACCGCATTTATCGCATTTTACGCTCTGGAATATCCGTGCCTGGCACGGGGGAACGCCCCTGAATTTTTTAATGTCAAAAATATCCCCTGCGTCCGCTTCCATCAGGGATTTTATCTTTTCCGATTTCCTTTTGTGCACGCTTTTAAGCACGGCTGGTGAGCGGTCGCCTGCCGAAAACCTGCGCCACATCTCTTTCTGGGCCGGGGTTTCGTCCGGGGCCCTCCAGTTGACGGCTATTCTTATGGCCCCGGCGGTTTTGCCCTTATTGCCCCGCTTGAAAAATGTATAGACCTGCTTTCCGTAATCCTTATGGACCAGGTTGCCTTTGCCAAACGTGCAGCCAAGAAGGGCCTGCACGGCATCAACCGCGCAGGAGTTGTTCTCCACAACTGCCACCAGTTCCTCGTCAGACGAGCGTAACGGAAAGAATTCTTCCATAACGTAACCGGCCACCCTTACGCCTATGGCAAGCCCCGGGCATGTATGGCCGTGGAATTCCGCCGCTTTTTTAAGAAGTTTTCCTGCGTTTTTCATTATATTTTTATACCAGAAGACGGGAAATTTTTCAGGAGCTGCCAGGCCCACGCAGTTGACATCCGTTTTGACGCTGACTAGAATGCAGGCAATAAGGACAAAGGAGGCAGACATGCCGGTAATCGAGTGCGCTGGGAAAAAAATAGAACTGGACGACGAGGGGTATTTAAAGAGATTTGAGGACTGGGACGAACACGTAGCCGCAGTGCTGGCCGCCAGGGAAAAAGTGGGAGAGCTTACCCGGGACAGGATGGATATTCTTAAGTTCATGCGCCAGTATTACAAGAATTACAATTTCTTCCCCATCCTGCGCCAGGTGTGCAAGAACATACATCAGCCAAAAGAGTGCGTAACGGAAAAATTCATAGAGCCGGTTGAGGCATGGAAGATAGCCGGGCTGCCAAACCCCGGCGAGGAGATCAATTTAAGGAAACAATGGAGCGTGGAGGCCAGCGGGTATTAGAGCCTGCCCAATAAAACTGTCTGAAGCGGTTTTTGCGCGGCATTGGCCGTTTGCCTTATTCATGTAGGCCGCGCGGCTCAGACCTCAATTTATTGAAGCGAAACGAGGCCGAACGGAGGCGGACACCGCCCGCGAAAAAACACAATTTTAAGATTGGAAATTAAGGCATGCCGGCGAACGGCGCAGGGGAGTGCAATTTAAACCGCAATAAACCTTCCCGCAGCCGTCAGGCAGGTTATGGCCAGCGCGCAGACGTCGATGCTTCTTAATGCAAAGTCGAGGCGGTGGTTTTTTCGGCTGAATACGGCCGCCCCGCCGGCGATTATCCATGCGGCGGGCAGGGCGGAAAGGGCGCGGGTGAAGGGCCCCGTCTGATATAAGGCCGCAATCAGCAAGGCGGAGGCCGCGGTGCAAAGCTCCCACGCAAAAATTATCCTGCGCAAGCCAGGGCCGGAGAAAACCGTGGTGACCGAAGGCAGCCCGGCTTCTTCATACTGCCTGCCGTATCTCAGGAGGAAAATCCAGAAATGGGGTATTTGCCAGATATAGAAGAACAAGCAGAAGATGAACAGCCTGGGGCTTAAAAGGCTGCCGCCCCCGCAAACCCAGCCTATCGCGGGGGATACCGCCCCGGCCAGCGCGCCGGGCAACAGGGCAAACGGCGTCTTTTGTTTCAAGGGTGTGTAAACCACCCCGTACCAGAGGAACGCCGCGGCGCCCAGCGCAGCTGGCAGCGCCCCCCTTGTTACAAAAAGAACTGAAATGCCCGCCAGCAAAAGCCCAGCGGAAATCAAAAGCGCGTGGCCTTGTTTCATGCGGCCCGACGGGACTGGCCTTGTGCAAGTCCTGGGCATAAGGGAGTCGGTTTCCGCCTCGGCAAACTGGTTGAAAGCCGACGCGCCGCACGACAGAAAAAACACCCCGGCGGCAAGCCAGGCCATGAGCGGGAACGAAGGCGCGCCCGGGGAGATAAGATATCCGGCAATGGCCGATACGGCGATGAAAAGGGATATTCTGATCCTGCAAAGCTCTGCGGCGGCAATCAGCTTTTCAAAAAGCCTTCTCATTTTAATGTTTTTAAATATGCGATGATGTCTGCAACTTCCTTTTTTGTGAGCGGCGTTTTTGGCATGATCGGCTTATAACCCTTTACCACCCATACGTCCGGGCTGGTTATCATGAACCGCAGGTATTTTTCATCAACAGTCTTTACTTGGGGTTTCCCTTTCACCATTACGGTCACTTTCTTGCCGTATATCCCCTTGTAGCTGGGCCCAACCAGCGGCTGGCCCGTGGTGGTATGGCAGCCAAGGCAGCCCTTGCTTTTAAGCAGGGTAAGGCCATCTGTTGCGGCAGAGCCAGCCTTTGATGCTGCCAAAGCCCCTCCGGCGGCAAACAAACCAAGAAAAATCGCGGCTGAAAATATGGTTGATAATGAAAGCCATCTTTTCCCCATTTTTTAAAAACTCCTTTCGAGCATTTTTATTTCAGCGTTTTGATATACGCTATTATGTCGTCAACTTCCTTGTCCGTAAGCGGTATCGCAGGCATGATGGGCTGATAACCATGCACAACCCAGATGTCCGGATGGGTTATCATGAACTCCAGGTATTTATCGTCCACCGTTTTTACCACCGGCTTGCCGTTTACCAGCACCGTCACTTTTGAACCGTAAATGCCTTTATAGCTGGGCCCAACCAGCGGCTGGCCCGTGGTGGTGTGGCAGCCAAGGCAGCCCTTGCTTTGAAGCAGTTTAAGTCCGTGGGCGGCATTGGCGCTCAGGGCGGGGGCCGCCGCTTTGGCCTGATACCATTTATCAAAATCAGCTTCCTGCATTGCCATCAGCTTAGCCCTCATGTCGGAGTGGCCCACCCCGCAGTATTCCGTTCAGAAGATATCGTATGTGCCGGGCCGGTCCGCCGTAAACCACATGTGCGTTTCCATGCCTGGCACCACGTCCTCCTTGAACTTGAAGGCCGGTATGAAGAAGCTGTGGATCACGTCGGAACTGGTCATTATCAGCTTCACAGGTTTTCCAACCGGCACCCGCAGATTGCCACTTTGCTTTCCGTTTGCGTACAAAAAGCTCCATTTCCACTGCTTTCCATTTACTTTTATATTTATCGTGTCCGGCGGGGCGTTGCGGATGTTGTAAAAATTTGTTGTGCCTATGTAGAACATCCAGATCACAAGAAGCATTGGGATAACCGTCCAGGTTATCTCCAGCATTGGATGTTCCATGGTAGGCGAAGCCTTGGGGCTTTTCCGCTCGTTGTATTTGATAAGAAAATAGATCATGGGCAAAATCACCGCCAGCAACAGCAGGATGCAAACCCCGGTGATTAGCAGAAACGGCTTCTCCACCCAGGCTGCCGAATTGGATGGTTCCGCAGGGAAAAACATTATCCGGCCATCCTGTAAAAGACATCGGAATAGGTAAGTATTATTATCGACGTAAGGGCGAAGAGGGCCAGAAAGATTATTGTCTTGAGAAAACGGTCTTCATGCCTTAAATCCATGAAGTAAAAAAGGTTCAATAACGCCATCGAGGTTGCAATCAGGAAATTCAATGCAACGGCCATCCTCACGTTCATCAGGGCGATTGCTATTGTGGCTGCCAGCAGGGCCGCAAGCGCTATCCATATAAAAAATAAAATCCCGTACCCCGTTGCTCCCTCCGGCACTTCCAGCTTCATTTCATCTCCTTTGTCCCATTGGCAAAATCACTTTGTAACAAGGTAAAAAAGCGGGAAAAGATATATCCACACTATGTCCACAAAATGCCAGTAAAGCCCGGCATTCTCAAGGCGCGCCGTGTTTTCCCTGTTGATGACGCCCTTGCGCGTGTAACGAAGCATGAACCCCACCACTACAATCCCAACAATAAGGTGCAGCGCATGAAGCCCGGTCAAGGCATAATAAAGCCCGAAATAGAGGATCTCTCCCTTGGGCAGTTTCAGCAGTACCGGTGAGTTGGGATAAAGCCCCTTTGCAATCTTCCAGTGCCATTCGTAGTACTTGATTGCCAGAAAGACTACACCCAGCGCCATGGTAAGCATCTGAAGCCTTTCTGACACCTTCTGCTGGCCTCTTTTGATTGCGGAGACGGCCATGGCCAGAGTCATGCTGCTTGTAAGCAGCACCAGCGTATTGATGGAGCCGGTGTACAGGTTTTCCTCCTTTGCCCCCGCGTGGAAATCCAGGGGGAACCTGTAGCGGTAAACGGAATAAAGCAGGAACATGGCCCCGAAAAACAGCAGTTCAGTGTACAGGAAAAACCACATCCCGTATTTGGCGGCCATCCTATTCTGCCTGAACTCCGCCGCAGTTTCCATTTCAGCCATTCCCGCCCGCCTTGTAGCTGACATGTTTTATTACGGGTATTTCACCAGGGAAATTACGGGCAGGCGGCGGCGACGGCGTATGCCACTCAAGCGTTGTGCCCCCCCACGGGTTTTCAGGCGCGGCCTCTCCACGGAATAAGGCCAGTATCAGGTTGCCGAAGATAATCAGAAGGCCAAGCGCCAGCACCCATGAGCCCGCTACGGATATCATCTGCCCGGTATGGTATTGCGCAGAATAATCAAACCATCTCCTCGGCATGCCCTCCGCGCCCATTACGAACATGGGAAAATAAAGGAGGTTGAAGCCTATGAAAAAAATCAGCCAGCCCAGTTTTGCCGGGCGCTCCCTGTACATCCTGCCAAACATCTTGGGGAACCAGTAGTGGAGGCCGGCAAAAAGCGCGGTGCCTACGCCGCCGAAAACTATATAGTGGATGTGCGCTACTATCCAGTAAGTGCCGTGCAGGTCCAGGTTAGGGGCCAGAGCGCCCTGTATGAGGCCGGAAAGCCCGCCTATGGAGAACAGGAATATGAACGAGACCGCCCACCACATCGGGGCGTCCAGGCGGATGGAGCCTTTGTAAAGCGTGGCCACCCAGTTAAACACCTTCACTCCGCTTGGTATCGCAACAAAAAATGTGAGCAGTGAAAACGCCACCCTTGCTGTGTTGCTCATGCCGCTGGTGAACATGTGGTGCCCCCACACCCAGTAGCCCACGCCCGCGATGGCCAGGCTTGCAAATACCACCGCCTTGTATCCAAAGATGGCCTTTCTGGCGAATGTGGGTATCACCTCGCTGATTATCCCCATGGCGGGCAGTATCATTATATATACCGCCGGGTGGGAATATGTCCAGAAAAGATGCTCGTACATTATGGGGTCGCCGCCCCTGGAAGGGTCGAAAAACCCTATGCCAAGCACCCTGCCCATGATTATGAAAAGCAGCGTAATCGCAAGCACCGGCGTGGCCAGCATCTGCACCCAGCCGGTAGCGTAAAGCGTCCATACAAAAAGGGGCAGCCGCAGCCACGTCATCCCCGGCCCGCGCATTGTGTGTATGGTGGTTACAAAGTTCAGGCCAGTAAGAATTGAGGAAAACCCCAGCACGAACACACCCGCCACCGCAAGTGAGACGTTCGTTGGGGTGCGTATGCTGTAAGGGGCGTAAAAGGTCCAGCCGGTATCCGGCGGATGGCCGCTGATAAAAAGGGAGAGCACAACAATGCCTGCGCCGGTAAGGTATACCCACCAGGATAGCCGGTTTAACCGGGGGAATGCCACGTCCCTGGCCCCTATCATTATTGGCAGAAAGAAATTGCCGAAGGCCACGGGCACGCCGGGTATTATCACAAGGAAAAGCTGGACAATCCCATGCACCGTAAAAAGCTCGTCGTACGTCTGGGCCTGCATGAGGGCCCCCGGATGCAGCATGTTCAGCCGCATTGCAAGCCCCAGGCTTACGCCCACCCAGAAAAAAGACAGCAGCGCCATGAGGTACATTACCCCTATGCGCTTGTGGTCCGTGGAGAGCATCCAGGAGGCAAAAACACCTCTTCTGCCCGGCGGGTTTTCAAGGTAGCTGGCCTGCCCGGCGGCAGCTGCGCTTTCATGTGCTGGCGTCATTTGATTTAATTTTATATGAATTACCATTGGCTGAAAAGATGAGAATAAGACCACCCGGTTAAGGTTTTTATAAACTGTGCCGCTTTTCAGTACATTTCATTTGGTTTTTGCCTTGGCCGTACCAGGGGATGCGGGGGCGGTTCCGTGAAGTGGCCGAGCGAGCCGTTTCGGGCCTTTGGCGCGGCGGTGGCCTTTTACCTTATTCAGCAGATAGAGGATAAGACATACCGGCGAATGCCGCTGCACCCCGGCCAAGTTTGGCATATTTTCGCATCAACTCTTTATCAACGTCTTTTTCGCATGTTAGAAGCGCAAAACGTAGCCAGTCCCGTTTGACAGCGCTTGATTTTGATTGATATACTCGTTTAATTTGTGGGCGACTGGAGAGAGCCATGGGCTTGGTTGGCAGGCTTGAAGACCTCGGAATTTCAGACATATTTCAGATACTGGGTATCGGTAAAAAAACCGGCACCCTGCTTATAAATACACATGGCGATGCAGCCCGGATACAGTTCAAGGACGGGTTCATCGTAAGTGCGGAGTCTACCATTTCAAAGACCCTCCTGTCCGAGGACCTGTTAAAGGCAGGCTTTTTAAAGGAATCCACGTTCAAGATGGCCAGGTCTGTCCTGGAGACGCTGCCAGGCAAGCACCTGTTTGACGTGCTGCTGGACATGGGGGCAGTTAAAAAGGACCTGCTGGAACGGGCCGCCAAAAAAAAGATAGAAAAAATTGTCTACAAGGTGATGCACTGGACGGAGGGTGATTTTCAGTTTGAGCTGGACGAGACGCCCCAGGGCGGAAACGGCAGCGCCATTCCGCAAGGGGAGGGCTGGATGCTTTCCAGGGGGCTGGCCCCCGAATACCTGCTTATGGAAGGGGCAAGGATATATGACGAGTCCTCGCGCGGGGGGCTTGACGTGGCCCAGGACGAGGACCTTGATTTTGGCGCCGAGGCCGGGGATGAGGAACAGCATGGCGAAGGCGATGACTGGGGCGGCGACTGGGGCGGCGGTGGTGCGGAGAGGAAAGACATCAGCTCCCTGAAGGCGCTTACGCAGGAGCTGCGGTTCCCCAATTCCACATCCGAAATTACACTTCTGATACTGAGGTTTGCAAGCGAGATATACCAGCGCGGCGTGCTCTTCATGGTTGGGCCTTCTGAGATAGCCGGGCTTGGACAGTTCGGGCTGGAGCTTGAAAGGGCGGACGAGAGGGTGAGGCAGATACACCTTGGTTATCAGGAGAGCCCGTTTTTGTCCGGGCTTATAAGGCTTGCAAGAAATTTCAAGGGGGCTGTAACCAGGGATGCGGTTACGGAGGCCTTGTTCAGGGAGCTTGGCGGGGAATGGCCTGATGATGCGGCGTTTTTCCCTCTGGTGGCGGAAGGCGGCGTTGTTGCGCTGCTGTACTGCGACAATGGCGGGGCCGCCGGGGAGGCGTCTAACAGTGAAGGCCTGGAGATTTTTATAAGCCATGCGGGGCTCGCAATCGAAAAGGCCCTGCTGCAAAGAAAGATTCAGGAGTTTGAGAGGGGAAATAATTGAGGGGGCCATTAAAAGGAATTCTTGATGGACGGCGGGCAGATGACTTTTGGGCCTGCTATCTGTTAGAATTTTCTCAATTTCCGGTGCTATGAAATCGATACTCATAGTTGAGGACTCATCCACAACCAGGTCGCTTATACGCGCCGTCATTGAAGACGCCGGGGACTTTGAAATGGCCGAGGCTGCAACCGGCTTTGAGGCCCTGAAGCAGCTTCCGGCCGGCAAGTTCGACCTGATTATCACCGATATCAACATGCCGGACATAAACGGCCTGGAATTCCTGAATTTCGTGAAAACCAATCCTTTGTACAGCAAAATCCCCGTAATGATAATAAGCACGGAGAAAAGCGACGAGGACATGAAGCGCGGCCTTGCCATGGGGGCCAGCTATTATATAACCAAGCCCTTCAAGGCCAAGGAGCTTCAGGACATGATAAAGCAGGTATTAGGCCCATGAAGTCGTCGGACAGGGAGTTCATAGCCGAATCCGAAGACATACTTGGCGAAGCGGCGCGCCTGCTTATCGAACTCCAGGAATCCGGTTTCAACCCAGACAGCATCAACGCGCTCTTCAGGGCATTTCACACTTTAAAAGGTCTCTCCGGCCTCTTCGGGCACAAGCCCATAACCGATTTCAGCCACGCTCTTGAATCCGTGCTGGATGACGTAAGGCTTGGGAAAATACATTTCTCCGATGAACTGATAGGCTTTCTTTTTGCCAACCTGGATGCTCTTAAAAAATCCATAGCCGGGCTCAAGGACGGGCAGGAGCCGGACCTTGCCGGCTTTGTTGAGGGCGTGGAGGATTTCAGGAAGCATTCGGCGGGGGGCCCGGTTGCAATCTCGCTTAAAGGCCTGATAGACGAGGCGATATTGAAGGTGCTCTCGGAATACGAGGAGCACAGGCTGAAATCCAACGTGGCTGAAGGCAAGGGCGTTTACATCCTTGAAAAGAAATTCTCCATCGCAGATTTCGACACGGGCCTGCAAGCGGCCTCAAAGGCAATAAAGTCCGTTGGGGAGCTGCTGAGCACACTTCCAACCTCTGAGGGCATGCCGCCGGACAGCATAGGGTTCAATCTCCTTTTTGCCTCGTCCCTGCCGCAGGAGGAACTTGCCAGGGTGCTTGGCGAGCCGCCCAAGGAACTGCTGAAGCCCAAAATCACGGAGGCCAGGCCAAAGGCGGCCCAGGATGCGCAGTCAATAAAAAGCGCGTCCACAACGGTCCGCGTGGATATAGAAAAACTGGACAGGATTTTAAACACCATAGGCGAGCTTACCCTTACCAAATCCGCGGTGAAAAGAGTTGCCTCCGAACTGAGGGACCGTTTTGGCCATTCCACACTGGTGCTGGACGTTTACAAAATAAGCCAGAGCCTGGAACAGAGATTGCTGGAACTTCAGGGGCAGGTGCTTGAGATCAGGATGGTGCCGATAGGGCAGATATTCGGCAGGCTGTCCCAGGTGATAAAAAGATACAGCCGCGAGGCCGGCAAGCAGATAGAGCTTGCGATGTACGGAGAGGACACCGAACTGGACAAGTACCTTGCCGAGGAGGTTATAGACCCGCTGGTCCATATCGTAAGAAACGCGATAGACCACGGCCTGGAGCTTCCCGAAGACCGGGTGAAAAAAGGAAAGCCGCCGCACGGCACAATCTCCATGAAGGCCTTCCAGAGGGGGAATCACGTTGTTATAGAGGTCTCCGACGACGGCAGGGGCATAGATTTTGACGCCGTGGCCAGGAAGGCCGTGGAAAAGGGGATTATAGAGAAAGGGGCCGTGCTTCAGAAAAGGGAGCTCCTTGAGCTTATATTTGCCCCCGGGTTCAGCACCAAGGATTCTGTCAGCGAGGTCTCCGGCAGGGGAGTGGGGCTGGACATAGTGCGCGACAAGCTTTCCTCCATGGGCGGATTTTCCGACGTGGATACGGTTTTTGACAAGGGCACCAAATTTGTCCTGACCCTTCCGATAACCCTGGCCATAATCAAGGCCCTGATGATAAGGGTTGGGACCGGGCGGATGGCCATACCGCTTACGTCCATATCGGAAACGCACATGGTGGAGAACTCGGAGCTTAAAACGATAGAAGGGCGCAAGGTTTACAACCTCCGCAAGGAGATGCTGCCGGTAACGCGGCTTTCCGAGGTGTTCGATATCCCTGCCGATAACTCTGAACGCAGCTATGTGGTGATAGTCGGGTTTGGCGAACGGAGGATGGGCCTTATAGTGGACGAGCTTCTTGGGCAGCAGGAGATAGTCATCAAGTCCCTTGGCGAATATTTCAGGGGGACCAGGGGGTTTGCAGGCGCGGCCGAGATAGGCAGGCACGAGGTGATACTGGTTGTGGACATAGAGTCCGTCATAGAGGAGTCCCTTATAAGGCAGAAGGGCATGCTGCATGTTTGAGGAGTTTTTCGGCCTCAGCGCAAAGCCTTTTGCCCGCACCCCGGACCCGCGTTTTTTATATCTGAGCAGGGCGCACGAGGAGGCGCTTGCCAGGCTCCAGTATGCTGTTGACGAAAAAGAGACAATTCTCCTTACCGGCGAGGTAGGCTGCGGAAAGACCACTCTTACCCGCGCCCTCATAGATTCGCTTGGCGAGAAATACCGGGTAATCCTCATAATAAACCCGCGGCTTACCCCGGCGCAGTTTCTGCGGGTTGTGGCCAAGCGGTTTGATATAGAGGTGCCCAATAATTTCAAGGACGACCTGCTGGACGCCATCTATTCCAAAGTCTATGAGGACTACGAGGCCGGGATAACCCCTGTGATAATAGTTGACGAGGCCCAGCTTATCCCCGGCAGGGATACCTTCGAGGAGATAAGGCTCCTCACCAACTTCCAGCTGGACGACACTAACCTTATAAGCCTTCTGCTTGTGGGACAGCCGGAACTAAGGAGGCGCCTGGACCACAAAAGCTACCTGCCACTGAGGCAGAGGATAGGGCTTTTCTATCATCTTGGCGCGCTTCCGGCCGGCGAGATGCGCGGCTATATGCGGCACCGTCTTTCCGTGGCGGGCAGAACAGAGCTGCTGTTTACGGACGAGGCGCTGGATATGATTTACAGATACTCAGGCGGCGTGCCGCGGATAATAAACAGCATAGCCAACACCGCGCTTCTTGAGGCGTTAAGCTCCGGGGTTGCCATGATAGGCGTGGAAACCATCGAGGCCGCCGCCAGGGAGCTTGGCTTCATAGAATCGCATAATTAAAGAGATCATAACTATTTCTTTTATATTGGTAGCCTTGCTGTGGCTGTTGCAAAGCATTTACGTGCGCTGCCCCGTTTTGCCAGGGTACGGCGAACTTCCGCTGGCCAAGTCTTATGACCTGCATCATGGCAAGATTCCCTCATCTGTTTTAACCTGTTTACATGAAGCCTGGCGTGCCCGAGACCGGAACGGTCCTGAATATAAACGGTGGCGATGCTGTAATTGCGCTAAATAGCGGCGGGCAGGCCTGCCGGAAATGCGGCGCACGCGCGATGGGCCTTTGCGGTGGTGCGGGCGCTGGGGTAATCAATGCCAGAAACGATGCCGGGGCCAGGGTTGGCGATACCGTGCTGATAGGCCTCAGCGGCAAGTCCGGGCCGGGTTTCCTGCTTGCCTATATTCTCCCGCTTTTTTCATTTGTGCTGGGCGCGGCATTGGGGCGGCTTGCCGGAATTTATTTTAACCTGCCGTTTCTTGACGTTGCCGCGGGGTTCGCTTCACTTTCCGTAACGCTTTTTTTTGCCCTTAAAAGATTGAGAAAACTGGACTCTTCCAGCCGGATGGTGGTGAAAAAGGTCTTTGGCAGGGAGGCCTTCAATCCGGATGTGAAATCGGATGAGGAGTTAAGCATGAGCAATACGCAAGCCCCCTGTAAGACCGTTTAGCACGCCAATACGCCTTCCTTTGTTATTGACACGTACTAATACAGCGATACCATTTAATCAGTAGGTAAACAGTCTGTCCGATAAACCCGGAGGTGAAAAAGCCATGAAAAACCTGAAGGCCAGAGACATAATGACAAAGCCGGTGGTTTCCGCGCGCAGGAACGCATCGGCAAGGGACATCGCCCTGCAACTGCTGTCCGGGCTGTACAGCGGCATGCCCGTTACGGACGATGACGGCAAGGTGGTAGGCATTGTAACG
Organism: Nitrospirota bacterium; assembly: GCA_021813405.1. Taxonomy (GTDB): domain Bacteria; phylum Nitrospirota; class Thermodesulfovibrionia; order Thermodesulfovibrionales; family JdFR-88; genus JAKAKS01. Next base: position 25,378 of record JAKAKS010000047.1, read on the forward strand.
GAGTTCGACCTTCTTGGGCAGCTCTGTGAAAACAGGGAACTGGAAAAACTTACGGCGGCGGACGTTATGAGCAAACATTCGATAACCGTGGACGTCAACACGCCGGTAGAAGAGGTAATGAATACCATGATGGACAACCAGATAGTGCGCCTGCCGGTTACGGAAGAAGGCCGTCTTACTGGCGTCATCGCCAGATGCGACGTGCTCAGGGCGTACCTGGAGCCGGAGTTTGTGACGTATTAGGACCGGGCGTTTCGCCAGTATTTTTTGCAGGTAAAAGGACTACGTTTCTTGGCTGTTGGTTTGTCTTAACCAGGGGAAGCGGGTGGTAGGTGAGCGAAGTGTGGGCGGCGTGTCACTCTCGCCGTATCCTCTACAAATCCCCGTTCTCCAGAAAGCTGTAATACCCTTTCCGTGAGATTATCAGGTGGTCGTGCACCTGTATCTGGAGGCTCTTGGCGGCCTGCTTGAGTGCGGCGGTAAGCACAATGTCCTCCTTGGAGGGCTTAAGGCTGCCGCTTGGGTGGTTGTGCACAAATATCATGGCCGATGCCTTGTACTTAAGCGCCTTCTCCATTATTTTCCTTGGATAGACAACGGACTGGTCCACCGTGCCTTCATGTATAACCTCGTCGGCGATCACCTCGTTCTGGGAGTTCAGAAATATGGTCCTGAACTGCTCGTCCGTAAGCCCCGCCATCTCCAGCCTGCAATAATCCAGAAGCACCGAAGTGCCGGAGATCAGGTCTTTTTTCCTCAGTTTCTGCCTAAGGTACAGCCCGGCACAGGCCTTTAGAAGATTAAGGAATGTTGCCGAGTTCTCCTTTATGCCTTTTACCCGGACAATCTCCTCGAAAGGCGCGTCAAACACTCCCTGAAAGCTGCCGAATTTTTCTATAAGGGCCTTGGCGATTGGTTTTACATCCTGGCGCGGTATGGTATAGGTCAAAAGCAGTTCAAGGGCCTCGTACTCCTGAAACCCTTCAAGCGACGCCCTCCGGAACCGCTCCCTCAGCCTCTGCCTGTGATGCAGATAATGTGGCTCATCCTTTTTTATCTTTTCTTTTTTGTCTTCAGGCATTTGCCCCATATTATAACGCCTCAGGCTCTTGTGAAAAGCAATTTTAAATTGCGCAGCTCCCCGGCAAGCCCGTCAGGATGCGCGGCCATTAAAAACTGGTTGTAAGCGCTTATCTTCAGCCCGCCGGGCCCCATTCGCAGTATCACGGTGCCGTCCTTGTCGGTGCGGAAAACCTTTATCCCCAGCCCTGCCAGCGCGTCCAGTGTCTCTTTATGGGGGAAGCCCCAGATGTTTCCCTTCTGGCAGGAGATTACGGCGTATTCCGGCCTTACCATCTTCAGGAAGTCCAGATCGCATGCGCCTTTGCTTCCATGGTGCGGCACTTTCAGCACGTCGGACTTTAGCAGCCCCCCAAGTGCAAGCATGTCGTCCTGGGCCTCGTCTTCCACATCTCCGGTAAGGAGAACGCTGTGGCCTGCCTGGTCCTGCACCTTCAGCACAAGGCAATAATTATTTATCATGTCCTCCTGCGGTTTGCCCTGGGCGGGCATGAACTGCGGATATGGATGGAGCACGGTTATTTCATATCCGGCGCCGTTCATCACGTCTCCGCGCGAGAGCTTTTCCCGTGGTATAGCGGCCATCGAGGGCGGATATATCAGCCGTCCATTGTCCCAAAGCCGGCCTATGCGGAATTTGTGCGCCAGGTACGGGCCGCCCCCCGCGTGGTCGCTGTGGGAGTGCGTAAACGCCAGGGCGTCTATCTTCGATATGCCTTCGTAATCCAGATAGCTTGCCGTGGCGCGTCCGTCCGGGCCGGAGTCCACAACGTATGTTTTATGGTCCGGCGTCTGGAGCACCTCGGATTCTCCATCGCCGGTATCTATAAAGGCCACTTTCACATCCCGCTTTGCCGGGGCCATGAAGTGCAGCGCCGCCCAAACGGTAAACGGGAGTATAGAAGCGGCAATTAATGCCCGGCTTTTCTTTGCAAACCCGGCCAGAAGAAGCGCATAAAACAGAATGACAAGCCCTGCCGGAAAGGCCGGTACCCGGATGGACGCGAACGGCATGCTGGCAAAGGCGTGCGCCATTCTGAGCGTGGCGGCCGCAAGCGCGCCGGTCAGTTCCGGCAGCGGATACCAGCCTGTAACCATAAAGACCACGCCGGAAAAAAAAGCGATTGGCAGCAGGACAAAACCCACAAACGGCACAACTATGATATTTGACACAACCGATATCACCGGCATCCGGTGAAAGTACCAGGCCGCAAGCGGGGCTATCCCCATTGTTAGCGACACAGTCAAAAGAGCACCCTGTTTGGCCCGGTAAAACGCCTTTTTTGCAAACGGGGCATCTTCAAGCTCCTCGGCCCCGGCTTTCCACCTCTCCGCAAAAAGCCCGATCAAAAGCACGCACGCAAATGACAACTGGAATGATATTTCCATTATGGCCGGGGGACTGAAAACCAATATTACAAAAGCAGCCAGCAGAACAGAGCCCAGCCAGGACCTGCCCCGGCCTATCAAAAGCCCGGTGATGAACAGGGATGTCATTAAAAAAGCCCTGATGGACGGCACCTGCATGCCGGACATAAGCAGGTATAAAAGCAGCACCGGGAATGCCGCCGCGGCCGCTATCTGCCTCGGGCTTGCGCGCAGGCTGATCTTTTCTATCCATCGCAGCGGCAGAAACCGGAAAACCAGCATTACCATCCCGAATAAAAACAGGTTGAATATTCCGAAATGCGTGCCCGATATGCTTATAACATCGGCCAGCCCCGCCCTTGTAAAATCGTTCCAGATGCGCTGTTTTAAGAGGGAGCGCTCTCCGAGCGTAATCGCGCTCATCACAAAGGCTGCCTCGTCCGGCGGAAGGTTTTTAATGTAGTAATCCATCAATCTTGCCCGCGCGCGCTCAAGCAAAGAGGCCGGTTTTTCCGAGATTACGTTAAGCAGCTTTGCCCTGGGCTTGGGGACAAAGGAGCCAGGATTGAAATGCCTGTCCAGCGGGAACACCTCTGCCTGTATAGAGCAGAGCCTGCCAAGCGGAAGCGGCTTGCGCACTGAAAGGCGCACTTGCCCCGCCGCCCCCTTTGCAGGGGATGAAATCTCCTTCACCCGTAATATCTGGTTGTACCCGTATCTGGCATGCACGGCGGGGGAGGGCAGGCCTGTTATCGTTGCCTCGCCCGGGTTTATCTGTGCCGGGGGCGTATATCTGAAGGCGGCCAAAGCGAACCCGGCCACAAGCGCCGCGGCTGCCCAGTATCTGCGCCCGTATAAAAGATACACCGCGGCAATAGCCCCGATGGATAACGTGATAATGGGCAGATAAAGCCAGAACTCAAAAAGCGCCGCACCCGCTATAAAGGAGATGAGGCAGGTCATTTATACGGCTGGCCATGCAATAAAATGCCCTGTGTTCCAACAGGGCAGGATTTTAAGACGCCCCCCCGCCATTTGTCCCCCCTCATCCGCGAATTTGTCTATATTACCTCAATAATGGATACGGGGTATAGTTGCCAGAAAATAACCATATGGATTTCTGCCCTGGCCCAAACACGGTGGAATGAAATGCATTGCCATGACATGAACTTAATGACATATGTCATATGGACGATGTCATGGCCGGATGTGGTATTAATCTGCTGGTGCGGTGGGGCCGCCCCGGCTTCCGGCCAACTCTCCGGGGAAAGGATTTTCCCTGTGCTCTTTGAAAACGCAGATGGAACAAATGGAACAAAAAAATCCAAGCCAACTCTTTGTAAATGCAAAGAAAATAGAAAACAGATGGAACATATAAAAAGAAAGGGGGCCTGTGCCGCCCCTTTATGCCGCGCCGTTACGCGAAATCACGTGTGGCATCATGCGGTATTGTCTTTTATGAACGATGCTATCTTTACCGCGATGCCGTTTACTTCCTGCTTGTGGCTGCCCTCCACCATTACCCTTATCTTTGGCTCCGTGCCGGAAGCGCGCACAAGTACGCGCCCGCTGTCACCCAGCTGCTTCTCGCAGTCCTTCACCAAGTCCTCAAGCCCTGGTATCTTGGTGATGGCAACGGCTTTTTTGATCTCCACGTTTATAAGTTCCTGCGGGTAAATCCGGATGGATTCCCTCAAGGCGGAAAGCGGTTTTTCAAGCAGCCTTACCAGGCGGATGATGTGCAGGGCGGTTATAGGCCCGTCGCCGGTAGTGTTTAAAAGCAGGTTTATGATATGGCCGGACTGCTCGCCTCCAAGTATGTAATTGCCCTTCTGCATCTGTTCCGCCACGTACCTGTCGCCCACCTTGGCCCTGGTCATCTTTATTCCGTGGGAAGCAAAGAAATGCTCCAGCCCAAGGTTACTCATCACGGTTGCCACAACGGTGTCCCCGGCCAGCCTGCCCTCGTTCTTCAACTGGACGCCCCATATGCCCATCATGTGGTCGCCGTCCACAACATTGCCTTTTTCGTCCACCAGGATGGTGCGGTCCGCGTCGCCGTCGTGTGCAACTCCCGCGTCGGCGCCATGCTCCAGAACGGCCTTTTTAAGGCTGGATATGTCCAGGGAGCCGCAGCCCTCGTTTATGTTGACGCCGTCGGGCCTGTCGTGAATGGTTATCACGTGCGCGCCCAGTTCCTCCAGCACCCACGGGGTTATCTTGTAGGCCGCGCCGTTTGCGCAATCAACCACAATCTTAAGCCCTTCAAGTGTCTCGCCTTTGGGAATAGTGGATTTTATGTACTCGATATACCTGCCCTTGGCGTCCTCAAGCCTGAAAGCCTTGCCTATGCCGGCGCCCGGGGCCCTTTTGGAGAAGGCTGTTTCGTCTGAAACAAGCTGTTCTATTTCCGTCTCAAGCGAATCCGGCAGCTTGAAACCTTCGGCGCCGAAGAATTTTATGCCATTGTCCTCGTAATGGTTATGCGAGGCGGAGATGACAACCCCGGCGTCCAGCCGCAGCGTCTTTGTAAGGAAGGCTATGCCTGGCGTGGGTATGGGGCCGGTGAGTGTAACGTTCATGCCCATTGCACAGATGCCGGAGGTGAGGGCGCTCTCAAGCATGTATCCGGAAAGCCGCGTGTCCTTGCCTATCAGCACCATGTTCCTGCCGCGCTCCTTCTTGAGTACCATGGCGGCGGCCATTCCCACTTTTAGCACGGTCTCCGGGTCCATCGGATGGCGGTTTACCCGCCCGCGTATCCCGTCCGTGCCGAACAGCTTTTGCATCAGCGTATCCTCCTGGCTGTTATCTCAAGCGTTGTCATTATCCAAAAATCCCCGGCGGGGCATTCCATCAGGACAATTTGCGGTCTTTGTACATTATCCATCAAAATGCCTTTTAACGGAAGTCCCGCGGCATCTCCTGCGGCCCGGGTTTTGCATTTTCAAGCACTACCCATATGCCCGACGGGGTGACGCTTACAACCCCCACATGCTGGGGCCTTTTAATGCGGTCTGATTTCGCCCGGACAAAAATCTTGCCAGGGCCGGCGTCTTTTAAATTTATCATGAACTGGACGTCTGTGCTTTGCAATCTGCCCAGCAGGTTTGCGCTGCCTATTATGGTGACGGAAACGGACCGGGGTCTCGTTTCGGCCACCATCAGGCCGGCAGGCACGTTCCTGAATACGGGCTCCACGTTGATGTTCACCTCCACCTGGTTTCTGAAGATGACAAACGCCCAGAGCACCAGCGCTATCAGGACCGCGGCCGTCTTAAGCCACAGGTTCCTGGTGAATATCCCGGTTATGGCATTTGGTTTCATTTCTTTTTTGCCGTGAATATCTCTGTGAGCATCTGTCTTAACGCGCCCATCTCCAGCTGCTCCGTAAGCAGCCCGTTCATGGCCATCGAGATGGCCCCGGTCTCCTCTGACACGGCGATGGCCACGGCGTCCGTCTCCTCGGTAATCCCGATTGCCGCCCTGTGCCTTGTGCCAAGCGCCTTCCTGATTTCCGCGGTAAGTGTTATGGGCAGGAAGCACCCAGCGGCCGCCACCCGGTTGTTCCTGATTATGGCTGCGCCGTCGTGCATTGGAGAAGTGGGGTGGAATACCGAAAGCAGAAGTTCCCTTGATACCCTTGCCTCAAGCGGTATTCCGATTTCTATGAAGTCCCGCAGGTCGGTCTCCCGTTCCAGCACTATCAGCGCGCCTATCTTCCTGTTGGCAAGCGACACCGTTGCCTTTACTATTTCTTCTATGGACTTAAGCTCCTCCGCGGTGGCAAAGCCCTTCAGGAAAGTGGCCTCGCCCATCTTGGCAAGCGTCCGGCGTATCTCCGGCTGGAATATAACTATAAGAGCTATGATGATGTAGGCCCAGAAAGCCTGCAGCAGCCAGTCCAGCGTAAGCAGGTTGAACCGGCGCGCAACCAATGAAGCCGCAAGGAGCACCGCAAGCCCTATCAGCATCTGGGCGGCCTTGGTGCCCTTTATTATCAGCAGAAGCCTGTAAACGATAATTGCTACAAGGGCGATGTCCAGCAGGTCATACGGGCTTATCTGGCCGAAAACGGAACTCATCAGACCCTCTTTTTAAGCCAGTCCGCAGGGTTTACACTGCACACGCCTCCATTGCCGTCTGAATACACCACCATGGCCAGGCGGGCGTTCAGGATCATGCGCTTGCACATCATGCAGGGTTCCGAAAGGCATTCAGCGTTGGGCCCGCTGTCCACCCCGGAGATGTAGATTGTGGCCCCCTCAAGTTCCTGCTGCGAGGCCCCGATGATCGCGTTTGCCTCCGCGTGGACGCTATGGCAAAGCTCGTAGCGTTCGCCATGGGGTATCTGCAATTCCTGACGGGTGCACTTGCCCGCTTCCACACAGTCCTCCATGCCGCGGGGCGCACCATTGTAGCCGGTGCTTACTATTACCCTGTCCTTGGTTATGACCGCCCCGTACCTGCGCCGCAGGCAGGTGGCCCGGCCTGAAACGGCCTTGGCTATGCCGATGAAATATTCGTCCCAGCCGGGTCTTGTATAAATCATTATTGCTAAAACTTCCTTTCCGGTAAATTAAAATATTTTATCCCAAAGTAACGGGTAAATAACAGTATGAAATGGGCCGCTGCTGAAAAATTCTCTGCTTGGGAAGGGCTTGCGTTAAACGGACTTAAAACCGTATTCTTATTTAGATGAAATCCGGCCAGAAAACAGGCTTCAATCCGGTCCATGCAGCCATAATAGTCCTTTTTACATTTCTCATCTATTACAACTGCCTGGGCAACGGTTTTGTGCGCGACGATACCACACAGATACTAAGGAACCCATGGATCAGAAGTTTTTCAAATTTCCCTGCGCCTTTCAAGGCGAACGTCTGGGCGTTCCAGGGGAAATTGTCGGCCTATTACAGGCCGGTGATGCACGTGGCCTATATGTTTACGTATGCTTTTTCTGGTTTGAAGCCGTGGGGTTACCACCTGGCCAGCGTGCTTATGCATGCGGCCAATTCCGTGCTTGTTTATGAAATAGCCGGCATGTTCACCGGCGGCATGGGCGCCCTTGCGGCCGGGCTGGTCTTTGCCGCGCACCCGCTGCATGCGGAGGCTGTGGACTGGGCGGCCGGATACCCGGATTTGCTGGCGGCTTTCTTCTCACTGCTGTCATTCCTGGTGTTTGCAAGATATTCAAGGCGGCAGGCCGAAGGCCGGTCCGGGTATGTCAAATACCTGGCGGTTGAATTTTTGCTGCTGATGGCCGCATTCCTCAGCAAGGAGCCTGCCTTTTTAATGCCGTTTATCTTTATCGCTTACGATATTTTTAATGCCGGCGGATTGAAAACACCCGCGGGGCTGGCCAGGAAATATCTGCCATTCCCGGTGGCCTGGGCTGCATATCTTACTATGCGTGTTTATGCCCTTGGCAGCCTTTTGGGGCCGTCATACCATTCCGGGATAGGGCCTGGCGGCATGATTTTAAATGCCATCCTTTTCTTTGCGGGGTACATCAGGAAATCCTTTGTACCTGTGCGATTGAATGCCAGGTACGATTATCACCTTGTCACTTCCGCGCTGGACCCGAAATTTATTCTGGCCGCAGTTGTGACCGCACTGTTTATTGTTTTTCTTGCGGTATCGTTTAAAAAGAGCAGGCGGCTGTTTTTCGCCGGATTTTTTTTCGCAGTCCCCATTTTGCCGGCCCTTTATGCGCATGGGCTGGTGGATTTTCTGTTTTGCGAAAGATACCTCTATCTTTCGCTTGCCGGTTTTGCCATTTCTGCCGGAATTGTTTTGGAGAAGGGTTTGCAGACGGGGGGCAGATATTTTTTCACTGGAGCACTTGCCCTTCTGCTGGTCTTTTACGGGTATGCCACTTTTCAGAGGAACACTGTATGGAGGAATGAAGTCACATTATGGGCGGATACGTTTGCCAAATCCCCGGACAATATAGTGGTGAAGACCCAGTATGCGGACGCGCTGAGGAAAAGCGGGCGGTATGCTGAGGCGGCGGCGATGTACCGGAAGGCGCTTGCACAGATGCCTTATTCCATAAAGATACGCCAGTATCTGGGCGAAACCCTTATGATGCAAGGGGATAACGAAGGCGCTGTTCATGTATTGCAGGAGGCCGTTTCAATGAATTCCGCAATGCCCGGTATTCACTATGATCTTGCCCGTGCTTACCTGGCGCTGAATAATAAAGGCGCGGCCATAGCCGAATACAGGACAGGGCTTGCGCAAAGTCCTGATCCGGCGGCGTGCAGCCAGCTTGCCTCTCTGCTGTGCCGCTCGGGTGACAAGGCCGGGGCAGACGCGCTTTACAGGCAGGCGTTTTTAATGGACAACGTAGGGGGCCAGGTTATATGCAGGTGAGGGATTTTGGCGCAAAATAACATCAAAAACAGTTTCAAGGGAAACCGCCAGGCGGGGACTGGCTTTGATCCCGTTCATGCGGCCATAATCGTTATTTTTACGTTCATAATTTATTTTAACGCTATATTTAACGGCTTTATAAGGGACGATTACGCTGAAGTGCTGATGGACCCATGGATAAGGGATTTTGCCCACCTCAAGCCCATCTTCATGCTGAATTTCTGGGGGTTCATAGGCAAATTATCAAGCTATTACAGGCCCATGAAAGGTGTGGTCTATGTGCTGCTTTACAGCGTATTCGGCACAAGCCCGTGGGGCTGGCACCTTGTAAACATACTTTTACACGCGGTTAATTCTGTTTTGGTTTATGAAGTGGCGCTTTTGATTACCGCTGGCGCGCAGCCTGTAAATGCCCGCCCGGTCCGTTTTCTTCCGGACGCACGGAAAGCTGGCGCGCTTGCGACCGGGCTGATTTTTGCGGCGCATCCTGTGCATGTGGAATCAGTGGCCTGGGTTGCCGGGTTTTCAGACACATTGCCCACATTTTTCCTGCTGTCCGCGTTTATCGTATTCATCAAATTATCGGGCAGGTCATCGGGCCGCAGCGGTTATTTTATATATTTCTTTTCGGAGTTCTTCCTCCTGCTGGCCGGCTTTTTAAGCAAGGAATCCGCATTTTTGGTGCCGGCCGGATTTATCGCTTACGGCCTCTTGATTAAAGACGGCGAGGGCGGCGATAGAACAGCAGCTGCGCTAATTAAAAAGTACTTGCCTTTTGCGCTGGCCTGGGCCGCGTACGTCGGCCTGCGTATCCATGCAGTGGGCAGTTTTACGGGGCCTGCACTTCATCCGCCAATTCCTCTGTCAACCAATGTATTTACCGTACTCTCCTTTTTTGCGCTATACGTGTTAAAGATTTTTTTCCCGTTTCGCCTGAACGCCGGATACAGCTATGGCTTTGTCAGTTCAGTTTTCAGCGCGCAATTTCTGATTTGCGCTCTGGTGGATGTGCTTTTTGCCGTCTGCATGTTTATTTATCTCAAGCGGGACAGGAGGTTCTTTTTATACGGACTGATTTTCTTCCTGGCCATCCTGCCCGCGCTGGACCTTTACGGGCTTTACGATTTATTGTTTGCAGACAGATATCTTTATATCCCGTCCATTGGTTTCGCCCTGGCGGCGGGGCTTGCAGTCCAGAAATCTTTTCCCAGGTGGAACAGTGCGATAATTGCCGCGCTTGCCGCACTGCTTGTCTTTTATGGCGCATCAACAGTTATGAGAAACCTGGTGTGGAAAGATAACCTTTCCGTATGGGCTGACGCCGCCTCCAAATCCCCGGAGGACCCTTACGTTCTTGAACAGTATGGCCAGGAACTGCAAAAAAAGGGTGACGTCGCCACAGCCGTGAAGGTTTACGGCAGGGCGGCAGATAATCTCGGTTCCGGCCCCACTTTGAATTCAACCGTGATCCTGGATAAATACGGGCTGGCCCTGATGGAAAACGGCGATTTTGAAAAGGCAGTTGGCGTTTTTCTGAAGGCCATATCAATGAATCCGGGTATTCCTGAGCTCCATTATAACCTGGCGAAGGATTACGAGATACTGAACGAGCCCGGCGATGCAATTGCCCAGTACAGGGTGGGCATAAAAGAAAAACCTTCCGCCGCGGCCTGCCGCGAGCTTGCGGACTTGTTATGCCATTCGGGCGACAATGCCGGTGCGGACCAGTTTTACAGGCAGGCGGTTTCAATGGGCAATTCCGCCGGCCCCTCAAGCTGCAAGTAAGATTTTTTACCGGCTAAAGTGCGTTCCTTACTTCAGTTATAATCAACGATGTCCCATAAAATAGCCAAGGCGGCGGGCGTGATGTCCGTTGCCACATTGATAAGCAGGATACTCGGTTTCGTCAGGGACATGGTGATGGCATTTTATCTGGGAGCCACCGGCCTATCCGATGCCTTCTACGTAGGATTCAGGATACCGAATCTCCTTAGGGACTTTTTTGCCGAGGGGTCCATGTCCTCGGCCTTTGTCCCAGTGCTTTCGGAATACCATTCCAAGGAAGGCACCGAAGGGGCAAACCGTCTGGTAAAGGTTGTATTTGCCTTTATTCTGACGGTGGTTGGCAGTGTTTCCATTATCGGCATATTAGGAGCACCTGTAATAGTGGGGTTGCTTGCGCCCGGGTTCCTGCAAATACCGGGCAAGTTTGCCCTGGCGGTTTTGCTTACCCGGATAATGTTTCCGTTTTTACTATTTGTGAGCCTCTCAGCGCTGGCCATGGGGTCGCTGAATACCAGGGGTGTTTTCTTTATACCTGCTTTGGCCCCGGCCGTACTGAACGTGGTAATGATAACCATAGCGCTTATGTTTGCCCGGATAAATGCCCCCCTGGCTGCTGCGTTTGGAATACTGATTGGCGGGATGACACAGTTTCTTTTTCAGCTTCCGTCATTTTTCAGGGCGGGCTACAGCCTGCGCCCGGTGCTTGCGTTCAAGGACCCGGGATTAAGGAAAATCATGGGCCTGGTTTTGCCGGCAACGTTTGCGATGTCCGTGGCGCAGATCAACGTGGCGGTAAGCACCATTCTTGCGTCCTATCTGTCTTCGGGCAGCATCACTTACCTCTATTATGCTATGCGCCTGATCCACTTCCCAATCGGCATATTCGGAGTGTCCATGGGGCTTGCCGTATTGCCGGCTTTGTCCGCGCATTTTGCTAAAGGCGATACTATCAGCTTGAGGAATGATTTTTCTTTTGCCCTCAGGCTGCTTTTTTTCTGGGGTTTGCCTTCAATGGCCGGGCTTATAGCCCTTCGGAAACCGATTATAAGCACTCTTTTTTTCCTGCACAGGGGCAAGTTCGATTACGCTGCGCTGACAGCCACATCCGCAGCGGTCCTTTTTTATGCAGTGGGGCTGTGGGCCATGGTTGGCGTCCGCGTGCTCAATGCCACTTTCTATGCAATGCAGGACACCAGGAAACCCGTCATTTCCGCAGTGGCCGCGCTAATCGTAAATATAATATTGAGCATAATCCTGCTTGGCCCGCTTAAATACAAGGGGCTGGCCCTGGCCAACTCGCTTGCCTCCTGCCTGAATTTTACCGTGCTTGCTTATATGCTCCGGAAAAAGCTTGGCAGGATAGATGGCAGGCGGATATTGAAGTCCATAGCCAGGACAGCGCTTGCCTCTTTGGCCATGGGCATTGCGGGGTATGAGGCGCTTAAATCGGGCCTTTGGAATACCCCCGGCCATAATTTTTTGAAAGCGGGAATGCTTTTTGGCGGTATAACGCTTTGTGGTTTTGTGTATATAATCATATCGTACGCCCTTAAAAGCGAGGAGCTTGAATATGCAAAGGGTGTTTTCAAAAGGAAATTTGCCAGATTGAGTGGTGCAAAATGATATATAAAATCCTGGAAGTAGGGCCGCTTGGGGCCAACTGCATAATAGCCTGGGACAAAGACACTAAAAAAGGCATTGTTGCCGACCCCGGTGACGAGCCGGACCGGATAAGCGAGCTTATAAAAACGGAGCAGCTTCAGATATCCCATATTGTATGCACTCATGCGCATTTTGATCATATTGGGGCAGTTTCTGATCTGAAGGCTGAAACCGGAGCGGTTATTGCGGTGCACGAGGCCGAGATGGAAATTTACTACGGGGCCAGGGACCAGGCTGCGCTATGGGGATACGAGCTTGCAGACCTCCCCAAACCGGACCTGCTGCTCAAAGATGGTGATAACATAACATCCGGCGGGATCACGTTCAAGGTTATTCATACCCCCGGCCACAGCCCTGGCGGGGTCTGCCTTTACGGGCAAGGTATTTTGATTACAGGGGACACACTGTTTGCAGGCTCGATTGGGCGAACGGATTTTTACGGGGGAGATTCCGCGCTGATAATGGAGTCGCTCAGGAAATTGGCGGCTCTTCCGGGCAGTACTGTGGTGCTGCCCGGCCATGGCCCGGCTACCAATATGGCAAGGGAGATAAAAACTAACGTTTTTTATCAAGAATTGAGGCTTAAATAAGTTTTTTAATGGATTTATTACTTCAAGGCTTCTTTTGCCTTTAACTGGTCCTTATTCGTCTTTTTCTAGACTTCTAATAGTTTCTCCAGATGTTATAATAAAATTGTGGCGGGGTTAAGATATGCCCCCAAAAGAAAAAAGTGATCTTTGATAGAACAGGCCATGCTACTATAGGCGTGGCCTTATCATCTCTGCGGCATGCTTGGGGATAAAGTGAGCCAGGGGAACAACTAGTGAGAGGGAGCCTGAGTATGGGCTGCGGTGTGATGCCGCAAGGCGTCCTGAAGCACCCATCGGGGCACCCACTTAGAAGAAGAGCCATTCTGGTTCGGTACTCCCCAAGATGCTGCGGAGAGGTTTTTTATTTTCAAGTTCTTTGAAAACTGTAAGCAGGCCCCGTTAAGTTAATGAGTTTTGGATGAGAGTTTGATCCTGGCTCAGAACGAACGCTGGCGGCGTGCTTAACACATGCAAGTCGAACGCTGAGCACTCAGCCACTGAGCCCGTTTAAAGAAAGCGGGTTGAGTGGTTGAGTGCTTGGAGTGG
>JAKAKS010000011.1 GCA_021813405.1 Nitrospirota bacterium
ACGTCCGCGCCCATTGCGGAAAAGAAGTGGGCGTATTCCATTGAAATGTAGCCGCCGCCTATCATGATGATGTTTTTTGGAAGGGTGTTTAAATTCAGCACGCTTTCATTCGTGAGATATCCGGAATCCGCCAGGCCTTTTATGGGCGGCAGCATCGGCCTGGTGCCGGAGGCTATGAATATTTTTTCTCCCGTTATCCGCCGACCGGACACCTCCAGCTGGCAAGGGCCGGAAAAATGCGCTTCACCCTGATAAAGCCGGATGTTTTTTTCGGAGGTTATGAAATTTTCAATGTTCTGCCTGGCCTTGTTTATTGCGCCCCTCATCCTGCCCATGATGAACTGGAAGTCCGCCGTTATCCCCTCGGCCTTTATCCCCAGTTTTCCGGAATCGCGTATCATGGAGATTCTGCTGGCCGCAACAAGCAGGGACTTTGACGGCACGCACCCGGCATTAACGCAGGTGCCTCCGGGGTTTCCTTTCTCGATCAGCGCCGTTTTCAACCCGGCGGCCGCGGCGCTGAAGGCCACGGACAACCCCCCGGACCCCGCGCCAATAACCGCCGCATCATATTTTTCCACTGGCAATCACCCTCCTGTTTTCTGCCTGGAATGTTTTAAAAATTCTATCACGCGCCACGCCCGCCACTTCCCCTTTTTTTATGTGTTCAAAGGGGCTTTTGCAAGTGCCTGATTTTAAATCTTTTTACGGAAATTGTTGTTCAATCTGTTCAAACCAGACCCTTCCGGAACGTGCGGCTGCCGCCGCTGGCGGACACTTCCACCGCTTATTAAAACATGCAGGAACATGACATTGTCCATATGGCGCATGTCATGAAGTTGAGGGTAATAGGGGTTGTCATTTTGAAAACAATTATACAGTGGTGAAAAAGGGCGTATGGCGATTCGCTGCCGTCACTCTTGATTCATTTGCCATTGCCAGCCTGTTCTCTGGTTTTTTCGCGAGGCGGTGTTCGTCAGCGTTGTAGTTTTTTACCCGCAAAGAAAGCCTGAAGAACCGGTTATTTCAATCCCCGTAATTCTCCTGGCCGAAGTCCAGGCTGTAATTTTTGCTGAGGTCCACGTTCTGGGCGCGTTTGAAGGCGGGGACTGTGTACGGGGCGTGCGGTTAAGTTTTTGCGCGGCTGTGATACTAGTCCCGCATCCACAGAAGGGGTCCAGAACAATATCATTTTCATTTGAAGAGGCATTTATTATGCGTTCCAAAAGAGCAATGGGTTTTTGAGTTGGATAACCTAAGAGCCTGCCCGGATACTGTTACCTGGTTGGAAATAATGCCCAAAAAGTGAGAGGCGAACACCGCCCGCGAAAACACCTTGGGATAACGAAAGACTAAAACCGGAATCCGAAGCCTGATAATGAGGGCGGGTCCGTTACTCCGGATAGGCCAGCCGGGCCTTTTTGTAACTGGCAAGTATCAAATTTTTAAGGGTGTCTTTTTCGGACGGCCTGTAGTTGATGAGATCTCCGGAAAAACTGATGCTATTACGGAATGCGTCAAACTTTACAAAGCCGATTTCTTTATTGTTCCCGATGTTCCATATTTCAAATCTGTCATTTCCGCGGCAATTTACCAGAAGGTCCTGTTTCTTCAGCAGCGCTACGAAGCTTTCGATAAACCCCATTGGTTTGATCGTCTCCTTTCGGCTGATTGTTTTTGGGCAGACCATTGCCGGCCCGCCCCGCATTGAGGATTTCAACAGGTCAGTGCAAGTACTTTATCGAAATGTCGTAAGAGAGACTGGCATGATTGGAAGCGCCGGCCTCGTCCTTTTCTGCGCAGACCATCTTTCCCTTGCCCGATTTCTTATGGTTGCGGACCAGTTCTTCAACCCTGGGGGTAAGGTCAAACCCGCCATTGACGCATCTTCCTCCAGAGCATTGCAGATGGAGAAGATATATATTGCTGTTTGGCACCATGTTGATGGTGCGCTCCATGTACACGGGGCCGCTTTCTCCATAGTAATGGACAACATTGATGGTTATGCTTAAGACCTGAGGGAACCTGTCCGACAGTAAACCGGCCAGTTGTTTCTTCTGGATCAGCGCAAGCTTGTGGGCATTTTTTTCGGCGTTAATCATTTTCCAGCCCCCCTTTCCGGTGTTTGTACTGTGCTGAAATCTTTATCGCACTCAACTATATATTGTGGCATAAAATTTGCTAATAATCAAATGCTCATAAATAACCAATTATGCTTATCCGGTTTAATCATAATTTATTCCCGGAAGTCCGCCGTACCAGGCAAGGCGGGGTGGGTAGTAAGCGAAGTGGCCGGGCGAGCCGTGGCGGACCTTTGGCGCGGCGTTGGCCGTTTGAAGAAAGGCTCCGGACGGGATCAAGCAAGAATAGCGATCAGGTGAGTAAACCGGATAAGCGTATAACCAATTTCATCAAAGCCAATTGGCCAGAACTAAATAATCCCCGGAAATTCTATAATAGAACCTGTATGGATTTTGTTTTGTACCTTGGCAAAAAATTCCTTCTTACCGTCATCCTTCTTTTAGGCATAGCTCTTATTACCTTTTCACTCACCAAGGCCCTGCCGGGCGACCCGGCGCTGGCGCTGGTGGGCGAGCGGGCAAGCCCGGCAACAATAGCAGCCATAAGAAAGCAGATTGGCGCGGACAAGCCCTTTCTGGTGCAGTATGTGGATTACGTGAAGATGATCTCCAGGGGGGAGCTTGGGCGGTCCTATTTCACCAGGCGCGAGGTGCTGGACGAGCTGAAGCAGAAATTCCCCAACACCATGCGGCTGGCGCTTCTGGCAATGGCGCTTGCCTTGCCCGCAGGCCTTGCGCTAGGGTTTTTGGCGGCCATGCAGCGCGGACGCCCGCTTGGGGAGGCGCTGAACTCGATATCCATAGTTGGGATAAGCGTGCCAGTCTTTTTCAGCGGGCTTCTGATAATGCTTTTTGCCAGCCTGGAGCTGAAACTTTTCCCGCCAGCCGGGACCGGCGGCACGGAATTTCTGATACTGCCCGCCATAACGCTTTCACTGCCCTCGATAGCAACGCTTAGCAAGGTTTCAAGGACGTCCGCCCTGGAAGTGATGGGGCTTCCGTTTATCAAGACCGCCAGGGCCAAGGGCATATCGGAGTTCAGGGTAATGGCGGTGCACATCTTCAGAAACGCCATTATCCCGATAGTTACGGTTGCCGGGCTGGACTTTGGCAGCTACTTAAACGGCGCGGTGCTTACGGAGACGATATTCGGCTGGGACGGGATTGGCCGGTACTCCGTTGAAGGCGTGATGAGAAGGGATTACCCCGTGGTGCTTGGCACCGTGCTGGCCGGCACGGTCATATTCATTGTTATAAACATGCTGGTGGACATTGCCTATCATGTTCTGGACCCGAGGGTCCGCGTATATGGGCGTTAAGGCGAAGGTCTCCGCGGCAATTCTTGTGTTCATTGTGGCGGCCTCGCTGCTGGCCCCGCTTTTCTACCACTACAGCCCCCACCGGATAGACCTGGACCATATAAAGACCAGCCCCGGTTTCAGCCATCTCTTTGGCACGGACCAGGAGGGCAGGGACGTGCTGGCCAGGGTGCTTGAGGGCGCAAAAATATCCATCGGGGTTTCCCTGCTTGCGGCCATAAGCGCAATGGTTATTGGGCTTGCGGTGGGCGTTGTCTCCGGTTATGCCGGAGGGAAGGTGGACACCGCGCTGATGGCGTTTGTGGACCTGATACTTGCGTTCCCGTCGCTGCTTCTGGCCATCGGCATTTCCGTTGTGCTGCCGCCGGGGATGTTCACCGTTATGATTGCGATAGCGGCCGTGGGCTGGGCGTCATTTGCCAGGCTTGCAAGGGGCTACGTGCTTGGCATAAGGGACGCGCAGTACGTTGAGGCCGCGCGCGCGATAGGATGCGGGCGCTACAGGGTATTGTTTGCGCACATACTGCCGCAATGCATGCCGCTGGCCCTGACCATGCTTACGCTTAAGATTGGCGGGTTCATTATCACTGAAGCGTCGCTGAGCTTTCTTGGACTGGGCGCCCAGCCCCCGGTAGCCACATGGGGAGGGATGATAAGCTCCGGAAGGGCCTATCTGGAGACAGCCCCGTGGATATCAGTGTTTCCGGGCATCGCCATAGCCCTGACCACGTTCTGCTTTAATGCCCTTGGGGATGCGCTGGCCAAAAATTAGGGCCTGCCGCACAGGCCCTGGAAACTGGAGAAAAGAAGTTTAAATCTTTTGAAAGGGGCAATTATTAAATGGCCCCTGGTTTCCGTCAGTGGTTGCCCTGTATTTTTTCTTCTTCTTCCTGCTCGGTTTTGCATTCGATGCACATGGTTGTGACGGGCCTTGCGCGCAGCCTCTTTATGTCTATCGGCTCCCCGCAGGTCTCGCATATGCCAAACGACCCGGCCTCGATCCGCTCGATCGCCTCTTCGATCTTCTTGAGAAGCTTCTGCTCCCTGCCCCTCAGCCTCAGCATGAAGTTGCGGTCCATCTCGGCGGAGGCCTGGTCCCCCAAGTCCGGGAACACCGTTTGTTCCGGCAGGGCGTTCATTGCAACCTCGGCCTCGCCGATTATGATCTCCCGCTGCTTGGCGAGGTCATCTTTTATTCCCTGGATCGCCGACTCGCGCTGGCCATGTTTTTTCGGCTTTTCGCCGGATGAACTGGCCTGCTTTCCGGGAGCGGCTTTCCCGGACCTGGATTTGCTATTAGAGGAGTCCTTGCTGATGGCCATGCTAAAAACCTCCGAACAGGCGATTATAAATGAAAACGATACCAGAAAAAATATACGCTAGTCAAGGCGAACCACGCACAAAAAAGCGCCGGGTATTGACTTCTTTGATGTGATTCAGATTTTAGGAGATGCCCCCCGGCGCGAGCTTGGAAAAATTCATCTTAAGCTCATAGAGGACCGCCTTCACGGTCTTTTCCTCATCGGGGGTGAGATTGCCTTTGGTTTTTTTCTCCAGCATGTCTATCGAGTCTATTATGTACATCGCTTCACCTAAATTTGGCGCGGACGGAACATCCCCAAGCCCCATTGCCATGTAGGCCATCGCCGCAAGGTTCATTACAAGCGCGGCGAAACTTGCCCCGGAGCCTGCCGCTTCATGGCCGTGCGCTTCTTCCGCGGCATGATGGTGATGATGGGCATGCTCTTTCTCATGCCGGCTTTCCGCTGGCTTGCCCGCCGCTTGCGCCGGCTGTGCCTGCTCTTTTTTATGCTGGGCATGCCGGACCTCGCCGGCCTGGTCTATGCGCCGTTTGTCCCGTATTTCGAACCGTTCTTCCATAGGAGTAGTCTATATAATTTATAAGAAGGGTAGCTGGCTGTCAATCGGGGAAACAGTGCGGCAGTACTTACAGAGCGGCAGTGCGACAGTATAAACAAGGATAATACTATCGCTCTGCCGCGCTGTAGTTGCTATTTGAATGCTTCTTCCGCGCGGCCCACGGCCTCCGGCCTGGGCGACATGGTTTTTTCTCCGGGCTCCCACTTGGCCGGACAAACCTCTTCAGGATGCCCGAGCTTGTAAATATTGGCCTCGAGCTTTCTTAAAATCTCGGTGGAATTTCTGCCTACGTCTATATGGTTTACCTCGGAGCCAACCAGCACCCCGTCCGGGGTTATTATGAACGTGCCGCGGCCGGCAAGCCCGCTGTTTTCGTCATAAACGCCAAACATGCGGGAGACCTTGCCGGAGGGGTCCGCCCCCATAGGGTATCTTACGTTTTTCAGCATGTTTTCTTCCCTTTGCCACGCCAGGTGCACGAATTTGGTGTCCGTGCTTACAGTGACAATCTCCGCCCCCGCCTTCCTGAAATTTTCGTACTGGCCTGCCAGGTCAGCAAATTCGGTTGCTCAGACGAATGTGAAATCCGCCGGATAGAAAAACAGGACGGTCCATTTGCGCTTCCCTTTAAGTTCCTCCAGCGATATCTCGCCAAAACCTCCTGCATCCGGCTCGAATGTCTCCAGCTTGAAATCGGGCACGCTCTGGCCCACGCATATTGAACAGCAGCCTTGCATGTTGTCCTCCTTTTTTCCGGCCTGTTTTGAAAATGTTAGTGGATAATGCCCGCGCGTGCAATATATTGAAAAGAAGGGCAACATCTGAAACCCGGGAGGAAGCGGCGGTGCGGGCCTGGCTTCATTTTCCCTTCAGCTTGCGGATGTCCTTGAGCCATCTTCCGCACTTGGGGCATCTGTCTACTGAGAACACCTCAATCCTCAGAAAGCCGCCCATTCTCACCTCTATTTCGATATACGGCACATCTATGAAGATCTGGCAGCAATAGTCCAGGCCGGTGTCCACCGGCTCGTATTTGTAAAAGTCCCGCCAGATGGCTTCTGAATCTTCTTTCCGGATTCCTATGCGGTCGCTGGAGTCTTGCATGGGAAACTCCCCTGGACTTCCTGGGAAAGGTTTGTAGCGCATTTCGCTTTCTTTTACCTGCTTGCCTTGGTTAGATTCTACCACCGGCCCAACTGATGTCCACCCCATTATTTGCCTTTACTTACATCCATTATTTTGTTAAAAATAATTCAATGTACGATATAAAATTCGATGAGCTTGGGCCCATGAAGATCGTTCGGCTGCACTCCGCAAAGGCGGGGCTGGATGCCGCCGTGGTTATAGACAATACCGCCCTTGGCCCCGCAATAGGCGGAGTGAGGGTTTCCCCGACAGTGGGCCCCCTTGAGATTGCGCGGCTTGCCCGCACTATGACGTTCAAGAACTCCATCGCCGGGCTCCCGCATGGCGGAGGCAAGGCGGGCATCATGGCGGACCCCGCCGCGCCCGGCAAGGAAAAACTCTTCAGGGGCTTTGCCAGAATGATTAAAACCCTGAACGAATTTATCCCCGGCCCGGACATGGGCAGCGACGAGGAGTGCATGGCCTGGATTTACGATGAGACTAAACGGGCCATAGGCCGTCCTGAACGCCAGGGGGGGCTGCCGCTGGACAAGCTTGGAGCAACCGGGTTCGGGCTTGCCGAATGTGCGGAAGTTGCATGCCCTTACGCCGGGATAAACCTGGACGGCGCAAGGGTGGCGCTGCACGGTTTTGGAAACGTGGGCGGCGCGGCTGCACGGTCCCTTTTAAAAAGGGGCGCAATAATCGTGGCCGTTGTGGACAGGCGCGGCGGTGTGTTCGATTCCGGCGGGCTGGATGTGGACAAGCTGTTTGCCTTGAGAAGCCAGCGCGGCAGCGTGGCCGATTACAAGGCCGTTTACGGCAAGGGAGTTCAGCTTGCGCCGGAGGATGTGATCTCCGTGCAGTGCGATATACTTGTGCCCGCCGCGACCCCCGACGTTATAAACGCCGCCAATCAGGCTTCAATAAAAGCGAAGATGGTGCTTCAGGGGGCAAATATCCCCGTTACAGAGAAGGCCGAAGAACTGCTTGCCAGGCGCGGCGTGCTCTCCGTGCCGGACTTCATTGCCAACGCTGGCGGCGTTATAATGGCCGCTGCGGAGTACGCGGGCGAGACCTGCCATGAGGCGTTCAAGGAAATAGCCGTAAAGATAAAGAAAAACACGTCTGCCGTACTGGAGAAGGCAAAAAAGGAAAACAAACTGCCGCGCGCGGCGGCGGTGGAACTGGCACGGCAAAGGATTGCAGAGGCGATGGAGAAGAGCGAGTTTTGAAAAATTGCGGATTAAATAGCTGGTTTTAAAATCATTGACTAACATATTTTATGGAATCCAGCATTTGTTTGAAAGTGGGAATTTCTGGAGCAACTACTGCTTCATCTTTTCCAAAAACGCCAATAACTACGAGTCGTTTGCCTAACGAAGTACAGTTAATTCCATAACCATCAAAATCCGATTGCTTGCAACTCCGGTTTGCCTCAGAGTTGAGAATAGCTGCCTCTTTGGGCAATGGGTTAAATTTAAATCCCCGTAGGGCAGAATTATAGTACTCCTCGAAGTTTTTATAAGTATTACTTAGTTATAAAGAAATTAAAAAACGGACTTATTGAATACCCGGCGGGTAAGGGTTTTTTAGAAGAAGCAGTTTCGGCTACCTTAAATATGGTGTCTTTATCTTTCCAGAAGGTAATCACAAAATAATCTTTTGAAGTCTTAAATTTAGCGGGGTATTTCCTTGGAAAGTACCAATAACCTTTTGGAGGCAAAACACTGTATTCACCGAATCTTAACTGGCCATTTACCTGTTTTGGGCCGTGTTTGCTGATGCAGCCAAAAAGTGAGAAATAAATCAGTAGCAGGCAGACAGGTTTGTACATGTTCTTACTCTTCATTCCTGATATCTGGTTAGACAGCCACTTTTTTTCCAGTGCCTTATGCACTAATTGATTCAGGTGCACGCCCATCATTGCAGCTTTGGCTGCCGCCTTTCTGTGGGGGCTGAAGGAATCCAACTGTCCTTATATGGTTTTTGGGGCTCCCTACCCATCTCCTTGCAGGTCTCAAGGTGGTCGTCAACGGCTTCGCGAAAGGCCTTCTTGAGCTCCTTTACACTTGTTCCTTCAAACAGAATAAGGTCGTTTATAGCCGCGATTTTGCCGTGAATAACATCATCACCTTCGCTGTACTGTGCCGACATAGCCCTTATAGGTCATTGTATTGCTCATTTAATTTACACCCTCTCCTTACTATCTCCCTTCAAGATCCCTGTTTTAAATCTTTTGCAGCTACCCTCTCACCGCCTTCGCATCCAGCACAACGGCCCTGTCGTGAAAAAGCGAAACCGGATTAAGCGTAATCTCGGTAAATAGTCCGGTTGCGATTATCTGTGAGGCCGTCACAATCGCCTTTGAAAGCGCAGCTTCGCTTACGGGCGGTTTGCCTCTGATCCCTCTGAGCGCGTCTGCCGCTTTAATGCTGTAGGCCAGTTTCAAAGCGCCGGCCTCATCAACCGGGGCGGGGGCGAAGGCAACATCTTTTGCAAGTTCTATAAAGAACCCGCCAAGCCCGAACATCGCAACCGGGCCAAACTGCGGGTCTATTATCCCGCCGATTGCGGCCTCTATACCGCCCTGGAGCATCTCTTCCACCAGAACACCCTCAGTCCCTTTTACATCTGTAAGGCGGTGTACCGCGGAGTTCAGTTGTTCCAGATTTCCGATGCACGTAACTATCGCGCCAGCTTCCGTTTTAGAACGGACGTCCCGTGATATAGCCTTTACCACCATGGGGAAACGGAGGCTTATCGACCTTATAACCAGCTTTTTCTTTCCCTTTATAAAAATGCCTTTGGGTACGTTAAGCCCCAATCCTTCAAGAAACGGTTTCAGTTCGTGCTCCAGGAAAATTTTTTTGCCTGGGGCAAATGACAAAAGAGTTTCCAGTTCATTTCTAACTTCAGCCAAGCAGCACCCCCAAAACCTTCGCGGCCCGTTCCGGAGTGGAAAAGACTGGTATGCCCGCGGCCTCGGCCCCGGCCGCAATTGTTCCGGCAACCGGGTCCGTCCCGATGTGCAGCACCACGGGTTTTACGGTGTGCAAACTGAACGCGGCCAGTATGCCCGCCAGCCCTTCCGTTACCCCGCGCACCGCCGAAAGGGCAATGATCAAAAACCCGTCGTAATGCGGGTGCAATTCATCCAGAACAATGCCGTAGTCTTCATCCCGAACCTGCGCGGTAAGGTCAAACGGGTTTCCAAACCCGTAAAAATCCGGCAGTTTTTCCCTTAACAGCCGTTCGCTTTCCGCCGGTAGCGGCGGCAGTTCGATGCCGCGCCTGGCGAACTCATCGGCGGCAAGCACGCCCGCGCCGCCGCCGTTTGTAAGCACAAGGATTTTCCGCCCGGCGGCTTTAAGGGGATTGGCCTTTGAAACAGACAGCCCCCTGGCCCCATCCGCAAGCTCCTCAAGGTCCATTGCCTCCGTTATGCCAAACTGCCTTAAAACAGATGAGAACACCCCGTAACTGCCCGCCAGCCGCCCGGTGTGCGAGAATGCGGCGCTTTGCCCTGCATGGCCTTTGCCAGCTTTCAGAACAAGAAGCGGCTTCCCTTCAGCCGCAAGTTTTCCGGCGCTTTCAAGAAACCTCCTGCCGTCCCTTATGGACTCCAGGTAGGAGATAACGGCCTTGGTGTTTTTATCGCCGGCAAAATATGAATAGAAATCGCACTCGTCAAGGCCTGCGGCGTTGCCGTAGTGGGCCGCTGCGGATATGCCCGTGCCGGAAGCGTGAAAATATTCAAAAATAAGACTGAGGACGGCGCCGCTTTGTGTGGTAAAGCCGATGTTGCCCCTTTTTGGCCTTGGCACCCTGTCTGACGGGAGTATGAATGTGTCCAGGCCGCTTCCCGTGTTGTATATGCCCATGCAGTTTGGGCCAAGTATCTGAATTCCGGCTGAGGCGGCCGTTTTTTTGACCTCCTGCTGCAAATCGTCATGGCCCGCTTCGGAAAACCCGGCGCTTACGATTATTGCGAAACGGGTTTTGCCTTTCAGTTCCTTAAGTATCCCGGAGACCTCCGGGGCGGGTCTTATTATAATCGCCAGGTCCGCCCCCGGCAGCGCGGAAATTTCCCTGAGTGCGGGCACACCCATCAGGCTGTCATATACGGGGTTGACCGGGTATATCTTCAGGTCCCTTTTGCCAAGAAGGTTTTTCAGGACAACGCCTCCCAGCTTGTCTTCGGAGTGGGAAGCCCCTACAAGGCAGACGCTTCTGGGGGCAAAAAGGTTATCAAGCACTTTCAATGAATATGAGGGCCGGGTCCTCAAGTAACTGGACCACCCTGGTAAGGAACTGGGCAGCCTCGGCCCCGTCCGTGACGCGGTGGTCGAAGGTGAGAGAGAGGTGCAGTATCTTTCTTATCTCTATTTTGTTCCTGTATACCCACGGCTTTTCGGCTATGCGCCCCGTGCCCAGTATGGCCGTATCCGGCGCGTTTATTATCGGGGTTGCAAAGAACCCGCCGAAGTGGCCGTAATTGGTTATGGTGAAGCTGTTGCCTTTAAGGTCTTCCAGCGCAATTTTCCTGTCTCTTGCCTTGCCGGAGAGGGCCTCTATCTCCCTGGAAAGCTCCAGGACCGTTTTCTTGTCCACGTCCTTTAGCACAGGGACCATCAACCCCTCGGGCGTGGCCACGGCGATGCCGAAATTGTAGTAGTTCTTAAGCACAATCTCTTCTTTCTGGTCATCCAGGGCGGCGTTGAGGGCCGGGAACTCCCTTAAAGCGTGCTGGGCCGCCTTAATAAAAAATGGCAGAAATGTGAGGTGCAGGCCGGCTTTTTTGAGCGCGCCTTTTTCCCTTTCCCTCAGCTCCCACAGGTCTGTTACGTCCGCTTCTTCCATACCGGTGACAAAGGCAGTTGCCCTCTGGGCCGCAACCATATTTTTTGAAATGGTCCTTCTCAAGCCCCTGAGCGGCACGCGCTTTACCGGGCCGAAGCCGTCCTCATCAGCCTTAGAGGTTTTTTCCCTTGAATGCCGGAGTACGTCCTCTCTGGTTATCGCCCCGCCTGGGCCGGAGCCTTTTATTTTTCTTAAATCCGCAAAGCCCATATCCTTTGCAAGCGCCCTTGCGGCTGGCAGGGCAAGCACGGACTCCTCCTCGCCAGCCTCCGGCAGGGTGCCCATAACGGTAACTGATTCGCGCTCTTTTTCCTCAGGCTTTGTTTGAGGTGCTTCAGGTTGCTCAGGCTTTGCCGTTTCAGCCTCGGGCATTCCGGCGGGTTTATCTGCCGCCTTTGCCTCCACGGTCTCAATCACCAGCAGGGTTTCCCCGACGCGGGCGATCTCCCCTTCTTCCTTGCCCAGTTTCAAAACCCTGCCCGCCTTGGGCGACGGGACCTCGGCCACCGCCTTGTCAGTCTCCACTTCAAGCACGCTCTGGTGCTCCGCTACAACATCGCCTTCCTTTACAAGCCACTTCCTTATCTCGGCTTCCGTTATGCCTTCGCCAATGTCCGGCAGCCTGAATTCGTATGGCATCAGTACTTTAGCACCTCCTCTATGGCGTCCGTGATCCTGCGCTGGTTAGGGATATAAAAATCTTCCAGTTTGGGAAACGGCAGCACAACGTCATACCCGGCCACCCTTGTTACCGGGGCCCTCAGGGACAGTATCGCCTTCTCCGCAATGCATGCGGCCACCTCGGAGGCAAAACCGCAGTTTCTTGGAGCCTCCTGAATAATGACCGCCCGCCCCGTCTTCTTTACGGAGGCCAGCACCGCATCTTCGTCATAGGGGCTTAAAGTCATAAGGTCTATCACATCAACATCATAGGCCCCGGCGGCTTTCAGGGTTTTCTGGAGCATGCTGCCCCATGAAATCAGCGTGGCGTCCCTGCCTTCCTTTAAAAGCCTGGCTTTGCCAAGCGGAATGGTAAAGGGTTCTTCCGGGACTTCCTCTTTAATGAGCCGGTAAAGCCTTGTTGGTTCCAGAAACAGGACCGGGTCCGGGTCCCGGATGGCGGCCGCCAGAAGCCCTTTTGCAGTATAGGGCGATGACGGCACGACTACCTTGAGCCCCGGAATATGGCAAAAGGCGGCCTCGGCGCTTTCGGAGTGCAGTTCAATGGCCTTGATGCCCCCGCCATAAGGCGTCCTTACAACCATCGGGCACCCGTATCTGCCCCTGCTTCTGGCGCGTATCCGCGAGGCGTTGGATATAAGCTGGTCAAAGGCCGGATAAAGAAAACCCATGAACTGTATCTCGGCAACAGGCACAAGCCCGAAGGCGGACATGCCTATGGCCATGCCTACAATGCCGGATTCCGCAAGCGGCATGTCCATGACCCGCTCCGGGCCGAACATGCCGTAAAGGCCCGCGGAAACCCGGAACACCCCTCCGTCCACCCCAACGTCTTCACCCATTATTACTACGTTGGAGTCCCTCGCCATCTCCCCCGCAAGGGCCATATTCAGGGCCTCAACCATGTTTACCATTTTACTTGCCACCGGAAAAACCCCTCAACTGTGCCATCTGCCCCGCCGCAGGCGTTTTAAAGGTGTTCAGGAACATGTCTTCCGGTGAAGGGGGGCCGGCCTCCTCGTATTTTCTGAACCCTTCGTCAACCGCAGCTGTTGCCTGGCGGGCGGCTTCCTCCGCGTAGCCGGATGGCATCATGCCTTCTTTTTCCATGAATTTGCCCAGGCGCGCCAGCGGGTCCAGTTTCTTCCAGTGTTCCACCTCCTCGGCGCTTCTGTACCGGGAAGCGTTATCCGCGGTGGTATGGTCTGATAACCTGTATGTGAAGCACTCGATTAATGACGGGCCTTTGCCGTCACGCGCTTTGTCCAGCGCCCTTTTTACGGCGGTATAGACGGCGAAAACATCGTTTCCATCCACCTGGATGCCTTCGAATCCGTAAGCTATTGCCTTCTGCGCCAGTGTGGCGGCAGCGCTCTGCCTGGAACGCGGCAAGGATATGGCCCACTGGTTATTCTGGCAGATAAGCACCACGGGCAGGTTGAATGCCCCGGCCATGTTTGCGCCCTCGTGGAAGTCCCCTTTTGAAGTGGCCCCGTCGCCAAAGTACGCGACGGACGGCAGTTTTTCTTTTTTTATCCGGGCCGCCATCGCCGCGCCAACTGCGTGCGGCACATGTGAGCCAACCGATATGCAGACCGGAAATATGTTCATCCCGTCTGGCACCCGCATGCCTCTTTCGTCTCCGCTCCAGTACTGAAATAGCATGTAAAGCGGATATCCAAGCGCTATCAGCGCGCCCGTCTCCCTGTAAGACGGGAACACCCGCGCGTTGTTTCCGGCGGCATAGGCGCTTGCCACCTGCGACGCCTCCTGCCCCAGGATGGATGCATATGTGCCCATCCTGCCTTCCCTCTGAAGCGCCAGCACCCGCTGGTCAAAAGCCCGGGCAAGGACAAGGCGATGATAGATATCTTTTATTTCCGGCTCTCCAAGAGACGGCATGAGGGCGCGGTCTGAATTGCCATGGCTGTCCAGTATGTCCAGCCGCTTTACCTCGAATGTGCCTGCGGTGTACTCGGGCATTTTACTTTTCCAGCGCGCCTCCCGTTTTTTTCAGCTTCAACCCCGGAGTTAACCGAGTTTATACAAAGGCCGTACCCTTGTCAATCACAAGTGCAAATGCCTGGTTGACTGACTTGACAGCCGTCCGCGCCTTTGCTAAAAAGTGGATAAGGGCGTAAACCCATATCCTGTTAAGCCCTGAATCTCTAAGTTCGGTCCGAAGCAAAATCTATCCGGAAAGTTACGGCAGGGCCGCCATGCTGTTTTCAGGGCCTGGATATCGCCCAAATACGGAAAAAGGAGAGTAGAGATGAAGAAATTGAAAACCGTTCTGGCAACTGTATTTGTGCTTGGCCTTCTGGCCGGGGCCGCATTCGCCCAGGGCATGGGCGGCGGTGAAACTGAGAACCAGTCCGGGGATATGACAAACCCTTCCGGCAACATGAATACACCTGGCGGCACGATGAACACGCCGGGCATGGAAAATACACCGGGAGCAACCAATCCTGGCAGCGGATATTAGAAGCCGTAAACGGCCGGAGGGCAGCGGGGTGATTCCGGTTTCCCTCCGGGCCAACAATAAGGAGGATACAGAAATGAAAAAGATGCTTGTTCTGCCTGTTTTAACAGTTATTCTTGCGTTTGCCCCGGCGGCCATTGCCCAGACTGAAATGTATAATGCCCCCGCATCTGGGCAATTGCCTACGCTTGCCGGGCCGCAAACATCCAATTTTGAGGCCGCCAGCGAAAGCAATGCGCAGAGCGTATGCGACCAGGTGGCCAGCGCCAATAATAAAACCAGCTGCACGGCCGTAAAAAACGAAGCCAACCCTGAAAACGTGGTGACCTATCACTGCGATTGCAGGTAGAGGCCGTCCTTCGGCCGTTTTAAAAACTGAACCGGGGAAATGGAGGGCCCCTGAAAATGAAGAAGATCCTTGTTCTGGCAGCATTTGTGCTGGCATTTGCATTTGCCCCCATGGCAATGGCCCAGGACAGCGGCATGATGAATGCGCCCGCAGCCGGACTGCCGACGCTAACAGGGCCGCAGTCCGACAATTTTGAGGCCGCTAGCAATAGTGATGCTCAGAGCGTATGCGACCAGGTTGCCGGCGCCAACAATAAAACCAGCTGCACGGCCATTAAGAATGAAGCGCCCCCGGAAAACGTGGTGACTTATCACTGTGAATGCAAATAGGAGGACACTGAGATGAAGAAGACTCTTGGTCTGGCACTGTTAGTATTGATGTTTGCGTTTGTTCCGATGGTAATGGCCCAGGGAAACGACGGTGGAATGACGAATGCGCCGTCAGCGCAATTGCCCGAGCTTACAGGGTCGCAGTCCGGCAATTTCGAGGCCTCAAGCATGAGTGATGCGCAGAATATATGCGACCAGGTGGCCAGCGCCAATAACAAGGTGCAATGCGTTCCCTACAGGAATGAAGCTGCTCCTACAAACGTGCAGACCTATCACTGCAACTGCAAATAGGGCCGGCTGATGAGTCCGGCGGTTTTGAAGGGATGCGGTTTTTACGTCCGCATTCCTTCCCGGGGGAAAATGTGTCAGTGTTTGCCCCGCTTGCGGTTTTTGCGTTTCCTTATGTGGCAAGTGCCCAGCCTAGGCAATATTTTTAATGCGCCCGCAAGGCAGTGACCGTAGGCCATAAAACGGGAGGATTTCAGGCAGCCAAAGCGGCGCCAGCCAGGCAGCCACCGCCCATGATCAGAAAAAACTGTGCGGCGCAAAAGACAGGGCCAAAAACGTGCAGCTCTACCATTGCGAGTGCGAAACATAGGCGTAAGCATATAAAAACTGGAGCTGTAAAATTTTTTTATGGCTCCCCCCTCAACTATCCGGAGGCATGATGAAGAACACGATTTTTTTTATCGCGTCTTTTGTGCTGGCAATTGTGCTGGCGCTGGCAATGAATTCACAAGGGCAGACGGGGCCTGAAAAACTGCTGGCACAGAATCAGGCCGGGCTGCCCCAGTTGACCGGCAAAGAGACGGAACCGTTTACGTCGCCTGACAGGGACGCCGCCCAGAGCGTGTGCGATCAGGTTGCGCTGGCCTACAAACTGGGCGAATGCACAGCCAAGCAGGCAGCGCCGCCATTAACCCAGGAAAAAAACGTCAGCCTTTGGTACTGTTCCTGTAAATAGGGGGCAGACCGGTTAATTAATAAGCGGACGGCACAATAACTACTTTCAATGATTCAGACGCTCCGGCAGCCAGCGCAAAGCCTTTTTGAATGTCCGGAAGCGCAATAGTATGCGTGACCATTTTTTTTGCGTCAAGGCCGCCTTTTTCAATAAGCGCAAGGGCCGCCTTGAGGTCGTCCGGAGCGGCGCCGTAAGAGAATGTTACAGTTATCTCGTTTCTCCAGAACGTTGCAGAAGGTATGCTTATCTCCTCGCGCGGCACAGCAAAAAAGAGGATGGTCCCCAGCCTTTCCACAGATGAAACCGCCTGCTGGACGGCCTGGCTGGCCCCGGCGCACACGATCACGCGGTCAGCCAGCTTCCCGTTGTTTATTTTTTTAAGCTCGCCGGCCGAATACCGGCTGGCATGGAAAACATGGTCCGCCCCCAATTCCCTGGCCTTCTCCAGGCGATATTCGCTTATATCGGTTGCAAATACGGCGGCGCCTTTCAGCTTGGCCAATTGTATGTGCAGAAGCCCCGAAATTCCGGACCCTGGCACAAGCACAGTTTGCCCGCTTTTTATTCCGGCGCGCTTTTGCCCGGCAATTACACAGGCAAGCGGCTCTATCATGGCCGCCTCTTCATAACTTACGTTATCCGGAAGCAGAAGGGTCCCGTATTTTACGTTCATTGCCGGCACGCGGATGTATTCCGAAAACCCGCCCGGCTCGTAATTGCCCGTATGCAGCGCCTCGCATGCCGTATAGCCGCCCGTTTTGCAATGATGGCATTCATAGCAGGGGACGTGATGGGAAACAAAAACCCTGTCGCCTTTCTTGAGGCCTTTTACACGGCCACCTACGGCGGCGACCTCCCCGGCCATCTCATGCCCTAGGACGCGCGGGGCCTTCTGCTGCCTGTACCACTGCATTACGTCTGTGCCGCAGATGCCCGACGCCATCATTTTTACAAGTATTTCGTCTTCAGATATAACGGGTATGGGGCGTTCTTCTATCCGGAGGTCTGTGTTGCTGTAATATACGGCTACTTTCAAAAAAAAATCCCTACGCCTTTTCCATTTTTTCGTCGATTGTTTCAGCTGGTAAAGATTTGCCGCCTGCGCGGTAGATTTCAAAGGCTTCTTCGACCGAAACCCCTTTGTGCACAATCGCCCTTACCGCCTTCATCATGCCCACCGGGCTGTCACTCTGGAAAATATTTCGGCCCATGTCCACACCCTTTGCCCCGGCCTTGATTGCTCCCGATGTCATTTCCAGGGCATCCATTTCAGGCAGCTTCTTTCCGCCGGCAATCACTACCGGCACAGGGCAGCCCTCCACCACTTTGTGAAAGTCTTCACAATAATATGTCTTTACGAAGTTCGCGCCAATCTCCGCCGCCATTCTGCATGCCAGCCCAAGATACCGCGCATCGCGGGCCATCTCCTTGCCTACCGCGGTTATGGCCAGCACGGGCATGCCGTAGCGTTGTGCCTCGTTTACAAGCCTGCCCAGGCTGGAGATGGTCCTGTCCTCGTTCTTGGCGCCAACGAATATGGACATCCCCACGCCCGAGGCGTTCAGCCGGAGGGCCTCTTCCATCGATATTATAATGTCCTCATTGGACAGCTCACCAAGGATGCTTGGGCCGCCAGATACCCTCAGGCAGACGGAGGTCCTGACCGCCGGGTCTATTGATGTCCTTAATATCCCCCTTGTTGCAAACAGGCAGTCCGCCTGGGGGACAAGCGGTAATATGTTTTTCATGTCCCTGAGTCCGGTTGTGGGGCCCTGGAAATAGCCGTGGTCCACGGCAAGCATCACGGTTTTACCCGTTTTTGGATTGAATATCTTTGAGAGCCTGTTTTTAATTCCAAAATCCATGGGAATTATCTCCTTAATTTGCGAAAAAAGTGGACTTACTGAGTATATGGAAAAGGTTCCGCACTGTCAATTTGCAGCGGATTGGCATTTCCCGGAATTCCGCTATAATTTTATAAGCCCGCGGAATTTCATCTTTCCATTATTTCATGTGGAGGTTTTTCCCCATGCCCGTAATCTTAACCCGCGCATTAAGGGCGGCGGCGTTGGACCCCTATGTTTACAATGAGCTTTCGCCCAGGGGGCAGGCCATGGGGCAAGCTGTTGCCATAATCATTCTGTCTGGTGTGGCCGCCGGTATCGGCGATGCCCGGTCCGGCGGCATTGCCGCTTTCCTGATAGGGACTGTGGCGGCCCTGGCCGGGTGGTTTCTCTGGACGCTTGTGGCCTATTTTGCGGGCACCAGAATGTTTCCCGGGCGAAGGACAACTTCCGGTTATGTCCGGATGCTGACGTTTGCCGGGTTTGCCAGCACGCCGGGCCTGATCAGGGTCCTGGAGTTGCTGCCTGGTCTGAGAGTCCCTGTTTTTTTAACAGCCGCTGTATGGATGATAGCGGCCACCATAATAGGAATAAGACAGTTCCTTAGATACAGCAGCACCTTCAAGGCCGCGGGAATTTGCATAACCGCATGGCTGGTTCAGGTGGGCGCAACCGGCGCGGTTATTTACGCCCTTCGCGCATATGCCGGGCTTGTGTAGCATGCACCTGGTCCTCCCTGCCCGTTTAAAACTTCCAGCTGAACCATCCGCCTTGAATCGCAGGCAGGCTTTCCGATAATATAAGGTTTGCCTTGGCGGCGCATAATCTCTTAAAAGGAGCGGCTTGATGCTTAAGCGGAAGGACAAATACGTAGTGGCGGTAGTGGGCGCAACCGGCGCCGTTGGCAACGAAATGGTCAAGGTGCTTGAGGAAAGGGATTTCCCGGTAAGCGGCTTGAGGCTGTTTGCGTCCGAACGCTCCGAAGGCATAAAGCTGGAATTCGGGGGCTCCGAGTTCCCCGTTGAAACGCTTAACGAAGACTCCTTTAAAGGAATAGATATAGCGCTGTTCTCCGCCGGCGCGGAGCGCTCGAAGATATGGGCCCCCGTTGCGGCCAAAAGCGGCTGCGTTGTGGTGGACAACTCCAGCCAGTGGAGGATGGACCCGGAGGTGCCGCTGGTTGTGCCCGAGGTTAACCCTGGCGACCTGAAAAAGCATAAGGGGATAATCGCAAACCCCAATTGCTCTACCATACAGATGGTAGTAGTGTTAAAGCCCATTC
The DNA here is from genome assembly GCA_021813405.1 of Nitrospirota bacterium. Classification (GTDB taxonomy): domain Bacteria; phylum Nitrospirota; class Thermodesulfovibrionia; order Thermodesulfovibrionales; family JdFR-88; genus JAKAKS01. The sequence continues at coordinate 19,201 of JAKAKS010000011.1, forward strand.
ATGACGCCGCGGGAATAAAGAGGGTGGTTGTCACCACGTTCCAGGCTGTATCGGGGACAGGCAAGAAGGCCATGGACGAGCTGCTCAAGCAGACAACGGACCTGCTTAACTTCAGGGAGATAGAAAAAAACGTGTATCCGCACCAGATAGCGTTCAATGTGCTGCCGCACATAGACAAGTTCATGGAAAACGGCTACACGAAGGAAGAGATGAAGATGGTCGACGAGACCAAGAAGATTATGGGGGACAAATCAATCGCCGTTACGGCCACTTGCGTGAGGGTGCCTGTCTTCAGGGGGCACTCCGAAAGCGTGAACATAGAGACCCGCAAAAAGATTTCCGCGGATGAGACCCGCGCCATACTTTCCGCGGCGCCGGGGGTTGTGGTTTACGACGCGCCTGAAAAAAATATCTATCCCCTTCCTTTATATGCCGCCGGCAAGGACGAAAGCTTCGTAGGCAGGATAAGGGAGGACGAGTCCATCGAAAACGGGATCAACCTGTGGGTGGTTTCGGACAACCTCAAGAAGGGCGCGGCGCTCAATGCAGTGCAGATAGCCGAAAAACTGGCCGAGATGGCCTAACTAGAACCTATCTCAAAATCGCTACGCTTGAGGACGGATTTTCCTCAGGTTCCGATATTTGAATTGCGCCCCTTTGAGGTTTTTAATTTTTTTGTGACCTGTGTTACAGCGCTCCTGTCCGTTTTCCAGCCATTATTTCCATAACCTTTAAAGTGAGTTAGAATAATTAAACGGGCCTTTGGTGGAAACGCCTGGAAGTGCCCGGAGGGTTTTTCAAGAAACTTTGGATAAGGAGGACGTGCGCTTGAAGCTTAAAACGATTTTAATCACGGCTGCAGCTGCGGCTGTGCTGTGCCTGGTTCCGGCGGCTGGCTACGCCGGGGTTAATTTGAATATAGGTATAGGGTTGGGTGTTCCCGTGGCGCCCCCTCCGCCTCCGCCGCCCGTGGTGATGCCCGGCCCGCCGGAAATGGCAGTGATACCCGGCCTCTCCGTTTACTTTGTGCCGGGCGTACAGGCCGATATCTTTTTTTACGGAGGGTCATGGTACAGGCGTGACCGCGGCTACTGGTACAGGTCCGGTTATTACAACGGCCCATGGAGGTTTGTGCCGCGTGGCCATGTGCCCAGGGTTTTCTACCGCTTGCCAAGAGACTGGCGCAGGGACCGTGGCGAGAGGTATGAATACGGTGATTTCAGAAGGCACTGGAGAGAATGGGACAGGGAAAGGGAGCACGGAGACTGGCATGACCGTGGCGAACACCGCGGCTGGGACCACGACCACGGCCATGGCCGGTGGGGGCACGGCAGGGGCGATGACGATTAGCCAGGTTTCCAATTAGGCATTCCGGCTTGTCCGGAATCTTTTCTGTATGCCCCGCGGCATTTGCCGCGGGGTTTTTTATTGCCCGCTTGGATTAAAATACAAAAATGGGCGCCGGTGAAAAATTTGAAAAGCTTGCGGAGATAACCAAAGACCTGCGCGCCCGCTGTCCGTGGGACAAAAAACAGACCCCCTCATCACTTAAGCCCTACATAATAGAAGAGGCCTATGAGGTGCTGGAGGCGATAGACAGCGGCCAGCCGGGCCAGTTATCAGAGGAGCTTGGGGACCTTTTGTTTCAGGTGGTCATCCAGTCTGAAATAGCTTCTGAAAAAGGGCAGTTTTGCATTGAGGACGTGCTGGCCAGAATAACGGAAAAGATGGTGTCCAGGCACCCGCACGTCTTCGGGCAGGAGCAGGCCGCCACGGCGGAAGACGTGCTTTCAAGGTGGCATGAGCTGAAGAAAAAAGAGGGAAAGCAAAAGCACAGCATTCTGGAAGGCATACCGGCAAGCCTGCCTGCCCTTCAGAGGGCCTTTAAAGTGCAGAAGCGGGCCGGGCGAGTGGGTTTCGACTGGAATGGGCCAAAGGACGTTTTGCCCAAGATCGAGGAGGAGATAGCCGAGTTCGGGGCAGCCATGTCCAAAAAGGACATGGCGGAGATGGAGGAGGAGCTTGGTGACATCCTCTTTTCAATTGTAAACCTTGCAAGACATGCCGGGATAGACCCGGAACAGGCGCTGGGCAAGTCCGTTAACAAGTTCTCGGCCCGGTTCGGGGAGATAGAGAAGGAAGCCAAAAAAAGAGGCATCGGGCTTTCGGATATGGGCCTTAAGGAGATGGACGCCGTTTGGGAAAAAACAAAACAAAAGTAATTCCGCCGTCACTTTACATACACATCCCTTTCTGCCTTAAAAAATGCGCCTACTGCGATTTCCACTCCATACCGTTTGATGGCCCGCTTGCCAGCCGGTACGTCTGCGCGCTTTCAGTTGAGGCGCAAAGGAGGGCGGGGGAAATGGGGGTATTGGGAACGGCTGGAACGGCGGCAATGGAAACAGCGTACATCGGCGGCGGCACGCCAAACTCACTTGGCATAAAGGAACTGGAAACCCTCATGGGCGCGGTGCACAGAAATTTCAGCCTTAGGCCCGGAGGTGAGTTTACCGTGGAGGTGAACCCGGTATTTGGCAACCCTGATAAACTAAAACTGCTCTTCGATGCCGGGGTAAACCGGTTGAGCATAGGGGCTCAGTCTTTTTCGGAGCGGGAACTGGAATTTATGGGCAGGCCGCACGGAGAGGCTGAAATAGAGCGCACATTTTTCGATGCCAGGCAGGCCGGCTTCCAGAATATATCCCTGGACCTCATCTACGCGATTCCCGGCCAGGGCATGGAAAGCTGGCAGCATAATGTGGAAAAGGCGCTTTCCTTACAGCCGGAGCACCTTTCCCTTTATGAACTTACCCCTGAAGAAGGCACCCCGCTTTACTCGCTTCTGGAGCGCGGCCATGCCGTGATGCCTGGTGAGGAAGATGTGCTTGCGATGCAGCAGAGGGCAGAGGAGATGCTGCTGAAGGCCGGATATGCCCGCTATGAGGTGTCCAGTTACAGCCTGCCGGCAATGGAGGCCGCCCATAATCTTAACTACTGGGCGCGCGGGGAATACTTGGGGCTTGGGGCGGCGGCGCACTCGTTTAAAAATAGTATAAGGTGGAGCAATGTTACGGACCCGCAGGCGTACGTTCAGGCCCTGGATGAGGGGCGATTGCCTGTGGAGAGGTCCGAACCTGTAAGCCCTGACGAGGCCGCGCGGGAGTTCGTTCTGCTGGGGCTCAGGACCACGAGGGGGCTGGATATGGAAGATGCTGAGGGCTATAAGCTTGATTTGGGGAAACATGCCCAGCCGTTTGTTGAAGGCGGTCTGCTTGAAATCTCCGGGGGCAGGCTGAGGCCAACGGGCAAGGGTTTTGCCCTGCTTAATCGCGTTACGGCGGAGCTTATAGAAGCCATCGGGCTGTAGTTTTTGGCTTTGTTGCAGGCTTTTTTAGTTTCTTTTCTGTGGGTATCTGGCGTGCCCTCAAAGGGCAGTCACCCCGGCGAAAGCCTGGGGCCAGCGGCTTTGCTTCTGCCACTAGTGATTCATTTGCCATGCCAGTCTGTTCTCTGATTTTTTCGCGGGCGGTGTTCGCTCCGTTAGGGCGCGGTCTTTTTCCACCAGGTTCACAGTGGTTCCATGCGCGGCTCAAATGAATACGGCAAACGGCCATCGCCGCTTGACTGCCGGCAGGTTCGCCGCGCCCGCTTCGCTCAACCGCCCGCTCCCCCGGGGTAAGATAAACCAACAGCCAACAAACGGAATCCTTTTACCCAGAGCCTTTTTATTCCGGTATGGCCAAGGCCCAATCTGAATACCGCTTCTGATTTTCTCAGGCGGACGGGCGGGCAATGGTGGTAAATTGATATAATTCCTGATGCGGATTGAAACGCGGCGCAAGACGGTTTACGCACTGGTACTGGTCCTTTTAGCCGCCCTGGTTTATATAAACTCCCTCGGGAACGGGTTTGTATATGACGACCCCAACCAGCTTGTTAAAAATCCCTGGATAAGAGATTTCAGAAACATCCCTGCCGTCCTTACCCATGAGGTGTGGGGCTTCCAGCCCGCCGTAAAGTCCAGCTTTTACAGGCCTACGATGCACCTTCTTAATATGCTTATATATCCTTTTTCCGGACTGAACCCGCTGGGCTATCATATTGCCAACCTGCTGCTGCACTCGGCAAACAGCCTGCTTGTTTTCCTGCTGGCCATGGCTCTGTTCGAAGATATTGTTGCCGCGCTTGCAGCCGGGGTGCTGTTTGCCGTGCATCCTGTGCATACGGAGGCGGTGGACTGGATTGGCGGCTCCCCGGACCTGATGCTTGTCTTTTTTTCTCTTGTGGCCATGCTGCTGTTTGCGGCAAGGAAAAACCCTGTGCTGCAGGGCGTTTTTTTTCTTCTGGCCATGCTGAGCAAGGAACCCGCCGTTACACTGGTTTTTATACTGCCTGTTTTTGCATGCGCGCTTGATGCAGGTGATGCCGGGCCGGTTTTAAAAGCACGAAACGCACCGCCGTGGTATTTCCGGTTTCTGCCGGTTGTTGCCGCCGCCCTGGTTTATTTTGCAATGCGGATATACGCGCTGGGCGGTTTGACCACCGGCAACAATCATCCGGAGATGGGCCTTCTTTTTGAGGCGGCAAACGCGCCGTATCTTTTTGCCAGATATATGGCCAAGCTTGTTTTGCCGCTGAACCTGAACCTTGCCTACAATTTCCATCCGGTGCGCTCTATGCTTTCCCCGCGCGCCATTGCGGGGTTTTTGGCCGCCTTTGCGTTTGCCGGGCTTCTTGCGATTTCATTCAGGAAAAACAGGAAGGTGTTTTTTGCGTTATGTCTGTTAGCGGTGCCGGTTCTGCCGGCGCTTTATTTTGCGCCGCTTGGGGACCTGGTGTTCGGGGAAAGATACCTGTATCTGCCCTCGGTGGGCTTTGCATTGGCGGCAGGATGGGCGTTTGAATATTTCCATAAAAAGGCAAAACACGTTTCCGTTGCCGCAGGGATTATGGTTGCGGCGATTTTTGCGTTTGGCACCATGCACAGGGCGCCTGTGTGGAAGAGCAATTTCTCTCTGTGGAGCGATGCAGTGAAAAAGTCCCCCACGGGGTACGTGCCGCTGGTGAACCTGGGGGTGGAGTACGGGAATATGGGAGATTCGGGCCAGGCCATAGCGCTGTTTGAAAAGGCAGCATCCATCAACCCGGCCCGCTATGAGGCTTACCTGCTGGAAGGGCAGACTTACCAGATGATTAAAAAATATACCCTTGCCGGGAAAGCTTACCAAATGGCATTGAAGGCCGACCCCAGGCATTCGGAAACCTATCTGCGGCTTGCCATGATGTACCGCGCGGCCGGGGAGCCTGAGAAGGCCATACAGACATACCTGGCGCTGGTTTCGGTATATCCGGATTCCATGGCGGCATACACGGGCCTGGGGCAACTCTATTTTTCCGCCCGGGATTATAAAAACGCAGCGGAAGCCCTCGCGAACATTGCCAGGCTGGCCCCAGGCAGCCCCGATGCGCATTATAACCTGGCGCAGGCGCTCCGGCTGGAAGGGGACATGAAATCCGCTGCGCAGCAGTACCAGGCGGCCATCAGGCTGGATCCCGGTTTCACAAAGGCGTATGCCGGGCTTGGTGAAGCTATGCGCGGCGGCGGGAAATAAAGGCAAGTGAGTTATAATTTTTTATGCTGACCGGCAAAAGATCACGGGAAGCCATATACGCCCTGCTTGTGGGCCTTCTGGCAGCCTCTGTTTATCTGAACTCGCTTGGCAACGGGTTTGTTTATGACGACTTTGCCCAGATTGTGCAGAACCAGTGGCTTGGGGATTTCAGGAACATTCCCGCTTTTTTCAGGACCGAGGTGTGGGGTTTCCATCCCGGCCTGATGTCCAATTATTACAGACCTGTTATGCACCTGCTTAATATGGTAGCGTACCATCTGTTTGGCCCCGGCCCGATGGGCTTTCATATGGCAAACCTGCTTTTGCATTCGGCCAATTCCGCGCTTGTTTTCCTGCTGGCACTTTTCATCTTCGGGGAGGCGGGCCTTAACCCACGGTTTTCGGGGGACCCGGTGACAGCCGCGCTTGCCGCCGGGATTATCTTTGCCGTCCATCCGGCCCATACGGAGGCGGTGGACTGGATTGGCGGCTCACCGGACCTGCTGATGGCTTTTTTCTCGCTCTGCGCGCTTGTTTTCCTTGTAAAAAGAAAATCGCCCTGGCTTCAGGGGTTATTTTTCCTGCTTGCAATGCTGAGCAAGGAACCGGCGGTGATGCTCCTGATTGCGGTGCCCTTATTCGATATCATTTCAGGCAGGGGGCAGCATTCCGCAAAGGCCGCCCCGCTTTGGAAAAGATATGCGCCGCTGGCTGTTGCCATTATCATCTATTTTGGCCTGCGGATTAATGCGCTTGGGGGCCTTGTGGCCTTTAAGGAGCCAAACCCGCCGGTAGGGGGCCTGCTTCCGGCTGCGCTTTCAGCGCCGTTTCTTTTTGCAAGGTACATGGCAAAGATGCTGCTGCCGGCAGGGCTGAACGTGGCCTATGATTTCCATCCGGTGCTCTCTTTTTCCGACCCAAGGGCGATTGAAGGGTGTGCCGCTATCCTGATATTTGCCGCAATTCTGGTCTTTTCGGCTTATAAGGACAAACGGATATTCTTCGGGCTTTGCCTTCTTGTTTTGCCCCTGCTGCCAGTATTTTATTTCCCGGCGCTGGGCAGGGTTGCCTTCGGTGAGCGGTATCTCTATTTCCCGCTTGCCGGGTTTTCGCTGGCGGCTGGCGGGCTGTTTGCCGCCGCTGCCTCAAACAGCAAGGCAAAAAATACCGTGCTGACAGCCGGCGTTCTGGTTGCAGCGCTCCTTTCAATTGCCACTGTTTACAGGAACCCGGTATGGAAGAGCGACCTTACTCTCTGGGGTGATGCGGCAATGAAATCCCCTGGCGGTTACGTGCCGCTTGTAAACCTGGGGGTGGCAGAGTATAAGGCGGGCAATATACAGAAGGCGATAACGCTTTACCAGAAAGCGGCCATGCTGGACCCTTCGGACTATGAGGCCTTCTTTTACCTTGGCAAGGCGTATCTTGCCGCAAAAGAAAACGTGTTTGCCGAGGGATCATTCCTTCAGGCAACCAGGGCCAACCCCCGGTTTGCAGAAAGCTATTATTATCTGGGGGTCACATTCTGGGAAGAAGGGGAGCCGGGGCTAGCCAAGGAGGCCTATAAGGCGGCAATAGCAAGGGACCCGCTTTATCATGAGGCGTACAACAACCTGGGGGGCATATATTTTGCCGAAGGGAGTTACTTAAAAGCGGCCGGGGCGTACAGGATGGCGCTTCAGCCCGGCCCGGAAGAGGCCGCCGTACGGTTCAACCTGGCCCTTGCGCTTAAGAAGGCCCGGGAGAAAAAAAAGGCCGGGACATTCCCTGATGCGGATAAAAACTAAGGGCGGCGCCACCGGCGCATTCAATCCGGTTTACGCCTTGGCTATATTTATTTTTGCTTTTATTCTTTATTCCAATTCCATCAACAACTGCTTTGTCCGTGACGACTCCGCTCAGATTTTAAATAACCCCTGGATAAAGAGTTTTTCCCATGCCGGGCGGGTTTTTCTGTCCAACGTGTGGGCCTTTACCGGAAGGCCATCCAATTATTACCGTCCTCTCATGTATTTTGGCTATATGATCGTATACAGCCTCTTCGGGCTGGATGCGCGTGGGTACCATCTGCTGAGCGTGCTCCTGCATTCCATAAATTCCGTTCTGGTTTATGCCGCCGCCTGCCTGGTGATTAGAAGATATAACGACGGCGGGCCAGTTCCCTCATCCGGGCCTATGGGAACTGGTTTCCCGGGGGCTGGCCCCATTGCGGCAGGGCTTGTGTTTGCCGCGCAGCCGGTGCATGTGGAGGCCGTTGCCTGGGCGGGGGGCTACCCGGACCTGCTGGCCGCCATGTTTTCGCTTGCGGCCTTCCTGGTGTTTGCCGCCTATTCCGGCAGAGGATATCTGAAATATTTTGCGCTGGAAATGGTCCTTCTGCTTGGGGCATTTTTCAGCAAGGAGCCCGCGGTTACAATCCCGTTTGTTTTCGTGGCTTACGACCTGCTTTTAAGCGGCAGGGGAAGGGGATTTGTTGCAAGGTACGCGCCTCTTTTTTGCGCCCTTGCCATTTATATGGGTATGCGCACTTACGCCATATTCTACGGGCCCGCAGGGTGGCTTACGGCCAATTTCCGGGCAGAGGTGGCCGGGCACCTTGGTATAGCTGGAATTAATTATCATCCGGAGATTGGGCCGGTAACAGCTTTTCTGACCGGCGTCAGTTTTTTTGCCGGGTATCTTTATAAGATGCTTGTGCCCATCCGCCTGAATCCGGCCTACGGTTATCAGCCTGTCAGTTCCGTGAATGCGGCGTTCGTGGTCCCCGTATTGGCCGCTGCGCTTTTTGCCTTTTTGCTTTACGTTTCATTCCGGCGGGACAGGAGGTATTTTTTTGCCGGGCTTTTCTTCTTATTGCCGCTTGCTCCGTCTTTATACATATCGCACGGGCTTGGGCAGTTCCTGTTTGCGGAGAGGTATCTTTACCTGCCGTCCATAGGCTTTGCGCTTGCCGCGGGGCTTGTTCTGGACGGGGTTTGTAACGGCGGAAGCGGCGTCCTGAAAAAGGTTGTTCCAGGATTGTTTGCTGTATTGCTGGTCTTTTACACGGCATCGAGTTTTGAGAGAAATCACGTATGGAAGGACGATTTTTCGGTATGGTCCGACGCGGCGCTTAAAACCCCGGATAACGGTTTTGTGCAATACAACTACGGAGTGGAATTGGAGCACAAGGGGTTGCTGGACGGGGCCATAGCAGCGTTCCGCAAGGCCGTTGCGCTTCAGCCGGATTACATGAAGGCTTATTCCGAGCTGGGCGGCACTTTGATGAAAAAAGGCGAAAACGAGGCCGCGGTGCAGGTATTCCAGACTGCGCTCTCCATAAACGATGCATCTCCCGATACGCCCGGCATCCATTACCGGCTTGCCAGGGCATACCTGGCGCTTGGGAACCCGGATGCCGCTATAGGGGAATACAGGGCCGTCCTTGCCGTAATGCCAAACGCCGGTATAGCCAGGGAACTTGCAGGCCTTCTTTACCGCACAGGAAGCCCCTCCGCGGCTGAAGATATGTTTAAGAAGGCCCAGATGATGGACCCCGCACATGCCGGCCCCACTGGCTGCGGGGATTTCAAGTAGAGCTTCCGGGGCGTGTTCGCCGGGTGTTGGCGATGATAGCAATCAGCTTTTTCGCATTGCTGACTGGCAGGCACAAGTCGGTTAAAAAACGGAAGCCCGGCCCTTCGCGCTTGGCGGGCCTTCAGGAACATATTTTATAATATCCGGCATATGGGGACTTTTAAAAAACTGCTGGTTGCCGCGCTTATTCTGGCCGTTGCCTTTGGGCTGTGGACAAGCTTTCATTACACCTTTAAGGCTTATGTATTAGAAGGCGATTCAGCCGTTTTTCCGATGCTCTGGCGCGGGTTGCAGGAGCACGGCTTCGCTTTTTTTAGGACATGGCATTTTACGCAGGACAACTGGCTGCTTTCCCCCGCTCCTTTTGTATTTCTTGTCTACTATATTTTTGGCGTTACCGGATACACAGTGCTGGGTTTGGGATGGGCGTTCTTCGTGATCAACGCCGTATTGCTTGCCGTTTTAACGAGGTTCCTGGCTGGCAGATGGTCCATGGCCGCGCTTGTAATATTGTGCCTGGGGTTGTTTGCAAGCGAGAAGGCGGTGGAAAACGGATTTTTATCCTACATTATTTGCCACAACACGTCGATGGCGTGGGCTTTCGTTGCTGTAATGGCTGCGGCTTACGGAATGGAAAAACGCAGCGGTCTGTCCGCGTTCGCGCTGGCCTGCATAATTTTTATCGCAGGCGTTTCGGACCCATGGTTTCACGCGGCCTGCACATTGCCGCTTTTGTTTGTACTGTGCTTAATATATCTGAGGGGCAAGGAACACCGCAGACAGTCACTAATCATGTTGCTGGGGGTGGCGGGCGGATGGGCGCTTGCTTATACAAGAGGCCTGGGGCTGCTGTCTTTCCTTCCAAGGGGCGGTTTTCAATTCATATCCACATGGGAACAACTGCGGTCCAATGCCCACCAGCTTTTACAGGCAACCGGCACGTTCTTCTCATTGTCCGAAGTGTTTGAATGGAACCACATGGCGGGAGCTGTTTTCATTGCAATCAGTATCTGCATCGCCTTTGAAACTTTCCGCTGGGCTGTGCGGAATATGAAAAGACTGCCTGTGCGCCAGGCTGTGGCTGCCGGGTTTTTCCCGGCGTCGGTTGTCATGATGTCCGCAGCTTATCTGGCTTATGATTTGCATGAAAATAATTTCATATACAGATATTTGATAAATATTTACTACGGCCTGATTGCCTTTGCGGCTTTTGCGATGGCATGGCGCTGGAAGCAGCTGCCGGACCTTTTCCGCGCGATGGCGTGCGCCTGGGTGGTTATCTTCCTGGCGGCCGGGGTGGCAAGCGATCCGGCGGCCTGGGAAAAGGATATCAACGTAAATGATCAGGGGGCGTCGGCGCTGGCGGGTTTTCTGGAACAAAACGGGCTGAATTACGGGTATGCGGATTACTGGGCGGTCCCGGCCGATACGATAACCTGGGCCAGCGGCTACCGGGAGATCGTGCGCCCCATAGGCATGAAATTCGACCTCTCAGCGCGCCCGGAACCACGCCTGTTCTTTGTCCCATGGCCGTACGAGACTTCCAGTACGTGGTACAAACCTGGGGATTATAAGGACCAGCGCAGGTTTTTTCTGGTGCTGAATGCCGCCTGGCCGGGCCATGCATTAAACAAGGTAAGCACCGTCCCCCGTTTTGATTTCTATACCATGGTATCGGCTGCGGAAAGGCAGTTTGGCACCCCGGAGAAAACCCTTCAGTTTGCGAACTGCGTGGTCCTGGTGTGGGACCATCCCGTCTTGCAGGCCCTGACCGGGGCGGAAACGCCCGGGCAATAAGCAAAAAGATGAGAGCTTTAAAACAACTTCTGACAGTAACGCTTCTTCTGGCCGTTTGCGCCGGGCTATGGATAAGTTTCCATTACACCTTCGCGGCTTACTCGCTGGACGGCGACACGGCAGTTTTCCCGATGCTATGGCATGGCTGGAGGGAGCACGGCTTCGCTTTTTTCAGGACATGGCGTTTCACCCAGGACAATTGGCTGCTTTCTCCCGCTCCTTTTGTATTTTTTATCTACTATATTTTTGGCGTTACCGGATACACAGTGCTGGGTTTGGGATGGGTGTTCTTCGTGATCAATGCAGTATTGCTTGCCGTTTTAATCAGGTTTTTGTCCGGCAGATGGTCCGCGGCATCGCTTGTTGCCCTGTGCCTGGGGTTGTTTGCAAGCCAAAGCGCGATAAAGGACGGATATCTGGCCTATGTCGTTTGCCATAACTCTTCGATGGCCTGGGCGTTTATTGCGTTCATTTCCGCGGCTTACGCGATAGAGAAGCACAACAAGATAAATGCTTTTACATTGGGCGCGATAGTATTTCTGGCCGGCGTTTCGGACCCCTGGTTTAACGCGGCCTGCACATTGCCCATTGTAATGGTTCTGCTGGCGCTCTGCATAAAAAAACGGCAATACCGCCGGCCGGCGCTGAACCTGCTTCTGGGGACGATGACCGGATGGGCGCTTGCCTATACAAGGGGGCTGGGGCTGTTGTCTTTTTCCCCAAAAAACAGTTTTCATCTTATATCCTCCTGGGGCCAGTTTATGGCCAATGCCCATACATACCTGGCGGCACTTGGAGTGTTCTTTCCGGTTTTGCGGACATGGGCGTGGAACCACATGGCGGGGGCGGTCTTTGCCATTATCAGCCTTTTCCTGGCTTTCCATCTGGTCCGCCATCTGGCGGGGCATGCAATAACGCTGAGTGCCAGGCAGGCGATGATTACCGGTTTTTTCCTGGTTTCAATTCTTGTCATGTCTGCCGCTTTTTTGATTTTGGCCGTGGACAGAGGCGATTACAGGTATCTGGTAAACATTTACTATGGTCTGCTTGCTCTCGGGGTATTTATATTTGCCTGGCAATGGAGGGCCATGCCTGTCTTTTCCCGATGGGCTGTATGCCTTTGGGTATTTATCTTTATTGCGGCGGGCGCGGCAAGCGGTCCGGCGGCCTGGGAAAACCGGGTGGAAATAAACGATAACGGGGCGCTTGCGCTGGCGGGGTTTCTGGAACAAAACGACCTCCATTACGGGTACGGGGATTACTGGGCGGCCCCTGCAAACACCATAAGCTGGATAAGCGGGTACAGGGTTGTTGTGCGCCCCGTAAGCCTGGAATATGACCCGGGGGCAAACCCCGCAATGCCTTTGTTTTTCATGCCCAGGCGGCATGAAATATCCGCTGCGTGGTTTGGGCCTGGGAACTCCGCTAACCAGCGGCGGTTTTTCCTGATACTTGGCATGAACGGCCGGCCTTTTGAGGTGGTAAGCAAGGAGAACGTGATAGGCCAGTTCAATTATTACAGCTTGCTGGCATTAGCTGAAGAACAGTTTGGCAGGCCGGATGAAACCCTTGCGTTTGAAAACCATATTATCCTGGTGTGGGACCATCCCATTGTGCAGGCCCTGCCGCAGGCTGCCAGTGCCGGGTGATGGATGCGAAAAGAAAAATGAATACCATGCCTGTTTCCTCCAGAAAATGGATTTTTATTATCATGTTTGCGATTGCCCAGGCGGTAATTGCTGCATGGCCCTTATTTCATAGCGGATGGGTGGCCACCTGGGACGGGTACATGCATATCCAGAGAGCGCAAGCCGTGTCCTATGCGGTAAAACACGGCGATTTTTATCCCCGCTGGACAACAGCAGCAGCCGCAGGCAAAGGGTCGCCATTTCTTAATTTCTACTCCCCGGGGTTTTACCTGGCGGCGGGCTATCTGCACGCCCTGGGAATCCAGCTTGTCCCGGCTGTGAAAATTGTATGCATGCTCATGCTTTTTGCCGGCTGGCTGGGGATGTTCCTGTGGGCCAAAGGGCATTTCGATATACCCGGGGCGCTTATTGCCGCCACGGTATTCATGTTTGTCCCGTATCATTTCCACGATTTATATCAACGCGGGTCTTTGCCGGAACTTGCCGCAATAAACCTTATGCCATTTCTGTTTTACGGCATTGATCTTATGTGCGCTCAAACAATCCAGTATATGCCCGGCATAATTGTGACTGCCCTGGCAACGGCCTTGATAACGTTAACGCATAACCTGATGGGGTTCATGATCGCGCCTTTTGCTGCTCTGTATATAGGGTGGCTGGCATTTTCTTCCGGAACTCCGGTAAAAATATTCATCAGGTCCGCCGTTGGTGTGGCCCTTGGCATGGGGTTGTCCGCTTTTTATTGGCTGCCGGTGCTCACAGAAATAGGCTACCTGGCCAGATTCAAGGAAGCTACCCTGGATGGTTATCCGTATTACAAGCTTTTCATGTCCGCCGCCGGATGGTTTAAAGCCGGATGGACTCAGCCCCCTAAAGATTTGTTTGATGACCTTCAGATCGGATACGCGGTTCTGGGGTTTGATGCCTTGGCGCTTGCGGGCCTGTTTGCTGTGCCGCGGCAGAAAAGGGGATTTGGCCTGATCGTACCCTTGCTGGGGGTTCTTGCCCTTTTCATGACGATACCGCTTTCAGCGGCTTTATACAAATACTTAACCCCGCTCCAGTATGTGTTGTTCCCGTGGAGCTATATGGGCATAGCAACACTGTTTTTTTCCGCGCTGGCAGGGTATTCCGCAAGCGTGATACCGGCAGGCAGGATGATGTTTTTGCCGGCTGCGCTTGTCTGCCTTGCGCTTGCGCTTTGCGTGTTTGTTTCCAGCCCGCAAAGAACTGCGTATGGAAGGCTGGCAATAAAAGACGACATCCCCAATATCATGGGGATAGCGCCAGCAGACGAATTCCGGCCCAGGTGGGAGACCGTGCCTGTAACTGCAAAACGATACGATTTTCTTTACACCACCGGCTCCAGTACCAAGATTAAGGAGGCTAGCGCAAACGGCACTGAGATCCGTGTGCTTGCAGATGCCGCCGGGCCGGCCAACCTGATAATCACGCAATTCTACTTCCCCGGCTGGAGGCTCCGGATAGACGGCCGCGGCTTGCCTGTTTCCACCACGCCGGAGGGGTTTATCACATTTGCCATACCACCCGGCCTGCACTCTATAACGCTTTGGTTTGGCACTACGTGGCCAAGGGTTACGGGATGGGTGATATCGGCTGTTGCGGTGCTGGCTATTCTAGCGGGCACGTTAAAAAAAGCCGGGCGGTTAAAGGCCTGTTGAAAAAACATTATGGAAAAATGCATGATGCCGCCGCGCGCTGAAGGTAATCTGATTTCAAAAGTAAATGCACTGCCAGTGCTTTTGATCCTGCTGGTTTCATTTGCGGTTTATGCAAACATTTTTTCAAACGGGTTTGTGGGCGACGATGCCGGGATGGTGGTTGGCAACCCGTCTGTAAGGAGTTTTGCCGCATTTACAAGGAGTTTCGCCAATATCCCGGCGGTGTTTGAGCGCCCTTCAGCGGGGGCATATTACAGGCCCGTGTCCTACGGATTGGCATTCATGGTCATTTATTCGATATTCGGGCTTAAGGCCTGGGCCTTTCACCTGGCAAACGTGGCGCTGCACGCGGCAAATGCCGTGCTGGTATATCTGCTGGGCTTGCTGCTGATTGGCAGAAGAAGATTCGCCCTGGTTGCCGCGCTTTTGTTTGCAGTTCATCCGGTTAATACCGATGCCGTGGACCTGGCGTCAGCTATCTCGGAACCCATGTATTCGTTTTTCTTCCTGGCCTGCATTGTCCTGTTTGCAGAAGAAAGAATGCCGTGGCTTCAGGGTGCATTATGTCTCCTTTCGGCATTGTCCAAGGAGCCGGGCGTGATGATACCCGCCGTATTGATCTCATATGGCTTGTGCATTGGCGGGCGCTTTTCATGGCGGAAATACGTGCCATTTCTGCCAGCGCTGGCGATTTATTTTCTGCTCCGGTGGAACGCGTTTCGAGTGATAACATTTGTAAGCTCCAGCTCCAGTTTGAATTTATGGCAGCTCATTCTTAATTCATTCCCCCTTTTTGCCAAATATATGGGCAAGCTGGCGTTCCCCGCCGTGTTGAATGCGGCTTATACATTCCATCCTGTTTCATCGCCTTTTGAATTCAAGGTTGCTGTTTCCCTGCTGGTGACGGCGTGTGTTGCCGGATTGATGGCGCTTTTCTGGAAGAAAAACCGGAGGGCCTTTTTCTGCTGCATTTTGGCGCTTGCCCCTCTGCTGCCGGCGTTTTATGTGCTGAGGCTTCCTTTCTTTACAGTGTTTGCCGAAAGGTATCTGTACCTGAGCACCGCCGGGTTCGCTTTGCTTGTATCCATTGGCTTAGAGAGATTGAGTTGCCTAAAAAATGCCATCTGGAAAAAAGCCGCGCCCGTGGTGGCGGCCATGGTTGCCGTACTTGCTGTCACCGCAGGGGCCGCTATTACTGTAAAGAGAAACCCTGTATGGAAAAGCAACGAGACTTTGTGGGGCGATACGGCCGCGAAGTCCCCCGATAACCCGGTACCTTACACATATCTTGGATTTGTGGCCAATGACAAAGGGCATGCCCGCGAGGCCGTTTATTTCTGCGATAAGGCATTGAGGATAAAACCTACTTACGATTCACTGGTGTGCCTTGGCATAGCTTACAATATGCTTGGCCGTTCCGGTATCGCAAAGGCGGCCTTTTCAGACGCAGCCAGTTTAAACCCTGGCGCTGCCGAGCCGCATTACAGGCTTGCTTTGCTTTATTTGAAAAAAGGCGATCTTGCAGGCTTTCAGCGCCAGTTCGGGCTGGCTAGGAAGCTTAACCCGGGTGCGGCGGGGTTGTATGCCAGCCTGGCCCAAAAAGAGGCGGCCGGAAGCGCCGCGCGGGTGAAGAAATGAAACAAACGGCATAGAAATCGCCAGTCTGGCCCTGAGCGGCGGGCGGGGAATGGCAGGAATTCAAAGGCCCGGGGCCAAGCCTCCTGAAGCCGTCAGGGCCATGCAGGCCAGAGGGAAAGCCCTTAACATTTACCCCGGCTTTTTTAAATTAAACTTAAAGTTGACAAAAAATTTTTACTCTGGTATTCTTCTATTTCGGCCTTTGGAGAAAACTGCTTTTTTGGGCCGTCTTTAAATCAGCGTACGGAAATTTTACGGAGGAAAAGTGCCGACTATTTCGCAGCTTGTAAGACACGGAAGGAAAGAGATCGAGCAGAAGACAAAGAGCCCGGCTCTTAAGTCCTGTCCGCAGAAACGCGGGGTCTGTTTGAGGGTATATACCCACACCC
This sequence comes from Nitrospirota bacterium, assembly GCA_021813405.1. Classification (GTDB taxonomy): domain Bacteria; phylum Nitrospirota; class Thermodesulfovibrionia; order Thermodesulfovibrionales; family JdFR-88; genus JAKAKS01. The sequence goes on from JAKAKS010000011.1 coordinate 35,547, forward strand.
CGAAGAAACCGAACTCGGCCTTGAGGAAAGTGGCCAGGGTAAGGCTTACCAATTCAATGGAAGTCACGGCCTATATACCGGGTGTTGGGCATAACCTGCAGGAGCACTCGATAGTTCTGATAAGGGGGGGCAGGGTTAAGGACCTTCCCGGTGTCAGGTATCACATAGTCAGAGGCACGCTGGATTCTGCCGGGGTTGCCGACAGAAGGCGCGGCCGGTCCAAGTACGGCGCCAAGAGGCCCAAATAGAGGTTAATGGAAAATGCCTAGAAGAAGGGTAGCCGAAAAAAGAGAGATACTGCCGGATCCGAAATACGGCAGTAAGGTTTTGAGCAAGTTCATGAACATTCTCATGGAAGACGGCAAGAAGGCCACCGCCGAAAAGGCGTGCTACGGGGCCTTTGAGATACTTAAACAGAAGACCGGGCAGGACCCGCTGAAGGTTTTCAAGCAGGCGCTGGAAAACGTGAAGCCCGTCCTTGAGGTGAGGCCGCGCAGGGTAGGCGGCGCCACTTACCAGGTGCCCGTGGAGGTAAGGCCGAACAGGAGAAGCGCGCTGGCGTTCAGGTGGATCATCACATACTCCAGGGCGCGCAATGAAAAGACGATGAGGGAAAAGCTTGCGGGAGAGCTTCTGGATGCGTTTAATAACACGGGTTCCTCTTTCAAGAAAAAGGAAGACACCCATAAAATGGCAGAGGCCAATAGGGCCTTCGCGCATTATAGATGGTAGGGAAGCAAGAGGTTAGAATTGAGCAATCCACTGGAAAAAACGCGCAATATCGGAATTATGGCCCACATAGACGCGGGCAAAACCACCACCACCGAGCGGATACTCTATTACACGGGGGTTACCTACAAGATCGGAGAGGTCCATGAAGGCACGGCTGTAATGGACTGGATGGTCCAGGAACAGGAACGTGGTATAACCATAACCTCCGCCGCAACTACCTGCCATTGGAAAGATTACAAGATAAATATAATAGATACCCCCGGACACGTGGACTTCACCATAGAGGTGGAAAGGTCCCTCAGGGTGCTTGACGGCGCAGTGGCGCTGTTCGATTCCGTCGCGGGTGTTGAGCCTCAGAGCGAGACTGTCTGGCGGCAGGCCGACAAGTATGGCGTGCCCAGGATTGCCTTCATGAACAAGATGGACCGCGTGGGTGCGGATTTCGATATGAGCGTAAACAGCATGGTAGACAGGCTTGGCGCAAAGCCCGTTGCCATCCAGATGCCAAATGGCGCGGAGGACCAGTTTGTCGGGCCGATAGACCTTATTACGTTAAAGGCCTATTCTTATTCCGAAAGCAATCTTGGCGCTGAATGCCACGAGATCGAAATTCCGGCCAATCTTGTTGCCGAAGTCAAGAAGAGGCGTGACAAGATGCTGGAGGCCCTCTCCGATGTGGACGAGAACATTATGGAAAAATACCTGGGCGGCGAAGATGTAACGCCCGAGGAGATAAGGGCCGCCCTCAGAAAAGGCGCGATATCCATGCAGATCACCCCGGTTCTCTGCGGCACGGCCTTCAAGAATAAAGGGGTTCAGCAGTTGCTGGATGCGGTGGTGGACTACCTGCCTTCCCCCCTGGATGTGCCGCCGATAAAGGGTGTGGACGCCAACGGGAACGAAGTGGTAAGGCATGCCGACCCGGCCGAGCCTTTTGCTGCTCTTGCCTTTAAGGTTATGACGGACCCGTTTGTGGGCCAGCTTACTTATCTGAGGGTATATTCCGGCTCGATGGGCGCCGGTTCCTACATATACAACTCCACCAAAGACAGAAAAGAAAGGGTGGGCAGGCTTCTCAGAATGCACGCCAACAAAAGGGAAGAGGTAAAGGAGGTGCAGGCTGGCGACATAGTGGCGGCGGTCGGCCTCAAGGATACCCTCACCGGCGACACCGTATGCGACGATAAGAATATCGTGGTGCTGGAGAAGATGGAATTCCCGGAGCCTGTTATTTCCGTAGCAATAGAGCCCAAGAGCAAGGCGGACCAGGACAAGCTTTCCCAGTCCCTGGTGAAACTTGCGCAGGAAGATCCCTCATTCAGGGTGTACACCAATGAGGAGACGGGCCAGACGCTTATAGCCGGAATGGGAGAGCTGCACCTTGAAATTATCGTTGACAGGCTAATTCGCGAGTTCAAGGTGGGCGCAAACGTTGGCAAGCCGCAGGTTGCCTACAAAGAGACCATAAAATCATCGGCCAAGGCCGAAGGCAAATTCATTCGCCAGACCGGCGGCCGCGGCCAGTACGGCCATGTCTATATAGAGGTGGAGCCGCTGAAGGACGGTAAGACCTTCGAGTTTGAAAACAAGATAATCGGCGGCGCCATACCGCGCGAATATATACCGGCCGTTGAAAAAGGCATCAAGGAGGCGATGGACTCCGGCGTGCTGGCGGGCTATCCCGTTATGAACGTTAAGGCCAAACTCTATGACGGTTCGTTCCATGAAGTGGACTCTTCTGAAATGGCGTTCAAGATCGCTGGCTCCATGGCGTTTAAGGAAGCGGTCAGAAAGGCCAGCGCAATCCTGCTGGAGCCGATAATGAATGTGGAGGTGGTCACCCCCGAAACCTACATGGGCGACGTTATAGGCGACCTGAACTCCAGAAGAGGTAAAATCCAGATGATGGAGATGAGGGGCAACGCCCAGGTGATAAAGGCCCTCGTCCCGTTGAGCGAGATGTTCGGATATGCAACCGATCTGCGGAGCAAGACCCAGGGCAGGGCTACCTACACCATGCAGTTTGCGCAGTATGAGGAGGCCCCCAAGAGCATCTCCGAAACGATAATAGAAAAGGTAAAAGGGAGATAGGAGATACAATGATGCTCCGCGAATTCGGAAAAACAGGATTTAAATATACCAGGAGGGCATTCTAATGGCGAAGGCGAAGTTTGAAAGGGTAAAGCCCCATGCCAATGTTGGCACGATAGGCCACGTGGACCACGGCAAGACCACGCTCACGGCGGCCATAACGAAGGCGATGGGCCTGAAGGGGATGGC
>JAKAKS010000008.1 GCA_021813405.1 Nitrospirota bacterium
TCATTCCCGCATGTCTTATGCGGGAATCCAGCGACGTAGACTTTTCTTAGATGGTATCGCTTCTGTCATCTCTTGATACATTTGCCCGAAGCCGGTTTGCTTATCTATTTTTTTCGCGGGCGGTGTTTGCTCCGTTAGGCTCTCGTCTCGAAAGGCCCCGTTTTTTCAAATCCTGCGGCGCGGCTCAAACGATTACGGCAAACGGCCAACGCCGCGCCGGGTTTTCAGTTGCAATAATGTGTCAGGCTCCGCCGGGACTCGGTCGGCCACTGCGCTCATTACCTACCCGCTTTGTCTGGGTACGTCAAAGACTTAAAAATTACGACTCAAGGGAAAATGGTCGCTGTCCCTATTTTTATTCTACCTATTTTTATTCTATTTTTTCCCTATTTTTTCCTAGTCCCTATTTTTTCCTATTCATCCGCCAATCATTTATACCATTTATGCCCAGTAGGAGGGGGACTCTAAACCAAGGCCCGAACCGTCAAAAGCGTCTCTTCCCTGTGGAAACCTTCGGTTTTGCAGGCCGGGGCTATGCGGCACCTCCTGTGAGGATTAAACAGCAAATTCGGGTGGGGCAAGCCCCCGCCCTGCGCCCGTCCCTGCAAATCGCCTTGCGGTTATAATAACCCAATGAAAGCCCTGATCCAGCGCGTCTCATCCGCGTCGGTGCGTGTGGAAAACAAAACCGTTTCCCGAATCGGCAAGGGGCTGCTTGTGCTGCTCTGCGTGGAAAAGGGCGACTCCGAAGCCGATGCCGCCATGCTTGCCGGCAAGGCCGCAAGGCTCCGGATATTTGAAAATGCGGAAGGCAAGATGGGCCTTTCGGTGCTGGATATACATGGCGAGGCGCTCGTAATATCACAGTTCACGCTGGCGGCCGATATGTCAAAAGGCAACCGGCCTTCGTTTGAAAAGGCAGAAGCTCCGGAGAAGGCAAAACAATTGTATAAGCTTTTTGTGAAAGAGCTTTCAAGCGCCGGGGTTCCCGTGAAGGAAGGCGTTTTCGGTGCGCACATGGACGTGGCGCTTGTAAACGACGGCCCCGTTACCATCTGGCTTGAGACCGGGGAATAAGTGTTCAATTTGAGATTTGAAATTCAGCTGCCCGGACGCACTGGCTGCAACTTTTTTTATGGAAACAGAGGCGGGCTGTACCTGTCTATCTGGCCGCATATCTGATGTGCCTGGTCGCTGTCGCTAAAATCCGTATCCGCCCAGTCTGTAACCTCCATTGAGTAATACCAGGGCTCGCCGTATTTTTCGGGAAGAAAATCGGAAACATAGATAACGTTTCCGTCCGTGCATCCTCCAACCGATGGCGCCTCGCTGCCGCATGGTATATCGGCATTTGTCACGATCACGTGGGGATAACCGCCCTGGGGATTGTTTCCGAGGTTTTGCAGGCATGCGCGTATTGCGTCCGTTTCCGATTGCAAAACCGCGTTTGCATCTGCATCCCCGCTCCAGACGATTTCATTTTGCGGAATGTTAAGCGGATTGCCGGGGTCTTTTGCCCCGCATGCGGACAAAACGCAAACAAGAACAAGCAAGGCCGGGTATTTCATTTCCCCTCGTCTCCTTGTCTGCTACGATTTACTCCCTTTTTCGCTTCAGAATCAATTGTGAGATAGGTTCTGGATAAAACTGGCTACCCGGAAAATTGCAATCCATGTGCCCGGCTTTTTTTGAAGTGAAATCAGCGGTTTGTCATTTGAAACAGACGTGGGGACCTTTTCATCGGGTAAAAAGGAAACATAGTGCTTATTTGTGATGGCTATTCAGGATACATGGGCCCCCGTGAACTCCAGGGCCGGTTTCAGTTGTTTTAATTGCGGTGCAAAAGGAAATTGCGGGGATGCGCAGTCAAGGCCTTATTTTACGATTACCACGCTACAGGGCGCCTCTGCCGCCACCCTTCTGGATACGGACCCAAGCAGCAGCCCTCCCAGCATCGATTTACCCGTATGCCCCACCACGATAAGGTCACAGTTTTTCTCGCCGGCGAACTTCACTATCCGCTCTGCCGGGTGGCCCACTGTAACAACCGTCCGGACCGCGATATTCTTTGCCTTCGCCTTTTCAGCCAGCCCTTTTAATACTGCCTCAAACTGTTTGGAGGCCGAGTCTACAAGGGAATCCGTTTCAACCAGGTACAGCGATTCCGGCGGCTGGACTACCGCGAGCAGATGGATAAGCGGTGCGGCGTTGCATGCGGCAGCCATATCAAGCGCAAAATCAAACGCTTCGAAAGATTTGGGCGAGCCGTCGATGGCTACAAGCATGTTCTTTATCAATCCAGGCCTCCTTGGGTGGTGCTGCCTTGAAAACGTCAATAAGATAGCAGTACGCAGGCCCCTGCGTCAACCTGGAAGGCCTTGACACGGCATGGCCGATAGGTTAGTTTCAAATCAATCCGCAAATGAAAGAGTGAAGGAGAATAAAATGCCCAATGTGAAAGTGAGATTCGAAGGCGGTATGAGGTTTGTTGGGGAATGCGAGGGCGGCAACGTGATAATGGATGCCCCCACGCAGGCAGGCGGGACCGGAGGGCCCACTCCCATGAACGTGCTGCTGGCCGCCCTGGGAGGGTGCACCGGGATGGACGTAATATCCATATTAAGGAAGAAGCGGGCCGAAGTGACAGGGTTTGAGATGAATATAGAGGGGCAGAGGGCCGCCGAGCACCCGAAGAAATACACGGGCATCAATATCGAATTTGTCTTGAAAGGCAAAGGGCTTAAAAAAGAGGACGTGGAAAGGGCGATAGAGCTTTCCATGGACAAATACTGCTCCGTGAAGGCCACCATAGAAGGGGGTGCGTCCAAGGTCAGTCACAGCTACCGGATAGAAGAGTGATGCCGGGGGAAAAATCCTCACGCCCGCTTAAATGGACGGCCACGCTGCTGGGGCTTGGGTATGTGCCGTTTGCCCCCGGGACGGTCGGCACGGCGGCTGCGGCCATATTTACATGGGCCGCAAGGCCGGGCATGTATGCGCTTCCTGCTATCGCGGTAATAATAACCGTGTTCGGGGCTGTTGCGGCCGGGAACGCCGAAAAGGAGCTTGGGAAAGACTCCAGCCGGATAATAATAGACGAGGTTGCGGGTTATCTGGTGACGGTTTTGTTCCTGCCGCTTTCGCTTGGCGTAATAATATGGGCATTTGTCCTTTTCAGGCTTTTCGATATTCTGAAACCGCCGCCCATTAACCTGCTGGAGCGGCTTCCGGGCGGGATTGGGGTAATGGCGGACGATATAGGGGCCGGAGTGTTTGCTAATATCGTCCTAAGGGCCGCAACACTGTATTGGGGGGCCCGGCTTGGAATCGGTTAGGTCTTTCATTGCGGTGGAATTGCCTGATGATGTACGGCAGGAGATATACCGGCAGATGGAGCAATTGAGGGCGCTGGCCGGCCGCCTGGTAAAATGGACCCCTGCCGGAAACCTTCATGCCACCATGAAGTTCCTTGGCCCCGTGCCCCTGGATAAAATCGATGAATTGCATGAGCTGTTAAAAGGGGCTGTCTCCGGTTTCTCCCCCTTTCATCTGGAGGCGCACGGGACGGGCGCGTTTCCGGGCGGCAAATTCCCAAGGGTGTTATGGGTGGGGCTCAAGGGGCCGTCTTATGAAACCCTCAGTAGTTTAAGAGACAGTATTGAAGACGCCTGCGAAAAGGCCGGGTTTGAGCGTGAGACATCCGCTTTCAAGGCGCATATCACGCTAGGCAGGGTGAGGCCGGAAGGGATGAAAGACCGCAGGGCTTTGGCCGGGCTGACGGAAGGGCTTGCTACCCTTCAGGCACACTCTTTTGGTATGATAGAAATCGGAAAAATAACGCTCATGAAGAGCGTTTTGAAGCCCGGCGGGCCTGAATATTCCTTGCTTAAAGAAATATACCTGGGCCGGCAAGGATAACACATGGGGGAATACCCAAGAGAGGTGGACCAGATGAGCAAGGACAGGACGAAGGCGCTGGAGATGGCCATAGCCCAGATAGAGCGCAATTTCGGCAAGGGCGCCATCATGAAGCTGGGCGCCCAGGGGGCGGCTGAGGCCGCGCAGGTGATCCCTACCGGGTCCATTATGCTGGACGTGGCCACCGGAATCGGCGGGTTCCCAAGGGGCAGGGTGGTTGAGATATACGGGCCGGAATCATCAGGCAAGACCACGCTTGCGCTATCCGCGATAGCCCAGGCCCAGAAGGCGGGCGGGGTTGCGGCTTTTGTGGACGCCGAGCATGCACTGGATGTAAATTACGCCGCCAAGCTTGGTGTGAACATAGAGGAATTATTAATATCCCAGCCCGATACCGGTGAGCAGGGGCTTGAAGTGGCCGAAACACTGGTAAGAAGCGGTGCGGTGGACATAGTGGTAATAGACTCAGTTGCCGCCCTTGTCCCCAAGGCGGAAATCGAAGGGGACATGGGGGACTCGCTTCCGGGGCTTCAGGCAAGGCTGATGAGCCAGGCGTTAAGGAAGCTGACAGCGGCGATAGCCAAATCCTTTACCACCGTTATCTTTATAAACCAGATAAGGATGAAAATTGGGGTGATGTTTGGCAATCCCGAAACCACCACCGGGGGAAACGCCCTTAAATTCTACGCCTCGATGAGGCTGGACATAAGGAAGATAGAGAGCCTGAAGGACAACCAGGAGGCTGTGGGCGGACGCGTAAGGGTTAAGGTGGTTAAAAACAAAATGGCCCCGCCTTTCAAGCAGGCCGAGTTCGATATCTACTTCAATGAAGGCATATCCAGGACCGGGGAGATCATAGATCTGGGCGTGGAAAAAAGCCTGATAGAGAAGTCCGGCGCCTGGTACAGCTACGCAGGGCAGAGAATAGGGCAGGGCAGGGAAAACGCCAAGGAATTTCTTAAAACCCATCCGGAGGCCGCGGCCGAGATCGAGGAGAAACTTCTCGAATCAATAGTGCCCGGAAGGCGCAGTGGAGATAAATGATCTTTTAAAGAAGGCCGTTGATGCGGGCGCGTCGGACCTGCACATAAAAGTAGGCAGTCCGCCGGTTGCCAGGATAAACGGCATATTGAAACCGATTGATGAAACCCGCCTGACCAGGGAAGAGGCCCTCAGGCTGGCCTTGTCCGTGATGAGCCCCACCCAGAAAGAGACCTACAAAAAAGAGCTTGATATAGACTTTGCCCATAGCGTGCCGGGGCTGGGGCGGTTCAGGTGCAGCGCGTTTCTCCAGCGCGGGGCCGTGGGCATAGTGTTCAGGGTCATCCCGACAAGAATACCTGATTTTGACGAACTGAATCTCCCCGATGTGCTGAGGAAGCTTGCCGCCGAGGAGAGGGGGATGGTGCTGGTCACAGGCACAACCGGAAGCGGCAAATCCACTACGCTTGCCGCGCTGATAGACCAGATCAATGCCACAAAGACGGTCAATATAATAACCATCGAGGACCCGGTGGAGTACCTTCACAGGGACAAGAAAAGCCTGATCAACCAGCGCGAGATTGGTGCGGACGCCAGGAGTTTTGCAAAAGCGCTGAGGGCTGCGCTCCGCCAGGACCCGGACGTGATACTGGTGGGCGAGATGAGGGACTTCGACACCATCCAGACGGCGCTGATGGCCGCTGAAACGGGCCACCTTGTCCTAAGCACGCTTCACACCCTGGATGCCCCGGAGACCATAAACAGGATAATCTCGTTCTTCCCTCCTTATTACCAGCAGCAGGTGAGGGTGCAGCTTGCCACGGTGCTCAAGGGGATAGTATCGATGAGGCTTGTGCCCAAGCCCGATGGCAAGGGCAGGGTGCCCGCAGTGGAGGTGATGCTGGCCACCGCTACGGTAAAAGACTGCATAATGGACCCGGCAAAAACAAAATTCCTGCCGGACGTGATAGCGCAAGGCAATGTCCATTACGCCATGCAGACGTTTGACCAGTCCCTTTTCAGTCTTTTAAAACAGGGGCTTGTGACGCAGGATGACGCCTTGAGGAATGCCAGCAACCCGGACGATTTCATGCTTAAATTGCGGGGCGTGCATAATACTGCGGAGACCTTCGACCAGAAAAAGGGCGGCGACGACCCCCTGGTTGAAAGATTTGCAAAGTAAAAATGTCTTCGGGTGCGTTCCGGTATGCCCTGCGGCTTTTAAGTTACAGGGGCAGAAGCAGGGCGGAGCTCCAGAAAAAACTGGCCGGAAAAGGTTTTGGGCCGCAGGAGGCCGGCGAGGCCCTCAGCAGGCTGGAAGCGCTGGGGTATATAGATGACAGCGCTCTGGCCGAATCGCTTTCCGGGCAGGCGCGTGAGCGCAAGCTGCTTGGCAGGCGGGCGGCAGCTGCCTTTATGGCGGCGCGCGGGGTGCCAAAGGGGATAACCCAGAGCGCGCTTGAGGATTATGACGAACTGCCCGGCGCCCTGAAGCTTGCCGGAAAGAAGCTCAGGGCCATGGATGGCCTTGCCCCTGAAGTACAGGCCAGGCGGCTTTCAGGCGCCCTTGCAAGGCGGGGCTATTCAACGCAAACTATAAGAAAAGTCTTTTCAACAAGGAGGATTTCAGATGAATAAAGCAATTGCGGCAGCCGCTCTTGTTGCGGCCATATTTCTGGCCGGGTGCCAGACCGAGGTGCGGTATTCGCCTTCGGAGATATCCAGATATCCGGCGGATGTGCAGGCCCATATCCGGGCTGGCGAGGTCACGATGGGCATGACGCCTGACGAGGTGCGGTTTGCCTGGGGCTCTCCTTCCGACATTAACGTGCAAACCCCCGCTGCCAACGGTGACATGAGGGAGCAATGGATATACAAGGACATCGCTTCCAGCACAACCCTGCAGTTTACAGCTGGCAAGGTAACCGAGATGAGTTCTTCCGGCATAAGCGGTAAAAAATTCGTGGAGCCTAAATCGGGGCAATGAAAAGCGGCCAGATAAGAAAGGCGTTCCTCGACTATTTTAAGGAAAAGGCCCATGAAACCGTAAGGAGTTCTCCGCTTATCCCTGCTGAGGACCCAAGCCTTCTTTTTACAAACGCGGGCATGGTGCAGTTCAAGAAGGTGTTTCTGGGGGAAGAAAGCCGCCCTTACAAGCGGGCCGCAACGTGCCAGAAGTGCATGAGGGCCGGCGGCAAGCACAACGATATAGAAAACGTTGGCTACACGGCCAGGCACCATACGTTCTTTGAGATGCTGGGCAACTTTTCCTTCGGTGACTATTTCAAGCGCGAGGCGATAGGGTTCGCCTGGGAGTTGCTCACAAAAAGGCTCGGCCTTCCGCCTGAAAAGCTGTGGGTAACCGTGTACGAGGAAGACGATGAGGCCGAGATGCTCTGGCGCGAAGTGGCGGGTATTGCGCCTGAAAGGATTGTGCGGCTTGGGGCCAGGGACAATTTCTGGCAGATGGCCGATACCGGGCCCTGCGGGCCATGCTCCGAGATAATATACGACCAGGGCGGGGAAGTTGGCTGCGGCAAGCCCGGCTGTGCCGTGGGCTGCGACTGCGACCGCTACCTGGAGATATGGAACCTCGTGTTCATGCAATACAACCGGGACGAGGCGGGCAATCTCGCCCCGCTTCCAAGGCCAAGCATAGATACCGGCATGGGGCTGGAGAGGATAGCCGCCGTGCTCCAGGACAAACGGAACAATTTTGATACGGACATATTCGCAGGCATCATCTCATCCATAGAAACCATAACGGGGGCCAGGTACGGGGCGGACCCCCGCAAGGACACGGCCATCCGCGTGATAGCCGACCATATGAGGGCCATAACTTTTCTTATAGCCGACGGCGTCACCCCTTCCAACGAGGGCCGGGGTTATGTGCTTAGAAGGATAATCCGCCGGGCCGCCAGATACGCAAGGAAACTGGATGCCCATGGGGGTAAAGGCCAGGGCGGGCCTGTTCTGTGGAAACTGGTTGATTCCGTTGCGGGTTTTGCGGCTGATGTGTACCCGGAGATTGGCAAAGAGTCCGCCAACATAAAAAAGACGCTCCGGTTCGAGGAGGAGCGGTTTGGCAACACCCTGGACCAGGGCATGCGGATACTGGAGGACCTGCTTTCCTCACTGCGCGGTTCCGGCGGCAAACTAATCTCCGGCGCGGAGGTCTTCAAGCTTTACGACACTTTCGGGTTCCCCGTGGATATAGTGCGCGACGTAGCGTCTGAAGAGGGTTTTACCGTGGACGAGGAAGGGTTTAACGAGGAGATGCGGGCCCAGAAGGAGCGGGCCAGGGCCTCATGGGTAGTGGAAGAGGGCGCGGCCGAATCCGTTTACAAGGAGCTTGCCTCCGAGGTGGGGCCGGTGGCCTTTGCCGGGTACGACACTCTTGGCTTCGATACGGTTGTAAAAGCGATAGTGAAACATGGGCATGCGGCCGAGGAGATATCCGAAGGCCAGGAGGCCGAGGTCATCGTTGAACGTACCCCGTTCTATGCCGAAAGCGGCGGGCAGACCGGGGACACTGGAGTGATCACCACAAGCAATATGGCCGCCAGGGTGCTGGACACCAGAAAGCCGGTTGAGGGCCTTACAGTTCAGCATGTCAGGATGGAGCGGGGCCGCCTTAGGGTGTGGGACAGGGTTTCCTGCCATGTGGACGTGGAAAGGCGCGCGGCCATTACGCGCAACCATACGGCAACCCACCTGCTGCACGCTGCGCTGAAGGAAGTGCTGGGGGACCATGTAAAGCAGGCCGGCTCCCTGGTGGAACCCGACAGGCTCCGGTTCGACTTCACGCATTTCACCGCCCTTACGCCGGAGGAGATAACGGCAGTTGAGGACATTGTAAATTCAAAGGTGCTTGAGGACATGCCGGTAAAAACCGACGTTATGCAGACGGACCACGCCATAGCGGCGGGGGCCACCGCCCTGTTTGGAGAGAAATACGGCGATACGGTGCGTGTGGTTGCCGCGGGGGCTTTCAGCCGGGAGCTGTGCGGCGGCACCCATGTGCAGAGCACCGGAAACATAGGGCTTTTCCTTGTGACTTCCGAGGGCAGCGTTGCCTCCGGGATAAGAAGGATAGAGGCGATCACCGGGCTTGGCTCGCTGGCCTTTGTGCGCGACAGGAAGCGTGAATTGAAAGAAATAGCCCAGGCCCTTAAAACGGACAAGCCGCTTGAGAAGGCCCAGGAGCTTCTGGAGAAGATGAAGGCCCTCGAAAAAGAGATGGAGGGCATCAGGGCCGCGGGGGCGAAGGATATTGCCAAAGACCTGGCTGGCAAAATAAAGATGGTTGACGGCGTGAAGGTGCTTTCTGAAAAGGTTTCCGGGCAGAACTTTGGCCAGAAGGAACTGAGGGAGCTTGCCGACGTGCTGAGGGACCGCATAGGCTCCGGCGTGATAATGCTTGCAAACAGCGAGGGCGCCCTGCTGGCCACGGTAACCAAAGACCTTTCAGGCAGGGTAAAGGCCGGGGACATACTTGGGGAAGTTGCCAGGCTTGCAGGTGGCAGGGGCGGGGGCAAACCAGAGCTTGCCCAGGGCGGCGCCAAGGAGCGTGAAAAGCTGGACAGCGCACTGGAAAAGGTATACGATATTGTCGGAAGTGCCCTGAAAAAATAAAGGGAGGTCCCCTTATGCTTACCGATATGATCAGAAAGGCCCTGCTGGCGGGGGTGGGCATCCAGGAAAAATTCAACGACTACCTGGACGACCTTGTAAAAAAAGGCGAACTGAGCCAGACCCAGGCGGCCAAATTTGTTAAGGAATGGACCAGCATCGCCGAAAAGAGCACCGGCGAAGTCAGCAAAAGCATCAATGAAATGGTTGAAAAGGCCATGCGCAAGATGAACCTGCCCACCGCCGAGGACATTGAGCGGCTTAACAGGAAGGTGCAGTCGCTTTCCGTGCGGGTAAAAAGGCTTGAGACCAAGGCTGGGGAGCTTTCCGAGAGAACGGCGGAACTGGCGGAAGAAAAGGAAGCCTGACCCGTTTTTTGGACCTGTTCAGATTTAGAAAAACAAGGATATCCAGGGCCCGAAGGGTCCAGCAGATAATAACCGTTTTCCTCGGGCACGGCTTCGGCCGCCTCATCGACCAGATAAGGCTTGGCCGTTATATCCCGTTTCTAACCAGGCTCCGCAGTTTCGGCCAATGGCCCGCCCTGAAACCTCCCGGCACGGCTGAGCGCCTCAGGCTTGCTTTTGGCGAGCTTGGGCCAAGTTTCATCAAGCTTGCCCAGATACTTGCCTCCAGGCCGGACCTTATCGGCGAGGAGTTTGCCGATGAGTTCAGAAAGCTCCAGGACGAAGTCCCCCCGTTTGGCCCGGAAGAGGCCAAACAGATAATTGAGCAGGAACTGAAAAGGCCCGTCTCCCAGATTTTTGCCAGGTTTGACGAAAACCCTATCGCCGCCGCCTCTATCGCCCAGGTGCATATGGCCACGCTGCCGGACGGAACAGAGGTGGCGGTAAAGGTCCAGCGCCCTGGAATAAAGGAACAGATAGAGACCGATATAGAGATACTCTCGTTCATCGCCCGGCAGATGGAAAAGTATGTAAGCGAGGCCAGGTTTTTAAACCCAAAGGGCGTTGTGGAGGAGTTTGCGCGCACCGTCCACAGGGAGATGGATTTTACCGGGGAGGCCAGCAACTGCGAACGCCTCAGCAAAAATTTCGAGGGCAGCCAGGACGTTTATTTTCCGAAGGTGTATTCTGATTACCTCACTGAAAAAGTGATAGTGCTGGAGCGTATACAGGGCATCAGGATAGACCACAAGCAAGAGCTGGAAGCGGAGGGGTTCGACACCCGGGCCCTGGCCCGCCTGATGGCCCAGGCGTATTTCAAGATGATCTTCGATGACGGCTTTTTCCATGCGGACCCGCATCCAGGCAATCTCTTCGTTACAGGCGCCGGCCAGATAGCGTTCATTGATTTTGGCATTGTGGGCAGGGTAAGCGAGGAGTTGCGCAATACGCTTGCCAATACATTCATTTCGCTTATAAACCAGGACTTCGACGGCCTTATAGACAGCTATATAGAGCTTGGGTTTGCGCCGCAGGAGGCGGACCTGGACGAGTTCCGCCGTGCTTTCAGGCGGGACCTGATAGACCTGCTGGAACCCATCTACGGGAAAACACTGGGCGAAATAGATTTCCCTAAATACCTGAGCGCTTTTCTCACCCTGGCGGTAAGGCACAACCTGCGCATCCCATCCGAACTGCTGCTGATAGACAAATCGCTGCTTATTTTGCAGAGCATCGCGCTTAAGCTGGACCCCGCTTTCGATTTCATGGCCGTCTCCGAACCTTACGCGGAGCGTCTGGTGCGGCGCAGATACAATTTCTCCAGCATCGCCGGTGGGCTGAAGCGGGAGTTCATGGAGGCCGGCGAGTTTGCCTACAAGCTGCCCAGGAATTTAAAGAACCTGATGAACAAGGCGCTCAGAAACGACCTGCATATGAAACTTCACCACCTGGGGCTGGAAAACCTTATCAAGGACATGGACCGTTCCAGCAACAGGCTTGCCTTCGCCATGGTAATCTCCGCAATGATAATAAGCGGCTCCATAATGCACGCGATGCAGGTCCCTCCAAGAATATTCGGCTTGTCCGTGCTTGGGTTTTTAAGCTTTTTCTTCGCCGGCATCCTGGGGATATGGCTGGTCATCTCGATAATCCGGTCCGGCAGGCTTTAAGACGCTTTTTATGTGCTCACTAAAGGTGCGCGATTTCCACGTTTTTGGATAAACTTGCGCAGGTGCTTGTTTTACGTGAAACCGCTCACATTAATATCTCTTCGGCAAGATGCGGTGTACCCCTTCTAACGCCCACTCCTGAGTAGGGAAGGTGCGTACTAAAGTACGCCCTAAATCTATGCCTTCCAAAATCGCTGTAAAAGGTGTAGAGTACTACCGATATACGGTGGTACATGCTATGGCAATAATGCGTAATGAAAAGGGCTTCGCAATCGTTTGGCAAAGGATTCAATCCTGTGCAAGCGAAGAATTTCATACAAAGACGGGCGTATCTTTCTCCTACAGTGCTTTTCGAGGATACGTATCTCTGCATAATACAAATCGGACTATACCCATTTCAGATTTCAGAAAAGCTTTCACCCGTATGCCGTCGGAATTGGTAACTACACTAAATGATCTGCAGGGATATGCCTATGTCTGGGGAATTATGATGGATCAAAGAATTCGACAAGACTTCTGGTAGTTTTTCCTCCAGCCGGAAATATTGGGGATGCGTCTCTAATAAATTCGTCCTGGATGGAGGTATAAATTGAGGCCTCCAGAATTAGGATGTCCCCACAATTAGAAATTTAGAAATGTACCGTTCCTTTAAACTATTGATATTCGCGCTGATAGCCGGCATAGCCATATTGTCCAGCGTCGTTGCGCTCGCCAATGAGCCGTTTAGAGTGCATAAAGAAAAACAATTCCGGTTTGGATATGTCGGGCCCTGTAATGAGTTTAAAGCGCACAGTGGTCTTTGCATTTCTGGCACTGAGGATTACGAGCCCTCTCCGGTCTCTTCATCGGGGCAACTTATTACTATTCTGGCTGATAAAGGAGATGGCTTGTGTTATGCCAAGTCCGGCAGGGCGGTAGATGTCATAAGCTCTATAGGGGATCAGGCTGGAAACAAATTGACAGGCATTACCTGCAAACAACCATTGGGAGAAGTTGCCGTTGCCGGTTATGTCAAGATTTATAGAAAACTCAATTTCAAGCCGGTAAAGGACGAGGCTTTTATTTCGGCGATTGACGGCAGAATAAGAAAGAAAGGACTTTTGAATATATTTTATAGGAGCAAAACGAGTTCGGTCGATGTGCTAATCAAGAGGCCCGAAATTTTTCAATATCCATTTCCGGGAAAGAAAGTCTATTTCGCATTGTATAAAATATCGGGGGATACTCGAATTCTGATAATGAGCATAAATGATCAGTATAAAGTATTGTCTGATATTAAAAATTTTAAAGATGGGTGGTGCATGGATTACGGACTGGACAGAGCCTTCCTGTTAAATGGAAAATATTATGTCTGGTTTTCATGGTGTGTTTGCGAAACCGATGGTTGCGGAGACGAGATTATCGAGATTAAATAAATACGAAAATAGAGTCAGCGTCCATTAAGAAGACAACTCAAAGAAAGCACAGGAGGTAAAAAATATGCAAATCTTAAAGTCAAAGCTTGAGGACCTTTTGAAGGGGTTGCCCGAAAAAGTCGACGTGGAAGACATCATGTACAGAATATATCTTCTTCAGAAGATCGAGGCTGGGGAAAAGGATGTTGAGGAGGGCAAAGTGGTTTCTCATAAAGATGCCATTGAAAGGCTCTCGAAGAAATGGCAGAACTGAGATGGACCGAAAGGGCGCTATCAGACCTGGAAGACATTTATGACTATATAGCGTCGGGCTCCGCCGTTTATGCGCGTTATACCATCCAGGATCTGCTTACATCCGGAGAAACTCTTAAAATGTTCCCTGAGTCTGGCCGTCATCTTCCGGAGTTCCCTGAACTGCCATATAGAGAATTGATTTCGGGTAATTATCGGACCATTTATCGTTTTGATAATGAACGGAACACGGTTGTAATTATTACGATTGTACACGGCAGCAGATTGCTAAAGGAAACCTATCTTTCGGAATGATTAGGTGCATAGGAGAGCCCAATTCCGGAGCCCTTACTTATCCCGGTGTCCCTTTCAACCAGTAGAACTAAACCGCTGCGCGGTAGATTCGTTTTCCACGCCTGTTCCGATTAAGACCACGCCTTTTCTTGTTCGATCCGCATAAAGGCATCCTTCAAGTCTGACCGGCAGTTTTCATACAATCTTCTTTTGATGCGCCGCCCGCATGAGCTGGCGGATTTTTGCTCAAGAAGGAGATTGTGTCATGGGTGAATTGAGAGATCAGATGATCACGGAGCTTCAGTTGAGGGGGTTTCAAACGAGGACGCAGAGGTCGTATCTGAGAGAAGTAAGGAATATGGCGCTTTATTTCAACAAGTCTCCGGAACAACTGAGCGAGAACGAGATCAAGGAATACCTGCTTTTTCTTAAAGACAAGAGAGAACTGGCTGACGGAACATTCCGGTTTTATTACAGCGGCATAAAATTCCTGTACAAGCAAGTACTGAAACGGGATGTTGTAGAGAGTATCCGCGTCTCCAGGAGGAACAAAAAGCTCCCTGTTGTTCTGGACCTTTCTGAGGTTGAGGCCCTTTTAGGCGTAACGGAGAATATCAAGCATAAGGCAATCCTGATGCTCACATATTCCGCAGGGCTCAGGATAAGCGAGACGACCCACCTGAAGATAACCGACATCGACAGCAAACGCATGATGGTGCATGTGCGGCAGGGCAAAAGGGGCAAGGACCGCTACACTATTCTGTCCCGGAGGGCCCTTGAGTGCCTGAGGGAATACTGGAGGCAATGTCGTCCGAAGGAGTGGCTGTTCGAGGGGCAGAAAGAAAATACTCATATAACCGTAAGCGCCATAAATGGGATTTTCCAGAAAGCCAAAAAACGCGCGGGCATAACAAAGCCGGCATGTGTGCACACCCTGAGGCATTCTTTCGCCACCCATCTGATCGAGGCCGGAACGAACCTTCACCATGTCCAGCTGCTCCTGGGCCACAGTTCCCCGAAAACGACAACCGTTTACCTGCACGTGAGCCAGGTTAATCTTTCGCAGGTAACAAGCCCAATCGATAAAAAGCTTTAGAAGCCACGGGGGTGCGCGCCTCACACGGGGTTGAGGTGGCGGACATATTCCGCAAGCACAGCCCTGATTACATGGAATCCCATAAACTTCCGCGCAATCAGCTCAGGGCCATGCGTGCCGTAGAGACATGCAGGACCAAGGAACTGGGCGGCCACGTGGATGAATGCGACAGTTGCGGCCATTTGGAGATATCGTATAACTCCTGCAGGAACCGCCACTGCCCAAAATGCCAGACCTGGAGAAAAGAAAAATGGATCCAGGACCGGGCCGCTGACCTTCTGCCCATCCAGTACTTCCACGTGGTCTTTACCATACCAGCCGAGCTAAATCCCCTTGTTCAGAGAAACCAGAAGGTCATGTATAACATCCTTTTCCGCTCGGTATCTGAAACGCTCATAGAACTGGGCAATGATCCCAAGTGGTTGGGTGCGCGCATCGGCTTCATCTCGATCCTCCACACCTGGGGACAGAACCTCATGGACCATCCTCATATCCATTGTGTTGTAACCGGCGGAGGTCTGTCCCCTGAAGAGGATAAATGGATATCATGCCGGAATGGGTTCTTCATACCCGTCCGGGTGATGTCAGAACTGTTCAAAGGCAAGTTCCTGGATTATCTGAAGGATGCCTATGATAAGCTCGCATTCCCTGGTGTTATCGGACACCTTGAAAACCCTCATACCTTCGAGTCTTTCAGAAGACAGTTTTACCATAAGAAGTGGGTTGTCTACTCCAAGCCCCCGTTTAATGGCGCTCCCGGCGTCCTTCAATACCTTGGCAGGTACACACATAGAATAGCCATCAGCAATGAACGCATCCTGAAACTGGAAGACGGGAAGGTGTCCTTCCGCTGGCGGGATTACGCGGATGGGGACAAAACCAAGATAATGGACCTTGCAGCCGACGAGTTTATAAGGAGGTTCCTCCTACATGTGCTGCCGGACAGGTTTGTGAAAATCCGCCATTTCGGCCTGTTGGCAAACAAACGCCGCAAATACTCTATAGGCCTGTGCCGGTTGCTTCTGGACCTCGGCGAATCAGAAATGAAAGCCAGGCCGAAGGAGACATGGCAGGAGTGGCTGCTCAGGGTCATGGGTATCGATGTATCAGTCTGTCCCGTCTGCAAAAAAGGCCGGATGATCACAGTGGAGATATTGGACCCCTCCTGCAATGGGCCCCCAAGGGAATGCCGCATATGAGAATAAAAAGAAAAAAGATCAGCTCTCGCGAAAAAAATAAAACCGTTCGCCGTGGCTTTCTATTGCCCGAAAAACACTCTTTGCGCCCGCTCCAATACGTTCCCGGGAGCCCAGCTCTCCATAAGGCCCTATTCGTAGCCCGGATTTGGCAAGATGGAGCCTCGATAATGTCCCGACCGTTTCCGCTCCAGTAAAAAAAACAAGCCAGGTCGTAATCGAAATCCCATAGACCGACGCAGCGGCATAGTTCTTCTGGCTTCATTCCGCAATTCCACTGACGGAATGAAGCTTACTCGAATATGAGAGTCAGCGGACCTTGAAGAGGCGCGGACTTGAGGGCGAAGCATGCTATGGAAAGTTCTCCTAAGTTCGTTCGGTATCCTGGACGTAACTGAACGTAATTTCTGGCTGCGGCCGAGTAATACTTTCTGTAAGAAGAACTCGTCAGCTGGCCTGGTCAAGCTGCGACAGGCCCTGCAAGGCCACAGTAAAAACGTCTAAAACTGAAGCAGGTTCTTTAAAATGCCCGGCCCGCCAAACGGCGGCAGCAGATATTCCCCCTGCTCCTGGAAGGGAAACCAGGTAAGCACCGCGTTTGCCAGCGGAGCGGCGGGGCCGTTTTCATTCAGACCCATCTGCTTGTTGATAGCCGGGTTTTTCAGGGATTGGAGTGCCGCCTGGGCGAATCCGGCCAGGAGCGCCGCCTCGTCTTCGTCATAGTAGCACCCCGAAAGGTCCTTTTTGCCGCCCTCATCATTATAGTTATATGAAGGCTGCACCCTTGAGACGCGCATCGCCAAATCCAGCAGCACCTTCAGCCTCCGGTACCTGAAAACCGGTATGAAAAAACGGAATGGGTTTGTACCTTCCACGGGTTTCTGAAAGACCCAGAAAGGAAGATACTTTACCTGTGCGCCGCCTGGCAACTGGAATCCCGCAATCCTGCAGGGGATTTCATTCAGTTCACTTCCACTTAATCGCCAGGCCTTTCCGCATGACGTGCAGCAAAACACGGAATCGTCGGCCCTTAAAGGAAAATCCCAGCCGCAGTTGGGGCACGTTAGCGGGCGGAACCCCACGGTAACAGGCTGGCCCTGCAATTTTTCATCCAGAATCCGGTAGATGGTTTCTGGCGCGTCCGCCTTTATTACGGACTGCGACACGGCATCTATTATGGCCAGAAGGGCTTGCCCCCTGCTTGCCATCTCCACCAGCCAGAAAGGAAAATAGATTATCGAAAGCACCTTGCCGATAACAAGCCTGTTTAAAATGGCGGGGTCCGCAAAGGTTTTCATTCCGGCCCTTTCGGCTTCTTCCGGTGACAGTGAAGGGTTTACAACTTTCCCTAGCGCATCAACTGTTTCCCGCTGGAAGAGTTCCAGCTTCAGCACCGCCGGCCTTACGCCAAGGGAATAGATGCCAAGCCCTCCAAGATTGCACGCAAGAAAGCTTTTTTCCACATACCTGTCGTTAAACAGGGCCTCCCCCCTGCTGTTCGGGTTTGCCGGTAGTGACGGGCCCGCGGCAGGCTGGTCATTTTCCGCCAAAAACAGCTTGAATTGGCTAAGGAAGCTGCCGCCGCCCTGGCGGGCAAACGGGTTGTTGAAATTATACGGATCGGGTGCTTCCCCGCTGGAATCATCCTCTTGCATTGCGGGCTGCGGGGCCTTTTCAATATCGAACTCCTGACCGGTTAGTCTGTAGTAAGGGATGAAATAGAGCTGCGATTTTTTCCCGCTGAACCCGTCGAAACCCCTTTCTTTCTGGGCCAGAAAGGCCTTGGCTTCCGCCATCCTGGCATCTAGTTTGGGGCGCACAAAATAGCTCAGGGTCTGTTTTTTACCGGTGACCAGCAGGTTGGATTTGCAGCTTTTACAGGTTATGGCGTTGGACCCCTCGGTGAAATCAAGGGGCGCGCCGCACGACGGGCATTCGGCTGAGATGACAAGGCTATTCAAATTTTTTGTTACACCTTTTTCCCATCCCTATCCATCAGAGGGGGGACGAATTGCGGCAAATTACCTGCTGTCTTTGCAATCCACCAATCTCAAATTTGGAATCTCGCTGCTACCGCGTGTCCTCCGGTATCTTTTCGCCGCATTGCAGGCAGAATTTGGTGCCCGGAGGAAGCTTTGCCTGGCACTTGGGGCAGCGCAGTTCCGAGGACAGGTCCAGCCCGCAGGAGGGGCAGAACTTGTCGCCCGCGGCAACGTTTGTGCTGCAACGCGGGCATTTCCTTATCACTACAAGCTGATGCCCGCACGAAGGGCAAAAACGGCTGTTAACTGGCACTTCGCCATGGCATGCCGGGCAGTTCACGGTTGCACTCTCTTGGGCCTGCCCTGCGCCGGCCCCGGCGTTTGGACCGCCGTTTGCGCCGCCTGCAATAGTTTTATAAATCATGCCCGGTATCATCATCCCCATGCCCGCGCCCACGCCCAGCCCCATTCCTGCTGTTGCCGCCCCTGGCGCGCCCGTTCCGGAAGCCCCGCCCAGGGCCTTTGCGGCCTCAAATTTCATGAAATCATCCAGGTTGCCCACCGCTGCCATTCCCGACTTTTCGTCAATCATCTTCTGTACGTCTTCGGGAGGGGTGATGCGGTTTATGTAGAAGTCCGCCAGCTGCATCCCGTATTTCTGAAAATCCCCGGCCAGGCGGGCCTTTACCTCCGAGCCTATCTTGTCATAATACTGAGGCAGGTTTGCCAGCGTGTCCACCGTCTCGCCCAAAAAGTCGTTGAGCCTGGAGACAATGATCTCGCGCAGGTAATCCTCCACGTTGGCTGTCTCGTAGGACCCCTGAGTGCCCACCAGCGTATTTATAAACAGAAGGGGCTGCGTAACCTGCATCGTGAACGTTCCGAAGGCGCGCAGGCGTATGAGGCCGAACTGCTTGTCCTTGAACGCAACCGGGTCCCTGGTGCCCCAGCGCATGTTGGTATAGATTTTCTGGTTGATAAAGCAGACCTCGCACCTAAACGGGCTGGTAAACCCGAATGGCAGGGACAATATTTTGGTAAGTATCGGGAGGTTTTTGGTTGAAAGGGTGTGCCTGCCGGGGCCAAACACGTCCAGGCCTTTGCCATCCTTGAAGAATACCGCGGCCTGGTTTTCCCGGACTACGAGTTGTGAGCCGAACTTTATCTCTGCCGAGCCCTGTGGCGGGTACCTGTGGACAATCTCCTCACCAGTCTCGTCAAACCACTCTATAACGTTTATGAATTCAGACATGCCAGGCCTCCTGCCCTCCACGCTGATTATAAGTACCCGCCCGGATTTAAGTCAATCGGTGGAGACCTGGGAAAAATTCGATGCCCAGCGATTAAATAATTGAAATTACGGCTGGAATATTGGTACAAAAGAGAGGGGACGTAATTCTGATAAGGACCAAAGGGGATTTGTAAAAATGAGGCGGGTATTCATTTGTCTGGCGCTGGGATTAATGTTGTTGCCGGCTCTGGCGGCCAGCACCTTTGCGGACAAGGGGCTTGACGCAAGGCTTGCCAGGGCGGCCTATGATTGCAACAACAACAAGGTGTTGGACCTTATCAGCCAGGGCGCAAACCCGGATGCGGAAGTGTGCGGCGCCAACGGAAGTAAAGTTTGCGAAAAAATATCGGACTGGGCAAACTGGGGAGAGTTAATAACCAATCTCAGGATGGCGGCGGATGCCAGGGACAAGGCGGTTTATCAGGAAGACCTGGAAGCTGCCAGGAAATGCGAAACTGTAATCGATATGGTCAAGGCTGCTGCTGCGCTGGACCCTTCCGCGCAGGAAAAACCCTCGCGTTCGGACAGGCTGATTTTAGCGGCTGCGGCCGGAGATGAGGCCCTGGTAAAAACCCTGCTTGCCAAGGGGGCGGATGTTAACGCAACAAATGACCTGGGATATACGGCGCTGATAGCCGCGGTTAAGGGAGGGTATTCCGGCATCGTTCATCTGCTTATTAAAAAGGGCGCCAATGTGAACGCGGAAAAGGACGGTGAGACCACGCTTATGTATTCTATCAGGGGCAATCACGCGGGCGCGGCGCGGCAGTTGCTGGATGCCGGTGCGGACTCACAGTTGCTGGACGACGATATCCTGGCGGCGGCGGCCATCGGCAATGCTGAGATTGTTGATTTTTTGATAGAAAAAGGGGCGGATGTCAATACGAAGGATGATTCCTGGACGGTGCTGTCCAGTGCGGCATATCACGGGCATGCCGGTGTTGTGCGGTTGCTGCTGGCTAAGGGCGCTGATGTGAACGACAGCAACAGCAATGGAAATACGGCGCTGATGCAGGCAGCCAGCGCCGGGCATCCCCGTATTGTAAAGCTTCTGCTGGATAAGGGCGCGGATGAAAGAGCGGTAAATAATAAAGGATGGACGGCACTGGATGAGGTGGAATACAGCAGGCAATTGGACGGGCAGTATGGATTGCCACCTGCCAAATATGACGAAACCATGCGCCTCCTCATGGAGGCAAGGCACAGTAAAAAAAGACCTGCCCAATAGAAACTTCATGCCCTGAAATCTTTTCGCCGGGCCGTAATATGCTGTTGGGTATGCCGGCCAGAATTTGAAGGCCATGCCGGATTCTTTTAAGTCCGCTTATTGCCGGTTGCCCGCCTTGATTTCAAGGGCCGGGGCCGCCTCCAGGTTTTCTATGTAGTTTGTTGTGTAGTTTACGGCCTGCTTCAGTGTTTTGCCCATTATCCTTCTGCCCAGCAGGCCCACCGCCGTATAATGCAAATCTAACCTTGCGAGGCTCCTGAGGATATATTTCCAGGAGTAAAACCGCTTGTTGGCCTTTATTGTCTCCATCTGAAGGGTGGAGGGGCTCATCTGCTGCGGCCTGAAGACCACGTGCTGAAGATTGTACTTGCTCCAGTCCGTGTGCAGCAGCCGGCCCTGGCCCCTTATCTCCTCGAAAAGCCTGGTGCCGGGCAGGGGCGTAAGCGCAATTATCTGCACCGTTTCTATCCCGCTGTTGGCGGCAAAGTCGGCGGTCTTTTTTATGGTGTCCAGGTCATCGGTGTCCGCACCCAGTATGAACATCCCGTGTATATGCATGCCATTATCCCTGATTATATTTATAGAGGACACTATATCGGACAATTCCTGTTTCTTGTTGAACTTCTTCAGTGTTTTGGGGTTTATCGACTCAAAGCCTATGTAAATGGTGTGCACGCCCGCATCGGCCATCAATCTTATAAGTTCCGGGTCCTTTGCAACATCCGTCCTGGCCTGTACCACCCAGCAGTCCCTGAGCCCTTCTTCGATAATGGCCCGCAGCAGTATTTTGGACCGGGCCTTGTTTGCCGTGAAGTTATCGTCCACGAAAAACCTGGTGCCTTTTTTTATGCTTTTTATATACCGGAGCTCGGCAAGTGTCCGCCCGACGGACTTGAACCTGTATTTTCTTCCAAACATCGGCACAACGGAGCAGAAGTTGCAGTCGAACGGGCACCCCCTGGAGGTTGAAACCGGGTAAACATATGACGGCTTCCAGCCATGCACCAGCCTGAAGTCCGGGTCCGGCAGGGCGTCCAGTTCAATATCGTCCAGGATGTCTTCTTTCCGGGTATGGATTATTTTTTTGCCGGGGTCTCTATATGAAATGCCCTTTATCCCGGAAAGCGGCGGGCTGCCGGCATCCAGGCTTTCAACCAGTGAAAGCAGAGGCCGCTCTCCTTCGCCCCGTACCACATAATCCGCGTACTCCAGCGCCTCGGATGGCATGTAAGTGGGGTGCACCCCTCCCATCACCACTGGGATGCCCAATGCCCTGACCCTGGAGGCTATGGCATATGCGCGGATGGCCGTATTTGTAATAGTGGAGATGCAAACCAGGTCCGCACCGCGCACGTATTGCCAGTCCACCGGGGCGATGTCTTCCACAAAGGCGCGCACCTGGTAGCCCATGTCCCTTAGCATGGTGGCCAGAAGAGCGCTGCCCACACGCGGCATCTTGAACTTGCCAAGCATCTGAAAATCCGGGGTGCCGGCTTCTATGAAGGCTATCTTTTTTATATTCATTTCACTCCTGCCGGGCAGGGTTATTTGCCCAGGTGCATTTTCACATGCTTGTCATTCGTTTTTGACCACCAGGGGGAAAGTTTTCACCAGCGCGGCTTCATGGGACACAAGGAAAAAAGATGCCTGCTTCAAATCTAGCATTGTGGGAATCAAAGTCAAGGGGGCATTGGCCCTGGAAGCCGGACGGCGGGAACTGGCTAGTTTTTGACGGCGGCGCTGCGGTGTTTTATGTACGCTATCACGCTTGGCATCATGGATATTACAATTATCACCATTATTACCACGCTGAAATTGTGCTTTATAACGGGGATGTTCCCAAAGAAATATCCGCCAAGCACAAACGCCCCAACCCATGCCAGGCAGCCGGCAAGGTTGTATATGGTGAACCGGATATATGACATCCTGCCTATGCCCGCAAGGAAAGGCGCGAAGGTGCGGATGACGGGCATGAACCGGGCTATAACTATGGTTATGGGGCCGTAGCGCTCGAAATACCGGTGAGTGCGTTCAAGGTATTCTTTCCTGAAAAAACGCACGTCCTTCTTGTGGAATACCTTTGGCCCTATAAAATATCCTATCTGGTAATTGACCATGTTCCCAAGTATGGCGGCAGCGCCAAGCACTATTAACAGGGTGGTTAAGTCAAGCGAGGCGGAGTTATTTGCCGAAACCGCCGAAAGCGCGCCGGATGCAAACAGCAATGAGTCCCCCGGCAGAAACGGGGTGACCACCAGCCCGGTTTCGCAGAATATGATTACAAAAAAAATCGGATATATCCAGAAGCCATACTGGCCTATAACAACGGCAAGGTGCTTGTCCAGATGCAGAAATATGTCTATAAACTGGTGTAACATGGGGATTTTTATTATAACAGAGCCTTAACCCTTCCTTCCGGAAGCGGCAGTGGCGGCGAAAACCAGCACGGCGGAGCAGGAAATTATTACGGCAATGTCGGTGCCCAGCGGGAAATCGGGGCCCATCGGGCCGGCCTGCAACGCGAATACCGAGTTTTTAAGCGCGTCCACCCCGTAGGTGAGCGGGTTCAAAACCGAGGCCGCCTTAAGCGCGGGGGGAAGCATCCGCACCGGGTACATCGCGCCGGACAGGAAGAACATGGGCATGATGATAAAGTTCATTATCACGCTGAAGCTCTCGTAGCTTTCATAGAAGGAGGCCAGAAGCAGCCCGAATGACGATATGGAAAAGGAAACCATCATGCAGATGGCCAGCGTCAATGCGAACCTGGCCGGCCCTATGTGAAGGCCTATGGCCGGGGCCACCAGGAGTATTATCGCCGCCTGTATGCTGGATACCGCCGTTCCGGAGAGCGCCTTGCCTATTATTATCGAGGAGCGCCGCACCGGGGCCACAAGTATCTCCTTTAAAAAGCCGAACTCCTTGTCCCAGATTATCGATATGGAGGAAAACATCGCTGAAAAAAGTATGGTCATCCCCAGGATGCCTGGGAATATGAACTGTGTGTATGCTATGCCGGAGCGGGCGGTGACAAGCCTGCTTAATCCGCCCCCCACCATGAATAGCCATATAAGCGGCCTTGCTATGGACGACACAAGCCTGCTTTTTTCCCTGACGAACTTCTTCAGTTCCCGGAGAACTATCACATATATGGCACCCAGATCATTCATGCTAGCGCTTTCTCCTCCAGGCCCGCACCTCTTCCTTGATGCTGTCTGCGTTCTTGGCCTCCTCAGGCCTTATCTCACGGCCGGTAAGCTTCAGGAACACGTCATTCAGCGTGGGCGTTTCAACCCTTATTGACAGCACCTTGTCCGCCAGGGTTTTGATTATGGCGGGCATAACGGACTCCGGCTTTGCCGCGGTGATTTGCAATCCATCTTCTGTTGCCCTGGCATCAATGCCCGCCTGCTTTAATTCCGCAGCCGCCTTTGCGTTATCCGCCGTTTTTAAACAAATTACGTCCCCGCCGATGGCGGCCTTCAGTTCCGCGGGGGCGCCGCCGGCGATGATCCTGCCGTGGTCTATAACCGCAAGCCTGTCGCAGACCTCGGCCTCCTCAAGGTAATGCGTGGTCATGAAAACGGTTACGCCATGCTCTTTGGGCAGCCTGGTTATCGCCTCCCACAGGTTGGCCCTGGACTGGGGGTCCAGCCCGAGGGTGGGCTCGTCCAAAAACAGCACTTTGGGCCTGTGCATAAGCCCGCGCGCCACTTCCAGCCTGCGCTTCATCCCGCCGGAGAACCGCTTCACCAGATCGTTTTTCCTGTCATGCAGGCCAACAAACCTCAGCGCCTCATCCGCCCTGTTTCTTGCCTCGGACCCGCGTATGCCGTATATGTAGCCGTGGAAGGCAAGGTTTTCGTAGGCGGTAAGGTCCTTGTCCAGCGTGGTGTCCTGGAAGACTATGCCTATGGATTTTCTTACCATGCGGGGGGCTTTCTGGCAGTCATGCCCGTCCACCACGGCCCTGCCCGACGTTGGGGCCATAAGCGTGCAGAGTATATTTATTGTGGTTGTCTTGCCAGCCCCGTTTGGGCCAAGAAAGCCGAAGATGCTCTCCTGCTCCACGTCAAAAGATATATTGTCCACGGCAACAAGGCGGTCTGAAAATTTCTTGGTAAGCCCCTCAACTTTTATGATTGCGGCCATGAGGGGCAGTTAAGCGGTAAGTATGTCCAGTATTTCTTTGTATCTGCCTGCGGCCTTTTCCAGAATCTCCGCTGGCAGCCTTGGGGCCGGGGCCTTCATGTTCCATGTAGTGCTCAAAAGGTAGTCCCTGATTATCTGCTTGTCATAGCTGTCCTGCCCGGCGCCTTCCTTGTAGGCGGCGGCGGACCAGAAACGGGAGGAGTCCGGCGTCAAAAGCTCGTCCACCAGAATCATCTCACCATCCAGAAGGCCGATTTCCATCTTGGTGTCCGCTATGATTATCCCTTTCTTTGCGGCAATGGAACGCGCCTTCTCATATACGGCAAGCGATATCTCCTTGAGCCGCGGCGCGTAATTTGCGCCCGCTATGTGTGCGCACTGCTCCATGGAGATGTTCTCGTCGTGCCCTTCGGTTGCTTTTGTGCTTGGCGTGAAGATGGGCGGGTCCAGCCGGGACGATTCCTTCAGCCCCGAGGGAAGTTTTATGGCGCAGACGCTTCCGCTCTCCTTGTAAGCCTTCCATCCGCTGCCGGAGAGGTATCCGCGCACGATGCACTCCACCGGGAACACGGACGCTTTTTTGGCCAGGATGCTTCTGCCTTCAAGCAGGGCCGCATGCTGGTTGAACGGGGCGGGGAAGTCCTTTACGTCCGCCGATATTATGTGGTTTTTGATTATGTCTTCCACCTGCCGGAACCAGAATAGCGATATCTGGTTAAGTATCTTGCCCTTGTCCGGGATGGCGTCCGGCAGTATAACGTCGAACGCGCTTACCCTGTCCGTAGCCACGATAACCAGTTTGTCCCCAAGGTCGTAAACGTCGCGCACCTTGCCGCGCCTGGGCTCCGGCGCTCCGGGTATCTGGGTTTTATATACTGGTTCTGAAGACATCGAAATGAAATGATAACTTAATATCTGTACGAGAATCAATTGCCCGAGCGCGGCGGAAGCGCTACGCCCCGTTTTTTTCTTCCAGGCGGGCCTGGTCAAACCGCACGGTTATCCTGGCCCCGCTATCATTTTTTATTTCAAGGCTGCCCATAAGCTGTTTTTTGGCCAGGTTGTTTACCAGCTTCAGCCCCAGGGAACTGGCTTTTTCTATGCTGAAACCATCAGGCATGCCCCTGCCGTTGTCCGAGTAAGCCAGTTCCACTTCATGCCCGTTTTTGCGCAGGGCAAGCGTTATCTCACCGGCTGAGCCGCCCGGGAAGGCGTGCTTTATCCCGTTTGAAAGAAGTTCATTGATTATCAGGCCGCACGGCACGGCGGCATATAGCGAAACCGGCACGGATTCAAGCTGGAGGCCCAGTTTTATGTTGCCGGCTTCCTTGTTGCCGGACATGATGTAGCCGGCAAGCTCCCCGATGTAGGATTTCAAATCCAGCACGGAAAGCTCCCTGGTATTGTAAAGCATCTCGTGCACCAGCGACATGGAGTGAATCCTGCCCTGGGCCTCCTGGAAAACCCGGCGCAGTTCCGGGTCCTTTATGGAATTCATCTGCATAAGCAGCAGGTTTGAGATAACGTTTATATTGTTTTTTGTGCGATGGTAAAGCTCCTTGATGAGCACTTCCTTTTCTTTCAGCGAATCCTTTAGCTGCTGTTCGGCTTTTTTAATTGCGGTGACATCCAGGAACGCGCCCACCGCGCCGCGCGGCTTGCCGTTCTCATCAAAAAGAGGCGCTGTATTGCCCATCATCTCCAGTACAGTGCCGTCCTTGCGCCGGACCTCCAGGTTCATATTTTCAACCGGCACGCCCAGTTTAGCGGTAGTCTGCATCGGGAGTTCCTCCGGCGGCAGTTCCCGGCCATCCCGGCATATCTTGAATGCTGTTGGCCTCTCCCCCTGCGGGGCTGTTTTGGACATGTTATGGCCATAAGGCAGCGACAGCAGCCTGGAGAAGTAGGGGTTTGCCTCCATGTGCGTGCAATCCGGGTCATAAGATATGGCAATGCCGATAGGGGCTGTTTTTATAATGGCTTCCACTTCATGTATCTTGCGGGCCAGGGCTTTATTCAGCCCGGTTATCTGGTCGTTAGCCGTTTTCCGTTCCGTTATGTCCTGGAATATCGTATAAATCTGGTACGGCGTGTTTTCACCAGGCCGGAAAAGAGGCACGGCGGAAACATTTACCCAGCGGCGGGCCTGCTCCTCAGCATTAATAAATCCCAGTATAAAATTGTATACGGGGCGGCCGGTGCGCCTGGCCACTGCATACGGGTGGTCCTCGGATTTCAGAGGCACGCCGTCCTCGTCCACCGCCTCCATTTCAATCAAATCCATGCTCCCGGTTGTAAGTTTGGCCGGGGCCGAACCCAGGATTTTTTTAGCGGCAGGGTTTATAGATAAGACTTTTCCGTTGGCATCCCGGTAAACAACGCCCTGCACCATGGTGTCGAACAGCGTGTGGTAATGCCGCTCCGATTTCTCAAGCGCCTCCCTGGCATCTTCCAGTTCCTTCAGTTTGCCGTCGCGCGCCCGGCCTTGCCAAACCAGGAAATAGGCCGCCCAGGAGCTGCCGATTATCAACCCCCTGTGCGCGGCGGCAAGTGTAAATTTTATGTCTGCATGCGAGATGAAAAGGCCGGTAAGAATAAAAGCCATATTCAATATCATCAGGGCCAGGGATTGTTTTTTGGAAAGATTATAGAAGGCATATATAAGGAGAATGGGATATAGAATCATATCGGGAAAACTGAGAGGCGTATTTATATCTATCCAGAAGAGAACGGCGCTGGCGGCCAGGGCAAAAAAGAATTTTAACTTCAAATCCTTACCCGTGTGGGATTGCAGCGTTCCCTTTATCTGCCCCCGCTCAAGCTGCATGCATTATTCTAAGCTAAAACTTTATAAAAATTCCCGCATTCCTTATCAATAACGGCTGTGTGCTATATTTCCATATGGCGGAAAAGGTTGTTTTTGTGACCGGCGGGACGGGAGGTTTTGGGGCAGCCCTTGTCCACTTGCTTGCCGGAAACGGCAGCAAGGTGGGGTTTTCCTGGTTGAAAAACAAGAAGCGCGCCTGTGCGCTTGAAGAGGCATGGCCGGGCAGGGCGGAAGCAGTACGGGCGGATGTTTCAGATTTTGAAAATGCGCGGGCAATGGCCAAATTCATTTCAGATAAATGGGGCAGGCTGGATGCCCTTATAAATTGCGCGGGGATTACCAGGGACGGGCTTCTGGTGAAAACAAGCGTTTCGGACTGGCAGGAAGTAATGGATGTAAACCTTAAAGGGGTTTTCAACACCATCAGGGCCTGCCTGCCTCTGCTGATCGATTCCGGCGGCGGGCACATCATAAACATCTCCTCCTATTCCGGGGTGAAGGGCAAAAAAGGCCAGGCTGCATACTCGGCCAGCAAGGCCGCGCTTATCGGGCTTACCGTTGGCGCGGCGGCGGAACTGGGGCAATACGGGATAAGGGTGAACGCGGTGCTTCCGGGCTATTTGCCAACTGGCATGGGCCCAGCGGCGGGCGAGGCGATGGAGAAGGCCAAACAGGCAAGCATGCTTGGCGTGCTGTCCTTTCCCGAAGACGCCGCCAGGATTGTTGCCGGCCTGCTTGAGACCAGTTCCATAACCGGGCAGGTTTTTCCGGTGGAAAGCAGGGTTATTTAAAAATCCTTAACAGAATTGAAGTTATACTTTTATAAATTGCCGTACCCGGGGAAGCGGGCAGGTAGCGGGCGTAGCGGCCGGGCTAGCCATTTCTGCCCAGTGGCGCGGCGTTGGCCGTTTGCCGTATTCATGTGAGCCGCGCGGTAAAACGGTAATATATGGCAACAGAGACGAGGCCTACGCGTAGACGAACACCGCCCGCGAAAAAAATAGAGAGCAAGCTGGCTCGGTTTAATGAATAAAAAGTGGCGGGACCAAAGTTGCCGGATACCGGTTTTCGCCGGGATGAGTTCCCCGGGCACGGACATCCTTCCCATTGACAATGTCATATATTGCCGGTTTATTGTATGGCGGCCGGACTAGAGACTGAAGCGGTTTTGGAAATTGAAACAGATGGAACAAACGGAACAAAAAATCCGGCCTAAGCAGCTGTAAAAAACAAGCGAAATCCTGAAAAGGATGGAACATATAAAAAGAAAGGGGCAATTCTGGTTCTTTTATGGGCAGGGCAAAAGGTTTCTTTATAACGGGCACTGATACCGGCGTTGGAAAGACCATAGCCGCCGCCGCTATTATCCGGCTGCTTATGGGCAACGGGACAAAAGCCTTCGGCATGAAGCCAATCGAGACGGGCTGCAAAGCCAGCATCTACGGCGATCTGCTGCCGGAAGACGGGATGATCTTAAAGGAAGTTGCGGGCATGAAAGAGGACATCCGGGAGATAGTCCCTTATCCCTTCCGCACGCCGGTTGCCCCGCTTGTGGCCTCACGCGAGGAAGGCAAGGAGATAAACATTGAAGTCATTAAAGAGCGGTTCGATGCCCTCTTAAAAAAATACGATGCCGGGATAGTGGAGGGCGCGGGCGGGCTGCTTGTTCCGGTAAAAAAGGATTTCTTCATGCTGGACCTGGCCAAAGAGCTAAACCTTCCAATATTAATAGTCTCACCCAACCGGCTTGGGACGCTGAACCATACGCTGCTTACGGCCAGGTACGCGCTGGACCACGGGGCGGAGGTGGCCGGGATAATCATGAACACGCCAAATCCGGGTGGGGCAGGCGTGGCGGAGAAGACCAATACGGATGTATTGAAAGAGTTGTCGCCGGTCCCTGTAATCGGGGAACTGCCGTATATTGAAGACATCTGCAATGAAAGCCTGGCCGCTATTGCGCAAAAAGGGATTGATTCCGGCGCGCTTGCCGGGCACATCTGATGACCTTGCAAAATGTTCCAGGCTCCGCCGCCGGCCTGCACTTAATTGTATGTTCAGGTATAATATATCCTTATTTTGAACTTAAGGAGCGTGCATGGGCGACAATAAGGTCTATCTTATAGACGTAACCAACCGGGACGGGGTGCAGACTTCGCGCATCCTGCTTCCAAAGCTCTCAAAGACGATGCTCAATCTTTATCTGGACGAGATGGGCGTCTTTCAGAGTGAAGTTGGCTTTCCCACGCTCAAGCACGAAATCCACTACATAAACGCCAACCTGGACCTGGCCAAAAAGGGTGTGATAAAGAACCTTCACCTTGAAGGCTGGTGCAGGGCGCTGCCGTCGGACATCGAACTTTCGTTCAAGAACTGCCCGGATTTAAAGCACATAAATATCTCCATGTCCACTTCGGAGATAATGATACAGGGCAAGTTCCAGGGCAGGATGGTATGGGGCGACATACTTAAATCCCTCCAGCAGGCGGTGAGGCTGGCAAAGCAGCTTGGCGCAAAAACCGTGGGCGTAAACGCGGAGGACGCCTCCAGGACCGAACTGGGCAAACTTGTGGACTTCATCAACGCGGGCAAGGAAGCCGGGGCGGACCGCTTCCGTTACTGCGACACGCTTGGGCTGGACGACCCCATTACAAGCTACGAGAGAATACGGGAATTGGCCCGGACTACAAAATTCCCGATAGAGATGCACTGCCATAACGACCTGGGCATGGCCGAGGCCGTGTCCGTGGCCGGCGCGCTTGGCGCAATAGAGGCTGGCGTGGACAGCTACATAAACACCACTGTAAACGGTTATGGCGAACGCTGCGGCAACTGCGATCTGGTGTCTACCATACTGGCCCTGAAATACTCCACCAAGCTGGCTGAGAAGGCCCCGCTTCATAATACCGTGGACCTGAAGATGGCATGGCGGATAGCAAAATACGCGTCCAAGGCATTCAATCTGCCCATTCCCATAAACCAGCCCGGCGTGGGCTCAAACGCCTTCGCGCACGAATCCGGCATCCACGCGGACGGCGCTTTGAAAGACAGGCGCAATTATGAGCTGTACGACCCCGAAGACGTTGGCCGCGGCGAGCCCGAGCTTACCGAGACCGGCAGGGTGATAACCACCGGCGCGTACGGCGGCATAAAAGGCTTCAGGCACGTATACGACAAGCTGGGCGTCCACTTCAAGGACGACGACGAGGCCCGGATGATACTGGAGCTGGTGCAGTACGCAAACCTTCACACTCAAAAGCCGCTCACCGATGACGAGCTGCGTTTTATCGCAAGCCATCCGGAGGCGGCAAGGAAGATAATGACGGTGACGCTGTAATGTACAAGGTGACCCTTATACCCGGAGACGGCGTAGGCCCGGAGATAGCCGCCGCAACCCGCGCGGTCCTGGAGGCCACCGGCCTCAAGTTTGAATGGGACGTGCAGGACGCGGGCGAGGACGTTTATGCCAAAGAGGGCAGCCCCCTGCCGGACAGGGTCATAGAATCCATAAAGAAAAACGGCATAGCCATAAAAGGCCCCGTTACCACCCCGGTTGGCAAGGGGTTCAGAAGCGTGAACGTTTCACTGCGCCAGGCGCTGGACCTGTATGCCTGCCTTAGGCCGTGCATTACGTTCAAGGGCGTAAAATCCCTTTACGACAATATAGATATAGTGATAGTCCGCGAGAACACGGAGGACCTTTACGCCGGGATCGAGTTCCAGAAGGGCGCCCCGGATACCTTGAGCATCATAAAAACCATAAACGGGCTTTTCCCAGGCAAAACGATAACCGATGACGCCGGGATAAGCATAAAGCCCATAACCGTGCACGGCACGGAGCGCATCGTCAGGTTCGCATTCGAGTACGCCCGCAAGAACGGGCGCAGGAAGGTAACGGCCGTCCACAAGGCCAACATAATGAAGTTCTCCGACGGGCTTTTTCTTGAGGTGGCGCGGGATGTGGCCTCCAGGTATTCCGATATAGAATTTGAGGACAGAATAATAGATAATATGTGTATGCAGCTTGTTCAGAAGCCCCAGCTTTACGATGTGCTGGTGCTGCCCAATCTTTACGGGGACATAGTCTCGGACCTGGGGGCCGGGCTTATAGGCGGGCTTGGGATGGCGCCGGGGGCCAACATCGGGGAAAAATACGCGGTGTTTGAGCCTACCCACGGAAGCGCGCCCAAGTACAAGGGCCTGAACAAGATGAACCCCTTTGCGATGATGCTGTCGGGCGTTATGATGCTTACCCATCTGGGGGAGCAGAAGCAGGCCGGAAGGCTCCGCAAGGCCATAGCCGCCGTGATAGAGGAAGGCAAGTATGTTACGTACGACATGAAGCCGTCCCCGGACGACCCGTCGGCCGCATCCACTTCCAGGGTGGCCGAAGCGGTGATCGCGAAGATGCAGTCCATTTAATATATGGAACCTCCAAGTACGCTGGCCATATTCGTAATTCTTTTTTGCGTTTTTCTTCTTGCCCTGCTGTCCAGTTCCGAGGCGTCCTTCATCTCCGCCAACCGCTTCAGGATAAGGGGACTGATAGAGAAGGGCGACAAGAGGGCGCGCACGCTGAAGGAGATTTTAGAAGAGCACGACAGGTTCTTCAGCGCCGTTGTGGTCTCGGCCACGCTCTTTACCATCCTTGCCACCTCGCTTGGCACGCAGATAGCAATAAGCCTGTTTGGCCCCGGCCCAAGGGGGATAGTAATCATAACCGTTGTCCTTACGTTTGTGATCGTAATATTTTCCGAGCTGATACCCAAGACGCTGGCCGTTACCTACGCCGACGCCTTTGCGCTGAACCTTGCCAGGCCGGTTCGCGCGTACATGAAATTCATATCGCCGCTTGTCAGCTTCTTCAGCTGGATTATCCGGATGTTCGGGCTGAAGCGCGAGCCCCTGGCCGCCTATATGACCGTTGACGAGATAAAGGCGATGATAACCATAGGCGAGGAAGCCGGGACAATCGAGGAAGAGGAGAAGGAGCTTCTGCACAGGGTTTTCGAGTTCGGGGACAAGATGGTGTCCGAGGTGATGGTGCCGCGGACCGAGATCGTCTCCATCCCCGGCACGTCGGACATCTCCCAGGCCATGGCCCTGGTTAAGGATGAAGGGTATTCAAGGTATCCAGTTATCGGGGAGAGCATAGACGAGATACTGGGCATACTTTACATGAAGGACATACTTATAAAGCTGGCCGAAGGGGCCGTAAACGAAAGCTCCCCGGTAACCGGGATAATGCGTGAGGCGTATTTTGTGCCGGAAAACAAGATGGTAAGCGAACTACTGGACGAAATGCAGAAGAGGAAGTTCCAGATAGCCGTTGTGATGGACGAGTACGGCGGCACGGACGGCCTTATCACGTTTGAGGACATAGTAGAGGAGATTGTGGGCGAGCTTAAGGACGAATTTGAGGAGATTGAGGCCGGGCGCGAGGTGGAAAAGATAGACGAACGGACCTTCATTGTTGCAGGTTCGGCCAGCGTTGACGAGGTGAACGGGCTTGTTGGGGTGGAGCTTTCCAGCAAGGATTTCCATACCATAGCCGGTTTTGTCTTCGGGCTTTTCGGCAGGCTGCCCAAAGTGGGGGAGCAGGTGCGGTTTCAGGACTTCCGCTTCCTTATCCTTGAAATGGAGGACAGAAAGATAGTGAAGGTGAAAATTACAAAGCTTTAAGGGTTGTAAACAGAAATGTCTTTTTGCTCACAGCGCCTGAATAACTTTGGTTTGTTATAATGCAGCATTCCATGATGGAAAAACGAATACATAGTTTTACTTTTCTGGTCTTTCCGGCGCTGCTGGTATTTCTGCAGATGGCTGCCATTTCTTTGCCGCAGCAGGCCGTGGCCGCCAACGCCTATGTGGGGCCAAACGGCCAGATATATATGGGGGACTCGCTTCCCAGGGAACTTCTGGACAAGGGTTATGTCCCGATGGGCTCCAGGCGTGAGTCGCTTTATCCAACACATGGCAAATTCAAGGATTTCATGTGGAAGGTCTCTTCCGGCACCACCACGGTTTATATCCTGGGCTCCGTGCATACGGCCAGAAGCAACGTTTACCCGCTGCCAGACGGGATTGAAAACGCTTTTGATGGCTGCAGCGTACTTGCGGTGGAGGCCGATTTGAACCCCGGCAAGCTCATGAGAAATGCCGTGGACATAACAAGGGAGATTCTGCGCGGAATCACGTACCCTGGGGGAGATACAATAGAAAACCACATCTCCGCTCATACCTACGCCCTTACCAAGGCCAGGCTGGAAATGTTCGGCGTCTCCATGGACCAGGCAAAATATTTCAGGCCATGGGTGCTGGCCTCCATGGTAGAAGGCTTGTCCGATATGGGGGAAGGCTTTTCGGTCAATTACGGGATAGACAAGCACTTCATGGACGAGGCGGCCGGCAAGAAGCGCATCGTTGAGCTTGAGGGCATTGCCTTCCAGATAAACCTGTTTAATAATCTCTCCGGCAAGGAGGAAGAGGCGATGCTGCTTGGCACGCTTAACGAAAAGCAGGGCGAGCTGAAAACACTGCTTTCCTATTGGGCAGTGGGGAACGCCGCCAGGATAAACGCGCTTATTTACGGAGACATCGAAAAGAATCCTGATATGGCGTCATTCTACAAAAAATTCCTGTGGGACAGGAACCGGGGGATGGCCGAAAAGATAGAGAAATTCCTGGACGGCAGGGAGAAGGTGTTTGTGGTTGTTGGCGCGGCCCACCTTGTTGGGGACAAGGGCGTGCTGTCGTTGTTAAGGCAGAAGGGTTACAAGGTAGAGCAGATGGAATCCGAAGCACGGCCTGCATCGTTTTAGGCCCCTGTTTAAGATTACGCCCATTCTATTACCGCTTTAATCTCGTCCGGGGAATGCCTTGTAAAAACATCGTTGAACGCCTCTGCCTTGTAGCGGTTGGTGATTAGCTTTTCAGCGTGGTCTCCCCACATGGCGGCGGACTGAAGCAGGTCGTTTGCCGCCATCCGGAAGTGGCCGTGCGCCGCATTAACGCTGCCTGCAACTGCCTGATTGTAAAGCACCAGCCTGCGCATCATCTCTGCGCCGGGGATTTGCAGTGGGCGGCCGCCGCCGGGGATGCCGGTTAGCACGTAAATTCCATCATGGGCCAGAAAGTCCAACAGGCTGAAATCCAGTGAGGCGATGCCCGCAGCCTCAAACACCATATCCATCTGCCCCGCGCCGCCGCCTGTTTTGCCGGAAGCCGTATTTGCATTGCGGCCGTTTATATAATGCCCGCCGATCTTTTCAATCCATTGTGGCCGTGCCGTTTCCGGGGCCACGATATCAAGCCCGTAAACCTCTGCCCCCCGCAGCCGCAGCGCAAGCGCGGCCAGAAGGCCTATAGGCCCCAGCCCGGCCACAAGGCATTTCTTCCCGTACAGCCATTCGGGTGTTGAATATGCGTCCGGCAGGCGGGCGAACTGGATGCGCACGGCTTCTTCTATCGCCTTTTCGGCAACCGAAAGCGGCTCCAGCAGAACGCCCGCCTTTTCGATTTCAGCGGGCACCTTAACAAGATATTTTACCCTGTCCGTTACGTATTCAGTCTGATAACCGTCCAGCCCCCAGATGCCGCGCTCCATAAATTGGCCTGTGCGGCACATATCAGGGCGGTCCATCTGGCAGGGGAGGCATTTCCCGCAGCCGCGGCGCACTGTGAACACCGCGAAATCACCTGCCTTTACGCTTTTTACGTCTTTGCCTGTTTCAACCACTTTACCGAACATCTCATGGCCGATAATTAAATCCTGCCGTCCGGCGGGGGCCATGGCGCGGCCGCCTGCGGCCTCTTCGCGGTCCGTGCCGCATATGCCAACCCGCAGCACCTGCAATTTGACCTCGTCTGGCGCAGCTATGGAAGGCTCGTCCCTTGATGTGAGTTGCAGGGCAGTGGTGCCGGGCTTTAACGAGATCGCCTTCATTAAAATTTTTCTGGCTGGCCTTATTTTAAATTCAGTTTTTGCCTTATTTCCTGCGCCGAAGCGCTGGTTGCATAAACGGCTGTTCCCACGTCGAACGTCTTGGACTTGTTCAGCCCTCCAACTACAACGGGGTCCAGCCCCGCGTGCTGCACAAGCTCCACCGCGGCGTTCACGCCTTCTTCGTCATCGCCCGCTATCGGGATGCCGATCTTCTCTCCGTACTGGTTCACCCGTTTTTTAAGGTCTTCAAAATAAACAGTGTTGAAGGCGCGCACTATCTTTGCCCCGGGCAGCAGTTTGGAGACAAACACGCCCATGCCGCCAGGTTCCATTAACGCCTGGTTTGCGATCTCCCCGTCCCTTTCCGGGTAAGGGTTTGAAGTGTCTATCACTATTTTGCCCTTCAGTGCGTTTTTTGTATTTTCATCCAGTTCGGGTATGGCTTTTAGCGGCACGGATAAGATGACCACGTCTGCAGATTCGATTGCCTCCGGCACGCTGCCAGCCCGTGCCTTGGTCCCTGTGGCGGTGGCAAGCCCCTTTAATTTTTCCGGGTGCCTGGAACTGTAGAAAATCTCGTAACCGGCCTTCCCAAGCAGCAATCCCAGATTACCGCCGATATGGCCTGAACCTATTATCCCTATCTTTTTTATTTTCGTGGCTACGGCTGCCATATTTGCCTCCTTTGGAAAGAATAATCTTCTGATTAAAAGCTATTCCAGGACAGCCGGACAGTCAAGTGGATGCCGGCTGATGTTAAAATGATGGATGCCTGACGATAAATCAAGGTTGGTATTTTCCACTGACAACCCCCTCCCTGGGAAAGAAAAATCCGTGCAGAAGACTCCTCGGGCAGGCCTGCCCGCCGCGCAGAAGAAAATGACCGTTCGGCTGGAGAGAAAAGGCAGGGGCGGGAAAACGGTCACCGTAATAGACGGCCTTCGTATGCCTATGGGGAAAATGGACGAGCTTTTAAAGCAGCTTAAATCCAGGCTGGGCACAGGCGGCACGGTAAAGGATGAATCCCTTGAAATCCAGGGCGATCACCGCGATAAGATAATTGTGGAATTAAGCGGGATGGGGTTTGCGCCTAAAAGATCGGGCGGATAAGAGCTTCAATCAGTTCGTTTAGCCGTTTTCGATTGTCTGGTGGCCGGCGCCCAGTTTTATAAGCTGGGCCTTGTCAGCCCCCATCAGCCCCACTTTAATTCCTTTGCCCCTTATAATGCCGGTGGCCTTGCCGTTGACGGCCAGCAGCAAAATGATATTTACGATCGGGACAAGCATCGCAACTACAACGCCCCATACCAACCCGGTCCTCAAGTTAAGCGCCGTGGCCAGCTGGTAGATAAAAACAAGGTTGATGATATTGATGGATAACTGCATAAGGGACCATATTACATGCCCAATGCCCAGGATGCGCGCGAATAAAATAGCTATCGAGGCAAGTATCAGCCACAGCAATACCTTCTGTTTTTTTGCGATTGTCAGCACCTGCGCGTCGGTGTATTCCATTATTATCCTTTATATTCCGTTATTTAATATCTTACTCCAGGCCAGCGGCATTATAACAGAATTCCGGAAATGCCGGTATGGACTAAGGACTTTAAAAACTGAAAGGCCACTTTCTTTGAACATAATGAACAGCCGAAACTATAAAAGCTTAAAAAACAACCAGTTGTAAGGTTCAGTTTAAAAAGGATTACCCCAAGAAGGTGGCCATGCCAGCCAGCGGCCTCCGGCAATTCGTGCAGCACAGGCAAAAACAGGTGCAAATTGGGCCGGGTTATGGCATTATATTTCTCTTACGGGGCCTGTTTGAAATAGCCGCGAAACATGGCTTAAAATAAAAAGATTATTTTTCTGGAGGACTTCTATATGGCTGAAACCCTGGAGATGAGATGGCACGGCAGAGGCGGGCAGGGCACGGTCACTGCGGCCAAGGTGCTTGCGGATGCATGCCTTAGCGGCGGCAGGTACGTGCAGGCTTTTCCTGAATACGGGCCGGAGAGGGCTGGCGCGCCCCTCAAGGCATATAACCGGATCAGCGACAAGGAACTGAGGATGCACTGCCCCGTTACCCATCCCAAGGTGGTCAGCGTGGTGGATGCCAGCCTTCTGGACGCCATGGACGTAACGGAAGGCGCAACGGAAGACGCCTTTTTTGTCATAAACACGTCCAAAGACCCGGCCGATATAAGGAAGGCCATGAAGGTGAAGCCAGGGCAGAGGGTATTTACGGTGGACGCCACCAAGATAGCCCTGGATGAGATAGGCAGGGCGCTTCCAAACTCCCCCATGCTTGGGGCCATAGGGAAGATAACGGGCCTCGTAACGCTTGAGCATATGCTGGACGAGGTGAAAAAGAGCTTTGGCAAAAAGTTCTCCGAAAAGATAATCACCGGCAATTTGAAGGCCGTTGACAGGGGATACAAGGAGGTCAGGGAAGGATGAAGAAATGGAAGGAACTTGTGCCCGGCGCGGTAGTGCTGGAGGCCGGCAGTTCCGAAAAATTCAAGACCGGCTCGTGGAGAAGTTTCCGGCCCCGCTGGATAGAGGAAAACTGCATACAGTGCCTTTTCTGCTGGCTCTACTGCCCGGACATGGCCGTGAAGGTTGTTGAAGGGAAAATGACCGGCTTCGACTACGACTTTTGCAAGGGCTGCGGCGTGTGCGCGCGCGAGTGCCCCGGCAAGAAGGGCCAGAAGGCCATAGTAATGGAACCGGAGGGCAAATAATGGGCAAGATAGCGGCTGTAACCGGAAACGAAGCAGTAGCAAACGCCCTCAGGCAGGCTAACCCGGATGTCTGCTCCCTTTATCCCATAACTCCCCAGACCGATATAGTGCAGAGGTTTGCAAGCTATGTGTCTAACGGCCAGGTGGACACCGAGCTGATAAACGCCGAGAGCGAGCACTCCTCCATGTCTGCCGCCATAGGCGCTTCCGCAGCGGGCGGGCGCGTTGTTACGGCCACGTCTTCCCAGGGGCTTGCCCTGATGTGGGAGATGCTGCACATCGCGTCGGCAACCAATCTTCCCATAATAATGCCGCTTGTAAACAGGGCGCTTTCGGCCCCGCTTAACATACACGGGGACCACTCAGACGGCATGGGCGCAAGGGACACCGGGTGGATACAGCTTTGGAGCGAGAACGCCCAGGAGGCCTACGATAACACCGTACAGGCCTTCAGGATAGGCGAGCACAAGGACCTGAGGCTGCCCGTGATGGTCTGCATGGACGGCTTTATAATAAGCCATTCCATAGAGAGAATAGAGTACCTGGAAGACAAGCAGGTAAAAGACTTCATAGGCGAGTTCGTGAACGTGAACCCGCTTCTGGACCTGGAGCATCCCAAGAGCTACGGCCCGCTGATACTTACGGACCTCTATATGGAGTTCAAGAGGCTCCAGCACGAGATCATGGGGCGCGTGAAGAAGGTTGTGCTGGATGTTGCGGAGGACTTCTACAAGCTCTCCGGCAGGCGCTACGGGCTATTCGAGAGCTACAGGCTGGAGGACGCGGAGATCGGCATGGTTGTTATGAATTCCGCCGCGGGCACGTCCAAGGATGTTGTGGACGCTTTCAGGGACAAGGGGATAAAGGCCGGGCTCTTAAAGCCAAGGCTGTTCAGGCCTTTCCCTTACACCGAGATTGCGGACGCGCTAAAGCATCTGAAGGCGGTTTGCGTGATGGACAGGGCGGACTCATACGGCGGCTACGGGCCGATGTTCATGGAGATAAGCTCCGCGCTGTATCAGGTAACCGGTAACGGCAGCGGCGTTGCAAAACCAAAACTGATAAACAAGATATACGGACTGGGCGGCAGGGACTACATGCCCGAACAGGCCGAACAGGTCTTTACGGAGCTGGACGCGATAGCCAAGGGTGCTCCGGTAAAGCTGGTAAAGGACTATATAGGGGTGAGAGAATAATGGCAACCGAACTGAAACTTAAAGAACTTTCAAAGAAACCGGACATCTTCTGCCACGGGCACAGGATGTGCTCCGGATGCGGCGCGCCTACTGTTGTGAAAATGGTGCTGCTTGCAACCGAGTACCCCGTGGTCATCTCCAACGCAACCGGCTGCCTTGAGGTGTCCTCCTGCATACAGGACCTTACCGCCTGGAAGACCCCGTGGATACACTCTGCCTTTGAAAACGCCGCGGCCACAATCGCCGGGGTGGAGACCATGTACAAGTCCCTTCTTAAAAGAGGCAAGATGCCGGAGAACGTGAAGTTCATAGCCTTCGGCGGCGATGGCGGCACATACGATATAGGGTTCCAGAGCCTCTCTGGCGCAATGGAGCGCTGGCACGACATGCTCTATATCTGTTACGATAACGGCGCATACATGAATACAGGAATCCAGCGTTCAAGCGCCACTCCGCTTGGGGCGGACACCACCACCTCCCCGGCAGGCTCGGCCAT
This sequence comes from Nitrospirota bacterium, assembly GCA_021813405.1. GTDB lineage: Bacteria > Nitrospirota > Thermodesulfovibrionia > Thermodesulfovibrionales > JdFR-88 > JAKAKS01. Next base: position 39,696 of record JAKAKS010000008.1, read on the forward strand.
TCCGGGCAAACTCCAGCCCAGGAAAGACCTTACAAAGATAATGGCTGCCCACGGCATACCTTACGCCGCGCAGGCCAGCCCTTCGCACTGGATGGACCTTATGAAGAAGGTGCGCAAGGCCCATGAGATAAAAGGCCCCAAATTCATGAATATCATAGCTCCGTGCAACAGGGGCTGGAGAAGCCAGACGGACGATTCCATACTGCTTTCAAGGCTTGCCGTGGAGACCTGCTACTGGCCGCTTTATGAAGTGGAAGACGGCAAGCTGAAGATAACCAGCAAGCCCAAGGAAAAGAAGCCTGTGGCGGAATTCATGAAGCCGCAGGGCAGGTTCAAGCACCTTTTTGCCCCCGGCAACGAGGCCTTGCTTGAAAGGGTGCAGCAGGAGATTGATAAAAACTGGGAACGGCTGCTGAAGGAAGACGCCGCGGAATAGACAAGGGACATGCCTGATTTTGACCTGGTAATGTATGAAGCCGAGTTCCGGCGCATTGATGAGGAGCTTAAAAAGCTCTATCACCAGGCCAATGCCAAAGTGGTCTTTCTTGTGGACAAGAACGGCCAGCTTGTGGCCTCAGCCGGAGATTCTTCCGAGATAGATACCACCTCGCTTGCCTCCCTTACGGCCGGAAACATAGCCGCAACGGGGGGCATAGCGCGGCTGCTGGGCGAAAAGGAATTCTCCATACTTTTCCACGAAGGCGAGAAAGACAACATACATATATCCTTGATCGGCCACAGGATAATCCTTGTGGTGATATTCGACAACCGCTCCTCGATAGGGCTGGTCAGGCTCCGGGTAAAAAAGAGCACGGAGGCCCTGGCGGCAATCTTTAACGAGATCACGTCCAAATCCGAAACGAAGAAGCAGGAAAAGGTAATTGACGACTCGCCTTTTGCCGAGATAACGGACGAGGACATAGACAACCTGTTCAGGTAAGGAAACGGCGTGTCTTTCATAAATTACTCCTCGCGTGAGATCAACTGCAAGATCGTTTACTACGGCCCGGGCCTTTGCGGCAAGACCACCAATCTCCAGCATATTTACCGCAAGACCAACCCGGACCAGAAGGGCAAGCTTATATCGCTGGCCACCGAGACGGAACGGACGCTCTTCTTCGATTTTCTGCCCCTTGCCCTTGGCGACATTAGGGGCTTCAAGGTGCGTTTTCATCTGTATACCGTTCCGGGGCAGGTTTTTTACGCGGCCTCCCGCAAGCTTATCCTGAAGGGCGTTGACGGGGTGGTGTTTGTGGCGGACAGCCAGGTGGAGCGCATGGACGCAAATATCGAGAGCGTTGAGGACCTTACCCTTAATCTTCAGGAGCAGGGATATGAGCTTTCCAAGCTGCCTTTTGTAATCCAGTACAACAAGCGCGACCTTCCCAATGCAGTGGCCCTGGAGGAATTAAACAGGGCGGTAAACCCGGATGGCATCACGTGGTTTGAGGCTGTGGCCACCAAGGGCAATGGCGTGTTTGAGACCCTGAAGGGCGTTGCCAAGCTTGTCCTGATGGAACTCAGGAAAAACTACTAGCCCCCCAGGTTCTAATACCACGGCAGAGTACCACGGGCATGCCCATGGGTGTCTATAAAACAAGGTTCTTCAGGATTCCTTGTGTAAAACAAGGCCCATTTTATTGGCTGTTTGGTTTGCCTTACCCTGGGGAAGCGAACGGTTCAGCCCATTTGCCCGGTGGGCAGTGCCAGAAACTAACCACCAGGCGCCGCTTTCGCCCGGTATGGCACTGTGGCAATTCGGTCCGTCCTATACCCGCAGAAATACGCAGAGCTAAAACAAATTGCCGGGCAGTCGTGCTGTCCGGCAATCCGGGTGGGCGCTTACTCTGCTTTGTTTCCCCTGGCCTTAGTAATTCTCTTCATTTTCCTCTTCCGGGGAAGATTTTTCCATGGATTTTTCCTCCCAGTAAGGCGCCAGGCCGTAGTACTTGAATATCTTTGTTCCGTAGGTCCTGCTTGCCATATCGGGCCATTTTTCGTTTTCATTGAAACTGGGAGCTTTTTCCAGTTTGCTTTTGGAAATGTCCAAAGACAGCGTAGTGGCCGTAGTGCCGGTCTTCAGGGCCTTCCACGGCACCGCGAACAGTTTGTTTTTGGCCCCGGACACGCCCGTTATAACCGCATACGCGATCTGGCCTGTATCGTGGTCGATCACGATGTCTTTAACTGTGCCAAGTGATTCGCCCTGCGGATTTTCAACATCCGCTCCTATTATGTCGCTTGCCCGTTCCAACGGCGCGTTTACATTGGGTGTGGTTGTGCCCATTGGGGTCATTTGCGCCGCGGCGCCGAAAGCCGTAAGCAGCACCAGTGCAGAGGCCAGTGCAATTATCCTGTAAAGTTTCATGGTTTCCTCCTTTTTGGCCCACCATGGGGAGACGCATTGAAAAATGGCGGTATTTGCTTGAAAACGTCTTCGGGCTGCAATTAAAACTTACCAGAATTCCATATGTTGTCAATCGCGTTTTGACTTTTTGGAATTTTCTTTGCTAGACTCTGACGTTTGGGTGCGAAAATCCGCCCTTCGTTAATCATGTTGAAACTGGGCAATTTAATACTGGGACAAAGGCCCGCGGTGGCCGCTACGATATCAGGGCGCGTGGATGTGCCGGCCGGCCTGCTGGATGAGATAGATCTTTTCGAGGTGCGCATAGACATGCTGCCGGAGGATGCGCGCGCGGACGCCCGCGGTTTTATAGACGGGCTGAAGCGCAGATACGGAAAGCCGGTATTGGCCACCATAAGGTCCACGGATGAGGGCGGCGCAGTCCGGCTAGAGGACGAAGACAGATACCGGCTTTTTGAATATGTTGCTCCCGTTGCCGATTGCATGGACGTGGAGATAAGCTCCGGGAAGCTGCTGGCCAGGGTGAATGAGCTTTGCAAGAAAAAAGGCAAACTGCTGATAGCCTCGTTTCACGATTTTGTCCAGACGCCTTCTGATAACGAGCTCCGCAAAATCCTCAGGGCCGGGCTGCACGCATCAGCGGACATTGTAAAGATTGCCGCAAAGGCGCAGAACAGGGAGGACCTGTCCAGGCTTATTGCTTTCACCATCGCCAACAGGGACAAGGGGCTTATCACGATCTCGATGGGCGAGATCGGGCTTATCTCCAGGATAGTAAATCCGATGATCGGGTCCCTGATAACCTATGCCTTCATCGCCAACGCCGCAGCGCCGGGGCAGCTGCCGGTTTATGAAGTGGCCGGGTTCCTCAATACATTCGATCCGGACTTCAGGCGCAGAAACGGGTTTTAAAAAAGGTTAAACCCCGCCCCTTATTTATTTAAAGCGGCCAGGCCAGTTGCCTGCAATACTGCCCGGTCTGATGCGAGGCCCGCAGGGACAATCACCACCACGCCGTAGCCCAGCCTGGATACGTTCAGGCCCGCCGAATAATCCCGGTAATCCGCCGGCGCAAAGAGCGGGGCTTCTATATTTATACGTCCCTTTTCAAGGAATCCGATAAGCTCCTTCAGATGTGCCAGCCCCACCGTCATTATGGCGCCATTTGTTTTTATGAGGCCGTCCGAGCAGTCTTTATCCGTTACCTCCGGGGCCTTTTGAAGCATGCAGGCGGTGCGCATGCGCTGGAGGTATTGCAGGTTCAGCATTGTGAAATAATCTGGCTGGCCGCTTTGTTCCAATATACCAAGCTCTTTCTTGTACAGGTCAAGGTCTTCCACCTGCGCCAGGATGAAACCGAGGTGTTTTTCAATGAGCATCTCCGCATTTACATAAACATCAGGGTTCAAAACAAATTTTGCGATGGTTTTGCCGGGCAGGTTTTTGCCTGTATCCATCGCCTGTGCCTGTGCCGGGGTTTTTGCAGGCGACGCAATTTTTTCATTTAAAGCAGTTCCGCTCAATTGGAAAAAACCTTCCGGCAATAACAGATGGACGCCGGATTGTGCCAGGTACTGCCCTATCTTATAGACCTCCGCCTGGGCCTTTACGGTATCCGGGCCGTCTTTCATTGCAACGGCGTCCTTGTGGCTTGTCCCTATAACGTATATGATGCGGGGGCTATTTGCATTCCAGCTGTATATCACCTTGCCAAGATTGGCCGGCAGGGTGAACGCAAAACAGAATGCAGGCGCAAATACCGCCGCCGCTGCTGCAATGAACAGTGCCGTTACGAACGCGCCGCTTCGCATCCGGGCTTTCATGTTCTGCCGCTTTTTATCATCAGCAGCGCGTTTACTACCTCCCGGTTGGAGGGGTCTTTCCGGAGGGCCTGTTTCAGGTAGTGTTCGGCGCGCTCCGGCAGGCCCAGCTTCAGGTAAACCAGCCCCACTTCCGCCAGGATGGCCGTACTCTCCCGGTTTAACGAGAGCGCCCTGTGCAATATCCTTATCGCTTCCTTGTCCTTGCCCAGCCGCCTTAAAGTGGAGCCGTAATACAGCAGGTATTCCGGTTTCCTGGCGTCCAGCCCCATGGCTATCGCGAAGAACAACCCGGCCTTTTTGAAGTCCCTGTTCAGGTAACAGGCCTTGCCATGGTTGAAGTTCTCCTCGGCGGATTTGGGGTCCGGCGCAAGTTTTACGGAAGTCCCCTGCCGCAGTGAGGCATCGTAATTCATGCGCTTGACGGGGTCGCTTAACGTGGCATATGCGGCTGAGATAGCGGCGAAGATTTCATTCAGCTTGCCGGTAAGCTCTGCCGGGAGGTAAAAATTCCTGTCCGGGTGGAATTCCATGGCGGCCCTGTAATACGCTTTTTTTATCTCGGCCGGCCCTGCCCTCCTGTTATAAAGCCCAAGTGTTTCGTAATGGTTGTGCCTGGCTGCCAGGCTGTGCATTTCGTTTATCCGGGCCACCTGTTTCCTGGAAATTTCCGGTCCTGTCTGGTTTACGTCTTCATCGGCGCCGGACTCAAAGGCCGGTGCTTCGGCGGAATAAGCTGAGGCCGCGCTTTCAGGAGCTTCCACCCGCAGCACGTTCGTGTACAGAAGGGCGTAGATGGTCTCAAGCGTCCGCCTCTCCGGTAGCTCTGAGGCCTTAAGGATGTCCCGCAGGCTCCGTCTTCCGTCGGCCAGCGCTATTATCTTCCGGTCCTCCACTGGCAACTTCATGTCCTGAAACAGGTTTAGCGGATAAGGGCATGGCGCAATAACCCAGTCCGCCCGGATATCGCTCTCCAGGTTTTTATCCTGCGGGGCCATTCTTTTGATCCCCCTGTATATCAGTTCCGGGGCGGAAATTTTCAGCCTGATCCGGTTTTCGGGGGGCAGGCCATGGTAAAACCTGAATGAGCCGTACTTGAAGGCAAAGGCGCCCAGGCAAATCTCCTCCAGTTGCCTGCAAACGGAGGAAATCATCACCTCAGGGGCAAGGCATCCCATTTCCACCAGGATTTCGCCCTGCTTCCTGCCGGTCTCTTTCAGCAGTTCTATGGATTTTTCATGCTGCTGCCGGTTGATCCTGCCTTCCCGAAGGAGCATGTCCCCAAGGCTGTCGTATGGGTCATTAGAGGCTGAAAAGACGATCTCGCCCTGTTGCAGGTATATTTTTTTAACCGCCGGGCCTTCCGTGAATTCCAGCACGCCGGTCTGGCCGGCCGAGCAAAGCCCGATGAAAATGTCCGGGACGCCAAAGAGGGATATCTCGCCCTGCACCGCCTTGTACAGGGAAACCCCGGCGCGCTGTCCGGTGGTCCATATTATTTTTGCCGTGCACTGGAAGGCCGGGTGCTCGCAGGAGACGTATACCGTTTGCCCAACGGACACGTGGTGTTCCTTGTCTATGAGGATGCCAGCCCCAAGCACAGAGTAATCTTGCAGGGCGGCTGCCGCCAGTTCCGCGTCAATAGTGATAACGAGCGGACGGCCTTCGCCGTTTTTCCGCCTTAAAAAGGCCTCTTTTTCCAGCAGGCTGCGATTGCCCAAGTTGCTTCCGTTACCTTCCAGTTGCCCATTTTCTTGCGGTCAATAACAATCCTGGGCAAATTTATTAAGCGCCGGGAATTGACCGGAAGCAATTCCCAGGGATAGTATAAACAAGGTTTAACGGAGGTTCTGTGAGCGGAAGCATAAAAAAGCGCCTGGATATAGTGGTTTTTGAGCGCGGGCTTGCCGAAAGCAGGCAGAAGGCGGCGTCTATGGTGCTTGCCGGGATGGTGCTGGTGGACGGCATGCCGGTTTCCAAGGCGGGTGCCCAGATAGGGCAGGACGCGGCCGTGTCGCTGAAAGAGCGGGGCCCGGCATATGTGGGCAGGGGGGCATTGAAGCTTGAAGGCGCGGCCTCTCATTTTGGCCTTTCTTTTGAGGGCAAGGCGGTAATGGATGTGGGGGCTTCCACCGGAGGGTTTACGGACTATATGCTGCGCCGGGGCGCCAGAAAGGTTTATTGCGTGGACGTGGGCCATGGCCAGCTCCATATCTCCCTCCGCAACGACCCCCGCGTTGAAGTGCTTGAAAGGACCAACATCAGGCATCTGGAAAGGCAGCGGATACCGGAAGAGCTGGATATGGCCGTTATAGACGTCTCGTTCATATCCCTGAGGCTTGTGCTTCCGCCTGTTGCTGCTTTTATCAAGCCTGGCGGCGAGGTAATTGCGCTTGTAAAACCCCAGTTCGAGGCGGGGCGCAGGGACGTGGGCAAAGGCGGCGTGGTAAAGGACCAGGCCGTAAGAGACGCCGTGCTGGGCTCCGTAGCGGCTTTTGCATCGGAAACGGGATTTAATGTAACAGGCTCCGTCCAAAGCCCGGTTGAAGGGCTGAAGAAGGGCAATGTAGAATATTTCCTGTATATGAGGAAAGGTTTTTAATGGACGGTAAAGAGACGCCGCAAGCACCGCAAAAAGCAGGCGATCTGCCGCAAAGCCATAATATGCTGCCAGATATCGTGCCGGAGCTTGACAGCCTTTCGGTTGAGGTGCTTGAACTGCTGCTGGATGAGGCCGAAGACCAGGACATATTCAGGGAGGTGCTGGAGTTAAACAGGGACAACCCTGTCATATTAAGGCTTATTTATTCGCACGCTAATTGCCCCGGACAGATAATGAACGAGGTGGCCGGGCGCCTGGGCCTGCCGCCCAGGAAGACGGCCGAACTGGAGACCGTAAGGAAAAACTGGGAGCAGCAGAAGGCCGCCCAGCCCGAGGATGTCCGCCAGGAGCGGCTGGCCACCAGGATTAAAAAAATGAGCATGGGAGAGAAGATCAGGGTTTCCATGAAGGGCAATAAGGAGGTGCGGAGCATCCTCATCAGGGAGACCACCAAGCAGGTGGTGGTGGGCGTGCTTTCAAACCCAAAGATAACAGTTGGCGAGGTAGAGGCGGCGGCCCGTTCCCGCACAGTGCCGGATGATGCCCTGAGAATGATAGCCAGGAACAGGGAATGGGTAAAAAACTACGCGGTTATGTATAACCTGGTGTCCAACGCCAAGACCCCGGCGGGGATTGCAATTGGTTTTTTGCCTTACATAAAACCCAAGGACCTTCAGCTTATGGACAAGAACAAAAACCTTCCGGACGTAGTGCGCTCCAACATAAAGAGAATTCTTACCGAAAAGAAAAAGGCGAAATGAGCTTGCCGTGGGTTTTCTGCCTGAATGCCCCTGAGCTGTTCTGCCAGGCAACCCATTGCAGGATTTGCATATGGCATTTTCAGTAAGCGGAGCTTTCATGTTATGTTCTCACGGGAGCTCTCTGCAATTACTCACAGGAACCCAATTACAGTCCAAAGCTGCAATTCAGGGCGAATTTCTCCAAAAATAGTCATCCTATTTTCCTGAATCCTTGGTATCATAGTCTGTTCGTTTTACGGGGGGAAAGCATGAAGGTGTTTCTGGTCTATGTCCGTGATGAAGACTACTATAGGCTGCTTCCTCCAGGGCTTGTGGGGTCGCGGTTCGATCAGGGACGAGTGCAGGTGATGGCGTTTCCTCCGCTTGGTATAGAGACCCTGGCTCCGGTCATACGCGAGCATGGCCACGATGTCCGGATGTTCGACACATGCCACCCCCGGATGAAAGAGGAACACATCGCAGAGGCTGTCTGTGAAGAAAGGCCGGATGTCATCGCTCTCTCATTTCTGTCGGCAACTGCCTATCCTGCCACCCGCAACATGGCGCTCCGGCTGAAGAAGGCGGCCCCTGGCACGCCTGTCATCCTTGGCGGCGTCTTTGCAACCATAAACGCGAAAGAGATTCTTGCAGACTGCCCTTGCGCGGACTATGTCTGCAAAGGCGAGGGTGAGGAATTCTTCCCGGACTTCCTTGAGAACCTGAACGATCCCGGGAGGGTCCGGGGCCTGGCCTGGCGCTCCGGGGGCCAGATAGTAGAGAACGAACCACGTCCGCTGATTGATGATCTCGATCAGTTTCCTTATCCCGACCGCACAAGCCTTCCGATCGACTACATAGAGTCCATGCCGCTTGACGTTCCGGCAGTCCTTTCCCTGGACCGGTTTTGCACCATGCAGACTTCGCGCGGCTGTCCCTATCAATGTGTTTACTGCGATATCCCCACCGCAGATGGCAAGTGGCGCTCCCGCTCCCCCGGGCGTGTGTTGGGCGAGATGCAGCAACTGAGCGACGCCGGCTATCGCTCGATCTATCTCACCGACAACCATTTTTTGTTGAATCGCAAGCGCATCAACGAGATTTGCCAGGGGATCATCGCCCGCGGGCTCCAGTTCCACTGGGGCTGCGAGGGCAGGGTAGACTCGGTTGCCATCGACCAGTTCCCGATCATGGCGAAAGCCAACTGCAACTTCCTTGCCTTCGGAGTGGAGGCCGGCACCCAGAAAGTGCTCGATCGCCTTGGGAAAAAGCAAACGCTTGAACAGATCGAGCATGCGGTCAGCGAGGCCAAGCGCCATGGAATCGGAACCATTCACGGTTTTTTTCTGGTAGGTTCTCCGGGAGAGACGGAGGCTGATATTTTAGAGAGCTTCCGCTTCGCGGCCCGCCTTAAGCTGGACACTTTTGGCTTCAACAGGCTTTCCGCCTACCGCGGCACGCCGCTTTGGAAGGAGTACGTTGAGCGGGGTATAATCGACGACGCGCGTGACTGGCACAAGTTTTTTAAGTGCGCAGACATTGACCCTATGGTCCTTCCGAATGAGGTGGTGAACCGGACCCGCCGTAAAGGGTACCTTATGCTTTTTGCCCATAGGCTCTTCCTGCGTCCGGTCCAGACTTTCAAGCTGCTGCGCAAGTTCGGACGGCACATGAAAACGGCAGACATCCTTAGGCTGCTCTGGAGCCCATTCCGCAGGCGTACCCTGACGCGAAAGCCTGAACTGCCCGCATCAGCAATTCCCGATGCCAAGCCTGTTACCGAAACATCCCGAAATTAGAAATTCAGCAATCTCCGGCTATTGCAACCGGTTATTGTGTTTGATAAAAGGGCTGTCAGCATTTTATAATCTATTTTTCACTGGATTTATTACTGCTTAGGGAGGAATGATTATTTGGCAAAGCCGTCTAAGCCTTCTACAAAGATATTCAGGATAGAGCCGCATCACAGAAAGCTGATTTCCAAGACCACGCTGCTTAAATTCCTTACCGCGATAGACAAGCCGAAACTTCAGACCCCGGCGCTGCTTCTGGACAAAGAGCATATAGAAAAGAAGATGGAGGTAATAGGCTCCAATATTGCCAACTCCAGGGTCTTTTATGCCGTTAAGGCCAATCCATCGCCCCTGGTGATAAAACTGCTTGCCAAACTGGGCGCGGGTTTCGAGATTGCCTCCGACGGCGAACTGGCCCTCTGCGCAAAAGCGGGTGTAAAGCCGGACAGGATAATAACCAGCAACCCGATAAAGACGTTCAAGTTCCTGAAGGCCGCCGCCAAATACGGCGTGCAGTATTACGCATTTGATTCCATGGAAGAGGTGGACAAGATAGCCCGTTTTGTGCCGGGGGCCAGTGTTTACGTCAGGCTGTCCGTTCCAAACGAAGGCAGTGAATGGCCACTGAGCAAGAAATTCGGGGTGGAGGTGGAGGAAGCGGTCGACCTTGTTACCTATGCCAAACAGAAGGGGCTGGACCCGTGCGGCATCACATTCCATGTAGGCTCCCAATGTACAAATGTGTATAACTGGGACAACGCCATCTACAAGGCCCGCATACTCTGGGACATCTGCGCCAGGAAAGGATTGAAGTTCCGCATGATCGACATAGGCGGCGGATACCCCGTAAGCTATACAAAAAGCGTGGTTGGCATCGAGGAAATAGAGAAGAACATAGACAAGCTTATCAAGGAGAATTTCCCGCCTGGCGGGGACGGCCCGGAGATATTCATAGAGCCAGGCAGGGCGGTAGTGGGCGATGCCGGGATGTACGTAACTTCCGTGATAGGGAAATCCAAGAGGGCCGATGAGGACTGGCTCCATATAGACGTGGGCGTTTTCAACGGACTTATGGAGAGCATCGGCGGGATCAAATACAGCTATATAGTTGAGGACAACAGGAAGGCCGGGGTGCACAGGAAGCATTGGACAATTGCCGGGCCAAGCTGTGACAGCATGGACGTGATAGACCAGAATGTGGAGCTGCCGGAGCCTTCCGTGGGGGACATCATACTTATACTTTCCTGCGGGGCCTATACACTTTCTTACGCATCGGAGTTTAACGGGTTCTCGATGCCCGATACACTCCTTGTTTAAAGAGGGGAGGGGAAAAACCTGAAATGATCAAATTTTACGAGAACGCGCCTTACGTACCCGTGCAGACGGGGTATGACGTGGAAAATATATTGTACAAGGGCAAAAGCCGCTTCCAGGACATCATGGTGGTTGAAAACGCGGATTTCGGGAAGATGCTGCTGCTGGATAACGTTGTTCAGCTTACCGAGGCCGACGAGTTCTTCTACCATGAGATGCTTGCCCATGTGTTGCTGCATGCCCAGCCAAACCCGAAAAAGGTTGTGGTGATAGGCGGAGGCGACGGCGGGGTTGTAAGGGAGGTCCTTAAACACAAGAGCATAGAGAAGGTCTGGTTCATCGAGATAGACGAAGAAGTCATAAAGGTAAGCGAAAAATTTTTCCCCCAGGTGGCCTCCGGCAACAAGGACCCGCGGGTGGAGATTAAGTGCATGGACGGGGCGGAGTTCGTGAAGATGCTGCCCGCCAAGGACATAGACGCAATAATAGTGGACTCCACGGACATCATAGGGTTTGCCCGCACGCTGTACACCAAGGAGTTCTTTGCCGCGGTAAGAAACTGCCTGAAGGACACCGGCATGTTCGTGACCCATTCGGAGTCCATAATTTTTCACCGGGACACGGTTGTAAAAGTGCAGAACATACTCTCAAGGGCCTTCCCGGTAGTCGATCTTTATACCGCCGCCATAGCCACATATCCGGGCTACTGGTGGAGCTTTTCCATAGGATCCGTCTCTCTGGACCCAAGGGAGGTGCGCCAGCCATTCAGCATAGAAACAAAGCTGTATGATGACGAGATGCACAAAAACGCCTTTCTGCCCCGCAAGTTCTACAAGAAACTGGTGGAGGGCAAACTGGGCTGGGAGATAAGGGGGATTTTCGAATGAGCGGAGGGGAGCTGGTCGTTTTTATTGAGCACAGGGGCAAGCGGATACTGCTTCTGGACTGCAAGAACGGCGGGCCGGATGTTGTTATGGATATGATCCAGAAGGCAAAACCAATAATCTCGGCACAGCCGCCCGAGTCTCTTCTTACTCTTACGGATGTAAGAGGCATTCACTTCAACAAGGAAGCCACTTCGGCAATAAAGGAGTTTGCCAGCCAGAACAAGCCTTACGTGAAAGCGGCCGCTGTGGTTGGCATAAGCGGACTGAAGGAAGTAGTCTTCAAGGCGGTTGCCGCATTTACGGGCAGGCAGATTGCCACTTTCGATTCCATAGAAGATGCCAAAGACTGGCTTTCAATGCAGTAGGACAAAAATGAGGAAACGGCAATTTTCAATTTTTTTTCTGGTTTTGGCGTTATCGCTGCTTCTGCCTGTTCTTCAGCGCAGCGCCCCGGCCTGAGGATGCAGCAGCGCTTATATCACCAGGAAGGGGTTCCTGGCAGGCTCTACTCCCGAAAATCTGACGCTGGCCACGGGGTATGAAAAGAATGGCAATGAGAAACGGCTTGCGGCTTTTATTAAAGACGGGCGTGCTGTAAGGTTGGACGGCAAGACTACAATACAGGTGATCGAAAGATCCATCAAACTGAAGATGATCGAGATAAAACTGCCCGGCCGGAACGGCCCTTATTGGGTGCCGGCCGACTCTCTTGCGCCTCTGAAATAATCAGCTGGCAGGCTTTGCGGACATTAACTCGTCTATGCTGGCCGGCGCGGTGCCCAGGGAATGAGCAAGCGCCGGATGCACCACCCGTCCCCGGTATATGTTCAGGGCCGTCCGCAGCGGGGTAGAGTTGACCACGGCCGCTTCCACACCTTTGTCAGCAAGCATAGTGATATAGGGCAGGGTTGTGTCGGACAGGGCTATGGTGGATGTGCGCGGATACGCACCCGGCATATTGGCCACGCAATAATGCACAACGCCCTCCGCTACATATACGGGGTCTTCATGCGTAGTAGGCCTGGAGGTTTCAAGCGTGCCGCCCTGGTCTATCGATATATCCACCACCACGGCGCCTTTTTTCATTGTCCTTAACAAGTCCCTGTTTACAAGCACCGGTGTCCTGGCGCCCGGCACCAGTACGCAGAAGATTGCAAGGTCCGCATCCCTGAGAGCGCCTTTAAGATTGCCTTCCGTCATGGCGGCAGTGCGCACTTTGCCCATGAACATCTCATCCAGTTTTCTGAGCCTGTCCATCCCCTTGTTGAGCACCAGTGTTTCCATGCCAAGTTCCGAGGCAACCCTGGCTGCATTGGTGCCGGCGGTCCCGGCGCCCGCTATCACGCATACCGCGGGCTTTACGCCTGCCACGCCCGGCGGAAATATCCCGCGCCCGCCGTACCTTCTTTGCATGTAGAACATGCCCATCAGCGGGGCCATGCGGCCCGCTATCTCGCTCATCGGGGCCAGAAGCGGCAGCCCGCCTTCCGCCTCGAGGGTTTCGTATGCAAGGGCTGAAATGTTTTTCTCCAGCAGCATGCCAATAAGCTCCGGGTTGGGGGCCAGGTGCAGGAACGTAAAGAGCGCCTGGCGCTGCCTGAATAATCCAAACTCTTCCTTTACCGGCTCTTTTACCTTGATGATAAGGTCCGCGCCGTTAAAGACAGCAGCCCTGTTTACAACAGAGGCCCCCGCCTGTGAATACCCGGTATCCGGGAAGCCGCTGCCCTCTCCGGCGCCTTGCTCAACCAGCACCTGATGGCCTTTTGACGCAAGCTCGCGCACTGCTTCGGGCGCCATGGCCACCCTGAACTCGTCTTTCTTTATCTCTTTTGGAACCCCTAAAATCATGGCCTTAATTTACCAGAACAAGATGAAAGCGGCAAGGTATTCAAAGAGCGCAATAACTGAAGATTGCCGGCCGTCTGTGCGCATTGATTGACATTGACAACTAACCTGTCTTTTATAGAATTTGCTTGTACCCTCTTGTTGTAAGCCTCACTTAAAGCCAATTTTAAAAAACTTCCGGGGTGTCTTTTGCCCTTGAGCTCTGCGGAGCCGAAGATGTGCCCGTGCGTTTGCAAGGAGAAGAAATGGCCGAAGGCGAACAGCTGGCGGAAAAGCGAGACAGCAAGAGAGATCTTGTCACGGTGCCCATATCCTATAACTATTCAATCCAGGAGCAGGGCGAAACCAGGAATTTCACCATGAGCGGCATCTCCCTGAACTTAAGCGACGCCGGCATCTGCTTTTATACCCATGTGCGTCTTGAGGACGGCACGGCATTGAACGTGTACGGCAGGGCCTTATGGGACGGGGCAAGAAAAGGCACCGTGAAGTGGTGCAGAAAGATAACAGAGGGCCTGTTCAGGGTGGGGGTGCAGCTCATATGAGAATAAAACGGCCCACCCGCGCAATTGTATTTTGCGCCGTCCTCTGCCTGCTTTGCTCTTGCGGCTCCATAGGCACTATAAAAGGCATGACCGGCTCCCAGGCTTTCCAGGCGCAGAACCTGCCGGTAAGGAATTTGAGAGTGGCAGTATTCACTGATGGCAGCAAGCCTGATAAAGAGATAAAGCGGACTATTGCCCAGGCATCGCTCAGCCTGAGAAAACAGGTGGGCATTGCTCTTGTTCCGGTCTCATGGCAGAAGATACAGTTTAAATCTTCCGGCAAGGCCGCAATGATAAACCAGCTTTACAGGCGCACCCTTAAAACGCTTCCGGGCAACAGCTTCGATATAGCTGTGGCCTTTACCTCTTACAACACCATGGACGATCTGAAATTTGTCTTTTCGATGCTGGTTATGCCGGTTCCGGTGTGGGCCGGGGTAATAGATGACACTTACAGGCGCTACATCGTAATGAAGAGCATGGATAAAGACAATCTTATTCACGAGGTATGCCATGGTTTTCTGTTCGAGTATGTCCATAGCTCCAGGGGGGTGATGCAAGGGACCAAACTGGTGCTGCTGCCCTTTACCCCGCCAATAAACGAAACTCAGTATCTCACTGCCCAGGACCGCAACAATATTCTTAAACACAAGTTCAGGGATTTCAGCAGAAGGCCCCGCCTGAATCTGCCGGATGGAGACCTGCTGAATACCGGCCAGTCCGCGGCCAGTTCCGTGCAATAAGTTCTTTTTATCTGGCAAACGCCTTTATAATCCCGTCCGCCGCGATGTAAATGCGGCCGCCCGCCAGGACAGGACTCTGGAACCGCCTTACCTTGCCGATTACATTTCCGCTTCCACTTCCGGAATAAACCACCCTGCCGGTGTTGCCGTCAAAGCCGTGCAGGCGGTTATCGCCTTCCGCTCCTGCGCTCCATACAATTGCCTCGGAATGCCCGTTTGTGGTGGTGACCATCGGGGACCCTCTGCCGTTCTGCCAGGCGCACCACGCCGTGCGCACCGAGGGCGGCGCGCCCGGTATAATACGCACCGCCATGAAATCGCCGGACTGTCCGGCAGGACAAAGGAGGCCTTTCCCGGCAAAGGCCACATATGTGCCTTTGTCTGTGGTGTATGCCGCTGCGCTGCCGATGAGGGCGTTTCCGGCAACCCTTGCAACGGCCACCGGCCTTCCAATCCCGCCCATGTTGTCACGGTTTATCAGGTAAATTTTGCCGTCTTTGCCCAGCGCTATTATTAGCCTGGTAGGTCTTGAGCCTGGCAAATCCACCAGAACGGGGCCCTCCCCACCAAGGTCCGTATCCGCTGCATCAAGCTGCCGCCAGTTTTCAGGTGCGAAGAAATCTTTTGGAGAACCGCTAAAGACCGGGCCGCCACGGAAACGGATAACCGCCTCCCCGCCGGCCCACTTTGCGGCGTTTGCCGTGTTCTTTGTATTGCCGGTTGAGATGAATACATCGGAGCCGTCCGCGGCAACTCCCCCCGGCGCCCAGCTTCCGCCGCCCTGTGCGCCTGTTGCCCATGCCTTTATATTAGCCGGATGGGAGACCGGGATGCTCACAAGCCATCCGTGATAAGGACCGCAGTCGCCGAAATGCCCCCCGTACGGCACGTAAAGCGTTCCTTTTACAAGGGCAAGAGCGCCGCGCTGGTTCTGGTATCCGGAATTGAACCGGAGTTTTCCGTATCTGGCCCTGGCCGATATATCCACCGGCCAGCCGCGCAACACATGGCCGTCCTTTAGCGAAAGCGCGAACACCAGGTGCTTTTTGGTTTTGCCTCCGTCTGGCGTGACCATCGCATCCAGATAAATTGTGCCGTTTTTTTTGCTTATTACGGGAGTGCCGGTTATGCCGAGGGGGTCTATATCGCCGCATGGCAGACGGGAGAGCGGGACCGGATGGCCCAGTTTTTTCTGCCAGAGCGTCCGGCCTGTTGCCGCATCGAAGGCGGCCACAACGTCCTGCTCGCTGGCGGCGATGATCTCTCCTTTCCCTCCGGGTCCGGCAAAATAAAGCAGCTGCGCATACACTGCCCCGGGGATGCGCGCTTTAAATGCCGGGTCCGCATGGAAGCCGGCTGCGGACGCCTTTGTAAGTGACGGGTCCGCGTAAACGCCGTCCCGCTCCAGGCCGTTATGATACTGCCGGACGGATTTGCCTGCGCTGGCTTTCAATGCGTAACCTGAGGAAAGGAAAACGAAAGCACCTGCCGCCAGTACGCCAATTAAGATTGCAACCAATCCTTTCTCCCTCATATCGCGCTCCTTTTTGATTAAATTATATTCCGGTCCCGCTGTATTCAAAGGTGTTTTGTAATGTACGGTGTTTTGTGGTAATCCTTTTGTATGGAACTGCGCGCTCTTGGCAACTCCGGTTTGAAAGTTTCAAAGCTGGCACTGGGCGGCAACGTATTTGGCTGGACCGCCGATGAGGCCACGTCATTCAAGCTGCTGGATGCGTTTGTGGCTGCCGGCGGCAATCTCATAGACACGGCGGATGTCTATTCAAGGTGGGCCCCAGGCCATAAAGGCGGAGAGTCGGAGACCATCATAGGCAAATGGCTGGAAAAAAGCGGCAAGCGCAAGCAGGTGGTGATCGCAACAAAAGTAGGCTTTGATATGGGCGATGGCAGGAAGGGCCTTTCAAAATCCTACATCCTGAGCGAAGTGGAGGAATCCCTGAAGCGGCTCCGGACGGATTACATAGACCTTTATCAATCTCACGGCGATGACACTTTCACGCCAATTGAAGAGACCTTGCAGGCGTATGACCGGTTGATAGAGCAGGGCAAAGTAAGGGTGATAGGCGCATCAAACTACGCGGGCGAAAGGCTCTCCATGGCGCTGGAAGCAAGCAGAAAATATAAGTTCCCCAGCTATCAGTGCCTTCAGCCCCTTTATAACCTGTACGACCGGAGCGAATACGAGACCACGCTGGAGCCTGTCTGCAAGCAACACGGGCTGGGCGTGATAACCTATTATTCGCTGGCCAGCGGGTTTCTGACCGGCAAATACCGCTCTGAAAAGGACCTTTCCAAGAGCCCAAGGGGCGTGAAGGCCAGCGGGTATATGAACCAGCGCGGGTTCCGCATACTTAAGGCGCTGGACGATGTTGCGGCCAAAATGAACTCAACGCCGGCCAGCGTAGCAATTGCCTGGATAATGGCGCGTCCAAGCGTCACTGCTCCCATTGCAAGCGCAACCAGTCTTGGGCAGTTGAATTCGCTAATCGAGGCGGCCAGGCTAAAGCTGGACACGGCTGAAATGGAGCTCCTTAACCAGGCAAGCGCATATTAGCACATGCGCCTTTTCAAGCTGGTGCGAGAGAGGGGATTTGAACCCCTACAGGTTTCCCCACTGGATCCTAAGTCCAGCGCGTCTGCCAGTTCCGCCACTCTCGCTGATTGATTTTAAAGGGTCTTTTGGTTTGAGGTCAAACAAACCCCATCCTTAAAATAAAACGCCCCGGGTTTTTATAACCGCAATGGGTTAAAAACGAAAATTACCGGACGAAATAATTTCTAGTGCAGCGGGCCGGAGGAGATTATCTTCTCCACTTCGGTCTTTATGAGGTAAGAGGGAATGCCTCCATGCATCTTGGGCACTCCGTTTATAAGCACGATAGGCGCGGTTATCAGTCCCTGGTGCAGAAGCTCCCTTATCTCCGGGAAGCTCTCCTCGTCACCCTCAAAAAGGTCTATATACTCAACGCTTGTGACAGAGGGGTAATTGTAATTAAGGTCGTTCCTCAGTTCCGCGGCTATGGATTCGTTGTCCACCGGCCTGGAAGGCGCGGCCCCGCCGGACCAGTAGGCCGGATTGTCCAGAATCTGTATGATCACCCTCTGCAGCATGATTTTATTTTAGTTCATTGACAAGAACATTGTCTATAAGCCGCGTGTCCCCGATTTTAATCGCGCCGGCCAGAAGTACGGGTGTTTTTTCGATGACGGAAAGCTCCTCCAGGGTCTCCGGATTATAAACAGAGGCGTACTGGATTTCACTTATAAGTGGCCGTGAAGAAAGGATTTTCTGCATCTCCATTTTTGCTTTTTCCGGCCCGGCCCCGCTTCTTACCAGCCCGGCGCCTGCCTGGAGCGCCTCGTAAAGCGCGCGGGCCGCTTCCCGCTCTTCCGGAGCAAGATATGAGTTCCTGGAACTCATCGCAAGCCCGTCTGGCTCCCTTATGGTGGGGCAGAGGACGATGTCTACGGACAGGTTCAGGTCCGATGCCATCTTCCTTATGATTACGGACTGCTGATAATCCTTCAGGCCGAAATAGGCCCTGTCCGGCTGGATGATATTGAACAGCTTCAGCACTATTGTGGCCACACCTTTGAAGTGGCCCGGCCTGAATGTGCCGCAGAGTTTCCCTTCGGAAAGTCCTTCCACATACACCCATGTGTTGTACCCGGAGGGATACAGCGCCCCGGCTTCGGGCGCAAACAGGTAGTCCGCCTTATCCTGTATCATCCCTGCGTCAGAGGCCAGGTCGCGCGGGTACTTGTTAAAATCCTCTCCGGCGGCAAACTGGGCGGGGTTTACGAATATGCTTACCACTACAATATCGTTTTCTGCCCTGGCCCTCTTTATAAGGGACATGTGCCCGGCGTGCAGCGCCCCCATCGTTGGCACAAGCCCAACAGAGCGCCCGCGGCGCCTCTCGCGCGATGTTATGTCCTGCAACATCCGGGGCAGCCTTATGGTTTCCAGGACTCTACCTCCAGCATCAGCTCATCTATCAGGCGGTCCGCCGGAACGGTGCGCAGTACCTTGCCCTTTTTAAAAAGTATCCCGGCCCCCTTGGAGCCGGCAATGCCAAGGTCCGCCTCCCGCGCTTCTCCCGGCCCGTTTACCGGGCAGCCCATAACTGCCACTTTCAATTTCTTGCCGGATTTTGCCAGCCTTTTTTCCGCTTCCCTGGCCAGCTTGCGGATGGCGATGGAGGTCCTGCCGCATGTGGGGCAGGAGATTATCTCCGGGCCCGATACCAGCTCTAGGCTTTGCAATATCTGTCTGGCCGTCCTTACCTCGTCACAGGGCGGCCCTGTAAGAGACACCCTCATAGTATCCCCGATGCCTTCGGAAAGCAGTATCCCAAGCCCTGCCGCGCTCTTGACGATGCCTGCCGGGGCGGGGCCAGCCTCCGATATGCCGATGTGAAGCGGATAGTCCGCCTTTTTGGAGAATGAGCGGTAAGCTTCCACTGTCATCGGCACGGAAGACGCCTTGATGGACACCTTTATAAGGCCAAAACCAAGCCGCTCCAGCATCTCTATCTGGTTGAGCGCGCTTTCAACCAGCGCCTCAGGGTGCGGTCCGCCGAATTTGGCCAGCACTTTCTTGTCCAGAGACCCCGCGTTTACACCCACCCTTACAGGCACGGGCCTGTCCTTGAGGGCATCCACAAGTTCCTTTATTTTCCAGCTTGCACCGATGTTGCCAGGGTTTATCCTCAACCCGTCAACACCTTGCCTGTGGGCCTCCAGCGCCAGCCTCCAGTCGAAGTGAATGTCCGCTATAACAGGAATCGGGGATGATTTTGCTATAGGCCCAAGCGCAATGGCTGCATCCATGTCCGGCACGGCTACCCGTATTATCTGGCAGCCAGCCTTGTGAAGGGCGCGTATCTGGGCGGACGTGGCCTTGATATCGTGCGTATCTGTTTTTGTCATTGACTGAACGGAGACTGGATTGCCTCCGCCAACAGGAACTTGCCCAACGTGAATCAGCCTGGTATGCTTTCTTTTTTTCATTTATTAGGCCTCGATACCGGGGTCCCGGAATTTGCATTTGCGATGCTGGACTCGGCCATCTGCTCCAGCACGCGCGAATTCTCCACGGCCTTCAGATGGTTGTCGTAATTTGAGGAAAAAGTATGTGTGCCGTCGTAGTTGGCCACAAAATACAGGTAATTTACCTTGGCCGGGTACAGCGCGGCGTTTATCGAGCTTAAGCCAGGGCAGCAGATAGGCCCCGGCGGCAGACCTTTGATCAGATAAGTGTTATAGCTGCTGTTCCTCAGCAGGTCGGCCTTGGTCACTTTGTCCGTCCTCAGCCCGTAAACGGCTGTGGGGTCGGACTGAAGCGGCATCCCTATCTTCATCCTGTTGTAAAAAACCGCGGATATCAGCGGCATCTCCTTGTCTTCCATCGCTTCCTTCTGTATCATGGAGGCAAGCGTAAGCACGCTCTTTGTATCAAGCCCAAGCTCGCCCGCCCTTGCTGCCATCGCGCTTGTATATACCTCCGAAAGCCTCTGCACCATGGTGGTAAGCACCTGCCGCGGCGAGGTGCCTTTCGGGAACCAGTAAGTGTCCGGGTAAAGATAACCCTCCAGCGAAGGTGCGTCCACCTTGAGTGACTCCAGGAAATTCTTGTCGGTGGACAGCTGGTCGAAATCGGCGCCGTTCATGATGCCGCGTACAATCATTTTTTGTCTTATGTCGTACAGGTTTTCGCCGGGGACGATGGTGATCTCATCCTGCACAAGCTGCCCGCCCCGGAGCATATCCAATATTGACCAGGGGCTTAACCCTCCGTTAAGCGCGTAATATCCGGGCCTCACCCTTCTGTCTGCGCCAAGCAGCCTTCCCATAATCGAGAAAAGCCGCCAGTCCCTTATATATCCCTTTCCGGCAAGCAGCCTTGCCGTCTGCCTGAAAGTGAGCCCTTCTTTTATGTATACCTCTTCCGGCCCCTTTCCGGGGCTGGCCGGAATGGCAAGTTGAAAGAACATATAAACAAGCATTATCCCGGCCGATACGGCCGCGAAAAAAGGCAGCTGTGCCCTTGCCCTCATCTTACGCCTTCTTTCCGGTTTGGTTTGTACTCGGTCTGCGCCGGGGTAAATCGAAGCATCAGCTTATTGTAGCAAATTTGCAGATTTGAACGTTGCCGCCGCAAAAAAAAGCATTGACAAAACTATGCGGGTCTGCTACATTGAGACCAAATGTTCGGCAAAGGACTGATGCTTATAGCCGGTAAACTCGTTGGCGCATGGCTCCGCAGGGGGCCGCGGCCGGAGGGTCCTGTTTAGGCAAAAAAGCATCAGGCATACAGGAAAAACCAAAGGCCGCGGAATAAAACCCCGCGGCCTTTTTTATTGTGCGCAAAAAAGGAGGTGTGCCTATGAGATGGGACCCGGAAACGTATGATTCCGTAAAGGCGCCGCAGGTGGAGGCTGGCAGGGAGTTGGTAAAGCTTGCATGTGTAAAGATCGCCGATTCGATACTGGATATCGGCTGCGGCACGGGCAAGCTTACCATTGAGCTGGCGCGGCTTGCCCCGGCGGGGAGCGTGACGGGGCTGGACCAGTCCGATGACATGCTGCTGAAGGCGGCGGCAGTGTCGTCCAATGTTGCCAACGTAAATTACATGAAGGGGCTTGCCCAGGGAATGGATTTTAAAGGCTGTTACGATCTGGCTTTTTCCAACTCGGCCCTTCACTGGATCAGGCAGCCGGAAGGGCAGAAGGCCGTAATCGAAAGGACTTTCAAGGCGCTCAGACCGGGGGGCAGGATAGCCTTTCAGATGCCGGCGATGGATTTCTGCCGCGAGTTTTTCGAATACGCGGGCCGCGCGATAAAAGCAAATGGACTGGAGCGGTTTTTCATGGAGTTCGAAATTCCCTGGTATTTTCCTCCGGTAAAGGAGTATGAGGCGTTGCTGCAGGAGGCGGGGTTTTCGGCGGTAAATGTTTATTACAAGGATTACAGGCTGGCCTTTGGCTCAATAAAGGAGGTGCTGGACTGGTGGAGCTCGGCGGGGCTCCGGCCGTATCTGGCCGTGCTGCCGGAGGCGGAGCAGGCAAGGTTCAAATACGCCTTCGCCATGGAATTTGAAAACAACAGGACCGCAAGGGGGATTGAGCTTGATTTAAGGAGGCTCTTCGCCTTTGCCGAAAAACGGAAAGGAGCGTTTGCCTGAAAGTGAACACAGCCAGCCGCATGGATTTAAACGAAGTGGCGTTCATTGGGCGCACATACAGCGAATATATGGACATATTCGGACTGGACGAACATGCGCTCTTAAACGGCCCTGTGCTGGACTGCCCGGCAGGGGCGTCCTCTTTTACAGCCGAGGCGCGCAGAAAGGGCCTTGATGTTACGGCCTGCGATATATTATATGATCTGCCAGCTGATAAACTGGTGGCAAAGGGCAGGCAGGACCTTGCCATTATCGAACAGAAACTGGAGGAGACGGCACATCTTTTCAACTGGGGCTATTATGGGGACAGGCAAAGGCATATGGGGACCAGGGCCGGGGCATTCGAACTGTTCATGGCCGATTATCCCGCCGGAAAGACAAGCGGCCGTTATGTCTGCGCGGCGCTGCCAGGCTTGCCTTTTAAAGACAAACACTTTGCGCTTGTGCTTTCAAGCCATTTCCTGTTTCTCTATGGAGTCAGGTTTTTCAGCCCCGGGTTTCACGCCGGAAGCCTGAAGGAAATGGCCAGGGTTTGCAGCGGGGAGGTGAGGGTATATCCGCTTCTGGGGCTAAACGCCAAACCATATCCGCATATGCAGCAGGTGCTGGATATGGTCAGGCGGGATGGTATACGGGCGGAGATCAGGGCGTCGCGGTTTGAATTCTTCAAGGGTGCGGACAAGCTGCTGATTTTGAATCCGGCAAAATAAAACGCGGGGGGAAAGGGGTCAATAATGAGAAAAGAGACAAAATGCGTTCACAGCGGCACGATAGACGACATAATGGCCGGAGGGGTAAACTCGCCCGTCTTCCCGTCAACAGCGTTTAATTACATGGACAGGCAGGACATCCCCTATCCAAGGGCTTACAATACACCCAACCAGAAGGCCGTTGTGGAAAAGATATGCGCGCTGGAGGGCGCCGGAGAGGGCGGGGACGGCGTGCTCTTCAGTTCCGGGATGGCAGCCATAAGCACGGCAATACTTGCCTTCGCGCAGCAGGGCGATCACGTGGTTTTGATGGACGAGCTTTACGGCGGCACCCATTCCTTTGCCACGGAGCAGTTTAAAAGGATGGGCATCGGTTATACGTTTGCGGCAACCGGTGCCGGGGCCATCTGCGCGGCAATAGGCGAAAACGAAAACACAAAGGTTGTGGTCATAGAGTCCCCTACAAACCCGCTTTTAAGCGTGATAGACATACGCAAGGTGGCGCAATACGCCCGCAGCAAAAACGCTGTAACCATAATAGACAACACATTTGCCACTCCGGTAAACCAGAACCCCTTGAAGCTGGGCGTGGATGTGGTTGTGCACAGCGGCACAAAGTATTTTGGAGGGCATAGCGACCTGTGCTGCGGCGTTGCGGTTGCCGGAAAAGAAAACGCCCGGCGCATACGCTCTGAAGCAAGGCACCTGGGCGGCAGCGTGAACGCGCTTACGTGCCACCTTATTGAAAGGAGCCTGAAAACGCTTGCCCTGAGGGTGGAACGCCAGTCTGAAAACGCGCTGCGGATTGCGCAATTCCTGGAAAAGCACCCGAAGGTCAGGAAGGTGTACTATCCCGGACTTCCCAGTTCGCCCTATTACGGTTTGGCCAGGGCCCAGATGGAGGGTTTTGGCGCGATGGTTTCGTTTGAGCCTGATATGGATGCGGAACGGTTTACAAGGAACCTGCGCATTATAAAACCGGCGGTAAGCCTTGGCGGCGTGGAATCCACCATATGCCCGCCCGCGGCCACATCGCACGCCGGGGTCCCCGCGGCTGACAGAAAAAGGCTTGGCATAACAGACGCACTGCTCAGATTGTCCGTGGGAATAGAGCACTGCGAGGACCTGATTGCGGATATCGGCGGTGCGCTGGAATTGTAATATGTTAAACTTGCATCTTGCTTTGCAGTGTCATTTGGCATTAGTATAATAGGCTGAATAAAAAACGTGTGCCATATGGCACAAATACAAGAACGTAAGGAAAGGAGACGCAATGAGCGCCGCTTCCGTCAATAAAGTGCTTCTGGAGACAATGGGGCTGAAAGACTCCGATTTGAAAAAGCAGAAAGCCAGGGGGATGCTGGCCTTCGACGCCATTATAAGAAAAGGCATTCCGTGCATGAAGCTTCAGTCCCTTAAAGAGGCCCTGGCCCTTACGGACAGCCAGGTGGCCGATTGCCTTGGCATAAGCCTCAGGACATTCCAGAGGAAGCGGGACGCGCGCGAAAAGCTCTCCGTTCACGAAGGCGACAGGTTCTTCCGTGCTGCCAGGCTTTTTGCTATTGCCGCGTCGGCCCTTGGCAGCCGCGACAAGGCGCGGGAATGGCTCTGGAAATCCCAGAAGGCATTGGCAGACAGGGCGCCTATCGAGGCAATGCAAACGGAGGCCGGCGCCAGAGAGATAGAGGCCCGGTTTAAATAATGCGCACCGTGGACATCATAAGGAAGAAGCGGGACGGCGGCTGCCTTGCGCCTGAAGAGATATCGTCTTTAATTCAGGGGTACAGCGCAGGCGCGGTGCCCGATTACCAGATGGCTTCCTTTTTGATGGCCGTTTATAACAATGGCATGCGCGATGATGAAACCATGGCCCTTACCCAGGCCATGCTCAACTCCGGCTCCAGGCTGGACCTGAGCGGCGTCACCGGCATTAAAATAGACAAGCACTCCACCGGCGGCGTGGGCGATAAAACCAGCATCATCCTGGCTCCTCTCATGGCGGCTATGGGGCTTAAGGTGCCCATGATAGCCGGGCGCGGGCTGGGCCATACCGGCGGAACCATAGACAAGCTTGCCTCCATTCCCGGTTTAAGCACGGAGGCCGGCCCGGAAGATATTCGGGAACGGCTTAAAACAGTGGGCTGCTCGATCAGCCGGCAAAGCGGCGCGATAGCCCCCGCGGACAAAAAGATATACGCCCTGCGGGACGCCACCGCAACTGTGGAGTCCATCCCGCTTATAGCGGCAAGCATCATGTCGAAAAAACTTGCCGAGTCTCTTGACGCCCTTCTTCTGGACGTGAAGACCGGCTCCGGCGCGCTGACAAAGGACATTGAAGGCGCCAGAAAACTTGCCCGGCTTATGGTGGACATCGGCAACTCCATGGGTGTAAAGACCGCGGCCGTTATAACCGATATGGACGCGCCGCTCGGGCGCGCCGTGGGCAACAGCCTGGAGGTAAAGGAATGCGTATCCGCCCTTAAAGGCAAGGCCGCGCCGGACCTGATGGAAGTCACGCTTGTGCTTGCCGCATGGGCGCTGCACCTGGCCGATTCTGTAAGCGAAGAGGTGCCGGTGAGGACAATGGCCGGTCCCGTTGTGGCCGGTTATAAAAACGAGGTATTCGATTACCTTGAGCACGCCGACGCATTCAAGAAGTTCGCCGAGTTTGTGGATGCCCAGGGTGGAGACCCGGAGGCCGCTTTCAAGCTGTCGATGCTGCCCGCGGCAAAGGAAATCAAGACGGTAGAGTCCCCGTGGGAAGGATATATAAGAAAACTGGACGCCTTTGCCGTTGGCCATGCCGCGGCGCTCCTTGGCGGCGGACGGGACAGGATGGAGGATGATGTTGACCTGTCGGCCGGTATCCTGATAAACAAGAAACCCGGGGACAAGGTGGCCAAAGGGGAGCTGCTTGCCACGCTGCATACCAATGACACCGCCCGGCTAAAGGAGGCCGGCGAGGTCTATCTTTCCGGGATTGAGATAACGGAGCGCGACCTGCCTGCCAGGAAACTTATTCTGGACGTAGTGGTCTGATTCAAAGCCTGTCCTGTAATTTCCATTTGACTTTTTCCGTGGAAGTGCAAAAATCTTCATATACGGTTTGAGCACGTAAAAAATGCCTTCCTCTTGCTAACTGAAAGCCGGTCAAAAGGAGAATGCCATGGGTAAAAACAGGATTTCATGGTTGATGGCTGTCATTTTAGTGCTTTTCGCTGCTACCGTGGCGCAGGCCGCCTGGAGGGGCGGCATGGGCAGCGGCGGATGGGGTATGGGGTCGGCTTACCAGAGGATGTACAATCCGCAGACCATTGAAACGGTTTCCGGTGTTGTGGAATCCGTGGAGAAATTCAAACCGATGAGAGGGATGTATTCCGGGATACACCTTATGGTCAAAACGGAAAAGGGAGTTGTCCCGGTGCACCTTGGGCCGGACTGGTACATTGACAGGCAGGATGTAAAGTTTAAAAAGGGAGACAAGGTGGACGTTACGGGCTCAAAAATTACGTTTGATGGAAAGCCCGCAATCATCGCGCAGCAGATAAAAAAGGACGGCGGCACGCTTGTGCTAAGAAACAGCGCAGGCATACCGGAATGGGCAGGATGGCGCAGAGGCAGATGAAAGGTCAAAAATTCATCTAAATCAGACCGGTTAGCCGTTACCGCGGCATTTGCCGATATGCCTTTAAGCTCTCATCTTGGTTTTTTCTTTTTCCGAGGGCGGTGTTCGTCTGCGTTATGGCGCGGTCTTTTCCACCAGATCCACCGTGGTACCATGCGCGGCTCACATGAATACGGCAAACGGCCATCGCCGCTTGACTGCCGGCAGGTCCGCCGCGCCAATTCGCTCACAACCCGCCACGCTTTGCCCGGTACGTCAAATGCAACATCAAAAAATCTCTGTGAATAATTCGGGAGATGTCCCCAGATTATGCTGAGGCGCGCCCCTAACAGAGTCGAACACTGCCCCGCGAAAAAGTAAAACCCGGCTATTTTAAGATTCAGGTATATCGGCGAACGCCGCAAATAAACTTGCCCTATAGGAAACCAGCAGAGCCAAAAATTACAAATGTGAAACGTATCTGTCTTTTTAGCTAATTCCGCGCTATATGCAACATCGAAAAACTCTATTGTGTTAATATGATTGCGTTGTACAATAAAAACTCAGGGAGGGGAGAAGTGAAACTGTTTTTTTCTGCAACTTCAATTTTATTATGCCTTTCTTTAGTGAGCTGCGCCTCGATCATACACGGAACATCTCAGGATGTAGGTTTTTCAAGTACGCCGCCTGGGGCTTTTGTCACTGTCGACAATCATCCCGAATGTACAACTCCATGTGTAGCCCACCTCAAGCGAAGGGATAACCATGTAGTTAAAATGGATCTCAATGGGTATCAAACATTTAGTGCTACGCTTACGAGAGAGGCATCCGGTTGGGTATGGGGAAATATAGTATTTGGCGGCCTTGTAGGTCTTGTAGTGGATGCCGTAGATGGCGGTTTTTATAACCTTACTCCAAAACACGTTACGGCCACATTAGTTGCTAAGCCTACAACGACAGCTCTAACGAATAGCACTGGGAAATAGGCGCTTCTTTAAGATTAAACATCTTTTTATAATAAATCCAGGGCGGGGTTCTCCCGCCCTTTTTACTTCACTTACGCCCCCCGGATTACACCCAACACCCCTCAATACCCATGACACAAACTTAATGACATATGTCATATTGACGATGTCATGGCCTGCCGGGGTAAGATGGCGCTGGCAGAGGGGCTTGCCCGTTCCTGCTCTTTGAAAAAATGCCGTAAAATGACCGGCAAGCCGGAGAATAACCGCTAAAACGTTAATGTGACGCGGAGAGGTCCAAATCTCAAAAAAATCTCAAAAAATACGGCCAGTTACGTCTGGAACAGGCTTTTTGGGGCGAAAAATCAAAAACTTTTAAAATCGGGCAGTCAGGCGGAATTGACAACGGAAAAGATGGAACAAATGGAACAAAAATTTGGCCTTAAGCGGGCCGGAAATAAACGGAAATCCCGAAATTGCCGGAACATATAAAAAGAAAAGGCTTGGCGGGGGCTTTCTACGGCTTATATCCAGCGATGATAATCCCGGCCTGGTCGGCCAGCCGCACGCACGCGGTTTTGTCCATGAATATGGTTGCGCCGGCCTCCACTGCAAGCACAGATGCGTTGGCGGCCAGCATTGATTCTATGGTTGCGGGGCCTATTGCGGGCACGTCGAACCTGGGGTCCTGCTCCGGTTTTGCAACCTTCACCACAACGGCCCCTTTCATGGCAAGCCCGCCGCCGCGCTCTATTGCCTTGTCCGTGCCCTCTATGGCCTCCACAGCCATTACCGCGCGGTTTTTAACAACAACCGTCTGGCCGATATCAAGCCGCCCCATCTCCTTGGCCACTTCAAACCCGAACTCGATGTCCTTCCATTGGGCGGACGATGGTTTCTTTTTTGTGTAAACCCCTTCTTTGGCAAGCAGGCCGGGGCAGAAGGCGGCGGTATTCAGAAGCGTTATGCCGTCCTTTTCCAGTTCCCTTGTTATGGCCAGCATTATAGTGTCGTCCTTGCGGTCTTTGAGTGTAAGCAGCAGTTTTATGGCGCGGGCGTCAGGCGTTATCCGGTTTTTATAGAGGAGCTGTTTTGATACCTTGCCGGCAAACACGGCCTCTTTTACGCCGTGCTTTTTAAGGGCCGCTATCATCCTGCCCAGCTTGCCCACATTCACGCGCTCCACGGCGTGCGCGGCGGAGAGGGATTCCGGGTCCGCCACGGGGTCCAGGGCCACGGCCACCACCTGCACGCCGTTTTTGGCGGCCTCTTCAACGATGGCGCGGGGCAGATCGCCCTTGCCGGCGATAAGCCCTAGCGTTCTCATTTAAAAAGGCAGGGCGGTCTTTGAGGCCGACGGCCGGCAGATGCCCCGCTTAGAGCTCAATACAAATTCAACCAGGGTCTCTATCTCGGCGGAACGGGGCAGGTCCTCCCGGATTTTTTTGACCGCCTCCTTCAGCGTGTGCTTGCTCCTGAAGAGGATTTTGTAGGCCCTGGTAAGCTCGTTTATCGTCTCTCTGGAAAAGCCGTGCCTCCTTAGCCCCACAAGATTGAGGCCGTAGAGTTTTGCCCTGGGGCCTGAGGCCATTGTGTAAGGAGGTATGTCCTGCCCGATGCCGCTGAAACCGCCGGTCATCGAGTAAGAGCCTATGCGGGTAAACTGGTGCACGGCCACAACCCCGCCTATTATCGCATGGTCCTGCACCTCCACGTGCCCGCCAAGGGTGGCAGCGTTTGTGATGATCACATTGTTTCCTATTACGTTATCGTGCGCAACATGGGCGTAAGCCATGATGAAATTATTATCGCCAAGCACTGTCCGGCCGCCGCCGCCCACCGAGCCACGGTGAATGGACACATACTCGCGGATCACGTTATTGGCCCCAATTGTTACCCCGGTTCTTTCGCCCCTGTACTTCAGGTCCTGCGGGGGCAGCCCTATGCCCGCAAAGGGATGGATTACGCAGTTGGGGCCGATTACCGTATCGCCTTCCACTATTACGTTGTTTGCCAGCTTGCAGCCTGGCCCGATTTTAACGCCTTCCCCGATTATGCAGAAGGGGCCTATTGAGACGTTTTCTGAAATGGAGGCGGATTTATGCACTATCGCAGACGGATGCACCGATGTCTTTTGTTGTTTGGCCATTTCAGATGTCCTTCCCGCTTACCATCGCGGTGAATTCGGCTTCCGAGACAACTTTGCCGTCCACCAGCGCCTGGCCGGAGAACTTCCAAACGTTTCCACGCTGCTGGACCACCTTCACCTCCAGCCGTATCTGGTCGCCGGGGGTAACAGGCTTTCTGAACTTGGCCTTTTCTATGCTCATGAAATATACCGCCTTGCCCTGCCTGCCCGATTTAAACGCCAGCACTCCAGCGGTCTGGGCCAGCGCCTCAATTATCAGCACCCCCGGCATAATCGGGTTCCCGGGGAAATGGCCGGTGTAAAAGTGCTCGTTTATGGTGGAGTTTTTAATGCCTACCGCGCTTACATTCTGCTCCAGTTCCACTATCCTGTCCACCAGCAAAAAAGGGGGCCTGTGGGGCAGGATGCTTTGAATCTCCTTGATATCGATCATTGATGTCCCTCCTTTTCAAGCTCAAGCAGCTTTTTTTCCAGCGCGGACACTTTTTTGGACAACTCCGGCAACTTTGCCAGCACCGCCATGGATTTAAGCCATTCCCTGTGCGGCTGCACCGGGCTGCCCGCGTACGCGCCTTTTTTAAGCTCCGCGCCCGGCATCACCCCGGCATTTGCGCCCAGAATTGAGCCGGCCTCTATTTTTACGTGGTCTGCAATTCCGGCCTGGCCTGCCACAACCACGTAATCTCCCAGCGCGGAACTGCCCGCAATGCCCGCCTGGGCCACAACAAGCGCCCCTCGTCCTATCTTGACGTTATGCGCTACCTGCACAAGGTTGTCTATCTTGGTCCCGCCGCCTATCTCGGTTTGTCCCGTAGTTGCGCGGTCTATCGTTACGCAAGCCCCTATTTCAACATCGTCTCCGATTGTCACGCCGCCGATATGGGGTATTTTCACATGGCGGCCTTCGCGCACCGTGTAACCGAAACCGTCGGAGCCAACCACCGTACCGGCATGGATTATCACTCGGTTTCCGATGCTCACGCCCTCGCGGATGGTTACATTGGGGTAGATTATACAATCCTCGCCTATACTGGAGCCTTTCCCAATGAACACCCCCGGATAAAGCACGCTGCCCCTGCCCACCGTAGCCCCTTCCTCCACATAGCAGAGTGGGTAAAGAGATGCCTCCGCGGATACGCCAGTGCCTTCCTTTACAACGGCCCCTTGCGATATGCCCCTGGGGTGATTGAGCGGCTTTTGAAAGGCGGCCAGAAGCTTGATAAAACCCAGCTGCGGGTCGTCCACTTCCAGCTGGAATATTTGCGCCCCGGGCGTGAACGCATCGGGGGAAACGATTATGCAGGAGGCTCTGGTTTCCGGCAGCGCCTCCCTGGAAGATTTTTTACTTAGGAAGGTTATGTCGCCTGGCGCGGCCGTATCCAGACCGGAAACGCCCGTTATCTGGCATTCCGGGTCCCCGGCCAGCCTGCCCCCAAGCAAGGCGGCGATTTCACCCAGTTTCATCCGGATTTCTTACTGGCCCTTGCTCCCGGCGGAGGTTGCCAGCATGTCGTTATATTTCTCTATTACCTCTTTTGTGAGGTCCGTGGCGCCGTTGGCGTAGAGCACCGAGTCCGCCGGCAGGATGAGATTGTAATTCTCCTTCTTCCCGATGGCGTCTATCACCTTCTTGAGGCCTTCTACTATCACGATCTCTTTCTCCTGCTGCTTCTTCTGTATGTCCTGGACGGCGTCATTGTTGATCCTTTCGGCGTCCCTGTTAAGCTTTTCTATCTGGTCCTGCTTCTCTCTTACCGCATCGGAAGACAGCACCAGGCTCTGCCTGTCCAGGTCCGCCTTCAGCGCGTCCCTTTCGTCTATTTTTTTTGCTATGCGGGCCTGGTATTTTTTCTGTATCACTTCCAGGTCCCTCTTGGCCTGCTTGCCTGCATCGGACTCGTTTATGGCCTTTTGATAATCCACGTAGCCTACCTTCAACTCCGCCGCTGCGGCATGGCCGGCAAACACCGTCTGTCCGGCCGTGAGGGCCAATGCAAATATCATAGTCAGAATGGTTTTCATCTTTCCTCCAGTATGGTATTCATGCCGGTGAGGGCGGGCATTCAGACCCGCCTAAAAGAACCCGCCGAACGTGAATTCGAACCGGTTTCTCTTCTCATCGTAATTTTTCCTTATGTTGTAGCCCCAGTCTATGCGGATGGGGCCTATGGGCGATATCCACCTGATGCCAACCCCCGTAGTATACCTGTAATCCCTGGGCAGCAGGGTGTCATACGCGCTTCCCGTGTCGAAGAACACTTCGCCCTTGAATTTAAAGGCGCTTACAAGCGGGAATATGTAATCCACATCGGCTATGGCCTCGTTCAGGCCGCCTATGGGCTCATCGTTAATATCGCGCGGGCCGCCCTCTCCATAGCCAAGCCCCATAACCGTGTAGATACCGCCCACGTAAAATCTCTCATATAGCGGCACGGCCTTGCCAAACAGTCCA
This sequence comes from Nitrospirota bacterium, assembly GCA_021813405.1. GTDB lineage: Bacteria > Nitrospirota > Thermodesulfovibrionia > Thermodesulfovibrionales > JdFR-88 > JAKAKS01. Next base: position 71,440 of record JAKAKS010000008.1, read on the forward strand.
GTGCTGTAACCCAGCGCCCCCGAGAGTGCAAGAGTGGTGTCGTCAGAAAGCGGGATGTACCAGGATGTGTCAAACTCGCTTTTTAAATAATCGTTGTCGCCGCCTATGCCAGCGAATGTCAGGTAGAAGCTGTTTTTAGAGCCTGTATGGGGATCCAGGTAGTTGTCCCTGGTGTCCCGCGCAATAGTGGGCGTTATGCTGCTTGTCAGCTTGGAGCCGGCCTGGTCCTGTATCTGTGGGCTTGCGGTGCCAAGCACGCCGTAGATATTGTCGTTTTCCAGTTTGTAGTTTGCCCCGATCCACCAGTTTTCCCAGTAATTCTTGTTCAGGCCGAAGGTAAAGCCCGTCGCCTTGCTTGCATAATCCAGGTAGGTCCTGCTGGATTTGTAAATGGATGTGGACATCGCAAGCTTCTGGCCCAGGAACCACGGGTCCATATAGGTGAATTCATAATCGGAGGAGATGCTGCCCAGTTCCCCCTTCAGTTTTATCGCGCGCCCGGTGCCCCCGAGATTGGACTGGGTGATATCCACCATGCCGATTATCTTGTCCACGGAGCTGTAACCGCCTCCTATGCTGAAGAAGCCGGTGCTCTTTTCCTTTACGTTTACATCAAGGTTCACCAGTTTTTTCTCCGGGATGGGTTCCGGCTGGATGGCCACGGAATCGAAGAAGTTAAGGTTGTTTATGTTCTGATAGCTTTTCTTGAGCTTTGCGCTGTTGAAAAGGTCCCCTTCGTTCAGGGTTATCTCGCGCCTTATAACGTGGTCCTTGGTCTTGGTGTTGCCGGAAATCTCTATCCTGCCCACATGGTACTGGTCCCCTTCATCCACGGTGAAGCCTACGGAAACGGTCTTTGCGGCCGTATCCGGCGCCAGATTTGGGGAGATGCTGGCAAGGGCGTAGCCCTTCTCGGCGTATTTGTTGGTGATGTCCACCACGTCTTCGCGCAAAAGCGCCCGTGACAGGGGTTTGCCTGTTTTTATCTTCAGTGACTTCTCTAGTTCCGGCGTGCTGAACACCTTATTGCCGGAGAAGCTTACTGAGGAGAGTCTGAACTGGTCCCCTTCGGAGATTGCGTATTTGACGTAAGCCCATTTCCTGTTTGGCGAGAAAGTGACGTCCGGGCCTGAAACGGATGCCTGGAGATACCCATTATTGAAGTAAACGTCCGCTATCTTTTCCGCGTCCGCCTGAAGGTCGTTCTTCTTGTAATAGCCGCCCTTTGTCAGGAAAGAGAAAAAGCCCCGTTCCGTGCTGGTCATGGCTTTTCTGAGTTTGCTGGAGGGTATATGCTTATTGCCCACGAATTCTATCTTCTTTATCATCGTCTTGGGGCCTTCTTTTATCATGAACACCAGGACGGCCTCGTAATCATTTAGCTTGTGGACAATGGGCACCACCTGGGCAAGCCCGAAGCCCTCGTCCTCATATAGATGCCGCAGCTTTACAACGTTGTCATTGATAAGCACGGTGTCAGCAACGGCCCCGGTGGGCACCTTGATCTTGTCGGTGATTTTTGAGGTGCTGAGTTCCTTGTTGCCGTAGAACTGCACGTTTATAATGGAAGGCTTTTCCTTGACTATATAGATGAGCTTGATGCCGCCCTCAAATGGCTCGGCATCTACCTTAACGTCATCGAAGTACCCGGTTGCGAAGATGTTTTTTATGTCTTTTGTGACAGCCGAGGGAGACAGCGGAAGTCCCACGCCCTGGCTTATGTGCTTCCTGACCGCGCCCGCTTCGATCTTCCGGAGCCCCTGTATCTCGATGGCTACAACATTAGGCTCGGCCTGTTTGGGCTGGCCTGAAGACTCGTCCGCCATCGCCAGGCCGGCCGCGGCAGGCGTTATTAGAACCAGCGCCGCAAATACCAGGCTTATCGCGGTAAGTAAAACTGCCGTACGTGCTGTTGCCGGATACCCGGCATTATTCTTAGAGGGGGAGAACACTCCTAAGCGCCTTGCTGCCAACGTACCTCCAGGTTTTTTCAAAGTAGTAGTATAACCTTGGAAACGGAGATAAGTAAACAGAATCCGGGCGGCCCCGGATTGCCTCTGCCGGGAGCGCGCCCGCCCTGTTTTTCCCTTAACATCCGGACTTTTTTCCGGTGGTTGGCAGGAAGGCCGTTAATATCCCAAGCAGCGGCAGGAACGAGCATACATGATACACATAATCTATGCCGCGCAGGTCCGCCAGCCAGCCCAGCACCGCAGCCCCGATCCCGCCCATTCCGAAGGCAAACCCAAAGAAAAAGCCGGAGACGGTGCCCACCTTGCCGGGCACCAGCTCTTGCGCAAAAACTATTATGGCCGAAAATGCTGAAGCCAGAATGAAACCGATTATGAAGGAGAGAATGCCGGTCCATAACAGGTCCGCATACGGCAGCGTCAGCGCAAAGGGCGCAGCCCCCAGGATCGATCCCCATATCACGCCTTTTCTGCCGATACGGTCGCCTATGGGGCCGCCAAGCAAGGTGCCAGCGGCAACCGCAAACAGGAAAAGGAAAAGATGTGCCTGCGCCGACTTTACAGTGAGGTGGAAACGGTGCATCAGGAAAAAGATATAATAGCTGCTAAAGCTTGCCAGGTAGAAGTACTTCGAAAATATCAGCGCAAGCAGTATTGCCATGGCCAGCGCCACATTGCGTGCCGGCCTTTCTTCGCGCGTGCCGTCATTGGCGTGGCCGTGTTTTGCAATGCGCCAATTGCGCTTGTACCAGCCGCCAACACGCAGCAGTACGGCTATTGCCAGCAAGGCCGCAAGTGAAAACCACCTGATGCTGCCCTGTCCCATAGGGATAACTATCCACGCCGCCAGCAGCGGGCCCATGGCGGTCCCCGCGTTGCCGCCAACCTGGAAGATGGACTGTGCCAGCCCGTGCCGCCCGCCCGATGCCATGCGCGCCACGCGGGAGGACTCCGGATGGAAAATCGATGACCCGGTGCCTACCAGCGCCGCGCCAAAAAGCAGCATGCCGTAGCTGTTTGCGGACCCCAGTACCAGAAGCCCCCCCATGGTGCATCCCATTGCAAAGGCAAGCGAATACGGCTTCGGGTGACGGTCGGTGTAAAATCCCACCAGCGGCTGAAGCAGGGACGCCGTAAGCTGATAGCAAAGCGTAATCAGCCCGATTTGCGCAAAGCTGAGCTGGAATTTCCCCTTGAGCAGCGGATAAACGGCCAGAAGAAGGGACTGCATGATGTCGTTCAGGAAATGCGAAAGACTGATGGCGCCAAGCACCCTGAAGCCGGTGCTTCCGTAAGGCGCGTTTTGCGCGCCGCCGTTTTCAGGTTGATTCCGGATCATGAGAGCGGGGCCTGGCATTGCCGGACGCTTTTATGATAGCACTTCCGCACAAATTTCTTGCCGTCCATTTTTCTCTTGACTTTTGCAAGGTACATGCGATAAAAATAGAAGGCCGTGAAAGGACAAACTTCAAAAACCATAAAGACAGCACTCATTGTGACGCTTGTCACATTCATGCTTTGCGCCCAGATGGAAGCCACCGCCTTTGCCGCCGGCCAGGACGTTGGCGTCATAAACGGGCTGGTGGACAACTCTATCGCCCAGAAGGCGGTGGAAAAGAATGTAAATGCCTTTACCGATGTCTTCAGAAAACCCTTCGCAAAGTGGCTCAGCCGCTCCAGAAAATACATCGGCATGATGAAACGGATATTGACGGAGCACAATGTTCCGGCGGACATGATCTTTCTTTCAATGATAGAAAGCGGCTTCAGCCCTTATGCCTATTCGCCGGCAAAGGCTGTGGGGCCGTGGCAGTTCGTGGACTCTACAGCCCGCCGGTACGGGCTTAAGATAGACAAATGGGTGGATGAGAGGCGGGACCCCGAAAAATCCACCAGGGCGGCGGCCATGTACCTTAACGACTTGCACAAGATGTTCGGTTCCTGGGGGCTTGCGATGGCTGCCTACAACGCGGGGGAGGGCGCCGTGAAGCGGGCTCTTGAGCATGTAAACGGCAATGATTACTGGGCCCTTTATCAGACCAACAGGATAGCCCAGGAGACGAAAGATTACGTGCCCAGGATCATAGCGGCCAAATATATTTCTATGGATCCGGCAGCGCACGGTTTTACAGATATCCAGTACGAAAAAAAGACGCCCTATGACCAGGTTGTGCTTTGGTCTCCGGTGGACCTGGATGTGGCCGCCAAATGCGCCGGCACGGACGTGCAGACCATTAGAAAACTGAATCCGGAGCTGAAAAGGTGGTGCACTCCGCCGAACGTGAGAAATTACATCCTCAAGATACCCCAGGGCACGCTGGTTACGTTCCTTGACAACCTGAGCAAGCTGCCCGCTCAGGACCGCATCTCGCCGCAGCGCATTTATTCCTCAAGGCGTGGAGACACGCTTCGCAGGATAGCGTTCAGGTTCGACTTGTCAGTGCGTTTGCTGGCCGATTTAAACGGGCTGCGAAGCATTGGCAGAAGGCTCAGGCCGGGAACACGGATAACTCTTCCGCCGGCCGGCAAGTCCCAGTACCTTATAGCAAGAAGCTAAGCCCCGGTTTTTTCTTTTTTTAGCTGTGCGGGCAATTCGCCTGCATGGCTGGATTCTCATTTTCAAAGACTTTTATCTGCAAGAAACCATGAGGAACCGGTTTGGCTATTCCGGAATTCCTGTGGGTGTATGGCGTGCTCCCAAAGGCTGTCACTCCAGAGCGAACAGCCGGATCCTGAGTCTTAGTGGCGGGTTTTACTTTTTCCGCGGGACGGTGTTCGTCTCCATTGGGGCCGCCGTCTTACGATTTTCTTTTGTTCAAATCATCGCTCATTTACCACCCGTTCCCCCCCCCGGGTAACGCAAACCAAACGGGCAGGGAACCCGGGAGAGTCAAATCCTGAAGCCCCTTTATTTAAAGGGCCCGGAAATGAAAAGCGCAGCCCGTTTGTGAGCGGGCCGCGCTTTCGCCAGATGTTTAAGAGTTACTTTGTGCCCTTTTTTGCAGGCCCGGCTTTAAGTGCCTTCTTTTGGCCTGCCGCAGGCGCCGGGGTGTTTGCCACCGCTGCCGCGGGCGAGTTCGCCAAAAATGGCGAGGACGGGAAGTTCTGTCTTAACGTGCCAAGCTCCCTTTGGGCTTCCGTTTTGTTGCCTATCGCATCGTAAATGCGGGCGCTTTCATAAAGGGCAAGGTCTTTCAGCGAGGCGGATTTATCATTTTCAATGGCCCCAAGGTATTTAAGGGCGTCCTGCTGGTTGCCCATTTTCATAGAGGCCATTGCCATCCTGTACTTGGCAAGAGGCACCAGCCCGTCATCCGGGAACCCGGCTGCCAAGTTTGAGAATGTCTTGATGGCATCGGCGTATTTCCCCATATCATACTGGATGGACCCTATGTAAAAAAGAGGATAGGCCGATTCCTTTGTATTATAGGCCTCCTGGAATTTTTCAAGTGCTTTTTGAAGCCTCTCGTCCTTTGTCATTGGCTCTTTAAGGTAAAGGTTGTAATAGAGCTTGTAGCCCTGGTAATTGAGATTGGTGGACTTGCTGTTCCGGTAGCTTATATAAAAATAGATGCCTCCGGCCAGCACCAGCGCGGCAACGGCGGCCGCCCCCGCAACAATAAGAGAGCGCTGCTTTGCTTTCAGGTTTTCTTTTATTTGTTCAAAGTCCTCAGCCTGCTCCGGCCGGGGTTTTTTTACAGATCTTTTTTTAAGGGATTTAGGCATCCGTCCTCCTCAGGGCTTTTTCCAGTATGGTCCGTGAATTCTCGAAAACCCTCCCGGCCTCATCCGGCGTAAGCCCGGCGCCAAACAGCACTTTAAGGGCCGTTGCCTTCGCTATAAGGTCCGAGGGGGAATGTGCGTCTGTATTGATTACCATCCGGGCACCTGCCATCGCAGCTGCCTTTGCAACGTGCCCGTTTGATATTGAATGGCCTTTCCTGGCGGTTATCTCCAGCGCAACGCCTTTTTCCTTAGCCGCCCGCGCGTCATCAGGGGAGATGAGCCCGGGATGGGAAAGAATGTCAGCCAGGGCCTCAATGGCCGCCCGGTTTGTGCCTTCCTTCACAGGCTCGGCAAGGGTCTCTCCATGCACAACTATTATGCGCGCGCCAAGCCTTCTGGCCTCCTGCACCAGTTCCGCTATAAGGGCCGGCGGAACGTGGGTAATCTCCGCTCCCGGCACAATGTCCAGTGAAACATGTCCTTTCAGCTTTGCAACCGCCTTCACCAGCGCTGGCACCACGGAATCTATATTGGATGCGTCCACGTGGTCGGTTATCGCCAGCCCGGAAAGGCCCAGCGCTTCGGCGCGCCTGGCAAGCTCAAAAGGCAGGAGCTCTCCATCGCTAAGCACGGTATGGGTGTGCAGATCGATCATATCCTAGAAAGATAACGGATTTACAGGGAAATTGTAAAGTTTTAAGGGGGTTATGGCCTATTTGATTTGCGCAAACCGGTATGCGTTTTATTAAACGGCATTTGTGCGCCTGGTCTTAAACAGCATCCAAACCGTGCCCCACCACAGAAAAAGCGTGCTGAAAAGCACAAGCCCAAAATCCCGCAGATAGAAGAAAAAGCCTTTATCTATCGAGGTGAGCAGATGGCTTGCCGCAAGGAATATCAGCATTGCCTTCCAAGCAGGCGGCATATGCCCGTATGAGTAGCGGTCCCATATCAGAAATACCATCAGCGTTGTAACCGGCAGCAGCATGGAGACGTAATGCGGATGGAACACAGGGCTGGCCACAAGCATAAGCGGCGTGAGTGATGCCAGCAGAAGCGTATCATGTATATTTTCATAGCTGTTGGGACTGCCTGGGAGCCGGAGTCCTTTGTGCCAACCAGCCGCTGCCAGGGCTGTTATAACCAGCAAAACCGCGATAATCCAGTGCGTGGCGCGCACCCAGGGCGCGGCAGTTGGCGGGCGCTGCTGCCGGGGCACCGAGGCGTACATGATATTGTGCATTACCACCATGGGTGAGTTGCTGTCCGTACTGGTAATCCCCGTAAGCTCTCCGCCAACGGCGCTTTTTGTGCTTCCCTGCAATCCCCCCTTTATTACCTCGGTGTAAAAAGAGTTGTAGGCCTTTACGGTCCGCGCTGGCCCCATGGCCGCAAGCGGTATGAGGCCAAGGGTCAAAATAAGCCCAACCGCAATCCCGCCCAGCATGCGCCAGGAACGCCGCCAGACTGGCATCAGGATTAATAACGCCGGGATCAGCTTTATGGCAATCGCCGCAGACAGCCAGATGCCTGCACGGAATTTTCTGCCGCGTACAATGTTTGCGGCAGTCACGCAAAGGATAAACGCAATCAGCAGGCCTGCCTGTCCGCGCATCTGGGAACGGCCTATTGCGGGCAAAAGCGCCAGAACAGGCACTATCCTTAGCGCCCACCAACGCCTGCTTGAAACAAGCGGCGGCCCGCTGGCCGTATACGGTATCTCTTCCAGCGCGCTGGCCAGGATGTGCACTCCCCAGAACCCCAGCGCCATTGTAAGCAAGTACCAGAACCCCACTGTAACCGCATACGGTACATAGCCAGCCCGGCTGGCCCCGGCAGGCGGGTCCGCCAGCGGCGTCATCAGCACGGCAAAAAAGGGCGGGTAGACGTAATGCCATCCCCTATCATCCGTGATGGAGTAAATATCGCCTTCATTTCTGATGGCCCATGCAGCCCTGAGATAGGTACCCACATCGGTCTTGCGCGTGTGCTGGAGCGCGCCCCTCAGTTCCACCCAACCCCCAAAGAGGACAACAAGCGCAACCAATGCCCAAAGCCATCCGCGCATGCGGCTTGAAAGCTGGGCTGCCCCCGGTTCTTCTTCAGGCTTGGGCGGTTCAATCTCAACGCGTACAGGGTGGGCCCTGGCGGATGCAGTGCCGGGCTCCGGGATTAAATCGGGTGTTTTTAATTCCTCAGGCATGTCTTATGTACTATGCATGTTTTAAGCGGGGCTTTTCAACTGTGGATATCCCCCGGATGTCCCGGAACGGATTTTTTAACTTTGTTAAAAATGCTGGCATGAATTTCATGACATATGTCATATGGACAATGTCATGGCAACCGGTGTTTCAATAGGGGCAGGGCGGTTTTGTTTTGCCGCCAGGATCTTTTAAAAGCCTGATACAAGACGGGATCGCCACGGCCAATATGGCCTTGCCATTACAAAGCAAAGATTGAACGGATTTGAACGGTGAAATACGTGAAATGTTTTAAAATCAAAGGCTTGCGGATTTCAGGTTGAACACTAAAAAAAAGGGGGTTCTTCAGGATTTCCTGTGGGTAAAACAACTGCTTTTGCAGGCCGTTTGGTTTGCCTTGCCCGGGGAAGCGGGCGGTTTCGCGGAGTGGGCTGTGCGTGCGTACGTCTGCAAGTGCCTGGCTAGCAATAGCTCCGGCGCGGGCAAATTCGGTGAGACTGGTAAAGACATGGCGGAATCTAACGCAGACGAACACCGCCTGCGAAAAAATCAGAGAGCAGGCTGGCCATTGGCAAATGAGTCAGCAGTGGCGGAAGCGAAGCCGTTGGGGTCCGGCTTTCGCCGTGGTGAGCGCCTTTGAGAGCACGCCATATAACCACAGGAATCTCGGTAGAGCCAAAAAAAGGAGGCAGCCGGTCAGGCGGGGGTTCTTGCAAGGGCCAGGACGAACACCTCTTTTGCACCGGCCTTAAGTAGCGCTTTGGCGCAATGGTGCGCGGTGGCGCAGGTGGTGATAACATCGTCCGCAAGGATAATCCGCAGGCCGTTCGCGCATGCGTCTGCCTTGAAGACGCCGCGAAGGTTTTTAAGCCGTTCCTCCCGGTTCAGGGAGGATTGGGGCAACGTGGCCCTGGTCTTTAAAAGCGCGTGCGGCAGGAATTCAAGCCCCTTCTCATCAGATATCGCCTTGCCTAAAAGAAGGCTCTGGTTAAAGCCCCTTGCAAGTATGCTTTTTTTTGAAACCGGCACGGCCGCCACGGCGTCCGCCTCCGGCATTTCAATGGCTGAAAGCAGCCTGGCAAGCGGCGCGCCCAACCTGCGTACCTTAGAGAACTTGAAGGCGTTAATCGCTTCTTTAAGCGTATCGCTGTACAGCCCATAATAAAAAGCTTTTGTAAACGCGGGCCTCTTTTCAATGCACCGCTGGCAGGTGACGGAGTAGGCGGAGACAAGCGGCTCTCCGCAGATATTGCAGCGCGGCCCCTCATATAACGGCATTGAATTCCAGCAACTGGAGCAAATGGGAGAGTGGGAGAACACGTCCGAAACAAGCCCGCACACAGGGCAATTGGAGGGGAAGACCGTTTTTAAAAGAGGGCGGGCCAGCAGGCCCGCCATACCCTTGAAATCCGAGAGGCTAGAATTGCTCTTTAATGACGATGAGCTCGTTTCTCTTCCTGCCCGTAGAGATCATATCGGCCGGTATCCCCAGTGTCTTTTCAATCCATTTTATGTACTTTCTTGCGGCAGCCGGCAGCTCGCGGATGTCTTTAGCTCCCGCGGTGCTTTTCTTCCAGCCAGGCAGTTCCTCGTACACCGGCTTTACCCTTGCCAGCGTTGCAGCGTCAGCCGGGAAGTCCGTTATCTTTTTGCCGTCCAGCCTGTAGGCGGTGCAAACCCTGATCTTTTCAAAGCCGTCCAGTATGTCCAGTTTTGTAAGCGCAAACCCTGTCAGCCCGTTTATTCTGACGGCATATTTAAGCGCCACGGCGTCCAGCCAGCCGCAACGCCTTGGCCTGCCGGTGGTGGCCCCGTACTCGCCGCCTTTTTCACGCAGCTTCTCGCCGATGCCGGTTTCCAGCTCCGTGGGGAACGGGCCGCCCCCAACCCTTGTGGTGTATGCCTTGATTACGCCCACCACGTTGTTTATTGCCTTGGGGCCTATGCCCAATCCGGTGCATGCGCCGCCCGCGCCCGCGCTGGAAGATGTTACGTAAGGATATGTGCCGTGGTCTATATCCAGCAGGGTGCCCTGGGCGCCTTCTATGAGCAGATTTTTGCCTTTTTCAAGCGCCTGGTTTATAACGCTGGAAGTGTCGCCGATGTGGCCCTTCAGCCGCCTGGCGTAACCCATGTACGTTTTGTAAATCTCGTCCGCATCGAACCCTTTTGCCCCGTAAAGCGCCTTGAGTATAGAGTTATACCGCACCACATTGGCGCGTATCTTTTCTTTCAGCATGGCCGGGGACAGGAAGTCGCCCATCCTTATACCGGACCTTGCCGCCTTGTCCGTATAGGCCGGGCCGATGCCCATGCCGGTGGTGCCGATCTTTTTGGAACCCATGTTGGCCTCCGCCCCGCGCTCTATCGCCATGTGATAAGGCATTATCACGTGGGCGTTGCACGAGATGAGGAGGTTTTTGCCAACCTTGATGCCGCGCTCCCGCAGGCCGTCCATCTCTTTCAGGAGATAGGCCGGATCTATCACCACTCCGTTTCCAATGACGCAAAGCGTTTTGTCACCATGCAGCACGCCGGAGGGCAGCAGATGGAGGACGAACTTTTCGCCCTCGGTCTTTTTATTGTTTATTACAACTGTGTGGCCGGCATTATGGCCGCCCTGGTATCTGGCAACTATATGGGCCTGTTCCGCGAGATAATCGACGAGCTTGCCCTTGCCCTCGTCGCCCCATTGCGCTCCGGCTACTATTACCGATGGCATTAGAGGTTCACCTGCTTGGCAAAGAGTATGTTGGGGAGCTTACTCAGGGATTCCATCTGCGAGGCGTTAAGCGGCGTGTCCACGCTCACCACGGACATGGCCCTGCCCCCCTGCGCTTCCCGCCCGAAGTGCATTCTGGCGATGTTTATCTTCTGTTCTCCAAGGAATGTGCCTATGGAGCCTATCAGCCCCGGCCGGTCGTTGTTGTACATGAAGAGCATAGTGCCCTCGGGGATTATCTCCACCTGGAAAGAATCCAGCCTTATTATCCGCGGGTCTTTCCCGGCAAACACCGTTCCGCAGAGTCCGTTTTCCTTTTTGCCTTTCAGCTTAATGCAGAGCATCGTCTGGTAGTCCCCGCTGTCTTCGCTTTTTGTCTCTTTTATCTCTATGCCGCGTTCCTTGGCGATGAGCGGGGCGTTTACGAAATTCACCGTCTCTTCCAGTATCGGCGCCAGGAAACCTTTTATGGCGGCCATCGTAACAGGAGCGGAATTTATCGAAGCGGCCTCACCCCTGTACTCGATCTCTATCTCCTTTACCTCCTGGTCAAACACCTGGGAGGCAAACCCGCCCATCTGCTCGGCAAGCTTAAGGTAAGGCGACAGCAGCGCCACCTGCTCGTGAGGTATCGACGGGAAGTTTACCGCGTTTCTTATGGTGCCGCGCATCAGGTAGTCCACAATCTGCTCGGAAACAGCTATGGCCACATTCTCCTGCGCCTCTGTTGTAGAGGCCCCAAGGTGGGGCGTGCACACCACGTTGTCCAGCTTGCAAAGCGAGAAGTCCACCGGGGGCTCCTTCTCAAGCACATCCAGGGCCGCGCCGGCCACCTTGCCGGACACAAGCGCGTCATACAGGTCTTTTTCGTTTATAATGCCGCCCCTGGCGCAGTTGATTATCCGCACGCCGTCTTTCATTGTGGCGATGGTTTTAGCGTTAATAACCCCTTTTGTCTCTGCGGTAAGAGGGGTGTGCACCGTTATGAAATCTGCCCTGCGGAAGAGATCGTCCAGGCCGACCTTCTCAATGCCCAGGCTTTTTGCCCTTTCCTCATTAAGGAAGGGGTCGAACGCTATCACGTTCATTTCCAGCCCCAGCGCCCTCTTGGCAAGCTGGCTTCCTATTGCGCCCAACCCTACAATGCCAAGGGTCTTGTTGAAGAGTTCCACGCCCATGAACTTCTTCTTCTCCCATTTCTCGCTTTTCATGGAAGCTGTGGCCTGGGGGATAAGCCTTGCTACCGAGAATATCATGGCAAGCGTATGCTCCGCCGTGGTGATTGTGTTTCCGCCCGGGGTGTTCATTACCACGATGCCCTTTTTGGTGGCCGCGGCCTTGTCCACGTTGTCCAGCCCGGAGCCCGCGCGCCCCACAACCTTCAGGCTGTGGGCGGCCTCGATTATCTCTGCCGTTACCTTTGTGGCGCTACGTATCACAAGCCCGCTGTACTCGCCTATTATGGCCTTCAGCTCATCGGGTTTAAGCCCAGTCTTTACATCCACATGGAGGCCGGCCTTCTTGAGTATCTCTACCCCCTTGGGGGATATGCTGTCGCTTACCAGCACCTTCATCTTATTTCGCCTCCGCCAGAATCTCCTCGGCGGCGGCAACACCGGAGCCGAGCTTTATGGGGTGACCAAGGGTCTTCAGCGTCATTTCCACGGCGGCAATGGCCGTTATCACATCGAACACGCCGGCATAGCCCAGGTGCGCTATCCTGAAAACCTTGCCCTTGAGCTTGTCCTGCCCTCCGGCCGCCGTTACGCCGTATTTTTCCCTTAACGTTTTATATATGGCCTGGCCGTCCACGCCATCGGGCGCGTTTACAGCCGTAACCGAATTGCTTGGGTTTTCCTGGGGATACAGGGTGAGCCCCGCAGCCTTCATCCCGTGCCTTGTTGCATGGGCAAGTTTGGCGTGGCGCGCAAAGACGTTTTGCAGGCCCTCCTGCTCCAGCATCCTGAGCGCCTCTTCCAGCCCGATTATAAGCGATACCGCCGGGGTGAAATTGGTGGAGTTTTTATGCAGCCCCTCACGCTCTTTTTTAAGATTGAAGTAGAACCGCGGGAGCTTGGATTTTCCGTTCATCTCCCATGCCTTTTCAGAAACGCTGAGGAAGGCCAGCCCCGGAGGCAGCATCAGCCCCTTCTGGGAGCCGCCCACCATCAGGTCCACACCCCAGGCGTCTGTTTTAAGGTCGTGCGCCACAAGCGCGCTTATCGCGTCCACAATGAAGAGGGCGCTGCTGTGTTCCTTTATTATCCTGCCCAGCTTCTCTATATCATGGTAAACGCCGGTGGAGGTCTCAACAGCCTGCACGAACACACCTTTTATATCTTTATCTTCGGCAAGCGCCTTTTTTACGGCGTCCGGATCCACGGCGCGCCCCCATTCAACGGCTGTTTCCTTTACCGAGAGCCCGTAGGAGGAGCATATCTTGGTCCATCTTTCGCCGAATTTACCGCCGTTTATAACCAGTACGTGGTCGCCCTGGTTGAAGAAGTTATTCACCGAGGCCACCATGGCCCCCGTGCCGCTGGAGGTGAGGATGATAACGTCATTTCCGGTCTGGAAGAGCTTTTTAAGCCCGTTTTTCGCCGATTCGAAGATTGGCGTGAAATCCGGCGCCCTGTGGTGTATCATGGGCGCGGCCATCCTCAGCAGCACGTCGGGGGGAACGGGCGTAGGCCCTGGAGCCAGCAGGTAACGTTTAAGCATCTGGAAAACCTCCAAAAGGGTTATAAACTTTTCTATTGAGCCATAAAAAGTAACACACGGGGGCTTTGAAGGTCAAGAAAGCGCTGTATATGTTAAATTAGCTTTATGCGTAAAGTGGAGATATACGATACCACATTAAGAGACGGGGCGCAGGCCGAGGACCTTTCTTTTTCCGTGGAGGACAAACTCAGGATTACCCGAAAGCTTGACGAGCTTGGGGTGGACTATATAGAAGGCGGGTGGCCGGTTTCCAACCCGCGGGAGGCGGAATTCTTCAAGAAGGTCCAAAAGGAAAAGCTCTCCCGCTCCAGGATGGCCGTCTTCGGCAGCACCCACAGGCCCAGGCATAAGGTATCGGAGGACCTGAGCATGCGGGCCATCCTTGAAAGCGGCGCCTCCATTGCAACCATATTTGGAAAGACCTGGGATTTCCATGTTAAAGAGGCGTTTAAAATCCCGCTTGCCGAGAACCTGGAGATTATCTATGAATCCGTAAGGTTTCTTAAAAAGCACATGGAGAAGGTCTTTTTCGATGCGGAGCATTTCTTTGACGGATATGCAGCCAATCCCGAATACGCCATTAAATGCCTCGATGCGGCGGCCCAGGCAGGGGCGGATTGCCTGGTTTTGTGCGACACAAACGGGGGGACGCTTCCAGGCAAACTTGCGGAGGCGGCAGCTTCCGTAAAGAAGATGAAGTCGCCATTCGGCATACATGCCCATAACGACTCAGAGTGCGCCGTAGCCAACTCGGTTGCGGCGGTCGGTTTGGGGGCCTCCCAGGTGCAGGGCACAATAAACGGCTACGGCGAGCGCTGCGGCAACGCCAATCTCTGCTCCATAATACCCAATCTGAAACTCAAGATGAACGTGGACAGCCGTGCCGGGCGGTCATTGGATAAACTGACCGAGATTTCACGTTACGTAAGCGAGATATCGAACCTGAGGCCGTTCAAGCGCCAGCCTTTTGTAGGCGACAGCGCATTTGCGCACAAGGCCGGTGTGCACGTGAACGCGGTGATGAAACACCCTGGAACGTACGAGCACATAGACCCGGAGCTTGTCGGCAATTCAAGGCGGGTGCTCCTTTCGGACCTGGCCGGGAAGAGCAATATTCTCAGGAAAGCCAGGGAGTTCAAAATCGAAATGGACGAAAAATCCCCGCTTGTTGGCGAGATAGTCCGTTCGCTGAAGGAACTGGAGGGGCAGGGTTTTCAGTTCGAGGCGGCCGAGGCCAGTTTTGAGCTTTTAATGAAGAAGGCGCTGGGGCTGCACAGGCGGTTTTTTGACCTGGCCGGTTTCAGGGTGATCGTGGAAAAAAGAAAAGAGGGAGAGCCTTCTGTCAGCGAGGCCACAATAATGCTGAAGGTGGGCGGGCATGTGGAGCATACTGCCGCAACCGGCGACGGCCCGGTAAACGCGCTTGATAACGCTTTAAGAAAGGCATTGGAAAAGTTCTACCCGGAGCTGAAGGAGGTAAAACTCCAGGACTACAAGGTGAGGGTGCTTACGACGGGCAAGGGCACATTCGCCAAGGTGCGGGTATTGATAGAATCCGGAGACGGAAAGCTCAAATGGGGGACGGTGGGGGTTTCGGAGAACATAATAGAGGCGTCTTACCAGGCGCTTGTGGACAGCATAGAATACAAGCTTTTAAAAGAAGAGGCCTAGCCAGTAAAAATGCAGAAGACCTTCGTTCTGGACACAAGTGTTCTGGTGCATGACCCGGACGCGATCCATAAATTCGAGGACAACAGGGTAATAATCCCGATAACCGTAATCGAGGAACTGGACGGCCTTAAAAGAGGGCACGGCTCAGTTGCCTATTCCGTGCGCGAGGCGCTCAGAAATGTTGATGCGCTGAGGCAGCACGGCAATCTTTCAAAAGGGATAACCCTTCCAAACGGAGGGTTTTTAAGGATAGCCCTGCAAGTCCAGAACGGAAACCTTACCGCGGACGACAAGATTATAAAAACTGCGCTGGAACTGGCGTCCTCAAAAGGGGCGGCCCCTGTGATAGTGGTTTCCAAGGACACGGCGGTGAGGATAAAGTCCGAGGCGCTTGGGATAGGGGCGCAGGACTACACTCACGACAAGACATCCTTATTCCAGGAGTACGGGAAAATACTTTCCGCAGATATAAGCGGAGGGATCACGTCTGTAAGATACCTGCTTTCCGGCGACCGGATATTCAGGCTGTGGGACGCCGGCAACCAGGCGCAGATCAAAAGGCAAAGGGCTGTTTCCGGCATATTGCCCAGGAACATCGAGCAGGAGTGCGCGATAGATGCCCTTACCGCGGAAGAGATAAGCGTGGTTGCCCTTACAGGCCATGCCGGTACCGGCAAAACACTTCTTGCGCTTGCGGCCGGGCTGTTCATGAAGGAGAAGGACGATTACGAGCAGGTTCTTGTGGCCCGCCCCGTGGTCCCGATGGGGCAGGATCTGGGATTTCTGCCAGGCGACGTGGAGGAGAAGCTGCGCCCATGGATGCAGCCGATATTTGACAACCTTGATGTCATAGTTGCCACGCCGTCCGGACATAAGGATGAAAAGCCGGTATCGCGGTACAGAAGCTCCAATTACCTGGTGGAATCCGGAGCGGTGCACATAGAGCCGCTAACTTATATCAGGGGCAGAAGCCTGCCGCGCAGGTACATGATTATAGACGAGGCTCAGAACTTACGGCCCCTGGATGTGAAGACCATTCTTACAAGAGCGGGCGAGGGCACGAAAGTCATCTTCACCGGGGACCTGGACCAGATAGACACCCCTTATCTGGATTCCCATTCAAACGGGCTTTCCTACCTGATCGGCAGGTTTATAAACGAGCCCAATTTCTGCTACCTGAATCTGGTTAAAAGCGCCAGGAGTCCCCTGGCTGAGAGGGCGGCGGAACTGCTGTAAAAAACTAACCGCTCAGGCAGTTTTCGATCAAGGCCCTTAATTTCGCCAGATCGAACGGCTTGTCTATGTATTGCATCTGTTTTTCGTTTTTCTGGAGCTCGTCTATCTTGTCGAAATAGGCGGTCATGATAATCACCGGTATCCCAAGACGGGCGCTTATTATCTTTCCGGCCTCGATTCCGTCCATCTTGCCGCGCATCCTTATATCCATCAATACGGCATCCGGATGCTCCGATTCTGCCAGCGCCAGCGCCTCTCTTCCTGATTGCACCGGCCCGCATACGCCATAGCCCCACATACCAAGCAGTTCGGTAAGCCCCTTGGCCGTGTTTATCTCGTCTTCAGCTATCAAAATACGTTTCAATTTATTCCACCGAGAAAAAATTTAATAAGACTATCATTGCATGGTCATTTGCGCCAGTCCCCATTTGGGGCATGGGAATCTAAATAAAATCATAATTTCAGATTGGTGATAGAATATGGCTGTAAGGGATAATTGCTCAGTTTTTTTAATTGGCCTGACTGGCCGTTGTCCTTGTGTGTGCAGGTGAGGAAATGGACCGCACAATTGATGCAAGGATAAAAGATGCGATTGAAGCTTTTGAAAAGCTTCAAAAGAAATCACCTTTTATTTTTATCCACGATGGCGATTACTGGCTAAACCCTCACGCCAGGAAGCTTATCCACCGCAAGGCCATACCTGTTGACGATTTCATTGCATGGCTCAAGATAGGCGTTGCCCACCTGAAGAAATTCTCATATGATGATTTGACTATAAATATGGCGCAATTGCCGGGGGGTGCCGTTTTGGTTTTTTTGCAGCAGGAGGATAAAGGGGCCGGCGCCTGCCCCAGGGTGGATCTCACTATTAAGGAAAGGGAAGTGCTACGCCTTGTTATACGAGGGTTTTCCAACAAGAAGATTGCCGAATCTATGAGGATAAGCCCGCAAACTGTAAATGCCCACCTGGACCATGTGTACCAGAAGCTTGGCTGCTCAAACAGGGCGGCGGCCGTTACAATTGGGTTGAAGAACGGCCTTTTCCTTCCCCGGCGCGGTGAAAATAAACATTCCTGAGTTTCCGCATTCCCTCCATTTGTGCTGTATAATTTTCTAGTTTGACCTGACCGGGTTTATTCCGGGGATCGGCATGGGAATGGATTTTCCGACCATAAGTTATCTCATCCTCACATATACGGCATTGTCCGTGTTTACGGCAGGGATTCTCTGGAATCTTGTTGCGCATCGGGATAAAATTGCGCCGGCAGCGGCCAGGCCCGGAAGGGCAATACGCCTGCTGTATTCATTCATGATTGCCTGCATGGCATTTGCCATGCTGAGGCATGCAAGATTAGTCCTTAATCCCATTCCGGCCTGCCTTGCGGAATTCCAGAGTATAGGGTTGTACGGAGAATGCCTGCTCCCTTTTGTTGCCCTTGCGCTTTTGGCGGCTTATGCCAGGTATGAAGGCCCGGCCAGTGATGTTATTGCGCAGTGGATTGCCGCAGGCCTTCTGTTTCTGACCGCAGCTTCCGGATGGGCCGTTAAATACCTGGCTGGCAGCGCTGTTTCAGATGTGAAGAATTTTCTTGTTGGCGCCCTCGCGTTCCGCCCGGCGCCAATTGATACGCATCCGCTTTTTCTGCTCCATTACACTTTATTCCTGGCCCTTGCGGCTTGTGCTCCGTTTGCCCGTATTCCAAAAGTGGTCTCAATCTCCTGCATGATTGTTATGGCTGGAATGCTGGTCGCGGCCAGGCCAAATCCTCAGATGCGCACGGCCAGTGGTTCTGATGCCGCAGCTCCCCGCAATCATTATCCGGTGGATTACTGGGTGAGAAGTCATGGTGAGATATTAACAGGATCGCGCGAATTCGGCATCGGGGAGTGCTGGTTATGCCATAATGCTGATGCTTCCTGCAATAACTGCCATAAGTATGTTGGCGTTCCAACCGTCCGGCAGGTGCTTGAATAGATGAAACGGCATCTTTTAAAGATTTTCTTTATGGTGCAGCTGGTTTTACTTGTGCCTGGCTTATCCCATGCGGGGCAGGCCTACTTCTGCATCCAGTGCCATACGGCAGCACAGGTGGACAGCATGGCCGGGCAGCTCCCCGGCGGCGGGGCCAGCCTTTACCGCGCAAGCCATGACCCATGCCCGGCTTTAAGCAAAGTGAGAACCGATATGTTTCTGACTGAAAGCCGGATATTGAGAACACAGTATGTCATCAGCCAGCCGGGAGCATGGGGAAGGCAGGGATTGGCCGGTTTCGATGGGGAACTGGACAGGCTCTACATACTTTTTCAGGATGTGAAATCGGGCTATCCAGCCAACCTGTCGGCCGGTGCCGTAACCGCCGGTCTTGCCGGGATAAACGCTGAAGTAAACCATATCTGGACAGAAGTTGACAGCGCACGCAACGGCATCCGGGAAGGCGAGGCAATTGTGGCTGGCGTACTGGGGCTTCTGCTCCTTGCGGCCGCTGTGTTTCCATTCTTAAGAAAACTGTCTTTTCGCGTGGGCAATAGCCTCCTGCTGCTGCTGATATCCCTTGTTCTTTTATCCTGCTCTTCTTCCCAGAGTGACGAGGCGTTTTATTCCGGGCAGATAGCAAAGGCCGATTACTTTTCAAAAGCGTCCGAAAACATGGCCTGGCGGTCTTGGGAGGCGGCCAGGCTGGCCTTCATTACAACTGACAGCGCAGAAAGTGATGCGCTTGTCTCTAAGGCGGTTACAATGGCCCGTTCGCTTGCGGCCCCGGATGAAATCAGGTATTCCCAAACACTTGTTCAACAGTCTGCCCAGTGGCCGCCGTATTGGAAAATGCGCGCTCTGCGTGCCGCGCAAAGGCTGGCAGCCGATGCGGGGACGGGCTGGCCGTTGAGGGCCATAGGCTCGTTAATGGCCCGGGCAGGGCGGGATGATGAGGCAAAGAAACTGATCCTGGAATCCGCCGCCATTTCCGGCAGGCTTGCGGCCACCCGTTACAGGGATGATGAACTTAAGGCGGCCTCTGTGGACCTCTGCGGGTTTGACCCGCCGGATGCGCTTGCAGTATCAAAAAAAATAAGCTCGCCTGTGATAAAAGCTGCCGCTTTAAGGGAAATGGGGGGACGGCTTGGCTCTGTGCTGATGATAAGAAGCGCCCTTTTAAGGCTTGAGCAGGCCGGGCCGGTACGGGCGGGCAGGCTTTATAAAAAAGCAATTGAATCCGGCAAGATTGCCGCGGCCCTTGCCAGGGCCGGAGATCGGGATGGCGCAGAACAAGCCATTGATTTTGCTCTGGCAACGGCAAGTTCAACCGGGCCAGATATAAAGGCATTTGCCCTTGACGCACTGGCCGGATATGCGGCCCGGTTTGACCCTGGTAAGGCCCTGGCAATCGCCGGGCAGATAGGCAAGGAATTCCCGGAACAGCGGCTGGAAGCAAGGCTTGCCGTTGCAGGCTCAAAGCGCAATCCCACGCGCGAAGAGCTTTTGTCCGTTATCAATGAGGCCGGCCTGATAAAAGACATTTACATCCATGACAGGATATTGGCCAGGGCTGTTTACATGCTTGGGGAAACCGCCCCGGAGGAAGCGCTTAAACAATCAGCCTTAAACCCTTTTAATTTCCGTCAGATGCGTTCAAAGGCCCTTTCATCCGCTTTCGCCCGCCTGGTTTCTGAAGGGGAAAGCGGCTGGCAAAAAAAGATAAACGTCTTTATTCCGGATGCGTACTGGCGCGCGCAGGCGTATTGCAGGGCGGCGCGCACGCGTGGGGAAGAACATGGCTTCAGGCGTACATCGGCCCTTTTTTCCAGGGCCATGCGCGAGGCCAGGCTGGCAAAAAGCGAATTTTTGCCCTGGCCGATTGCCATGAACTGGGGGGCGCTGTGGCTTCAGTTCAACGATATGCCGCCTGGCCAGCTCCGGGAAGAACTAACAAGCAGGCTGGCCAATCTGGGTTACGGCACGGATGTTTCCGGACAGGAATTTCCCAGCCAGGGCGGCGAGGAAGATTTTGAGCGGATTTTGCGCTCCGCGCACCCTTATTTTGCCGCAGCATGGCTTGATAAGATAGCCAGGAGGCTGTATTTGGCAGGCGAAACCGGGGCGGCAAGAGAGGCGTATTCATTGGCTGTGATGAAATCGCGCGGGATAAAGGACGCTTTTTTAAGAGGAGAGATTTCCTCCGCTCTTGCAAAAAACGGGCTTATCATAGATAATAAAAATGCTCGCGCGGCCTTCGAAACCGCTTTGGATGCGGCCAGTCTGACAGGCCCCTTGCAAGGAAGCAGTGCTCCCTAAAATTTAATAGGAGGTGAACCGGCCAATGTACCTGGTCAGCGTTGATGTAAACAAGTGTACAGGGTGCGAGGAATGCGTGAACGTGTGCCCTAACAGCGTCTTTCAGATGACCGATGGGAAATCCGATCCGTATCAGGGTTCCGAGTGCGTGTTTTGTGAAAGCTGCCTCGGCGTATGCCCTTCTGCCGCAATCACGATTACAGAAATGTAATTTCAACCGGGGATGCGGCCGACCCCAGGGTCCGGCCTCCCCGGTTTTTAATTGCCTCCTCTTTTGTGCTCCAGATCAAGTAAAAACGTGTAATGTCCCTGCTTTAATTTTTCCCCGCCGCCGGGCCCAGTGGCGCTCCTGCTGTTTCTTAAGTCACTGTTTTTTTTAAATTTCTTTTATATAATAACTAAACTAATTTATTAATTTAATTAATTTTCAGGAGGTAAAATGAAGGTTAACTGTTGGGAATTTAAAAAGTGCGGCCGAGAGGCGGGCGGGGCCAATGCAAAGCAGCTCGGTGTTTGTCCTGCTTCCGTAAATGATCCGCTGCACGGAGTGCATGGAGGCGTAAAAGGAGGCAGGGCCTGCTGGGTGATCTCCGGTACCCTCTGCGAAGGCACGCTCCAGGGCACTTTTGCAAGGAAATTTGGTTCATGCAAGGAGTGCGAGTTCTATCAGCTGGTAAAAAAAGAAGAGTCTCCCAATTTCATGCTTTCAGCCACATTGCTAGCCAAGGTAGGCAAGGCGGCGTCCTAGAAAAAGAAAATGAAAAGGGGCTAACCTCAATGGCTAGCCCCTTATTTTTTGCAATAGGCACGGGCGTCAATAAGAAGGTCTAAATTTCACTTTCAGGATACCTCGACCAACGCGCGTAATTTCAGGTGCATCAAACATTAGCGGTCCGCCGTAAACATGACATGAAAATCATGGCATATGTAATATAAAAAGAAAGGGGATGGGCCTGCCAATCACCTTCCATCGGTCCTGGCAACTGCCGGTTTTACCGCCTTTACCACCACAAACGAGCCCTCGCCGCGGCCTTCCTTTGCAGGCTCAATGGATTTTAAATCAGCCGGGTTGGTAAAGAGCGTCTGGACTATGCGGAAATCCGTGAACCCGGTGTCCTTAAGGAAGGCCACAACTTCGTCCACCGAATAGAATGTGGCAGGTCCGTAAAAGACGCTTTCGTTTTTATGTGCCTGGTAGAAAGCCCCGAGCGGGCTGTCCTTGTCTATAAGCCCGATTATCAATGCGCCGCCTGGCTTGAGCACACGGTACGCTTCTTTCACAGCCAGCCCCGGGTTGTCCACAAAACATATGGTTGTTACCATCAGGGCGAAATCGAACATGGAATCGTTGAATGGAAGCGCCTCAGCCACGCCATTTGTCACATTTATGCCCCGCTGGCTGGCTATGGCGCCCATGGCCTCTGAAGGCTCAATTCCATTTTTTATGCCGAGGGGGGCGGCAAACCGGCCGCTGCCAACCCCGATTTCCAGACCGTCGCCCTGTCCGGGCAGCAGCGGCCTTATGGCTTCCAGTTCGGACTGATATGCAAACCTGTTTCGCTGGAACCAGGCTTCGTACTTTGCTGCATGGCTGTCAAACGGACCGGTTTTGGGCATTGCCGTGCCCCTGTTTTCCTATTGCGTTATTTTAACAAGTACCGCTAATGCCGCCTTCGGCAGGCAGACGTCAGAAAGCTGGCATTTCCCAAGCTCTTTCTGGCTTAAGGTATTTACGGGTATGTCCAGCCCGGCCTGTCTTTTATAAACCTCCACCTGAAGCCCCGGGAATTCCGATGGCAATCCGCCTTGCAGGGCCGCGACTTCCTGCTCAAATTTTTTGAAGCTGCCTGCAATGGTTTCGTAAGCCCTGGTAAGGCCCCGGCACTCCATGCAGTAAGGGTCTTTGAGCAGGGTTTCCATAACCCCGAATGCATAATTAAAACCCCTGAGCCTTGTGACAGCTGTTTTGTAATCCATACGACCTCCTTAAAAAGTGAGGGCCTGCCGCTCCAGAAGCATCTCAGCCAGAAAAGACCCCGGTTTGACCTCGGAATTTTCTATGCGCTCCACCTTGTCCAGCTCATAGTGCTTTACGCAGGAAGCGCAGATGTAAAAGCGTGCGCCCAGGTCTGTAAGTGTTTTTATGAGTTCGGAAACAGGCGAGAACTCGTCTTTTTTCTGCCAGGTCAGCGTTTCCGCAAAACCTTTTTTGGCCAGAAGCACGCCTTTATCCATGAAGAAGAAATCCAGTTCCATGTCAAATGCCTTCATGTTTGTGGCAAGCTGCATAGCCCCGGCCACAACGTCCGGGTTGTCGTAAGAATGCGTAATCACAAAGACGAATTTTTTATTCTCCACTTGGTCATCTCCTTTAATGATGGCACTTTATGTGATTGGTGTCTTGCTTCCGGGGCGCTTCGAAATCAATTTTGTGGCAGGTCTAGTGGGCGCAGCCCCCGTGCCTGCCGCAGGTATGCCCCGGCACAAAGCGTGGAAGGGCTTGCTTTCCGAACGCCTCGATGTTGTCCTTTACTGTCCCTTTAATGGCCTGATAGGCCTCTATCCCGGCGGCATTCAGCTTGGCCAAAGCCCCGCCGCCTATGCCTCCGGTAAGAATGGCGTCCACCTGTTGGCCGCCCAGGGCAGCTATCGGGCTGCATGCCCCGTGCGCGTGGACCGCGTTCTGGTTGATTACAGTTTTGCTCTCCCTCGTGTCCAAATCTATAATCAGAAAGGCGGGCGCAGAGCCGAAATGCCCGAATACCACGCTTTCCAGCCCTTCGTCTTTCTCTACCGGCAAACATACCTTCATTGGCGGCCTCCTTTTAATTTGAGCATATGCACATTATATGAATGAATGTAATAAAAGTCAAATTATAATTTTAGAATTGAAGGCGGGCAGGGCGGGAGGGTTTATTGCCTGGATACTATTGGCAGGAAGTGTTTTCCAGGAGGATGGCCTTGCATTCCGAGATGGCCTGGGCAACCTTCTTCCGGGCGGACGACAGTATTCTCTGGACCGTGCCCCTGGATACACCCATTTTTACCCCAGCCTCTTCCTGCGTAAGGCCGTCCATGTCGCACAGCTTCAGGGTTTCCAGTTCATCCCTTAAAAGGACTATCTTTTCCAGCTGCGTCATCGGAATTCCGGTGGGCTTGAAACCCTTTCCTGTGAACGGGCATCCGCAGACCCTCGCTTTCTTATGCCTTGGAGACATGACTGTTTACCCCGTGGGATTTGAGCATTTGCACATTGTATGGAGTGCAAAAGATTCTGTCAAATTTCCCCCGCTGAAGAGGGGGAAATTCCGTTATAATAAACATATGATAAGCAGAATATTCTTGGGGCTGTTCTTCTGCATTGTTTGTATCGCTGCTTTCCCCGGCTCATCCAGCGCCAATCCCGAATATGCCCGTGCAACAGGGAAGAAGTGCGCAACATGCCACGAAAAAAGCAATCCGGACAGAGGCCGGGTTGCCAATATAAAATTTTTACGGGGCCAGCTTGCCGCGAAAGGGCCGGTATATAATGGCCGGGCAAAACAGGTTTCCGCCAACTACATGTTTGTGATTGCAGGCGGGTGGTTTTTGGCCCTCGTGTATGCACATTTTTTTAGACGGCGGCATCTCCGTTTCCTCAGCTAAGGCCTCATTTCTCTTTACGGGAATAAAATTCCGTTATTTCTTTTCCCCCTTCTTCAAGTGAGTAACGGGGCCTCCAGTTCAGCAGATTGCGCGCCTTGGTACTATCAAAATAAAGTTCCGAATACTGGCGTCCGGTCATTCCTTAACGGGCGCCAGTGGTACAACATATCTTATGATTGTTTTGACGGTGGCCACATCCCGGATACCACGCCGCCTCTGCGGCTGGGAGATCCATTTGTATGCCCCCTTGTCATTAATTGCACAAAAGCATTTCCTCTGCTGGAAAATCCATTGATGCAGTGATTTGGCCAGTTGCCCGTGCGGAGAGATTTATGCGATAATCACAAAATGAGACGTTTATTGCTGGTTTTTTCTGTCCTGTCAGTTTTTCTTGTTGCCGGCATTGCCTTTGCCGGAGAGGGTGAAAATTCCTACTATGAGTTCATCCGCGGATATCAGGCCCAGCAGCAGGGCCAATGGGAAAAAGCCCTTAATTACTACGAGCAGGCCCTTCAGATGGATCCCTCGTCGGAAGAGATCAGTGTACAGATAGCCTCTGTCCTGGCCAAGCTGGGCCGCATTAAAGAGTCCGCGAAAACATTGGAGGATGTAACACAGAAGGACCCCAAGAACACCAGGGCGCTCCTGATGCTTGGCGATGTTTATAACAGCATGGGGCGCGTAACGGATGCCGAAAAGGTTTACAAGCAGGCGCTCAGTTTGGACCCCGCAAACGAAAGGGCGCTCCTGATGCTTGGCGTGCTGCAAGCCTCGAAGGGCGATTACAAAGGCGGCAGCCAAATGCTCCAGAAGATACTGGACCGCAATCCCAATAACCTTATGGCACTCTTTTACATGGGGCTTATCAACTTCGACCAGAAAAACTATGCCCAGGCCCAGGGCTACCTGAAGAAGGCGGCCGCCGTGGATCCGGAATTCGATGGCGCCCAGTTCTATCTTGGCGTGATAAGCGAGTTAAATGGCGATCTGGCCGCCGCGGAGCGGTATTACAAAACCGCTTCAGAACTTAACCCCGGCAACACCCAGGCCATAGAAAGGCTGGGCCAGCTTTACGTGCAGCAGAAAAACAGCAAAAAAGCAATCGAGCAATACAGGAAAATACAGAAAGCCAATCCCGGCGACACCAATGTGCACAGGAAACTGGCGGTTTTATACGTGGACGAAGGAGATTACAATAACGCGGTGGACGAACTTCGTCTTGTGCTTGCCGCGGAGCCTACCGATACCCAAAGCGCCTATATGCTTGCCTTTTCACTGGACCAGCTTGGACGGACCAGAGAGGCCGCCTCTGAAATGGATAAGATGCTGGCCAGCACCCCGGGCGACTTCCGGGCGCTCATGTATCTGGGTTACCTGAAAACAAAACTGGATCAGCCGGCAGACGCCGTGGCTGCATATAAAAAAGCGCTGTCGCTGGACGATACCAGGCCGCAGCCCTTCATTTATCTGGGGTCGCTTTACCTGGATTTGAAAAAATACAGCGAAGCCGGGAAGGTGCTTGGCGACGGGCTGGCAAAGTTCCCCAAAAATGACGAACTGAACTTCTATATGGCCGTCTACTACGACAAGACGGACCATTTTGGTGAAATGGAAGCCAAACTTAAAAAGGCCATAGAGCTGAACCCCAAAAACGCCGATGCAATGAATTACCTTGGCTACAGCTATGCGGAAAAGGGGGTAAAACTTGACGACGCCCTTGCCCTTCTAAAGCGCGCCGTGGGGCTTGAGCCCGGCAGCGGATATGTAGTGGACAGCCTTGGGTGGGTGTATTACAAGATGGGCCATTATAAAAGGGCGCTGCAACAGCTGCTTAAGGCGAAAGACATTTTAACCACGGACCCAACCATATTCGAGCACCTGGGGGATATATACTTCTCGCTTGACCAGAAAGACAATGCCGCAAAGGCATGGGAAAAGTCGATCGGCCTGCCCAAGAAGGAAAAAGGGCAGAAAGAACGTGTTGAGAAGAAGCTGAAGGCCCTCCAGGCAGAGGCCCCAAAGAAGCAGTAACGCCCCAGGGCCCGGTAATCAGACCATGCTATCACTTCGAGCCCCCGCCAAGATCAACTGGGCGCTTTTTATTGCGGGCAGGCGGGACGATGGCTATCACGAAATCATTTCGCTTATCCAGTGCATAGATTTATGGGACGAGCTTTCGTTTGAGCCCTTCGGGGCGATTACCCTTGAATCAGACTGCCCGGTGCCCCCTACGTCCAATCTTGTTTGGAAGGCGGCCCTGCTTTTAAAGGACTACGCGGGGGTGGATGCCGGCGCAAGAATAACACTCAAAAAAAATGTCCCCATGGAGGCCGGGTTGGGTGGCGGAAGCTCCGACGCGGCGTTCACGCTTATGGGGCTCAATAAACTATGGGGCCTGAAAATCCCAAACGGAAAGCTGGCCGCGCTTGGGGCGCAGCTAGGCTCCGACGTGCCTTTCTTTTTTTATGGGCCGTCAGCCATTGTTACAGGCCGTGGTGAAGTGGTGAAGCGCGTAAAGACCGGCCAGCCAATGCACCTGACGGTTTCGAAGCCGGATTTTGGCGTGTCCTCCGGCTGGGCTTACAGGGCGCTCAGGGGATATACCGGGTTGACAAAAGCACGTGACAATATTAAACTCTTTATTCGCGCCTTGGCGCGAAGGGATTATTCCGCCCTGGAAGGCGCGGGCGGCAACGACCTTGAGCCGGGTGTCTGTGCGGCTTATCCAGAGATAGGCCGGATGAAGGCCGAGCTTGGTAGAAAGGGCGCTGTTTACGCTCATATGAGCGGCAGCGGTTCGGCCGTATATGGGGTTTTTGGCGGCCTGGATGAAGCGATGAAGGCTGCCTCCGGCATGTCCTGGTGGAGCCGGGCCGTCTCTACCGTAACCGAAGCAAATTTTTTAAGCTGAAGTCCGGAATTAAAGGGAATGGGATTTGACATCTTGAAAACGCCGCAATCAAGGCCCCGCGAGCTAAAGGATATGGGATCTTTTAATTTAAAGCTTGGGGCGTCGACAAATGGCAAGTCAGGAGATTTTGGATCTCCCATGTGGAGGTTCGAATCCTCCCGCCCCAGCCATTTTTTTAAAGGAATATTTTAATTATGCCTGTTGGAATAAAGCTTGTTTCCGGAAACGCGCACAAGGAGCTGGCTTCGTCCATATCCAGCCACCTTGGCGTACCCCTTACCGATGTTGCCGTCACGCATTTCAGCGACGGCGAGATAATGCTTCAGATAAACGATAATGTGAGGGGCGCGGACGTTTTTGTTATCCAGCCAACCTGTCCTCCCGTGAATGAAAACATAATGGAACTGCTGCTGATGCTGGACGCGCTAAAAAGGGCGTCTGCGGGCAGGATCACCGCCGTTATGCCGTATTACGGGTATGCAAGGCAGGATAGGAAGGTGCAGCCCAGGGTGCCTATATCTTCCAAGCTGGTTGCGGACCTGCTTACAACAGCTGGCGCGCACAGGGTGCTTACAATGGATTTGCACGCTGGCCAGATACAGGGCTTTTTCAATATCCCGGTGGACCATCTTTACGGGCAGGCTGTGCTGTACGATTATATAAAAAGAGGCAAATTCCAGGAGCCTGTAATAGTGTCCCCGGACGCTGGCGGTGTGGAGAGGGCCAGGAATTTCGCCAAGAAACTGAAGGCGTCGCTGGCCATCATTGATAAGAGGCGGCAGGCGGCCAACATATCGGAAGTCATGAACGTGGTAGGCGACGTCTCAGGAAAAGACGCGGTAATACTGGATGACATGATCGATACCGCCGGTACGATTACCCAGGCGGCCGAAGCCCTCAAGAAGAAGGGGGCAAGCAGGGTGTACGCTGCCTGCTCGCATGCCGTGCTCTCCGGCCCGGCAATAGACAGGGTAAACAAGTCCGCGCTGGAGGAACTGATAGTTACCGACACAATAGCGCTGGACAGCAAGCGGGAGCTTTGCTCCAAGCTGACCATACTTTCCGTGGCGGGTCTCTTTGCTGAGGCCATACGGAGGATCCATGAGGAATCCTCGATCAGCTCTCTTTTTATATAAGAGAAAAAATAAGCAGGATATAAAATACAGGAGGTGTGTTTTAAATGGAAAGGATAACCCTTAAAGCTGAAAAAAGGCCTGAAGCGGGCAAAGGCGCGGCCCGGACCCTCCGCAGGGGCAGCATGATCCCTGCCGTGCTCTACCGGGCAGGCGGCTCTTTGCCAATAAAACTTCAGAAGCCCGAACTTATAAAATTCCTGAAGCAGACTTCGGGCGAGATGGTCATAGTAAATCTTCAGTTCCCCGAAGGCGAGACCCGTCTTGCGCTGCTGAAGGACTACCAGGTGGATCCGGTAAGAAGGGAACTTCTGCATACCGACTTCTTCGAGGTCTCCCTGAAGGAGGCTATAAAGGTCACTGTGGCTGTACACATAAAAGGCGAGCCCATCGGCATTAAAAGAGACGGCGGCATTCTTACCCATGGCGTAAGCCAGATAGAAGTGGAGTGCCTGCCTGACCAGGTTATCGGCCATGTGGACGTGGACGTCTCTCCCCTTGGGGCTGGCCAGTCACTTCACGTAAGCGACATAAAATTGCCCGAAGGCATGAAGGTGCTTACACACAAGGAAGAAGCCATAGCCATTGTATCGCTGCCCAGCAAGGCTGAAGAGGCCGCTCCTGCTGCAGCCGCTGCCGAGGGGGCCGCAGCCGAACCCGAAGTGATCAAGAAGGGCAAAGAGAAGGAAGAGGCTGCCCCGGCCAAAAAGTAGAGAACTCTTTGAACCTGTCTCAAAATTGATTTTGAAGCGAAATAGAGAGGGAGTTGTGGCAGGCAGGGAGACAAGGGGATACCGCCCGGAGGCGCAGCAGCGCTGCGTTGAGGACGGTTTTTCATTAGGCGGAGCATGCCGCGATTTCAGCCTTTTGCAGCCTAAAGCAATTTTAGGCAGGTTCTAAATTGCTGGCGGTAATAGGTTTAGGCAATCCCGGCGCAAAGTACAGCAATACGCGCCACAACCTGGGTTTCATGGTTGTGGAGGAGCTTGCGCGCCGGTTTGCCGTTTCAGATAAAAAAACGGCCTTCTCCGGCAATTACGACGCCTGGACTGCCATTATAAGCGGCCAGAAGGTCATCCTGGCCGAACCTCTAACCTATATGAATTTAAGCGGCGCGGCAGCCGCGGAGATAATGCGCAAGCATTACATTCAGCCCGCGGACTTCATTGTAATCCAGGACGATATAGACCTGGAGCTTGCCAGGGTAAAGATCAGGCGCGGCGGGTCATCCGGCGGGCACAGGGGGATCGAGTCTATAATAGGCTCGCTGGGCACCGGCAAATTCGCCAGGATAAAAATAGGCATAGGCAGGGACCCGAAACTTCCGGCAGATGCCTACGTGCTCAAAAAGTTTCCTCCGGAAGAAAGGGAAATTATAAGTGAGGCCGTGTCCAGGGCAGCGGACGCCGTGGCTGCGATTATCAAAGATGGGCTTGAAAAAGCCATGAATAACTATAATTGAGGCGCGTCAACTAGCCCTTCTTATTTGCCCCCTTTTTTTCCCAGGATGTCATCCGCCCAGGAGAGCGCCGCTGCCACCGTCGGAAACCCTACCGTGCTTGTAAGCAGAAGCAGCGCATGATATATCTCTTCTTTTTCTGCCCCGGCCATAAGCGCCCTTCTTGTATGGGAATGAACTGCGCCCTCCGAGTGGACGGCCGCCGCGGCCGCCATCTGGATAAGGTGGGCCGTCTTTTCATCCAGTGGGCCAGCGCCCCTTGCTGCTTCGCCCAGCTTGTCCAGGGCGGAGGCGTACTCCGGGAATCTTTTCCTTATCTTGTTGTAATGGCCTGGAAGCGCTTTAATATCCATTTGATCCTCCTTCTGTTTAAAAACTTATTCCTGGCTTCATGCGGCCTGAAGCAATCTCTGCGCCGGCTTCGAAAACCTCTTTGAGGGCCTCCGGGTGCTTCAGGACGTCGCCTTTTGCGTCTATGCCAACATAGGCCAGCTTTTTCATATCAGTCAGGCTGACGGTCAGGAAAAAAGCCCGCGCAGTGGCGCCGGAGCATTTTTCGCCCTCTTTCTTGTCCATGCCTGCCACGGTTATAAAGAGGCCAGCGCGGTTTTCCCCCGGTATGGGTTTTTTTAACAGATATTTTTCGCACCATATGGACTGGCAGCGGTCTATCATCGCCTTGGTTTGCGAGGGCAGGCCGGAGAAGTAAACAGGCGCGGCAAGAATGACACCCTGGCAGGCCCGCAGCTCCGGATAGATCATCTGCATGTCATCTTTGATAACGCAATTGCCCGTGTCCGCGCAGCAGCCGCAATTCCTGCACCCCTCTATCTTCATGCCGGGCAGGTCGAATATCTTCAGTTCCGCCCCGGCCTGCCTGGCGCCTTTAAGCGCTTCGTCAAGCAGGGTGCGCGAGTTGCCGCCCTTCCTGGGGCTGCCGATGAATGCAACTATCCGCAAAGATGGGGACCAGCCAACAGTAATTTCATTAAAAGATTATAGCGTATCGGAGGAAAGGATTGAACTTACCTGAAGCTCTGCTCTTCAGACGGGAATACGCCTTTTTCAACCTCGTCCTTGTAGGCAAGCACGGCCTTCAGTGCCTCTTCCTTAAGGTTTGCATACCGCTTGGCGAACTTGGGCAGGAACCGTTCGAACATCCCGATAACATCGTACAGCACCAGCACCTGGCCGTCGCAGTGCGGCCCTGCGCCAATCCCAATCGTGGGGATGGAAAGCGTCCCGGTAATCTTCTTTGCCAGTTCCATGGGCACGGCCTCAAGCACCACCGCAAATGCCCCCGCCTCTTCCACAGCCCGGGCCTCCTCAATTAGCCTGGCTGCGGCGCGTTCCTCACGCCCCTGCACCTTGTAGCCGCCCATGCGGTGAACGGATTGTGGAGTAAGCCCCAAATGCGCGATTACAGGGATATCGGCCGTTACCAGCGCCTTTATCTGCCCTGCGATATTGACGCCTCCTTCCAGTTTCACCGCCTCGCAGCCGGCCTCCTTTAAAAACCGCCCGGCGTTGAGAACGGCCTGTTCCGGGCCGGCCTGATAAGACAGAAAGGGCATGTCTCCAACAAGCAGCGCATTTTTTATGCCTCTTTTTGCCATGATCGCGTGGTAGACCATCTGGTCCATTGTGACGGGTATCGTGTTTTCGTGCCCCTGCACCACCATGGCAAGCGAGTCGCCCACTAGCACCATGTCCACGCCAGCCTCGTCAACCATCCGGGCTGTGGGGAAATCATGGGCGGTAAGCATTGTAATCTTCTGGCCCGCAGCTTTTTTTGCAAGAATGGTCTGTACGGTTACCTTTGGCATGGTTCTGAATTTTAGCACAAAAAAACATTATAATAGCGAAGGATATTGCTATGCGGGGGTGAACACGATGGCCCAGGATGTTGCGGCAAGGTTGGATTTAAAGGGGCTTTCCACAGAGGTCCAGAACAGGGTTTTCCCGCTGTTGGCCGAGGTGCTGGAAGGCGAGGGGGACAACGTACACTCGCTTTATGTGGTCGGCGCGGCGGCATCCGGCGGGCATTATGTGGCGGGGGGCGAGATAAACACCCTCATACTTTTAAAAGACCTCGATTTCCAATTTGTTAAAAAACTGGCTCCCAGCGGCAAGGTGCATGGCAAGAGGCGGCTTGCCCCGCCCATAGTCCTGCCGGACGCATTTGTCAGAGAGTCATCATATGCCTTCCCCGTGGAGTTCCTCAACTACAAATACGCGCACAAGACCGTTTACGGCGAAGATATACTGGCCGGGGTGGAGATAGACAACAGGGCCTTGCGGCAGCAGTGCGAAAGAGAGCTTGCAACCAGGCTTATCACTTTGCGGCAGGAATATCTGTACTCCCGCGGAGAAGCCGGAGCGCTTGGCGGACGCTGCATGGCCTGGAGCAGGCCTTATATGCCGGTGCTGCGGGCCGTCCTTCACCTTTTGGGGGCGGACGCGGCAGAGACAGGCGATTACGAGGTGCTTGAAAAAATATCCGCGCTAACCGGGGCGGATTTCATGGTGTTTGCTCATAAGGAAGAAAAGGAGAAATCGCCTCTTCGCTTCCTGAAGGCAGCCGCACACCACAAGAGTTTTGAAAAAATATACGAGGTTACGGAAAGGCTCAGTCATTTGGTAAATGAGATTAAAGTCTAGGTTTTTTATTTTCGCTTTCGCATTTCTCTTCCTTGCAGCAGCTCCGATTGTTGCCGCAGGTGACACATCCGGTCCATCATCTTCTCAATCCGCGCAACAGACCGTTCTTCCCGCAAACCCTTCCGATTACGTTATGGACCTTGCGGGGATAATAGATGCGAACACAGCCTCGCGCATAGACGCGCTGTTAAAGGAGCTTGAGGAAAAGACCGGCGCGCAGGTTGTGGTCCTCACCGTCCCAAGCCTTAATGGGCAGGACATTGAGCAATTCTCGGTTGATACCGGCCAGAAATGGGGGCTTGGACAAAAGGGCAAGGATAACGGTTTCCTTTTTGTTGTGGCCCCAAATGAAAGAAAATACTGGTTTTCAACCGGGTACGGGCTTGAAGGCACTCTTCCGGACAGCTATCTTGGCACCCTTGGCAGACAGGTTTTGGTGCCCGCATTCAAGGCCGGCCAGTATTCGCAAGGCATAGAACAGGCCGTTGGAGTGGTCGCGCAGCGGATAGCAAGCCGGAAGGGCATAACCCTTACAGGCGTGCCGCAGCCTCAGCAGATGGAGCGCCAAAGGGCCTCTTTTGTCCCGCTCATATTCGGGGGCCTGTTCTTTCTGCTTATCATTATATCGGCATTCAGGGGCGGCCTGCCCCTCATCCTTTACCCGTTGCTCTTCGGAGGCGGCGGATGGGGCGGAGGCGGCGGGTTTGGCGGCGGTTTCGGGGGCGGAGGCTTTGGCGGAGGCGGCGGAGGCAGTTTTGGCGGAGGCGGAGCGGGCGGAAGCTGGTAAGCTTGCCTGGCCATTTCAGAATTTAATATTATCAAGAAGGAGAGCGCATTGAAAACCGGAGCGAAGGTAACGATAATAGTCCTGATAATTGCAACCTTACTCGCCATGTCCGCGGTTTCAGGGTACAACAAGGTTATTTCAATGAACGAGAATGTAAAAAGCCAGTGGGCGCAGGTTGAAAACCAGTTGAAGCGCCGGTATGACCTTATCCCCAACCTTGTGGCCACCGTAAAAGGCTATGCCGCTCATGAAAAAGGCGTGTTCGACGACATCGCCAACGCAAGGACAAAATATTTTCAGGCAAACGGGGTTAAGGACAAGATAGACGCTTCAAACCAACTGGAGGGGGCTCTTTCCCGCCTGCTGATGCTCAAAGAGGCATATCCGCAGCTTAAGGCAAACGAGAACTTCCTTAAGCTCCAGGACAGCCTGGAAGGCACGGAAAACAGGATTGCGGTGGAGCGCATGAGGTATAACGTTGACGCAAAGGCCCTCAATGCATACATAAAAGGCATACCTGGCAGGTTTTATGCTGCCATGGCGGGAGTTTCCCCGGCCCAGTATTACGAAGCTCCGCAGCAGGAGCAGGAAGCACCGCAAGTAAAATTTTAGTGCTGCCTGGGCGGCAGATGTCCGGATTATCCGTGCCACGCAGCCGGGGATTTGATATAATCTTCTGCGGATAACACGTTCATGACCACATTCGCCCATATCTACGAACGCATAGAGAGCAAGAAGGCCGATTACGCAAGCTACAACTTCTCCCACAAAGAGAATAACGCGCTTAAGACCTTCTTCGACCTGGCTCAGGAGTTCGATGACCTTACGGACTTCTACAAGCTCTGCGTTGCCATCCCGAAGGCATTCTTCGACCTCGATGCCAGGCTGTACATGCTGGGCGCGAGGGAGGGCATGCTGGTACTGGCGGCCCAGACTGAAAGCGGAGCATTGCCGCTGCGCACCCCGCTACCCGAAGATATAAAACCCGCAAGCCAGCCCTACTACACGGAAAAAGGCGGCCTTGTGCTTACTATTCATGGCAAGGAGATTTTAAGCGCGCAGCTTCCGTTCAAGGCGGAGGACAACGTGCTTGGGATACTGGAGGTCTATCCCACCTGGAATTTATCGGACCACCAGGCGCTTTTCTTCCAGAAATACGCAAACCGCGTAGGGTTCAACCTGCACAATAGGTTCATCACCCAGAAAAATATAGAACACCTGAGGTTCATAAGAGGGCTTGTCTCGGACATCGAGCACAATATAATTGTGCCCAATATGGTTTATAAACTGTTCCTTAGAAATCTCAAGGCCAAGATATCCGACAGCCTGAAGCTTGAGGAAATGATAAAAGAATGCCTGGCCAGCGGGCAGTGCCAGGCCCCTACCATGTCAGAGTTCCTGGCGGCGATATCGGAGGTAAACCGCGGTATTTCTGCCGAGTTTGAAAATATAGAGAAGCACTACACCAATATGACACTGTTCCTGGAGACCCTGTTCAGGCGAAGCCATTTCGACAAGGGCAGGCTTACGCTGCGGACGAAGGCATGCAACATGAAGAAGGACATTGTGGCCCCCCAGCTGGAAAGATATGCGGGCAGGTTCAGGGACACGGGCATAGAGATAGACGACCGGCTAAGCGGCATTCCGGACGAAGAGATAATAACGGTTGTGGACCTTGGGCTGATGGCCCAGGTGTACGCCAACCTGTTTTCAAACGCCCTCAAATTCACCAGGGAGATCACGGACGATTACGGACACACAAGGAAATACATATCTTATGGCCATGAAGTATTCAAGGACTACTTCGGCCCTGGCAAGGACGGAATAAAATACAACGTCTTTAATACCGGGCCGCATATTCCCGAAGGTGAAAGGGGCAAGCTGTTTGAGGATGGCTACCGCGGGTCCAATGCGCCGGACATCCCGGGGACAGGGCACGGGCTTGCCTTTTTCAAGAACGTTATAGAGCTGCACGGCGGGGTGGCGGGCTACGAGGCCACCAAAAACGGTAACAATTTCTATTTCATCCTGCCCAGATAAAAACTTTTGATTTGAAAGGACAACTGAATGCGCGCAATTGTCGTCTTCACGATAGCCTTTCTGTCAGTTGCGGGGCTTGCAATGGCCAGCGATATTAAAACGGGGGCGGGTGTTGCTGAAAAAATCCCGGCATGTTCAATAAATGTGTCATTTGACCTTAACGGGGCATCTCTTTCCGGCACGGAAGCCATAGACCTCCCGGAAGGCCAGTATAAAATATACACCGGCGGTCTGAAGATAACATCCACATCCATGACAACGGCCCAGGTTTCTCCGGTGCTCAGGAAGGACCATATCGAGGCCTACGGCCCAGGCACGCTAAACATCTCCTTCCAGGGCAGGTTCACGGGGGCAGGGGAGGCGTTGCCGGCCGAAGTCCCAGGCGGCGGGGTTATCAACAATGATGGCGTGGAGCTTACCGGCCTGTGGTATCCGCAGATGGACGGTCTGGCAACATATGAAATGAAGGCGCTGGTGCCGCATGAATTTTCAGCCATATCGGAGTCCGACGAAATACAGTACACGGACACGGCAAGCGGCAGGCTGTACTCGTTCAGGTTCGCGCACCCGGTTGGCGGGATAAGCCTGGTTGCCGCAAAATACCAGGAGCTCTCCACAAATGTTGACGGCATCACCGTGTACACGTATTTTTTTCCAGCCGATGAGGACCTGGCCCAGACGTATCTTGATTACGCAAAAAAATATTTCAGCATGTACAACCGCCTTTTCGTCCACTACCCGTATAAAAGGTTTTCCGTTGTGGAAGGGGCGATGCCAACGGGCCTGTCCATGCCCACGTTCACGCTTCTGGGCAGGGATGTGGTCCGCCTTCCGTTCATACCCGGCACATCCCTTGGCCACGAGATCGTCCATCAATGGTTCGGCAATTACGTCTACTGCAACACTTCGGAGGGCAACTGGCTGGAGGCCATAACCAGCTACCTTGCAGACCATCATCTGGCGGAACTGGAAGGCAAAGGCTGGCAATACAGAAAAAAGATAATGACCGATTACGCCAGCTATGTAAATCCTTCAAACGAGATTACCATTGCGCAATTCCGGGAGCGCACCAGCCCGGCCACCATGGCCATAGGTTACGGCAAGGGCGCCATGATGTTCCACATGCTAAGGAAGATGAAAGGGGACAAGGATTTCTACGCGGCGGTGCGGAAGCTGATAACGGACAACGAATTCAGATACGCGTCATGGGATGACGTGAAAAAGGCTTTCCAGTCGGTTTACAAGGAGGACCTGGGGTGGTTTTTTGACCAGTGGCTGTACCGCAAGGGAGTGCCCGGCTTTGCCGTGATGGACGGCACACCTCTTGTACTGCACGGCAAGCCAGTTGCCTCGTTCTATATCGACCAGGGTGAAAAGCCTTACAGGCTTTCGCTGCCTGCCACTATTGTTACGGATAAAGGCACGGAAAACACCATGCTTCAGATTGCGGCCCCCAAGCAGTCCTTCCAGCTTAATGCGGCCGCTACGCCGCAGTCCGTTATTTTTGATGAAAACTATGACGTCATGCGCACACTGGCCCCGGATGAATTACCGCCTCTTATATCCAGGCTGATGGGGGCCAAAAAGAAAATACTTGTATACCCGGCTGATAAAAAAGAGCAATCCAAATACAATGACTTCATTAAATACTTCACCGGGATGGGATTTGCTTCCAAAAGCGAGGAACAACTGACGGACAACGAGATAAGGGAGAACACGCTCCTGGTGCTTGGAAACGGGACTGCGGTTGAGAAAAGGCTCTTTGGCAGGGCGGAAGGCCGCGGGCCGGGGTTCGTTATCGACGTGCGGATAAACCCCATTGCTACCTCCAGGGTGGTGGCATTTGCCAATGCCAGCTCGGCCGATGATGCAAGGCTTGCCGCTCCAAAGATACAGCATTACGGCCAGTATTCCTGGCTGAGGTTCGAAGGCGGCATTATAAGGGAAAAGAAAGCAGCCGTTTCCAAACGGGGCCAACCGCTGGACCTTTCAGAGGAGATACAGGCGGTAGAGCCGGCCAGATCATTGGGCCTTAACCAGGTAATCAAAAAAGTTAGCGGCTTCCCCGTGATATTCATTGGCGAGCGGCATACAAATTACGAGGACCACAAGGTGGAACTGGATGTAATAAGGGCCCTCCACCGTGAAGGCAAAAAGATCGCAATCGGCATGGAGATGTTCCAGGTGCCATATCAGTTTGCGCTGGACGATTATATAGCCGGCAAGATAGACGAGCGGCAGTTCCTGAAGAAAAGCCAGTATTTCTCCAGGTGGGGGTTCGACTATAACCAGTACCGTGAAATAATAGAGTACGCCAAAGCCAATCACATCCCCATAGTAGCGCTTAATATAAGGGCCGGGATAGTGGACAAGGTGTCCCGCGGAGGACTGGACTCGCTTACCCCCAAAGAGAAAAAGGCCATACCGGCGGATATGGACATGTCCAACTCCGCATACCGCAAACGGCTTGAGGACGTGTTCTACAGCCACCCGGGGAAGCTGAATTTCCATGATTTCTACCAGGCCCAGATCATATGGGACGAGACTATGGCCCACTCGGCGGCGGCATATATGGCGAAAAACCCCGGCGTCCAGATGATTATACTTGCCGGGGCGGAGCATGTCATGTACTCCGATGGCATACCGGACAGGCTGAAAAGGCGCACGGGTAAGGACTATTGCACCATCATAAACGGTGAATATGACAAGGGAGTGGGCAATTACGTTGTTTTCGCCGCCCCGATGGAGGCGCCGGAGGCCCCGAAGCTGGGCATATACACGGAAGAAAAGGATGGGGGGCTTTTTGTCAAATCGGTCCTGCCGGACAGCCCGGCTTACAGGGCAGGCATAAAAGAATCAGACCGGATAACCGAAGTGGACGGCTGGGAGGTTTCCGGCCTGAATGACGTAAAGATAGCCATGTTCGACAAACTGCCCGGCCAGGTGGTTAGGGTGCGTGTGGTCCGCAGGAAATTCCTTTTTGGCCAGAGTACGCTGGACCTTTACGTGACGCTTTAAAAAACGGCACCATTACAGATTTATAATTCCTTCGGGGCAGTTCTTTGCTTTTAAAGCCAGTCACCCGGCGGAGGCCGGGGACGTGGCTTTTGTTGTTCCATCCATTGGTTCCCAAATGCATTCAAAGGTAACAGGCTGTTTCTGAAAGTTACAAGCCTTTTTGCATCCTGGGCCTGCCTGTCCGCCGGATTTGCCTCTGGGCGGGTTTTTTTTCTATTTATTGCGCCATGGGCATAATTGTTGCTTTTTGGAAAGTAAGTTGATCCTTTTTGCGCGTCCAGGAGTATTGCAGGGGGTGGAAATTTTTCCAGCATACCGGAGGTGGTGAGATGGAAACCGAGGGCCTTTTGGATTCCCCTTTTTTCATGAATTCAAAGTCCGTTGCCTGCCGGGGTGAGGTGGTGGCCGGGGCCGGGCGCGAGGAGCTGGAATTCTGGAAAAGCCTGATTCTGAAAGACGAGCTGGTGGATGTCTGCCAGCTTAAGGATTTGCCTGCCTCAATCACAGGCAAGCGCAAAGTTGATGCGGCGGTGCTGGACTGCGGCCCGGACGCCCCGGCGGGGCTGAAGATGCTGGCCGAAATAAAGGCGGCGCGCCCGGAGGTCCCGGTGATATTCATATCGCCCGACGGGTCCCCGGAAACCACGCTGAAGGCGTTAAAGGCCGGGGCAAGGCTGAGCTTTACAAGGCCTGTTGACGTGCTTTCCATGAAGGACGTGCTAAAGGAGTTTCTGAAGGCAAAAAGGGCCACAAGGGAGGTAAGGAGAAGATTCATACCTGCGGAACAGGATGCCGCAGGCCCCCTGGCGGCCACCAGCGAAAAACCAGCCGCGCTCCTGAGGGTTATGCAATACGTTGACGAGAACATATCCGAGAAGATCAGCCTTGACACTCTTGCCGGCGTTGCCAACATGAGCAAATACCATTTTTGCCGCTTCTTTCTGAGGCATGCCGGGATGAGCCCTATAAGGTACGTGGTGCGCATGCGCATAGAAAAGGCAAAGGCCATCCTGAAGGCAAGCGGCAGGACGGTCTCCTCCGTTGCCGACCAGACCGGTTTCAACGACCTTGGCACCTTTATAAGGCAGTTTAAAAACGCCACCGGGCTTACCCCGTCTGCGTACCAGGGCGGCAGCATATCCGCAATGCCCATTGTACATGGGCAGGATTTAGTGGATTAGGGGCGCCACACCGGAGCGGTGTTCACGGCGAGGTGCAGGCAATGAGACCGCGGCGGATTTTAAAAAAAGGCCTGGCAGTCTTATATGCTGCTGTAATGCTTGTATCCTTTTGCGGGCTTGCCCCCCTGGCCGTTGTCGCCGGGCATCTGATGGCAGTCCGAAACCAGTTGCAGAGGGCGGCAAATGCGGCGGCGCTGGCCGGGGCCAACCAGCTTTATATTCAAAACGCGACAGGGGTTAACCCCGGCGCCAACCATGCGGCATATAGCGTGGCCACCTCCAGCTATGCGGAGGCATGCCCCATTGAGGTGGACAGGCCCGATTCCAACGATGCCGGAGTGCAGCGCGGCCACTGGAGTTTTGCCACTCGCACGTTTACCAGGAGCGACGCCGGGAGCATCCTCCCGGCCCTTTATGCAACCGATTCAAATCTGGAATTTATCAATGCCGTAAAGGTAGTTACCCGGCGCGGCGCGGCTGCGGGAAGGTCTTTTTTTGAAAAAATAGTAAGCGGTATGGGGTTTGGCCTAAGCGCGGAGGCGGTGGCCTGCGTGGGTTTCGCGGGTACACTGCTTCCGGGCCAGGCCACGGCCCCGCTTGCGGTATGCAAGCAGAGTATCACGGATTCCGGCGGTAATTATTCATGCGAAACAGGCAGGTTCATAAACAGCGGCACAAAAAACTCCGGCACAAAAAACCTCACCGGGTACTGGACGGATGAAAGCAACGCAAGCGGTTCCGGATGCTCCGGCATTGCCGGGACGGACAATAACGGTGTAAGCAGCATAATCCAGATTTCGGGCGAAAGCTGCAATGCCTCCAATACGAATGTCATATACATGAACAACTGGCTGAGCACCAGCAGCGGGCCGATGCAAAACGCGTTCAGCAGCTTCCGGCAGTGCTGGATAGATTCGGCCGGCAGCGGCCAGATATGCAACAGCAGCGCCGTTGCAGGCTGTCCGGACCGGCCATGGCTGCTCACTGTTCCCGTGCTGGACTGCGCAAACGGAAGCCCAACGTGCAACCGGGTTATAGGGGCGGCGGATGTGGACGTGTTATGGATTACGGGGGATATCCCGGATTATACGGAAGCTCCAAGGGAAATAGGCAACTGGAAATGCCCGGAGCAATTCACCGGGCAGCAGTGCTGGAAAAATTTTGTTGCGGCCTTCAACCTGCAAAACCCGGACGGCACGCCTGCCGCCTACCTGCCCAGGTCCATTTATATAATCCCCGATTGCAGCAAACACGCCCCCACAGGCGAGACTGGCGGAGGCCCTTTCGGCGTGACCGCGGGCATTCCGGAACTGGTGCGGTAGAACAAATGTGAAAAAAAAAGCGCGGATGCAGCCCTTTTAGCTCTGCCGTTTCAGTTGCGCGTTTTTAGTGCTGAACAGCACGGCCCTGTTTCTCATCCAGCCCTGCGTCTTGTCCATGTAAACGTATATCACAGGGGTAAGGAAAAGCGTAATCAGCTGCGAGAAGAACAGCCCGCCCACAACCGCAAGCCCCAGCGGCCTGCGGGACTCCGCCCCCGCCCCGAACCCGATGGCTATGGGCAGGGTGCCCATAAGCGCGGCCATGGTGGTCATCATGATGGGGCGGAACCTTATAAGGCAGCCCTGGTAAATGGCCTCTTCGGGGTTTTTGCCATCTTTCCTTTCCGCATCCAGCGCAAAGTCTATCATCATGATCGCGTTTTTCTTCACTATGCCGATTAGCATTATTATCCCTACAAACGCGTACAGGTCCAGTTCCATGCCAAATATCTTCAGGGTCAGAAGCGCGCCGAAGGCGGCCGCCGGCAGGCCGGAAAGGATCGTAAGCGGGTGTATGAAGCTTTCATAAAGTATCCCAAGCACTATGTAGATAACAAGTATGGCCATTATAAGCAGCATGCCAAGCCCGCGCACGGAACTTTGAAACGCCTGGGCGGTGCCCTGGAAGCTTGTTGTGATAGTGGGCCCCAGCGTGCCTACCGCGGCCTTCTGCACCTCCGCAACCGCCTGGCTCAGTGAATAGCCGGGCTTCAGGTTGAACGAGATCGTCACGGCGGGTATCTGGCCCAGGTGGTTTACAGTGAGCGGGCCCACGCCGGGCGTAAGGCGCGCAACTTCGCTTAATGGCACCAGCTGGCCGGAATTGGAACGTATATACAGTTCAGACAGGGCGGCGGGGTCCTTCTGGTACTGCGGCTCCAGCTCCATTATCACCTGGTATTCGTTATTTGGCGCATATATCGTGGATACCTGCCTGGAGCCATATGCCGTGTAAAGCGCGTTTTCTATCTGCTGGGCCGTTACCCCCATGGAGGACGCCTTGTCCCTGTCTATCTGCACGTTTACCTGGGGGTTGGATATCTCAAGGTCGCTTGTCACGTCTTGCAGCCCCGGAAGCGTGCGCATCTTGTCCTCCATCTGTCCGGCGCCTGCGTAAAGCTCATCCGTACTGGGGGACTCCAGGGTGTACTGGTACTGGCTTTTTGTGAGCATGCCGCCAATGCGTATGGTTGGCAGGTTCTGCATGAACACGCGGATGCCCGGCACTGCCGCAAACTTGCCTCTCAGCTCCTGTATTATCTTGTCTATGCCCGGGCGCTGGTTCCGGGGTTTCAGCTTCATGAACATCCTGCCCTGGTTTATGGCCACGCTTGGGCCGGCAGGGCCGATGGCGGACATGAAGGACTCCACGTTGGGGTCTTTCTCAACAATGGCCATCAATTTTTTCTGGTGCGCCTTCATCGAATCGAAAGATACGCCCTGGGAGGCCTCGGTGAAGGCGAATATCAGCCCGTTGTCCTCACTGGGCAAAAACCCCTTGGGCATGGTAACAAAGAGGTAAACGGTGCCGGCCAGTATCAGCACGGCAACTGACAGCACGGCCGGCTTATGCCGCAGCACTGTTTTTAACGTGCGCTCGTAGATGTTCAGCATCCCTGTAAATACTTTTTCCGATGCTTGGTAAACCTTTCCGTGGTGCACATCGTGCGCGTGCTTTAGTATGCGGCTGCAAAGCATCGGGGTAAGCGTAAGCGAGACGAAACCCGATATCAGCACCGCCGCGCTTATCGCAACCGCAAACTCGTGCAGCAGCCTGCCTATTACCCCGCCCATGAACAGCACAGGGATAAATACAGCGACCAGCGAGATCGTCATTGAAACAATGGTAAAGCCG
The DNA here is from genome assembly GCA_021813405.1 of Nitrospirota bacterium. Classification (GTDB taxonomy): domain Bacteria; phylum Nitrospirota; class Thermodesulfovibrionia; order Thermodesulfovibrionales; family JdFR-88; genus JAKAKS01. The sequence continues at coordinate 113,990 of JAKAKS010000008.1, forward strand.
ATCTCCTTTGAGCCTTTAAGGGCGGCCTGTAAAACGGGCTCGCCATGCTCGGTATGGCGCACTATGTTTTCAAGCATGACGATTGCGTCGTCCACCACAAAACCCACCGATAGCGTAAGGGCCATCAGCGAAAGGTTGTCCACGCTGTAGCCCATCAGGTACATCACCACGAACGTGCCGATAAGGGACATGGGCAGGGCCAGGCTTGGGATTATTGTGGCGGAGACGTTTCTCAGGAAAAGAAATATCACCATGATAACCAGGCAAAGCGCCAGCAAAAGGGTGAATTTCACGTCGTGAACAGATTGCATTATGGAGACGGACCTGTCGTAAAGTATGTTCATCCCCACGGACGGCGGCATCTGGGCCTGAAGCTTCGGCAACAGGGCCTTGATATTATCCACCACCTCCACCGTATTTGTGCCGGGCTGCCGCATGATGGCCAGCACCACCCCGCGTGTTCCGTTATACCAGCTTGCTATCTTGTTGTTCTCCACGCTGTCAAACACGTTGCCTATCTGGTCCAGCCGTACGGGCGCGCCGTTGCGGTATGCAACAATAATGGGCCTGTACGCCTTTGCGTCCGTAAGCTGGCCTGCCGCCTGGATGGTTGTGGCCTGAGTGTTTCCCCACAGGGTGCCGGTGGGCAGGTTCACGTTGGCGTTCTGCACGGCGCTGGCGGCCTCGTCTATGCCGATGCCCATGGAGGCCATTTTATTTGGATCAAGCTGGGCGCGGACGGCGTACTTCTGGGAGCCAAACACGTTTACCTGCGCCACGCCGCTTATCATAGACAGCCTTTGGGAGATAAGCGTTTCCGCGTACTCGTCCACAGTGGACAGCGGAAGGGTGGGCGAGTGCAGGGCTATGAAGATAACCGGCTGGTCCGCCGGGTTCACCTTCTGGTACGTTGGCGGGGTTGGCATATTGGGCGGAAGCTGGTTTGCCGCCTTGGCTATCGCGGCCTGCACGTCCTGGGCGGCCGCGTCTATACTGCGGCTGAGGTCAAACTGTAGCGTTATCTGGGTATTGCCAAGGGCGTTTGTGGACGTCATCGAATCCAGCCCCGCTATTGTGGAGAACTGCTTTTCCAGCGGGGTTGCGATTGAGGACGCCATGGTCTCCGGGCTGGAGCCCGGCAGCGACGCAGTAACCAGTATCGTGGGGAAATCCACATTGGGCAGGTCGCTAACCGGCAGGAGCTTGTAGCTGATAACTCCAAATACCAGGATGGCCAGCATGATAAGCGTGGTGGCTATCGGGCGTTTTATAAAAACTTCGGATATGCTCACAGCTTTTTCAGCGCGCCGCGCCCGCCACTGTGTTAGTGGATGCGTTAACCGCGCCAGAGGCTGTGGCGGCGGGGATTATCTTCACCTTCACCCCAGGCATAAGCCTGGACTGGCCATCCGTAACCACCCTTTCGTCTGCTGAAAGGCCGGACTGGATTACCGTATATCCCCTGTATGATATCCCGGTCTTCACCGGGCGGACCTGCGCGGCCATGTCCGGGGTTATTACAAATACATATTCCCCCTTCTGGCCCGTCTGCACGGTGGGCGAGGGGACCACAACGGCATTCTTTAATGTGTACAGATAAAGCGAAACATTAAGGAACTGTCCCGGCCATAGCCGTCCGTTTTTGTTGGGGAACTCCGCCTTCAGCAGTACCGTGCCTGTGGACGTGTCCACAACATTGTTTATGAACACCAGCCGTCCTTCTTCAGGGGCGGATTCTCCAGCCGGGTACGCCTTTACCTTAAGTACGCCCGCGGACATGTATTTTTTTATCTGGTCCAGGTACTGCTGGTTTACTGAAAAAGAGACGTAGATGGGGCTGATCTTGTCTATGGTGAGGATAGGCACGTCATTGGCTTTTACGACGTTGCCTCCCTGTATGAGTATGCTTCCGGTCTTTCCGTCCAGCGGGGATTTTATATAGCAATATGCAAGCTGTACTTTGGCGTTTTCCACATTCGCCTGGTCCGCCTTCACAAGGGCGGCCTGGGCAGCGGCATTGGAGCTCATCTGGTCAAACTGCTCCTTGGCAACATAGTCCTTCTTTACAAGCAGGCCATACCTCTTTTGTTCCTCCTGCCAGTATTTTGCCTGCGCGGAGTCCCTTGCAAGCGTGGCCTCTGCCTGGGCCAGGGCGGCCTCAAACGGCCTGGGGTCAATCAGGAACAGCATCTGCCCCTTGCGCACGTTCTGGCCCTCTGTAAAATAGACCTTTTCTATCTGGCCGTTTACCATCGACTTTATCTGCACCGTCTGCATGGATTCCGCATTGCCGATAGCGGTTACCGTTACAGGCACGTCCTTTGAGGACGAGACCGCGGCAATCACGGGGACAACCATCGCCTTCGGCTTCGGGGCGGTCTTCTTATCGCAGCCTGTAAAGGCAGTAGCTGCAATCAATGCAAATAAGACGGCCGCGCTCCGGCAAAGGATTTTCCGGGGGAGCGCATTTGAAAAACCGGCCTTCACTTTGGACCTCCCAGGCCCATGGCCCTTTCAAGCGCGGCCTGGGCGGTTTTGTAATTATAAAGGGCTGCGTTACATGAGTAGCCGGCGCTTACGTATGCCGCCATCGCGTCGGACACCTCTATCTGATTGCCAACACCGTATTTATACCTGCCGTTTGCCACGTCAAGGTTCTCTTTGGCCTGCGTCAAAGCCAGATTGGCGGCGTCCACGCTTTGTCTTGCCACGTCCGTCTGTATCCATGCCTGGTCCACCTGCAAATATATGGCCTGCCTGAGTGCCGTCTCGTTCTGTTTCAGCAGGGCCAGCGCGGCCGTATTTTCACGTGCCTGGTATTTTGTGATAAACCCGTTAAAAACCGGGAAAGTGATAGTCGCCCCCGCGCCCCAGGCATGTTCAAGCGGAAACCTTTCGCCGCCATAGCCGTATTCGGCGCTGGCGGTGATGAAAGGCAGGAAGTTGCTCTTTGCCAGCCTGATAGCCTGTTTTTGTGACTGTTCCCTTAGAATCAGGGATTGCAGGTCCGCCCTCTGGTTGTAAGCCGAGGAAAGTGCATCGGCCAGAGTGGGCCCGGTCGGGCTGATGGAAAGATTGTCCTGTATAGTGTAATCCGGCGCGTTTGTAAGCCCCATTGCGTTATTCAGCTGGATTTTGGCAACCTTCACTGCGCCGCCCGCGTTAAGCAGGGCCAGCTTCGCGTTGGAGAGGTCCACCTCCGCGCGGGTCACGTCATATTTGGCCACTGTGCCGGCGCTGTGAAAGGCCAGGGCCTGGTCCAGATGCTGCTGGAACTGCGTGACGGCCTGCTGCTGCACGGCCAGATTGTGTATGGCCTGAAGCACGCCGAAATACGCCTGTTTTATCGCAAGTATTACGCTGTCCTGCGTGTCCCTAAGGTCTTTTTGGGAGGACCGGAACAGGAATTGCTGTCCCTTTACGCTGGAGGATGTGCGGCCGAAATCATATATGTTCTGCGACAGCGAGGCGGTGCCTGAAAACCCGATAACCCCGTTAGTCCTGCCGGCGGAAAACGCGCTGGCTGCTGGGGCGCCGGTTGAGGCCGTGAAGTCCCCGGCCTGGGCGCTTACCTGCGGATAATAGGCGGATTTTGCCTCCCCAACCCTGTTTTTGTTTACCAGTGCCGCTTGTCTTGCCGCCGCTATGGCGGGGTTTAGCCGCAGGCCAATCTCCAGGCATCTTTCCAGGCTGATTGTTTCGCCGGGTTTAATAGGCGGCACTGCCTGCCCGCCGGAAGTGGCCGCGTTCTGCGCCATTGCCGGCAAGGGCAGAAGAACCAATACAAATAGAATCTTCGATATGTACTTAAGGCGCATTGTTGTAAATGTTAGCGAGTGCTTACTTAATATACATCAGCCGCCAAATAAAGGGAAGCCCCGCGCCTATCAATGTTAGAACTAAATGGGCCATAATGTGTAAAATAATGGATGGGCCGTTTTTTTTCCGGGCCGGTTTTTCCAGGGAGGAGCAGAGGAACTTAAATTGTTACGGTTCAGCAAGTCACATAACGTACTGGCCGGAAGGCTGATAGTAACCGTGGGCGCTCTCATTGGCACTGGGGCCATCCTCTTCGGCCTTATATTCATCAAGTACAGGGAAGTGCTTACCGTAGAAAAGCTCGTTTTGATTACGGCCTGTTTCGTGGCAACCATCAGCGTTTTGCTCTGCACTATCCTCTACTACTTTGTATCAAAGCCGGTTGCCCTGCTTGAGGCCGGGATGAAAAGAATAGCGGCTGGAGAACTGGGCCAGCCCATTGAGATCAACTCCAGTGATGAAATGGGGCTGCTTGCAAGGACGCTGAACTCCATGTCCGCGGACATGAAGCTGTATCATGAGCGGATGGAAGACGCGGTCAGCGAAAAGACCCGCAAGATAATGGAGGCGCAGGAGGAACTGATAAACGCCGAAAAGCTTGCCTCGCTAGGGCGTATGGCGGCTGGCGTTGCCCACGAGATAAACAGCCCGCTTACCGGCATTATCACCTTTGCCCACCTGGTGAAAGACAGTCTTCCGGCCGAAGACGGCCAGATAAGGGAGGACGTGCAGGTGATTATCGACCAGGCCAACCGGTGCTCCGCAATAATAAAGGGCCTTCTGGGGTTTGCCAGGAGGACCGATTTTGAAGTGGTGGACCTGGACTTAAACGTGCTCATCAGGACCGTTGTGGACATGGTGAAAAAGCAGGCCCGGTTCCACAATATCCGGTTGGACATGGCGCTGGATTATCACCTGCAGCCGGCCAGGGCCGACGCCAACCAGCTTCAGCAGGTTTTTTTAAACCTGCTTATAAACGCAGCCGACGCCATGAATGAGAAGGGCTCCATCTTCATATCCACGCGCTTATTGAAGGGCGACGGCGGCCGCGGCATGTTCGAGATAGAATTCACGGACTCCGGGCCCGGAATACCGGAGGAGCATATAAACAAGATATTCGAGCCGTTCTTTACCACCAAGCCTGTGGGCAAGGGCACGGGGCTTGGGCTTGCGGTGAGCTACGGCATAATCAAAAAATACGGCGGTGACATTATCGTAAAGAGCGCCCCTGGCAAAGGTGCCAGCTTCTTTATAAGGCTGCCGATGCAGGGTGAGGCAAAATGAAACAAAACGCGAATATTCTGGTAATAGACGACGAGGAAATAATCAGGAAAAGCTGCTTGCGCATACTGGAGCCTTTGGGGTTCAAAGTAGATACTGCTCCGGACGGGCCAAGCGCGCTTTCCATGCTGGGCAACAGGAGGACCTACGACCTTGTGCTCACCGACCTCAAGATGCCCAATATGGACGGCCTGGAGGTCATGGCGGAGATACTGAAGCGCTTCCCCGGCTTAAGGATAATACTTGTTACCGGGTACAGCACCCGCGAGACCGCGGCCAGCGCCCTCAAGATGGGGGCTTTCAATTATGTTGAAAAGCCCTTCAATCCCGAAGTCCTGGGCACGGTGGTAAGAGAGGCCCTTGAGGGGATTGATTGACGAAAATCCTCGTCCTGGATGACGAAGATATTGTCCTTAAGGCCTCCAGGCGTGTGCTTGAGTCCGAAGGCTACGCCGTAGAGACCACCGCTTCTCCTGAAAATGCCCTGTCCGTAATAGAATCATCCTCCGTGGACATTGTACTGTCCGACCTGAGAATGCCCGGCATGGACGGGCTGGAATTCCTGAAAAAAGCAAGGGAGATATCGCCTGAAACCGAGGTGATTATAATAACCGGGCAAGGCACCATAAAAAGCGCCGTGGAGGCGCTTAAGTTCGGGGCCTATGATTTTATAGAAAAACCCCTCAACCCGGACCAGCTTAAGTCCCTTGTGGCCCGCTGCCTGGAGAGGAAAAACCTGCTGTCGGAAAACCGCGAACTCAAGAAAGAGGTGCGGGCGCTATATAACCTTGAAAACGTTATAGGCCGGTCCGCGCCGATGCAGGAGGTTTTCGAGCTTGTGGCGAAGGTGTCCAGGCTGGACACCACCGTTTTGATAGAAGGCCAGTCCGGCACCGGCAAGGAGCTTGTGGCCAGGGCCATCCATTACAACAGCCCAAGGCGCGACGGCCCCTTTGTGGTGATAGACTGCGTCACCATACCGGAGAACCTCATGGAGTCCGAACTGTTCGGGCACGTAAAAGGCTCGTTTACGGGGGCTGGGGCAACGGAAAAAGGGCTTGTGGAGCTTGCCAGGGGCGGCACCCTGTTTTTTGACGAAATCGGCAACCTGCCCGAGACCGTCCAGGTAAAGCTCCTGCGGCTCCTTCAGGAAAAGGAATTCAGGCCGGTAGGCTCCAGGCAGATTTTCAAGGCGGACTCCAGGATAATTGCCGCCACAAACGCAAACCTTCAGCAGATGGCCGCCGAAGGCAAATTCCGGGAAGACCTTTATTACAGGCTTAACGTCTTCCCGATAAAAATGCCGCCCCTCAGCCTGCGCAAGGAGGACATTCCCGCCCTTGTGCGCCATTTCATAAAGAAGCATTCCGCAGCGTCCGGACGGCGCAAGCTGCCGGATGTGTCCGTGGAGGCCATGAGCCGGCTGGTAAGGTACGACTGGCCCGGCAATGTCCGCGAGCTTGAAAATTCAATTCAAAGGGCGCTTATAATGGCGGGCGAACAGAATATAGACGTAAATCATGTGCTGATTGGCGATGAAAGGCGGCTTGCCCCGGCATCCGTTGAGGAGCTTAAACAAAGGAAGAAAGAGGCCCGCGCCAGGTCAGCCGGCGAGCTTGAGAAATCCTTCCTTATAGACCTGCTTACCAGAAACGGCTGGAACGTAACCCGCGCCGCTGCCGATGCAGGCATGGAGCGCACCAACTTCCACGCCATGATGAAGAAGCACAGGATAAAAAGACCGGAGAAGTAAAAAAACCTGAATTCTCCCTCCCCCTTCAGAGAAGAGGGGTTTAAATAACATTATTCCCTTATCCGGTTTAATATAATTTATTCCCGGAAGTCCGCCGCGCCAGGTAAGGCGGGGTGGGTAGTGAGCGAAGTGGCCGGGCGAGCCATTTCTGACCAGTGGCGCGGCGTTGGCCGTATTCATGTGAGCCGCGCGGCGCAGTTCTTAATTTATTGAAGCGAGACTAGGCCCTGTAACGCAGACGAACCCCGCCCCTCGGAAAAAAGGAAAAACTCAAATGAGAGGGCCAGGCGTACCGGCGAATGCCGCCGGAAAACGGAACAAGAAGGGCCCCGGACCGGAATCAGCAAGAATGGCAATCAGGGGATTAAGCCGGATATGCATTTAAGATTATTCCCTGATGTAAAGTTCATTTTCGAAGCCCATTTTTTATTTTTAGCAATCCATCTACAACCCTTCTGTTTGACGGGTCTTTCTGGAGGGCCTGTTTTAAATAAAACTCCGCCCGTTCAGGCAGCCCAAGCTTCAGGTAAACCAGCCCAAGTTCCGCCTGGATGGCTGGGTCCTCCCGGTCCAGCGAAAGCGCGCGGTGAAGTATCTTTACGGCTTCCTTGTGATTTTCCAGCCTGGCAAGCGTAGAGCCGTAATAAAACATGTATTCCGGTCTTTTCGGGTCCAGCCCCGCAGCGAGGGTGAAAAACACCTCCGCCTTTTTAAAGTCGTTGTTCGAATAATAAACCCTGCCCTGGTTGAAATTCTCCGATGCGGATTTTGGGTCCGGCGCAAGCTTTACCGAAGCCCCCGGCCTAAGCGTTGCATCGTAATTTATCCGTTTCGCGGGGTCTATCAGGTTAGCGTACGCAATCGAAATCCTGGAAAAAATAGCATTGAGCTTGTCCGTCAGTTCCACTGGCATGTGGAAATTCTTGTCCGGATGGAATTCCCTGGCGGCCTTGTAATACGCCTTTTTTATCTCCGGAGGTTCCGCTTTTTGTCCCAGAGGCCAAGCATTTCGTAATGGTCGTATTTTCCAAGCATCCGGTGCATCTCGTCTATCCTGGTGATTTGCTCTTTGGTTATATTCAGCGCATTTTCGCTAGCAGCGCTTGTGGGGCCGGTGTTATCGTTCCTTGTGCTGCCGGCATCACCGGCCGGAACCGGTCCTTCAACTTTCCCGGTGTATGCTCCTCTTGCCGTGGCCGGTTTAGAGCGCCCGGCGTCTTCGCGGCTTTCTTCCGGTGCGTCCTGGCTTGTTTCAGGCTGGTCTTTCAGCTCAAGGGTCCTTGCGTAGAGCAGGGCGTAAATAGTTTGCAAGGTCTTCGATTCAGGAAAGGGGGCTTCCTTAACAATTTCACTGAGATGCCGCCGCCCATCCGCCAGAGACATTATCATTTTGTCCTCGGAGGGAATCTTCATCGCCTGGAACAGATGCAGCGGATAAGAAAAAGGCGCGATAACGGAATCTTCCCGCAGCCCAGCCTCAAAAACCGCATTTTTATCGGCTGTGCGCTTGATGCCGCGATAGATCAGGTCCGGCGCGGAAATCTTCAGCCGCAGCAGGTTGTCGGGGAGCGGGCCATCATGGAAAAGAAAGGACCCTTCATGTAGGGAAAACACCCCAAGGCAAATCTCCTCCAGTTGACTGTAAACGGCTTTTATCATGTCATTTGGCGTAAGAGCGCCCAGTTCCACAAGGATGGCGCCCTGTTTCCTGCCGGTGGTTTTTAAAAGCTCCACGGATTTTTCGTACTGTTGGCGGGTGATTGTCCCCTTCCTAAGAAGCATGTCACCGAGGCTGTCTTCCACCTGGTTGGATGAAGAAAAGACGATATTGCCCTGCTGCAAGTATATTTTCCTGACGGCCTGGTCTCTTCTGAATTCCAGAACACCGGTTTCTGCCGCCCCGCAGAGCCCCGTAAATATGTCTGGCGCCGTGAAAACGGAAAGCGAGCCTTCCACGTTTCTGGCCAGCGAGAGCCCTATTTTCTGGCCGCCGTGCCATATCACTTTGGCTTCGCAATGGAAATCAGGGTTTTTGCAGGAGACCTCAATTGTCCGGCCTACCGCCGAGAGGATTTTCCTGTCCGCCTGGACGCCTGCGCCCAGGATTGAATAGTCTTGCAGGGTGGCTTCTGCCGTCTCTTTGTTTATGGTTATCCGGAGCGGATTGTCTTTGCTGTTTTTAAACCTTCTGAACTGCCTTTTTTCGGGCGATTGCCAGCGTTTGCTCATGCGGCTTCCGCAAATGAGATGAGGTTTGTTGTAAACCTGTTAGCGCAAGGAACTGATTTAAAAAAACATAAAATACGCAACAGTACCTGATTCCTCTACTTTTTGGCTCTATATTTGTACCAGTTATATCCACCAAATTTCAAGCGTTTTTTCAAGTTGGTCCGCTTAACTCACTAATTATTCATTCTTTCCATTAATTCCGGTGACACAAATCAGCGTTTGTTTGAAGGGAAGTAAACGGCTCAGGCGGAATGGGCATGAGTCCCGGTTTTCCTGTGTACTCAACACTCCTTGGCCTGTATCCCTTCCGGCAAAGCATGACACAAACTTTATGATATATGTCATATGGACTATGTCATGCTTTGCCGTGTTATGATCGCGGGTGGCGGGAACCCACCCCGGCCCTGCGCCCACCCCTCCGAAGAGGGTGGTTGCCAAAGGCCCTTTAAAAAAGACATCTGCCGGAATAGGTGATAACGCAAATGCCAAATTAGATTCCCGGTTAAAACGATCGGCAATGGCGGAGAAAAGATTTTTAAAGGCAGGGGTTTACAAACGTAAAAGGCTTGAAAAAACAGGAGGTTAGGTTTGTTCCAATTTTTTAGTTATGTTGCAGGCTGGAAGTTGAAATCATTAAAAAACGGGCACTTAGGGGTGGGGCTTCACTGCGAAAAGTATGGAACAGATGGAACAAGTGGAACAAAAATTTAGGCCCAAGTTATTGAAAATAAAACGAAATACCAAAAAAGCTGGAACATATAAAAAGAAAAGGGGAAAATCAAGGTGAACAGATTCCCCTGGCCGCTGGAAAGGCGATGCAAAAAAACCTGCGCCCATATTACAATAACGCATTGCGCATGGAGGGGAGATAAACTGAAACGCCCGCTCAATTTTCTTATTCCTTTCCACTTTCATTTTTCCGGCTCAATCGATCGCTTCCGGCAAAACAGACCATCTCCGCGCACTGGCAAGGCAGATAGTTTTGCAATCTCCAGGGGCAAACCCTCGCTTGTACGGAAATGCGTGGTGGCCGGGATGTTTTATATCAGGCGCGGCATTCATGAGATGTTTCTGGAACTAAATTCTGATTGGCCGAAGGCCGGTTATTTAAAAAATACCAAGCAAGGAGAATTTTGATGCCCATGCTATTTCCCCCTCGGTTTGATTTCCGTTCCGTTTTCCGTGCTACCCTGGTTGCCGTTTTGCTTATTCCCCTTGCGGGCGTGTCTGTGGCGGGGGCCGACGGCGTTTCCAGGGCCGGCAAACTGGCCAGCGGTCATGAAGACGCTGTTATCACAGTAAAGGCCATCACCAGGATAAGCATTATGGTTGGAGGCAAGGAAGTATCTAAAACAGAAGATGCAGTGGAGACGCCCGCCACGATAATAGACCCCTCCGGGCTGGCGGTGCTGTCTTCCTCCAGGATAGACCCGTCCAAGCTTTACAAGCAGATAATCGACAAACTTAAATCCGGCCAGGAACAGGCCAAGTTCGAGGTGCAGACAACCATATCGGATATAAAAATGCTTACAGCCGGCGGCGACGAGCTGCCGGCAAAACTGGTGATGCGGGACAAGGATATGGACCTGGCCTTTGTAAAACCCGCTAAGGCCCCGGCCAGTCCGATGCCCTGGCTGGACCTCTCTGACAGCAGCAAGCCCGATATGCTAAGCCGTGTTGTGATACTTACCAGGCTGGGAAAGCCTGCCGGGTATATCCCTTCGCTATCCTTGTACAGGGTGGAGGCCGTAATAAAAAAACCATCGGTCTTTTACATGACGGACCAGAACATTATGCAGGGCAAACTGGGCGCGCCCGCTTTTACGCTGGATGGGAAGCCCGCCGGGATAGTGGTCCTTAGGTTCAATAATGTTGGGCAGAAGATATCGAGCATGGACAGGATATTCTACGGCCTGGACGGGTTTGGAATGTTCCCGGTGATAATCCCCTCTGCCCAGGTGCTGAGCGAGGCCAAACACATACTGAGCACAAAAAAATAAAAAAACGGGGGCACTTGACACAGCCTTTAATGGTGAGACCATTTAAGCGGGCGCCAGATTTAAAAAATGCGTTAAGGAGGACAGCCATGTTGTGCAGCCTTTCGCAACTGGACGGGACCATCATAGACCAGATAAAGTCTGCCGAGAGGAAGCTGGGGAAAACGCTGCTTGCCTATAATTGCTACGATACCAGGCCGGAAACCCTGTCCGCAGGCGAACTTAAGGAGATAGAGCAGCTGGAGGAAAAGCTTGGTGTGCTGCTGGTTGCGGTAAAACAGCCTGTCTCTGCTGCGGAGCCGCAGGACATTTAAGGTGAGTTAAAGCCTTATGTCTACGTATGCGCTTTGCCGCAGGGAGATAAGCCAGGCCTTATATTGCTTTTCAAAACGGATTGTCGTAAGTGCCTGCCTGGCTTTTTCGACATAGGCGCTTGGATCGCCGGGCTCGATTCTTTTGTTCAGCTTCAGTATGAATATCCCTTTGTCCGTTTGGAAGGGCTTGCTTATCTCGCCGGGCTTTAACTTGTCCAGCGCATTTTCGAATTCGGGCGAAAGCGTGCCTTTTTTCAGGGATCCAAGATCGGGGTCGGCAGGGGAATAGTACCTTGCAACGCTCAGGAAATCCTCTCCTTTTTTAAGACGCGCCAGCGCCGCGTTGGCATTTGCCATGGCTTTGTCCTTGTTTTCTCCCGTTGGAATGAAAATCTGGTAAACGTTGTAATATTCAGATGAGTCGTCTGCCATGCCCTGTGAGCGCGCATAGGCGATTGCCTCTGCCTTGGATACTTTGATTTTATCCCTGACGTCCACTGAAACCAGCTTGCCTATGAGTATCTGGTCCGACAGCCTGGCCCTGTACTCATTAAGTGTAAAACCCTCTTTCCGGAGGGCCTGCACAAACTGGTTCTGGTCCATGGAGTATTTCTTCTTTATGGATTCTATTGCGTCTGATATCTCAAGCGGATCTACCGTGATGTTCAGCTTTGCCGCTGCCTGAAGCTCCAGGGTATGATCGATCATCTTGTCCAGGTACTTGCTCTCGTGGTCTTTCAGAAATTTCCTTTTTTCATCGCCTGTATCGGAGCTTAGCTGTTGGGCGTACTCGAACTCCATTGCTTTGTAAAGCTCCGCCCAGGTGATCGCCTGGTTGTTTACCACGGCAATTATCCTGTCCAGCTCGAATTCTTCGGCCCGGGCCTGGACGGCAGGCCGCACAAGCGAAAGCAGAATCAGCAATACAATGAATATCTTTATTTTTATGCGCCTCATAGCTTTGTCCTTCCGGAAGAGACACCCTGCAAGAACTAAGCCGCGGTCTTTTGAGGCCGGGCTTGGGCAAGCGGGCTTAATCCGTATTCTGCCATATCGGGCGCGGCCTCCGCAAGCCAAACGCGGCCAGGGGATTGCCTGGCGCTATGGCGGTTTTTATAATGTAAAATAATCATTCATGGAAAAGTCTTCTCAAAGTTCGCCAGGGCTGGTCCCTTTCCCGGCTTTATACCAGAAGGATTTCAGGTATCTCTGGCTGGGGCAGGCCATATCTTTTTCAGGCACCTGGATGCACTCCACCGCCCAGGGCTGGCTGATATACTCGCTTACGCACTCTCCGCTGTACCTCGGGGTTGTGGCGGCGTTCTCCTCAATGCCCGTGCTTTTTTTCTCGCTGCTGGGCGGCGTGGCGGCGGACAGATTCCGCAAGCGCAATCTTATCATGGTCACTCAGGCCCTTTCGATGCTGCCAGCCATTGCGATTGGCGTGCTGACCCAGCTTGGAATTATAACGGTATGGGAAGTTATCCCGCTGGTCTTTTTTCTGGGGATGGTGAACTCGTTTGATGTGCCGGCGAGGCAGTCGTATTTTGCCGAGATAGTTGAAAAGGACAACCTGGTGGGCGCTATAGCGCTGAACTCCGCAGCCGTAAACGGCGCAAGGATAATCGGCCCGGTCCTGGCCGGCATGGTTATAGCCTATGCAGGCCTGCCCGCCTGTTTTTATCTGAACGCGGCAAGCTTTCTTGCCGTAATCCTCGCCCTGGCCAGGATAAGGGCCAAGGGCGAGGTTGTCCATCGGGAACATGAAAGCATCAAGAAAGACTTGCTGGAAGGGATGCGTTTTGTAAGGCAAAACCCATTCATATTTGCCATCTTCATTATAATTGGTGCGTTCAGTCTTTTTGCGATTCCGTTTATAAACCTTCTGCCTGTCTTTGCCGTTGAGGTATTCAAGCGCGGGCCAAAGGGGCTTGGTTTTCTGGCGGGGGCAACCGGCCTGGGGGCATTTGCCGGGGCCATAACGCTGGCTTACAAGGGCGGGGCCGGCCGCCTTGGCAGGGCCAGACGAATGCGAATAGGGGCCGTGCTGCTGCCCATTGCGCTTATTGCCTTTTCTGAATCCAGGAATTTTTACCTGTCTATGGCGATACTGGCGGTGGCGGGCTGGGCGCTTATAAGTTTTCTCTCACTGGCTAACAGCTCCGTGCAGTTGGCTGTCTCGGATGCACTGCGGGGCAGGGTGATGAGTGTTTATACCATAGTTTTCCTTGGCTTCGCGCCGATAGGCAACCTGATTCTGGGAGCTGCGTCTGATAAAGCCGGGACCACGAGGGCTCTTGCCGTGTCCTCATCTGTATGCCTGGCGATAGTATTGGCTTTCAGCCATAGATTACATGCAATGCATGAGGCAGCAGCGGCATGATAACCCTTGGCATAGAGACTTCCACGATGACGGGCGGGGCGGCCCTGCTGGAAGATAACCGTCTGGTTGCTGAAAGCATCCTGAACGTAAAAACTACCCATTCCGAGAGGCTCTTGCCCGGGCTGGACAGGATGCTCAGGGATTCCGGCATGGAAATCAGTGATGTGGACGTTGTAGCGGTTTCCTCAGGGCCGGGCTCCTTCACGGGCCTGAGGGTAGGTATGAGCATGGCCAAGGGGCTGGTATTTGCAAGCCACAGGCGGCTTGTCTGCGTGCCAACCCTGGAGGCCTTTGCCTGGCAGTTTCCGGCAAGCTGTCATCCCGTATGCCCGCTATTTGACGCCAGAAAACAGGAGCTTTACGGGGCCGTGTTCGTATGGAATGACGCCTGCGGAATATTTGAGCGGGTAGTTCCGGAACGGGCGCTTGCCCCCGGCCAGTGGATTGAGCAACTTAAAACGTTCGATAAAGTCATTCTGGCTGGAGAGGGCGCCAGGCTCCAAATGGAGTATTTCGCGGCCGCTCTTGGCAAACGGGCAATTTTTGCTCCGGCGCATGTAATGGCTCCATCGGCGGCGGCTGTGGCGTTTGTGGGCACTGGGCTTGCCGGGCAAGGGGCATTTACTGACCCTGTGGCCGCAATCCCTTTTTACCTGAGAAAGTCTGAAGCCGAGTTAAAACGGAAGTGACGGGGCCAAACACGATAATCCTTGAGCCGATGGACGTGCATCACATTGCCCAGATCCTGAATATTGAAAATAGGTCTTTTTCAACGCCATGGTCAGCCATGTCCTTTCGTAATGAAGTATTCAACCCGGACGGGATTGCCTTTGTTGCCGTGCCTGGCCAAGCAAGAAACGAGAACGGTTTTGAAGCTAACACGACGAAAGAAATTTTGACGCGCTCCGAGACTGGGCCTGCCAAGGCCATTTTGGGATATATATGCGCCGAGTGCAGGTTCGGAGAGGGTCATATCCTCAACGTGGCAGTCCATCCGGCCCACAGGCGAAGAAGGCTTGCCAGATTCATGCTCCGGGCGGTGCTTGAAGAGATGCGCAAGCGGGGCTGTTATACCGTGTACCTGGAAGTAAGGGTGTCTAATACAGCTGCCGTAAGATTATACGAGGAGGCCGGGTTCAGACAAACCGGCCGGCGCAAGCTATATTATGTGCGGCCTTTTGAAGATGCCGTATTGATGCAACTGGAAATGAAAGACTAGCCTGAGCCCTGTATTAAAACTAGCGGTCAGCGTTTGCGCTCCGAAAGCTTTACAACGTCGTCCAGCATCTCCAGAAAGCCGGTCTTTATCTTCTTACCCTGGAGCCTCCTGTAAAGCATCAGTAGCTTGCCTTCGTCATTGGACAGGCCTTTGTAAGCGCCCTTGGAATCCGCGGCCTTCAGAACATCGCCCTCGCCCAGGAAGAGATTGGCTGATACACCAAGTGCGTCTGAGATCTGCTCCAGCCTGGATACGCTCAGGCGGTTTACGCCCTTTTCGTACTTTTGCACCTGCTGGTAGGACACGCCTATCTTCTCCGCCAGTTTCATCTGGGACATGCCTGCGGACTTGCGGAGCTGCCTGATCAACTCTCCCATCGCCTTGTCGCTTTTCATCTCGTCACCCCTTTTACTCTTCCCGATTTTTTTTATTATCTACTTTTTCTATCGGTTTTATAAAAACAACATATAGTATAGGTTGCACGTCTTTCATTTGCAAGCTGCTCATTGCCAAACTCCCTCTATCTGAAGTCCGCAGAGCGGACAGGCTCCCTTGGAAATATTCATGCCAAGCACAGCAAATCCGGACCGCTGGACAAGGACGTTATTGCATCCGGGGCAAACGGTATCTTCACCCCCTGGCTCCGCGATATTTCCTGAGTAGACATATTTAAGCCCGGCCTCTTTGCCGGTTTTTACGGCAAACCTTATAGTTTCAGCCGGGGTTGGCCCGGCAGTGAGGAGCTTGTAGTCCGGATGGAAGCGCGAAACGTGCCAGGGGATGGCGGCGTCCACAGAGGCTATGAAACCCGCAATCTGGCGCAGGGCTTCGGGCGAATCGTTCCAGCCGGGTATTACCAGCGTGGTTATCTCCACCCATACGCCGGCCGATTTCATTATTTTAATGGTCTCAAGCACCGGGGCAAGCCGTGCATGGCAGATGTCCCGGTAAAAACCTTCGCCGCCCTTCAGGTCTATATTGTTTGCGTCTATGTGCCTGGCAATGTACGCCGCGCTTTCGGGCGACATGAACCCGTTGCTGACAAACACGTTTTTTATCCCGGATTCCCTGGCCAGCGCGGCGCAATCGGCTGCAAATTCCAGGAATATTGTAGGTTCCGTATAGGTATAGGAGATGCTCTTGCAGCCCTCGGCCCTGGCGCTGCTGACGATCTCCTGCGGTGATTTTTCCCTGCCGGGTATCGGCAGGTCCGGCCTCTCCCTCGGGTACTGGGATATCTCGTAATTCTGGCAATGTTCGCACCGGAAATTGCAGCCTGCGGTAGCTATGGAGTAGGTCCTGGACGCCGGCATAAAGTGAAAGAGCGGTTTCTTTTCTATGGGGTCCGCATGTTCGGCCACAACCTTGCCGTAAACCAGAGAGTACAGCACGCCGCCCCGGTTTTCCCTGACGGCGCAAATCCCCCTCTTGCCCGGCCCTATGCGGCAATGATGGGCGCAAAGGTAGCAGCGCACGCTTCCGTTTCCGTTATTTATTGGCTCGTAAAACATGGCCTTGTTCATCAATGATATTTTAACACTGCAACTTGGCATTGTATTGTGATCTGGGTTGCCGGTGGCCGGGCCAAAAGGGGCTGCAATGTTTTGATATACTGATGAAATTATGGCAGAACGGCAGGCAGGCAAGGCAACACCAGCCGGGGGATATAAAACCGGGGAGTGGCGGCCATCCGTAAGCCCCTGGATTATCACCATATCCGTGATGCTTGCCACCTTCATGGAGGTGCTGGACACCACTATCGTAACGGTTGCCGTGCCACATATCGCCGGAAGCCTTTCGGCCAGCACAGACCAGGCCACATGGGTGCTTACCAGCTACCTTGTCTCAAACGCGATAGTGCTTCCGGCAAGCGGATGGCTGTCTATATATTTTGGCCGCAAGCGGTTCCTTGTCGTGTGCATTGTCATATTTACGCTTGCCTCCATAGCAAGCGGCGTGGCCAGCAGCCTTCAGATGCTTGTAATAGCGCGGGTGTTTCAGGGGGCGGGCGGGGGCGCGTTGCAGCCGGTCTCCCAGGCCATACTGCTGGAGAGTTTTCCGCCGGAAAAACGCGGCATGGCCATGGCGGCATTTGCCATAGGCGTGGTGCTGGCGCCCATATTGGGGCCCACCGTTGGCGGCTGGCTTACGGACAATTACAGCTGGCGCTGGGCCTTCTACATAAACATACCAATCGGGATACTGGCCATAATGATGATACGCACGTTCGTGGATGATCCCCCCTATATCCGTGAGGCAAGGCCGGGCAGGATAGATTTTACCGGGTTTGGTCTTATGGCCATTGGGCTTGCCGCGCTACAGATAATCCTGGACAAGGGCCAGGAGGCGGACTGGTTTGCCGCTCCCTGGATAAGGTGGTTTGCCGCCATAAGCGCGACGGCGCTGATACTTTTCATCATATGGGAGTTAAGGGCCAGGGAGCCGATAGTTCACCTGAGGGTCTTTGCGGACCGGAACTTCGCCGTGGGTACTTTGCTTATGACGTGCGTCGGGATTGCCCTGTACAGCGCCATCAGCCTTATACCGCTTTTCCTGCAAGTGCTTTTGCGCTATCCGGCGCTCCAGAGCGGGCTAGCCGTAAGCCCGCGCGGCATCGGCGCCCTTGTAATGATGCCGGTTGTTGGCTACCTGACGGACAAGATAGATTTCCGGAAACTCATCGGCACTGGGTTTGTCATTGTTGCCATTTCCCTATGGCTGATAAGCAGGCTTAGCCTGGAGACCTCCGCGTGGAACATCGGCCTGCCTTCCATTTTAACGGGGGTGGGATTATCAATGGTTTTTGTCCCCCTCTCGGCGGTGGCAATGGGCACGCTGCCACAGAACGAGATTGGCAACGCAAGCGGGGTCTTTAACCTGATGCGCAATGTGGGCGGCAGCACCGGGGTATCGCTGCTTGTTACCTATCAGGCCCGCCATGCGCAGAAGGACCAGGCGGTGCTGGTGTCGCGCCTGTCGCCCTGGAACCTGGCATATCAGTTCAGGCGGGGGGCGGTCGAAAAGTTTTTTGCATCCAGGCTTGGCCCGGCGGTGGCGCATGGTCAAGCCCAGGGTTTTCTTTACAGAGCGCTTCTGAACCAGGCGCAGCTTGTCTCGTTTGTGCAGAGCTTCCGGCTGCTTACAATCGTATGCGTGGGGTGCGTTGCCGGTGCGTTTTTCCTGAAGAGGATAAAACCGCGCCGCCGCCACACCGGGCATTGAATACGGCGCAGACGGCCCGGCGCCTGCCCTTTTTTTAGTGTTCAAACCAAAATCCTCAACTCATTGATTTGGAAGGTTTTTTGGAATTATGCTGTTCAAAGCTGTTCAATCCCTCGCCCTTTTTTGCTGCCCGTGTGCATGTGCCAAGTGCCTCAATTAAAAGATTTGGCATTTTTCGGAGACAACAAGGTGAAAGAAAACTCGAACAGCGTTAACTGCCTGTTTTTTTAAAGCTTTTCGGATTTTGCAAATCTTTGCCATTAAAATCCTTTTGGGGTGCCATACCTGCGTGCCTGCCCTGCCTTAGCATGGGCCGGAACCCTTCCTGAATTACCGCGCTATCATTTCAAAGAGCATTGGGCCCAGGCGCCGGCACTTCAGCGCCCTGATGCCTTGGCAATCATAACCCGTCTGAACATGACATTGTCCATATGACATATGTCATGATTTTCATGTCATGTTTTTTTAGGGAATGCGAGGCGGTGCGCTGGTGTCTGGTACACATGATAACCAACCCCTTCCACGGCTTGAAGCGGGTTGTTGATTACCCCTTCTATCCTTGAAAAACAGGTTTTCCCTTAGTGGTAAAAGTTATGGGCTGTAACTAAGCACGGGCCTGACCCACCGTAAAATGCAGGTTACAATCCGAATTGATGCGGTGTCGGTAAAGGCTGC
>JAKAKS010000007.1 GCA_021813405.1 Nitrospirota bacterium
TTATCGCACCCGTTGTATAGGTATTGCCGGACAATGCGCCTGACGAACTCCCCCCTGTGCCGCAATTATCGGTTACGGAAGATATGCTGTACCCGGTATTGGGCGTTACCGTGAACGTAGCGGTGGAGTTGTAGTTCACCGTCTGCGATGGGCTGATCGTTCCGTTAGCGCCAGCCGATCCCGTTACGCTGAAAGTATTTATCGCAAACGATGCCGTTACCGTGCAGTTGCCGGTTATAGGCCCTGTTGTGAATGTGCTGCCGGACAACGTGCCGCCGCAGCCGGTTACGGAGGATATGCTGTAGCCGGTGCTGGGCGTTACCGTAAACGAAGTGGCCGAATTGTAATTCACCGTCTGGGCCGTTGCCGGGTTGATTGCGCCGCCGCTCCCAGCTGACGGGGTGACGGTATAAGTATTGATCACGAAAGAAGCCGTCACCGTGCAGTTGCCGGTTATCGCACCCGTTGTATAGGTATTGCCGGACAATGCGCCTGACGAACTCCCCCCTGTGCCGCAATTATCGGTTACGGAAGATATGCTGTACCCGGTATTGGGCGTTACCGTGAACGTAGCGGTGGAATCAAAAGTCACGGCGGCGGTGTTTGGATTAATAGACCCGTTGCCTGATGTTGCCGCAGAAACGGTATAAGTATCAGGCGCGAAGACAGCTGATATTACACAATTGGCAATAACAGGGCCTGCTGTGTAAGTATCACCGGATAACGTACCTGACGAACTCCTTCCCGCACCGCAATTATCGTTTACAGATGAAATGTTGTAACCGGTATTTGGCGTTGCCGCAACAGATACCATCCCATTGTAGTCCACGTGCTGGGGCGTAGCTGGGGCGATAGCTCCGCCCGTCCCGGCCAAAGGTGTAACGGTAAAAATCCCAAGCCCGAAAATATATTCATGAATGAGTTGGTCAACTGTTGTGCCATCGCCCAACTGGCCGTAATCATTGTCTCCGCTGCCATAGAGCTTATCATCGGTTTTAACTGCCATCGAATGATAACCTCCGGAGGAAATTGCCGCCCAATCGGTGTCCGTGCCTATCTGCTCCATAACAGTTCTGTTTGTTGTTGTGCCGTCCCCCAGTTCACCGTCAGCATTGTATCCACACGCCCACAGCGTGCCGTTTGATTTCAGCACCTGGGTATAATCAGCTCCCGCTGAAATTGCTATCCAGCCAGTGGCGGTGCTTATCTCTTCAGGCGTGTTTATAGTGGTAGTTGTACCGTCGCCCAGCTGGCCATACGCATTATTTCCCCAGGCCCAGAGCGTACCGTCTGATTTAATCGCTACCGTGTGTTCATCCCCCACAGCTATTTTCGACCAAGTGTACGTGCCAATCTGAACCGGCGAGGCTTCGCTGGTATATGATCCATTGCCCAGTTCGCCGTTGTCGTCATCACCCCAGGCCCATAATGTGCCGTCAGATTTCAGCGCAATCGTATGTCCGTCCCCGGCGGCAATCGCCGCCCAGTTGATGCCCGTGCCTATCTGTTCCGGAATGTGCTCGTCAACTGCTGTGCCATCGCCCAGCTGGCCAAAATAATTCCAGCCCCAGGCCCAGAGCGTACCATCTGATTTCAGAGCTACTGAATGTCCGTCACCAGCGGCAATTGCAACCCATTTGTTGTCCGTGCCTATCTGTTCCGGCGCATCCTTATCGGTTGTTGTTCCGTCACCAAGCTGGCCATATGCATTGTATCCCCAGGCCCAGAGCGTGCCGTCTGATTTAATCGCAAGCGTATGCCCGCCTCCGGCAGCTATTGCCGCCCAATCCGTGTCCGCACCTACTTCTTCCGGACTGGCGCTATTGGTAAAAGAACCGGCCCCAAGCTCACCATGATCATTATCTCCCCAGGCCCATAATGTACCATCCGATTTCAGCGCCACCGTATGTCCGTCTCCGGCGGCAATCTGCGGCACAACCGCTTCAGATGGTGTCACTAACAGTGAAATTGATAAAAAAACGAACAGAAAAACGGGCAGGTAAAAACACAACCTAAACTTCATAAAAAGATCCCCCTCCAGGAAATTTTTACCGATATTCGCCGGTTTTATTTAAAATCCCGCAACCGGCAAGCAGGACAAATGTTCAAATTGCTACTGATACTAGCATTAAGCAGCGAAATTTGCAATTTATTTTTCTTATAAGTCCATAAATGGACTAAGTGGGACAAATTGACCCGCTACAGGCTGATTTAAAAAACCAGACTGATGAGTCAAAATGGGCAATAATAGCGCTTCAAGCAGCAATAATTACGTTAAATGTTATTTGAAGCCTGAACTGCTTTATATAAAAAGCTCTATGTCCCTATTGACACCCTGAGGCCTAACCTTTTTCTTGAGGCACTGAAGGGCGATGTGATATATTTAAGTTCTATCTTTTTCAGCGAGGTTTTTCAGACGGAAATAAGAGGCACAACTGTACTTTGCGTAAGGCGCGGCGGCAAGACGGCCATCGGTTGCGATGGACAGGTCACGATGGGCGACACCGTGCTCAAGCATAATGCCAAAAAGATACGGCGTCTGTACGACGGCAAGATACTTGCCGGGTTTGCCGGCGCCACCGCGGACGCCTTCACTCTGTTCGAGAAGTTCGAGGAGAAGGCGCAGGCAACAAGGGGCAACCTCACCAAGGCCTGCGTGGAACTGGCAAAGGACTGGCGCACCGACAGGATATTAAGGAGGCTTGAAGCCCTGCTGATAGTATCCGATGAGTCCACCACCCTTATAGTCTCCGGCACAGGCGACGTTATAGAGCCCGAAGCCGGCATAGCCGCAATTGGTTCCGGCGGACAGTACGCAAAAGCCGCCGCCCAGGCCCTTTATGAAAACACTGACCTATCCGCGCGCGAGATAGTCGAGAAGGCTATGAATATCGCGGCCTCCATCTGCGTTTACACGAACGACCAGATAATGATGGAAGAGCTATGATTAACTCGCTTACCCCCCGTGAGATAGTTGAAGCGCTTGGCAAGTATATAATCGGCCAGCAGAAGGCCAAGCGCGCCGTGGCCGTGGCACTCAGAAACAGGTGGCGGCGCCAGCAGCTTTCACCTGATTTAAGGGATGAGGTATTGCCTAAAAATATCATCATGATAGGCCCGACCGGGGTCGGAAAGACGGAGATCGCCCGCAGGCTGGCCAGGCTTGTGCGCGCCCCGTTTATAAAGGTAGAGGCGTCCAAATACACCGAGGTAGGCTACGTGGGGCGCGATGTAGAGTCCATGGTGCGTGATCTGGCGGAAACGTCGCTGAACATGGTGAAAAGCGAACACAGGGAAAAAGTGCTGGAGCGGGCGCGCGCCAGCGCTGAGGAAAGGGTGCTGGATCTGCTTCTGCCAAGAGTGCCAAAATCCGCCGCCCCTGCCACCGAAGAGGACAGGCAGAGGGCCGCCGATACCAAAGAGAAACTGCGCGCGCAGCTGAAGGCCGGCAAACTGGATGAACGCTTCGTGGATATTGAAGTGAAGGAAAAATCCATGCCGTTTGGCGTAATCTCGTCAGGCGGGCTTGAAGAACTGGAGATAAATTTAAAGGACATGCTGGGCAATATACTGCCCGAAAAAACCAGCCGCAAGAAGGTAAAGGTATCGGAAGCCATGGCGCTCCTTACCGAGGAGGAGGCAAACCGCCTCATGGACATGGACAAGATAACCAAGGAGGCCATAGAGCGGGCCGAGCAGTCCGGCATGATATTCATAGACGAGATAGACAAGATAGCAACCAGGGGCAGCGGCGCAGGCCCTGATGTATCGAGAGAAGGCGTGCAGCGGGACCTTCTGCCCATTGTGGAAGGCTCCACCGTAAGCACAAAATACGGCCCGGTGCGCACGGAGCACATTTTATTTTTGTCTGCGGGCGCGTTCCATACCGCAAAACCTTCGGACCTTATACCGGAGCTTCAGGGCAGGTTCCCCATTCGCGTTGAATTGGAACACCTGGAAAAAGAGGATTTTGTGCGCATACTTAAGGAACCCAGCAATGCGCTTTTAAAGCAGTACACCGCCCTTATGTCCACCGAGGGCATCGCCCTGGAATTTGCAGAAGACGCAATAGACGAGATTGCCGAAATCGCCGCCGAGGTAAACAGACGGGCTGAAAACATCGGTGCAAGGCGGCTCCATACTGTTCTTGAACGGCTGCTGGAGGACATCTCCTTTGAGGCCCCCGAAAGGAAAGGCGAAAAGCTTGCCATAAACAGGGCCTACGTTCGCGAAAAACTCTCGGATGTAATGAAGGATGAGGACTTAAGCCGGTACATACTTTAACACTTCCAAACCGCAGTTCATTACACCTCCAAAAAAAATACTCACAATCAGAACTTAAATTTTGGATACAGGCATATCGGCGCACGCCGCCTCTGGACGTGATTCAATGAGCCTGGCTTCATCGAAGAACTTATTTTAAGGCGCCGTTATGAATACGCATCTTTTTTCAATGTGTGTGTTTCCTTAAGAAACAGGCATTAATCGGAGTAAGTATATATGTAACTTCCAGATACACCCTTTTCCTTTTTTCTTTCCCTTTTATTGTTTAATTACTCCTTTCAATTAGCTGGATTTTCAGGTCTTTTACCACAGGCTGCCGCTTCTGGCATCGGGTTTGCTTCAAGTGCGTATCAGGATGGATAAGCTCTGGATAATCATTTTGATGTGTTGCGCTCTCCTTGCGGGGATGCTGCTTTCGTACCATGTTTCCAGGCGGATTGGCGCGCATGTGATCAAACCGGCGCGTGCCGCCAGCCGTCCGGCAGCGTCCGCATAAGTTTGAATGCCGGAATAAGCGGGCGTTTTCCCCGAAATGCAAATTCAACTCCGCCGTAACGGCGGTCATACGAGGACAATATGCGAAGCAACAAAGAAACTTTAAAAAAAAGCGCCGGCGTTTTGGTTTTGCTACTGGCTTTCCTTGCCGCCTGCTCGGCACAGGTTAAGCCGGATGCCATTATTCAGAAGGACCAGGCACAGTCGGCCCAGGCCAGCAAAGCCACTTTGTACACGGGGCAATCACTGTCTCTGAAGGCCTCTCAACTCAGAAAGCCGGGCGGTTCAGAGGACTACCAGGTGGGCCCTGGGGACCTGCTTGAGATCAGCGTTTTCCAGGCCTCCGAACTTAAAAACGAAGTGCGCGTAAGCGGGAATGGATTTATAGAGCTGCCCCTTGTGGGCATTATAAACGTAAAAGGGCTTACAACCAGGCAGATGGAAAACGCGCTTGACAAGAAATACGCCAAATACCTTCAAGAGCCAATTGTAAGCGTGTTTGTAAAAGAGTACAGGAGCCAGCAGATAGCCGTGCTGGGCTCCGTAAAGGACCCCAAGGAGTATTATGTTTCCGGGCAGGTCTATCTTCTGGACGTGCTTTCGCTGGCGGGCGGCCTAACTTCGGAGGCAGGCACAATCTGCATCATCCAGCGAAACCCGCATGGCAGAAACGCGAAAGGCCGCCAGATAGTGATAGACCTCAATGCGCTTCTGATTCAGGGCCGCTCCGAACTGAACATACCGTTATACAGCGGCGACGTAGTGTCCGTTCCGGAAAGCGGCATATTCTTTGTTGACGGCGCGGTGCACGGCCCCGGATCTTTCCGGCTGAAGGGCAAAATCACGCTTTCCCAGGCGCTCAGCATGGCCAAAGGGCTGGATTTTACGGCCGAAAAGGGCAGTATCAGGATTTACAGGGACAAGGGCAGTGCAAAGCGGAAGATAATTGCCTGCAATTACGGCAAGATCATGGACGGCAAGGAAATAGACCCGGTCATCAGAGACAAGGACGTGATAATAGTGCCCAAAAACGGTTTCAAGGTTTTCCTGAAAGGGATATCAACCAGCCTGCATCTAGGGTTCTTCGATGTTGGCAACCTTGGAAACGGGTTCCAATAGAAAGGCGGCCATTTTTTATGCCAGGCGAAGGGGATTTTTCCACAAAACAATACGAACTGAGGGCATTCGAGCCAGGCCAGCTTGCCTCTCCAAGGCAGATAAGGCTGGAGGACTTCGAGCAGACCGATGAAAAGCACCTGCGGGACTACCTGCATGTGCTGATGAGGCGCAAATGGATAATAGCCGCGTTCTTCATCGCGGTAGTTTCGCTGGTCACCATTTCAAGCTTACTGATGACGCCGCTTTACAAATCCACGGCGGTCATAAAGATAGATAAGGAAAATCCCAACGTGCTTGCCTTCAAGGACGTACAGGTGGTAAGCCCGGACGCGGACTACTATAACACCCAGTACAAGATACTCAAAAGCAGAAGCCTGGCCAAACGGACCATAACGGATTTGAATCTGGACAGAAATCCGGTTTTCAACCCGATGGCCGCCGCGCCAGGCGGCCTGATAACATCCATCAAGGATGCGTTCTACGGCCTCATCCCGCTGTTTCACCGCAGCACTGGCAAAGACAGCAGCGAGGACATCAGCAATGAGCCCCCGGAGATGACCCCGCTCATCAACAGGTTCCTGTCATCAGAGGAGGTCCTGCCGGAACAGAAGTCGCAGCTTGTGAAGGTAAGCTTCGTCTCTGTGAACCCTGGCATGTCCCAGCAGATAGCAAACGGAATCGCCCAGGCGTACATAGATTACAACATAGACAGCCGGATAGACGCATCCAACCAGGCCCGGCAGTTTCTTGACAGGCAGATAACCGTGCTTAAGCAGAAGGTGCAGGCGTCCGAGGAGGCGCTTACGGACTATTCAGCCAAAAATGAGATGCTTTACGCTGACGAAAGCCCCGGCAGGCAGAGCCTTATAGACCAGAAACTGGCCCAGATACAGACGGACCTTACCGCCGCAACCACAAGCAGAATACAGACCGAGGCCCTTTACAACCAGCTCAAACAGTCAGGCACGGACAACACCACCATAAACTCCAATCCCATTGTGCAGGACCTCACGTCCCAGTATGACAAGCTGGAAGCCCGGTACTACAACGAACTCAGGATATACAAGCCGGACTTCCCCAAGATGAGGCAGATGCAAAGCCAGATGCACGCAATCAGGAAGCGGCTGGCATCCGAAAAGAAAAACATCGTCAAGTCCATTAATTCGGACTACCAGGCCGCAAAGAAAAAAGAGAGGTTTTTATCGGACGAGTTTGCAACTGAAAAGGGGCTGGCGCTGGCATATGAGCGCAAGAACATCCAGTACCAGATATTAAAGAGGGACGCCGACGCCAACAAGGACCTTTACAACAGCCTACTTCAAAGAGTTAAAGAGGTGGAGGTTGCGGCCACCAAAACGGACACCAACATACAGGTGCTGGACACGCCGGAGCTTCCCACATCACCGTTCAAGCCCAACAAGTCGCAAAATATCCTCCTCTCAATAATTTTCGGACTCACCGGCGGCATCGGGCTTGCCTTCTTTGTCGAATACTTCGACAACACCCTCAAGGACACTTTCGAGATAGAAAAGACCCTGCGGCTGCCCACCCTGGGCATTATACCGCACCACAGGCTGGCGGAATCCATCAGGCGGCCCATGCTCATACACTCAAGAACAAGGGGTGTAGTGGCGGAGGCGTTCCGGTCCATCGGCACATTCATCCTCCTTTCGTCCTCCGCCAAACCGCCAAAATCCATACTTGTCACCAGCCCCGGCGAACGCGAAGGCAAAACAACCGTTTCGCTTAACACGGCGATGGCACTGGCTGAATCCGTTGGCAACGGGCTGATTATAGACGCGGACCTCCGCAAGCCAAAACTACACCACTCCTTTGGCGTGGACAACTCCGCCGGGCTTTCCACCTACCTTTCCGGCAATATGGAGCTTGAAGACGGGCTCATAAAAAAGACCAACACCAACGGCCTGAGCATACTTACTTCCGGCCCGCTGCCTCCAAACCCGTCGGAGCTGATAGTGTCCAGAAGGATGAAGGATCTGCTGGATGCCGTTTACGATAACTTCGACTTCATAATAATAGACTCCGTGCCGGTAATGGGCATGCCAGACAGCATCTACCTAAGCAGCATTGTGGACGGCTCCGTTGTGGTAATCCGCGCCGGCGAAACATCCAAAACCGCCCTCTCCGAGACCAAGCGGATATTCAGGAACGTAAATTCCAAAATACTGGGCGTTATCCTGAACGGAATGAGGGAAAACGACATGAAATACAACTACTACTCCACATACTACTCATCTTACTTCAAGGAGTAAGCGCCTCCTCCCTTTCTCCCCTCCAGGAGAATCACCCTCCCCCCGGTTTCACCTGGTGGGGAGGGTGGCTTATTTGATCACTACTGGAAACTGCAATGGCGGAGATAAATGCGGCCCCCCCCGGATTCCGCCCCGGATTTCTTTTATAAAAAACCCTGCCAAGGCCTCTTTTTTTAGCATTCAAACCAAAACCTGTAACTGGCTAATTTTAAGACGTTTTCCCATTTTTTCTGTTCAAACCCGTTCAAACCCGCGGCATTTAAAAACCACTGTTCTCATGCAGCGTTTTCCAGCTTCCAGGGGCGTTTTTTTCAAAGAGCAAATAAGGGGCAAATCCCCCGTATAGGCGGCATTTTAACCCGGCCGGACATGACATAGTCAATTTGACATATGTCATTAAGTTGATGTCATGGGGATGAGGGAAATGATTTTTCACGGAAACCAGCGCTTGCAGGGGCCAGCTATGGAAGCAGGCAGGTTTTATTTTTTATGTTCTTCCTTGGCCGCACAGATGACGTACTGGCCGCCCAGCGGGAGCCAGCCGAGGACGTCCTCAAGGGGGCGCAGCTTTTTAAGAAAGCCAGGGAAGAATACGATGTACCTGGTTTCGACAATGCTAAAACCTGCCTCTTGCAGCTCTTTTACGCAGGCCCTTCTGCCTATCAGCACGGCGCCTTCGTCAAACACGCAGGTGTTTACGGCGCGCCTGGTAAGCGGGTTAAGCGGGTTGTGCTCGAAGATAAACAGCCTTTTGCCAGGGGCAAGCACGCGGTGGATGTCCGCATAGACTGCCTGTCTGCCCTCCGGAACGTGATGGAGCACGCACGAAAGCAGCACCGCGTCGAATGAGTTTTCGCCATATGGCGCTGCTTTGCCGTCAAAATGGCGGAAAGATATCCCCCGGGTTTCACCGGCGGCTATCTCCACGGATTTAATGGAGGGGTCCGCACCGTGAACATCGGCATCGGGGAGCAGTTTTTTAAGCTGCCTTGTAACCAGCCCAAGGCCGCACCCATAATCCAGCACCCTGAGGCCAGGCCGCATCTCCGGCTTCAAAGCCCCAGCCACTATGCGGGCTTTCATTGCGTGGAAGTACTCGGGGTCCTCGCCGGTGCAGGTAATGTTTTTTTTATGGGCCTCCCTGTAAAGGGAGCTTGCCTCATCAAAATCCATCTATTCGAGAAACCGCCTTAAAATATAGAGCGGCCGTTTCTTGATCTCATCGTTAATCCGGCCCACGTACTCGCCGATTATCCCAAGCGAGATAAGCTGTATGCCACCCAGGAACAACACCGCCGCTATCAGGGAGCCCCAGCCCTGCACCAGCCGCCCGGAAAATATCTTGAGGATCAGTATGTAAACCAGATAGGTAAAACTGAGCGCCGCGGAGGCGAACCCGAAATACATGGCAAGACGCAGGGGCGTGTTGGAGAAAGACACGAATGCGTCCAGTGCAAACTTTATCATCTTGGCAAGCGGGTACTTGGTGGAGCCCGCATAGCGCTTGTCCCTCAGGTACGGCACGCCGGTCTGCCGGAACCCCACCCAGGAAGTGAGGCCGCGCACATAGCGGTTTCTCTCCCTTACCTCGCCAAGGGCAAGGACCACCTTGCGGTCCATAAGCCTGAAATCCCCGGCGTCCACCGGGATATTAATATCGGACATGCCGGAGAGCATCCGGTAGAAGACCGTGGCTGTCAGCTTCTTGAACGTGGTCTCCCCTTCCCTTTTGCGCCTTATGCCGTAAATAACTTCATACCCCTCGTCCCACTTGGCCACAAACTCCGCGATCACCTCGGGCGGGTCCTGCAGGTCCGAATCCAGTATCACTATGGCCTGCCCGCGGGCAAAGTCCATACCGGCCGTAATGGCTATCTGGTGGCCGAAATTCCTCGAAAAGTCCACAACCCTCACCCGCTTGTCCGCCTGCCGGAAGGCCTCAAGGGCGGCAAGCGTGCCATCCGCGCTGCCGTCGTTTACGAAGAGGATTTCATAGTCCCGGCCTATTTTTTCCATCACCGCGGTAAGCCGGGTGTAGAACTCTCTTATGGATTCTTCTTCATTAAATACCGGCACCACTATTGAAAGCACAGGCTGGCCAACTGGTTCCGGCGCAAGGCCGCCAGCGCCGGCCTCCTGCTTGATTACCCTGTAATTGCGGACTGACGGGTTTTTATCTCCGGTTTCAGGCTGGAAGTGTTCCGGCACAGGCTTTTACCTCCGAATATGATGAAAGAGCGGGCGACGGGATTCGAACCCGCGACCTTCAGCTTGGGAAGCTGACACTCTACCACTGAGTTACGCCCGCTTATTTGAATCCTGAATAGATTCAAGACATTATATTTTACAACAGCCGGGGCCGGGTTTGCACCATTTTTCAGGGCGTGTCTTATTTTGAGGCAGGCCCTGAGCAGGTTTAAATTGCCATGGGTAGAATAAATTCAGCTTTTTTCGAAGAGCACGTAATCCGGAGCTTTCTGAAGCTCTTTAAGACCCATCTTTGCAAGTACGCCACTGTACTTGCTTCGCGTTATTATCATTGCCTGGCCTGGCTGGCTTAAATCCGCAACCAGGTCCTCCGTATTAGCCGCGCCGGTTATCTTCCGGCCGGAGTAGAACACCACGCTTGGGTTATTGATGTCGTAGCAGATCAGTTCCCCATCAGCAGGCAGGTTCTGCTTTGCATATATGCTGTATTTATAAAGCGTGCCCTGCAGGAAGTTGTTTGCCGACGGCAGCGCCACGGCCAGCACCACAACAAGAAATACAAGCATAGATGCCCCAAGCAACCCGGTATGTATCTTGTTACGCCCGGCAAACGAGATCAGCGCTATGGCCAGCAGCGGTATGGCAAGCCACACCGTCCAGCCAAGCGGCAGCCCGGCAGGGGCAAATCTGGGCAGCAGCAAAAGTGCAACCCCGCCCGCCAGGGCCAGCACGCCCGCAAGCCCGTTGGCAAAGCCCGTCCAGCCCTCTTTCTGGTACATGATGCCGTTTGCAGCCAGTATGGAAACCGCAGGCATCGCCGGCAGGATGTAATCCGGCAGCTTGGTGCGCGCAAACGAGAAGAACACCAGTATGAATGAGGCCCATATAAGCGCAAACAGGCCAGCCGGGTCCGCATCCTTCACCGAATTTCTGGCCCCAGTCAACGCCATGGCCGCCCAGGGAAAAGCGCCTAGCAGCAGCACGGGGATGTAATAATAAACCGGCCCCGAATGCCCCGATATCACGGACGTGTACCTGAGGAAATGGTGCTTGATAAAGAACATGTACAGAAACTCTTTTCCATTGGCCATGGTTTCAGCCGTGTACCACGGCGCGGAGACAACAAGAAAGATTATCAGGCCCGGCAGGCTCCAAAGCTTTTTAAGCCCCGCAAGCCTTTTTGTGGCAAGCATAAAAATACCGGCAACCCCAAACGGTATCAATATGCCTATTAATCCTTTAGTGAGAAAGGCCAGGGCGGAAAACAGGTAAAAACCATAGGCATAAAACGACCTGCGCCCGCAGCCCGCGTACATATAAAAGCTGAACAGGGAAAGCGAGATGAACAGCGAAAGCGTCATGTCTGTTACGGCAGCATGGGAGTAGGCGGCATAATAAAGAGAAAGCATGAATGATAGCGCGGCGTAAAACGCCCGCTTCTCACGTTTCATGAATGGCCGCTGGAAACTGAACTCGCCGCAGGATGCACCCGCAAACAGATAAATCGAGCAGGCCAGCAGCACTGCGGCAACAGCCGATGGAAACCTTGCGGCAAATTCGTTTACGCCAAAAACCTTGTACGAAAGCGCCATTAACCAGTATATGAAAATGGGCTTGTCGTACCGGTTTACTCCATTATATGTGGGCGTGATCCAATTGCCGCTTGTGACCATCTCACTGGATGCCTGGGCGAAGACGGCCTCGTCCACATCAAAGAGCTTGAAAGCGCCCAGCTTGAAGAAAGCCAAAAATACGGCTATCCCAAGGACAGGGAAAAAATATCGCGCCAACCCTTACCCTCCACGGGCCCTACCCGCGAAAAAACAATTCAGGCCCTTTTTTAATCGAACTAATCATATTACTTTTGGCCTTCGCGTGTCTACAGGAAACTGCTATAAAATTTCCAGCATCCCGGCAGGTATGGCCCCTTCCCGAAGCACCGTTATTTTACCGTCGCTGGCTTCCACTATGGTGGAGGGCTTCCCGCCTGCGGCCCTGCCCTTTACTATCAGGTCCACCCGGCTGCCAAAATACGCTGCAATCTGACAGTCGTCCGTGGCGGGCGGAAGGCCTGAAGGGTTGGCGCTGGTGGCTGTAAGCACAGTCCCGGAAGCCTTTGCCAGTTCAAGGGCGAACGACGGGCCGGGCACCCTTATCGCCAGCTTGCCGTTCTTGGCTATGTACTGCGGCAGTTCTTTTCTGGTCTTTAAAATAATGGTAAGCGGGCCTGGCCAGAACCTCTCCATCAAACTTCTGGAAACCGGGTCTATTACCAGTTCCAGTGCGTCCAATGCCTCTATTGAACCGGCAACCAGCGGTGACGGTTTTACCTTTTCCCTGCCCTTCAGGGCGAATATTCTTTCAAGCGCGCTTATGTTGCTGTATAAGGCACATAATCCGTAATAGGTTTCCGTGGGGCAGGCAACCACGCCGCCTGCGTCAAGCACGCCAAGCGCCAGAGCTATCTCCTGTGCAGTACAGGCCCGCCCAGGCATTTGCGGTTTTCCGCCTTTTTGTTCAGCCATCATGGAGATTAAAATGCCCGCCGGGGCGATGTCAATTTAATGATGAGGTTCGAAGTACGCCGGAGGGCGAAAGAAGTGGCCGGGTTAACCCGGCCACTCGGGTTGGTGCAAAATCAGAATACTACCCGGCAATTACAGCCAGTTCCGCAACTTCAGGAATTGCGGGCCTGTTTTTTTCAGCAGCCTTCATCTGCCCGGCCGTCCTGGTCCCCGGAATCGGCCCCGGCCTGCCCTGTTTCAGCCTCTGCGGGCTGGCCCATCTGAGCTTCAGCCGTCTCCTCACCTGGCCGCAAGACTTTATCCAGGCGCTTTTGCCTCTTGACCTCCTGCTTTTTCTGCCGGTTCAGTTCTTTTTTCCTCTTCTCGCTTTTGTACATCCCTGCGCGTTTGGCCAAAATTTATCAACTCCTGTCCGCAGACGCCATGGGTCTTGGCTTGCCGGATTTGCCACCCTTGGCGCGTTTTTTCTGAGCCTCTCTCTGCTTGGTCTTAAGCTTCACTGACGGTTTTTCGTAATACCGCCTTTTCTTCAGCTCTTTCAGGACGCCCTCTTTCTGGAGCTTCCTTTTAAGCAGTTTGAGTGCCTTTTCTATGTCCCCTTCTACCCTTATCTCCATCCTCTGCCCGATTCCCTGTCCCTTCCTCCGAAGCCCCTTCCAGGCCTTCCGCCTGTCCTGGGCTGCTGGGGCCTGGCCTCGCTTACATTCAAGGCCCTATCCTTCAGCGTCCTTCCGTTTATCGAGTTCACAGCTTTTTCAGCCTCTTCAAGAGTGGCCATTTCAACGAACCCGAACCCTTTTGAACGCCCTGTCTCATCGCTTATAACCTTGGCGGACTGCACTTCGCCCGCCTCTGAGAACAACTGGCGCAGATCGTCCTCGGTTACCGAGTAAGGAAGGTTCCCCACGTATAGTTTTTTTGATGTCATCTGATGTTTTTTCCTTTCTGAACGTCTGTTAATCGGCCAGACATGTTCTGGCCTGAGTTTCTTTGCCGGAATTGCAAGTTTTTAAAAGTTGCTGAAAAGATTGAAACGGATAGTTCTGGAAACAGCAACGGAGCACAATCTGACGAGCCCAGGGCATCGCTATTGCCTGTTGACAGCTCTAACGGCTGGTTTTGACTGATCTGAATCCGCCTTCCCTTCAAATCTCCCCTTTCAGTTCACGGGGCGTTTACCACTACGCCTTTTCCTGTTACGGTGCGCCAACACATCTTAATGCTTTTCCGGGGAGAGCGAGAGAATTGCTTTCGAGTGCCGGTTTTTTTTGAAAGGGAGCGGCCCCACAGGGACCGCCCCGCCTTTTTTTACAGCTTTTCGATGTTTACTGCTTTAGGGCCTTTGCCGCCCTCGGTGATCTCGAAACTCACGGACTCACCTTCAGCAAGCGTTTTAAAACCATTGCCCCTTATCTCGGAGTAATGGGCGAAAACATCGGTACCGTCTTCAGCCGTAATAAAGCCGAACCCTTTGGATTCGTTAAACCACTTCACGGTTCCTTTTGCCATTAGAGTGTGCCTCCTTTCATCTGTGTTGCGAAGTTTTCCAGGAGGCCATGTCATTACAGAAACCGCGAGAAATCATGTTCGCTGCTCTTACGATGAAACCAGCTCCATTAAACTCCAGATACCACTATGACATACCCGAAGGCAATAGTCAAGTGTTATCACTATTATTTTTGGCCTGGGATATTCACGGGCAATCCATACATTTAACAGCATCCCTGAAACTGAATCTCACCCGGTCAGGCTTTCCGGCTGAGTGCATTGCAGTAAATGATTCCGGGTTGCTCTTTAATTTGCAATCAGATACGCCGGAATTGTTCCGGTTTGTTTTTAAAGCCAAAAATATATTTATTCATTTTTTAGCTGTTTTGCTTATTTTTTGACAAAAAAATCTCACTTTTATTTCGAAAAATTAAAAAAAAGTTACCTAAAATGTAAAAAAATTGACTTTTCTTGCAATTTCGTTAAAAATAAAGCACTTTACAAGGGCTTACTACCAGGAGGTTAAAAAAGCAGAATGGCTACTTTCCTTAAAAAACCGCTTTCACCATGGCGCGCGGCCATAGAGACCGCCTTTTACGCCAACTCGGTTAAAAAAACAAGCATGGCCGAGCTTTACGAGCTGTCTTTGAAGCAGCCGGAGGTGGTAAGGACCGATGAGCCGCTTTACAAGCCGGAGCAGTACGGGCTTCCTGCTGACGCCAAGGTGCTTGTTTCAATAGATGGCGGCGTGGTAGGCCGGACTGCCAAGGCAAGGAGACTTGTGCGGGAACTGGCTAAACCGGAAAGCGACAAATTAAAAGCCATTTTGCTTGAGGCGCTGTACCAGTTCAACAGGCGGCCGGGGCTGTGGCTGGAAGGTATTGTAGGGCTGCATCCGGATTTCATGATAAAGGCGCATCTGCTGAGCCCCGCTTCGGATGCCAAGAACATGCTGGACTGGGGGTTCAACTTCACACCCATGATGGAGCCGTGGGCCGGCACATTCAGGAAGTCAAAGGTACTCAATGAGCCGGATATACTTGTATTTGCGGATCCGGAATGGAGCAATCCGGCTTACCCAAGCGGGCTTGTAATAATAGACGAGGCGGAAAACTGCATAACCATACTTGGGATGAGGTATTTTGGCGAGAGGAAGAAAGGCACGCTCACTCTGGCATGGACTGCCGGGGTGCGCCATAATATGGTAGCCTGCCATGGCGGGATAAAGACGATAGGCAACAACGCGCCCGTGGCGGTGTTCGGCTTGTCCGGTTCAGGCAAATCATCCATAACCAACAGCCTGGACCACGAGGGCACTCTTAAGCCGTCAGAACACGTGACCGTTGTGCACGACGATGCCTTCCTGATAGATTTCGAGAGCAATCTTACAATGGCGCTTGAGCCCTCGCTTTTTGACAAGACGGACTCCGTGCGGTTCAACGACCCTATAATCAAATACTTCTACTCCGCCCAGAACGTTGCCGTGCTTGAAACGCCCGAAGGCGAAAGAAAGATAGTTGCCGAAGACATACGCAACGACAACGGCAGGTGCATAAAATCCAGGGACATGTTCGACCATGCCGACTACTGCGCCGCGCCGGATAAAGTCATCTGGCTTCAGAAGGACCCCAGCATACCGCCAATCTGCAAAGTGAACTCCGCCGGGCTGGCCGTGGCCATGGGGGCCTCGCTTTCCACCCTGAGGGCCAAGGGCGTTGAGAATGTGGACGCCAAGGAGCTTGAAAAACTTGTTATCGAACCCTTCGCCAACCCGTTCAGGGTGCATCCGCTTCTGGTGGACTGCCAGCAGTTCATGAAGCTCTTCAAGGCGGGATGCGAGTGCTATATAATGAACACGCACGCATTCGGCACCCCGGACGACCTGACGGACATCCCGAAGGAATTGTCTCTTAAGATAATGACCGAGCTTGTGCGCGGCAATATAGAATGGAGGGACTGGAAACGGTTCCCGGGCCTTGCCATACCCAAAAACGGCGCGGAGATATTCGGGGCGGACTTCGACAAGAAATATAAACCGTCCAGAAACGCCGTTTACATGCAGTACCTGCGCGACAGGATGCAGGACAGGATAACCTACCTCTCCAACAAGAGGGACATAGAGCATGACATGGACAGTTCTTTCATAGACCCGCTGGTTGTGGCCAGGACCGTTATAGACAAGGTCCTGAACCCGGTCTGATACGGCATTGCAGGAAACTTTAAGACTTGTAGCCGTTTCGGTAATCCCCATCCTGCTGGCCATAACCCTGCATGAGGTGGCCCATGGGTATGTTGCATACAAGCTTGGGGACAATACCGCCAAGTTCAGGGGAAGGCTAACCCTTAATCCGCTTGCCCATATAGACCCTTTTGGCACCGTAATATTCCCGCTTATCCTGTACGTGGCGACAAGCGGACGGTTTGTATGGGGCTGGGCAAAGCCGGTTCCTATAAACCCATACAATTTCAAAAACCCCCGCAAGGGGATGGCCATAAGCGCCATCGCCGGGCCTTGCACCAATTTCATTCTGGCTGTGGTTTCTGCGGTATTGCTTGTGTACGTGCTGATACCGGCTGGAGGGCTGGCTTCGCCGGCAGTTGCAGGTTCCGTTTTGCAGCCCGTGGCGGAAATGCTTAAAAAATCCGTACTGGTTAATGTAATCCTGGCGGCCTTCAACCTGATTCCGATACCTCCGCTGGATGGCGGAAGGGTGCTTACGGGGATACTGCCCACCCGGCAGGCATACGCTGTGGAGAAGCTGGAGAGGTTCGGTTTTATTATCGTTGCGCTGCTTATATTCACGAACCTGGCCAACTATATAGTAATGCCCATAATATTCTTTATACTAAAGATCATCAGCCTGATTACCGGGGGATATTTTTTATTATGAAAAAACGCGTGTTAAGCGGCATGCAGGCAAGCGGCAGGCTTCATCTGGGCAATCTGGTGGGGGCGCTTGCAAACTGGGTGAGGATTCAGGACCAGTACGAATGCTTTTATTTTGTTGCGGACTGGCATGCGCTTACCTCCGGATACGCCGAACCGGGCCTTATAAAGGAAAGCGCCATGGACCTGCTGGTAAACTTCATGGCCGCCGGGCTGGACCCGGAAAAGGCCACCATCTTCATACAATCCATGACGCCAGAGCACACGGAACTGCATCTGATTTTATCCATGATAACCCCGCTTGGATGGCTGGAGCGCGTGCCCACTTACAAGGAAAAGCGCGAGGAGATAAAGGACAAGGACCTCTCCACATACGGGTTCCTGGGGTATCCGGTGCTGCAATCAGCGGACATCCTTATTTACCGGGCAGATTACGTACCAGTTGGGGTGGACCAGCTTCCCCATCTGGAGATCACCCGCGAAATTGCAAGGAGGTTCAACAGCCTTTATAACACGGAATTTATGGTAGAACCCGATGGGCTTCTGACGGAGTTTCCCAAAGTACCCGGCGTGGACGGCAGGAAGATGAGCAAAAGCTACGGCAACGCCATTTACTTAAGCGATCCGCCGGATGTGGCTGAAACAAAAATAAGGACGATGATGACGGACCCGGCGCGCAAGCGCCGCACCGACGTTGGCAACCCGGAGATATGCCCCGTTTATCATCTGCACAAGATATTTTCATCACAGGAGGAAAAGGACTGGGTGGTAAAGGGCTGCACTACCGCGGGCATCGGCTGCATCGAGTGCAAGAAAGTGCTTTTCAAAAACATGAGGGCCGTGCTGGAACCCATATGGGAAAAACGGCAGGAACTCCTCAAAAACCCCTCCTCCCTTCTGGAGATGGCGCGCGAGGGCTCAAGAAAAGCAAGCGCCGCCGCGCGCGAAACGCTGGACGGGATTAAAGACGCCCTGGGCTGGATACGCTAAGGCGATAGAACTACAAGCCGGCAATTCTTTTTTACTTCCCGCCGTACCGCACCGGGGTATTTTGTCGATTTCGTTATTCAACAAGCTCTGTAACGGATTGGCATTGGCGGGCAGGCCTTCCGGCCTGCCCGCAGGTCATTTCTAAAAACTAGGGAGTATACTTGAGAGACTCTACAGGCCTGTCAGGGAGCGCATAGTGAATAAACGGGTAGCCATGCGCTGCATGACAGTTATTGCAGGCTACCACCATATCGTCGAAAGCGCCCTTGAATTTATCGAAGCTTTTCGATTTGATTGCCTCTTCCACCTTTGAAAGATGAGCGGACTTGAAGGCCTTCAGGTCCGCGGCAAACTGCGGGCGGGTCATCTCGCCGACTTCCGCAATCTCCTGCGCCTCATCAAGCTGGTAGGCAGCCAAACCCCAGTTGCCGCCCTTTGCGGCAAAATACATGGTAGTCATGCGCTGATTGAACTCCATCATTACAGACCCCATCGCCTCCTGGATGTCTTCCAGCTTTTTGAACTTCTGCTCCGTTGTGCCTTTCAACCAGTGCGGCCCAGCCAACGCCAATGATGCCATCCCCAGCGTGAAGCCCGCTGCAACAACTGCGGCCAACAGCTTCCTACCCATCGCGTCCTCCTTGGTTCGGTTTATTACATTTGGGCAAGGCCCAAAACAAAACCTATTTGAGATTGGGAAAGAGGGTCCACATCTCCCCAGGCCCGAACGTCCACTGGTATGCGAAATAGCTGATTAACTCATTGGGCCCGCGGACATCCTTGCCCACTGAAAACAGGATATGGTGCTGATCGCTGAGATTATAATACCCGCCCGCATTCACCAGGGTTTCATCCCCCGCCCCGGCCGCCTGGGGGCCGTGGCTGAATATTTCGGCCCCAAGCGTCAGTTTTTTGGAAAGGTCGCGCTGTATCAGCCAGCCGCCAAAGAGAAAGCTCTTGTTGCCTGTACCCGGGTGGTATTCCACCCCACCGCCGCCATAAGTAGTCCACGGCCCCCAGCTCTTCTGTATCCAGACAGGCAGGTAAAGGTTTGCATTGGGCTCGTCAAGACCAGGCGTGGTGTGCGTTGGCAGATGCACAAGAGGGAATATTCCCACCTGCGGCCGACAGCCCTTTTCGTCCTCGTGAATGAAACGGTACTTCACGCCAAGTTCGAGATTGCCAAGGCCGTACTGCGCCGGACCGTCCTCCGGCGCGCTGTAAACCATTGGAGCAAGCAAGTGAATCTGGAGGTCCGGGATGGCGCCATAATTTACCTCGAAATGCGGCAATGTGCCCACTGCGTTATTGTCCCTGTCACGGACCCATTGAGACGCAATATATACCTCCCAGTGATGGTATTCCACCGGCTCAGGGTCATCAGTGAAAAATGGAGGCCCGGCCCAGGCGCTCAGCTGCCCGAACAGAAGCAGGCCAACGCTCAACAGCATTATCAATATGGATTTTCTCATGGTCCCTAATCCGGAAGCTTTTTTTATTCCATTACCTCTTTAACCAGCGCCATTACCCTCTCTTTGGACTCAGCAAGCATCCTCTCGCCCCTGGCGGTAATCCTGTAATATTTTCTTATCTTCCCGGCGTAAATCTCTCTTTTGGACTTCAGATGCCCTTCGGCCTCAAGCGCATGCAGAACCGGATAAAGAGTTCCGGGGCTGAGCTTGTATCCGTGGTGGGCCAGCTCTTCCATCAGCCAAAGGCCGTAAACCGGCTCCTTTGACGCATGGTAAAGGACGTGTATCCTGATAAAGCCCAGAAAGAACTTTCTTGTATCGTAACTCGATAACGTCATTCGATATAAAGATATATTAAATAAAAATCAAATGTCAAACTTTAATTTTAGGCTTTTGAAGCCTGGGGAGTGCCTTAAAAAGAAAAATTCCTTCTTTTGAATATCTCGAAAAAGGCCCTGAAAAGGCGGGGGTCGTAATTTGAATCAAGATGCATAACGGCCAGCGCCCGCTCCGGCGTAAGCGCTTTCCTGGAGTAAACCATGCCCGAGTTAAGGCTGTCGAAATCGTCGGCTATCTTTACAATCCTGCTGAATATGAGAGGAGACCGGTCTGCAAACCCGCCGGGATACCCTGAGCCGTCCCGGGCCAGATGATGCTCCAGCGCCACCAGCATAGAGAGTATGGATACATCATTTATGCCCCTGGTCCGCAGGATGTTTTTAACGCCTTCCACCGGGTGCATTTTAATGAGCTCCATCTCGGCCGGGGAGAACTCGCCTTTTTTATTCAGTATGCGCGTGGGTATTTCCAGCATGCCTATATCGTGGAAGAGTGCCGCCATCCCCAGGAGGCCAAGGGAATATCTCTTGAACCCGAGCTTTTCCCCAATTCCGATAGAAAACACCGCCACATTTACCGGGTGCTGTACGTTATAGCTCTCTTCGTTTCTAAGCGTTGTAAGGCCAAGGACAAATGTTTCGTCCTTGAAATAGCCGTCAACCAGCGATTGTATGGCGCGCTTCACTTTCCTGATGTCCGGCTTCCGGCCGGACCGGATTGCGCCCAGCACATCGGAATAGGCGGCGATGGTCCTAAGATATGCCCTTTTGGCGGTTGCCCTCTTGTCCTTGAAATCTATGGAGTTCTCCCGTTGGGAAAAAACAGGGCCTCCAACCGAAACTCCTTTTTTCATCCTGGATTCCAGGCCGGACTGTATCTCCGCAGCGTCGCCGCCCTCTTTAATGGCGTAAGCCAGGGCTATCAAGTCATCATGCTGCAAGGGCGCCTTGAAAGTGAGCGCACCTATGCCTCTTGAATTCATCTCCCGCGTAAGCACGGAAAAATTGTCCAGGTCGTTAAGGGAAGCCCTGATTCTCACGTCCTCAATAAAGAACGATTCGTCCGTCATCTTAAGCGTGATCTCGCCGTCTTCGCCAAGAAGCTCTTCAAGCTCCTTCATAACCCTTGCTGCGGAATTCACAACGGCCTCGTTCTTGGCCTTGTAAATGCCTGCCATTTTTAAAAGTATGGATAGGTTTGTTACAAGCGGCCTGCCGTGCTTTGCTATTTTGTCCAGGAAAAGGTCGTCAATGTATTTCATTGGGCCGCTACCCCGGAACTTTTTAAAGAATTCAAGCAGGCCTCGCGTACCAGGCTTTTCCTGGATTTAGCGCCTTTTTTAAGCATCTTGAATGCTTCCTCGTCCTGCACAAAGGCAAGCCCGTATGCCGCGGCGGCCCTCAACTCAACTATCTGGTCTTTTTTGAAAAAGCCCCTCTTCCTGAAAAAACCGCGCAGAAGCGGAAACGCCTGCTCTCTCCCAAGCGATCCCAGCATCTCCAGAAACTCCCTTTTTTCGGAGAATGGCCTTTTGGTAAATCCATCCGCCTGGACTGCCGAAGTTACATAACTTAAAAGGTCCTCACCGCCGTATTTTTTAAGGGCCTTCATCGCCCCGGTCCTGATCGCGGAATCCCTGTCTTCAAGCAGTTTCATAAGCGGCCCTTTTGCTTCCGGGGCCCCGATCATGTCCAGGGCCTTCATGCACTCTTTTCTTACCCTTGCCTCGGAATGGGCCAGCATGCCCTCTATAGGCTTAACGGCAGCGGGGTTTTTGCTTTGCCCCAGCAGCATGATTATGTTCCTTACAAGAAACCACCTTTCGTCTGTAAGGAACCGGACAAACGGGGCTATGTCCCTGGCGGCCTCTGCTGCAAGGAGGCTGCAGATCATATGCCTGGCCTTCCTGTCTTCCACGTCGCCCAGAAAAAGCACCAGATTTCCGGTGGACTGCCTGGCCACCCACGCAAGATATTCCTGGCGCTCCGCGGCATCCCTGGAAGCAGACATGAACCAGCGGATATCCTCAATCCCGGTAAGCTTGTCTATAAGCCTGGCAAGGAGTTCCCTTTTTTCGTTATCGGCCCTCTCGAAGAAATCCGCTGTCTTCTTGCCGAAATAAAGAAAATCGGCCGCATTCCCATGGTCCTCCCACAGCTCCATGATTGAAAAAAGGCCCTTTACATAATTCCCGTAAGAAGAAAGCTCCGTCTCCGTCTGCATCAGTTCAAAAAACATTCCGGCAATTGTCTTTAACAGGGCCGCTGGATTTATGGCGGAGAGTTCAGCCCTTAAATCCCTCATCTCGTCCTCACTTATGGGCTGAACGTCCATTTCCATGCCGGCCGGAATTATGGTCAGTTCCGAATATTCGCCCTGAATTCCCTGGCCTGCCACCTGCGGTGTCTGCTGCCCGGAGGAAATGAACCTTTCCTGCAAATCAGTTTCCTCTTCGCCCAACCGCTCAGGCACAAAATACCTGACGTGCTCCAGTTCCTTTTCCCACAGCAAAGTCAC
This sequence comes from Nitrospirota bacterium, assembly GCA_021813405.1. GTDB lineage: Bacteria > Nitrospirota > Thermodesulfovibrionia > Thermodesulfovibrionales > JdFR-88 > JAKAKS01. Next base: position 22,598 of record JAKAKS010000007.1, read on the forward strand.
AACATCATCTTCGGAGTTTTCCCCTCTGGATGCCGTCTTTAGAATGTCTATGAAGATTTCAATCTCGTCTCTTGAGATACCACGGAGGAAAGCAAACCCCCTTATGCCGTCGATAAACAGCGAGAGCGCCAGATTGTCCTGCCTGTCCTCGCTGAAAAAGACCTCCTGCCCCATATAGCTTATAGAGAACTGGCTTACCTCAACGTCCAGCAGTTCGTGGTCCGCGAAAAAGCCGTCCATTTTTTCACACAGATCGGCTATGAATTTCTGGGCGATGGGGTTTTGCCTTGGGTATACGTTAAGCGTCTTTAAGGTCTTGGTAAAAGTCTTGAAAATATCCCCGGCCAGGGCCAGGCTACGCTCGTCCGGCTCCGTCACTCCGGCGCGTTCTTCCGAAGACTCCATTGATTTGTTTTAACATTAATCTCAAGACGAGGTCAACTGCTTAAAAATAAAGGAAAAGATATCCGGAAGTCTTCTATTTCACCAGAACCAGATTGTCCCTGTGAATAACTTCTCCGGAGTATCTGTAACCAAGGACATCCTCTATCTCGGAGGTCTTTTTGCCTTTTATTCTCCGTATTTCGGCGGACGAATAATTCACCAGGCCCTTGGCTATCCTCTGCCCGGCAACAGACAGGCAATACACCGGGTCGCCTTTTTCAAAATCACCCTCCACATCCACAATGCCTGAAGGCAGCAGGCTTTTGCCCCTTGCCAGAAGCGCCTCCGCCGCCCCGTTGTCCAGAACCAGCCTGCCTTTGGATTTAAGGCCGTATGCTATCCAGCCCTTCCGGGCGGAAATCCTGCCGTTTCCCGGCTTGAAGACAGTCCCGCAGTTACAGGCCCCCTCTACGGCTTCGGATATTATCCCGGCCTTCCTTCCATTTACGATGTGCACAGATATCCCGGCAGCCATTGCCTTTTTGGCGGCAAGGATTTTGGAGTACATCCCCCCCGTTCCAACACCGCTGGTGCTGCCGCCAGCCATGCGTTCTATTTCAGGCGTTATCTCTTCCACCAGGTGCACCAGTTCCGGCTTATGCGTCTTGTCTTTTGCCGCCGCCGGATTGGATGTGTACAGCCCGTCCACGTCCGAAAGTATCACAAGCCTGTCGGCCTCGGCCAGAGAGGCCACAAGCGCGGCAAGCTGGTCGTTGTCTCCAAACCTTATCTCGTCAACGGCTACGGTGTCGTTTTCATTTATAACCGGCACCACTCCAAGAGACAGCAGAGCGAAGATCGTATTCTTCGCGTTTATGTACCTGGCCCTTTCAGTAAACACGTCTCTGGTAAGGAGAATCTGGGCCACCTTCCTGTCTTTTTCGCCAAATGCCCTTTCATAAGCCCACATCAGCGCGGATTGCCCTACCGCGGCGGCCGCCTGCTTCATCATTATCTCGGCCGGCCTCTTCTCCTTTTTTATACCCAGCCTGCCAAAACCGGCAGCAACAGCCCCGGATGACACGATGATAACCTCATGGCCGCAGGCCAGAAGACGGCAGATGTCTTCCGCGATCAGGGATATCCTGTGCTCGTCCAGGGGGGCGGAACCGGCGCCGGCAAGTATATTGGAGCCTATTTTTACAACCAGTCTCATAAGACGTGTTCTTCTTTTTCTTTTTTCCCCCCCTGCGCCTTGCGGGCAAGGTATTTCAGCAGCGGGGCAAGCCCTTTTTTCCTTACCGCGGATATGGAGAAAAAGTCGATATTGTTCTCATCGCAATAAGATTTCAACTTTTCCAGCTTCTCCGGGTCCGCCGCGTCCGCCTTGGAAGCCACCACGGCCTGCGGCTTTTCCATGAGCGCCGGGCTGTGGAGCCCAAGCTCCCTGTTTATCTTTTCCAGGTCCTGCACCGGATCTCCTGGCTGCCCCACCGAAACATCAACAAGGTGCGCCAGTATCCTGGTCCTCTCAACGTGCCTTAAAAACTGGAAGCCAAGCCCCACCCCCCTGTGCGCACCCTCTATAAGCCCCGGAACGTCCGCCACAACGAAGCTTTTGAAGCCTTCAAGTTTCACCACGCCCAGCATCGGCTCCAGGGTGGTAAAGGGGTAATCGGCAATTTTTGGTTTTGCCGTTGTAATAACGGAAAGCAGCGTGGATTTGCCCGCGTTGGGAAGGCCTATTAGCCCCACGTCGGCCAGCAGTTTCAGCTCTATATTTACAAGCTTGTCTTCCCCGGGCATGCCGGGCTGGGCAAACTTCGGCGCCTGCCGGACGGCCGTTGCAAAATGCTGGTTCCCCTGCCCGCCACGGCCCCCTTTTGCCGCAACGAACTCCTTGCCGGGGGCATCCATGTCCGCCATCAACTCTCCGGTTTCCGCATCAGAGATAACAGAGCCAACCGGCACGCGGACTACAAGGTCGCCGCCGTCCTTGCCGTGCATCTTTTTCTTCATGCCGTTCTGGCCTTTTTGGGCTATGTACTCCCGCTGGTATTTGAAATCAAGGAGTGTGGATAGTTCAGGGTCCGCCCTAAAGATGACATGCCCTCCCCTTCCGCCGTCGCCGCCGTCCGGGCCGCCGCGCGGCACGTACTTTTCGCGCCGGAAGCTGACCGAGCCGGCCCCTCCGTGTCCGCTTTGTATATGTATTTTTACGAAATCGACAAATTTCATATCGTCAAAATGAAAAAGGGCGGCTCAAGCCGCCCTGTGGTGTCCTTGATTTTAATCCTTCGCCTAGGCGCCCTGGGCAACTGGCATCACGCTAACCTTGAGCTTTTCCCGGTCCTTCCTCTGGAAGGTGACGATGCCGTCTATCTTGGCAAATATCGTATGGTCCCTGCCCATCCCCACGTTCTGCCCTGGATGGAACTGGGTGCCGCGCTGGCGGATAAGTATATTGCCAGCCTTTACAAGCTGCCCGCCGCATCTCTTGAGCCCCAGCCGCTTGGACTCGCTCTCTCTTCCGTTTCTGGTGCTGCCTACGCCTTTTTTATGTGCCATTGGAAACTAGCCTCCAATTTTAATTTCTTTGATCCGGACTTCCGTGTAAGGCTGCCTGTGCCCCCTCAGTTTGCGGTGGCCCTTCCTCTGCTTCTGCTTGAAGACCAGCACCTTGCCGGTTTTGCCGGCGGAGATCACTTCAGCCGTTACGCTGGCCTTTTCAACATAGGGATTGCCGGTAACCATGTTACCGTCCCCGCCAACAGCCAACACTTTATCGAACACAACTTCGCCTTCGGACTCAAGCTTCTCCACAGCCATCGTCTGTCCGGAAACTACTCTGTACTGCTTCCCGCCTGTTTCTATAATCGCATACATTTGGAATAACCTCCAGAACGATTATTAAACTATAAAAACAGGAAAAAGTCAAATTTTTCCGGCATTACCGGCCCCGGCACACAGTGAGCCAAATCACATTATCCTCATCCGGAGGCACATAGAATATTACCGTGGACGAAGAAAAGAGGGAACTGGCCGCGGGAAATGACAGCCGGCACATCAAAATAACCTCCGGGCGGTCCCCGCTTCTGGAAACCAGGCTGGAGATCGGGACGGACACGTTCCTGGTTTTAACGGAGCCTGACCGGTCCGGCTGCCTGGTTACCAGGGTATTCAACCAGGGCAGGATCGTCTGCACCAGGAAAAGCGGCCCGGTTGCAGGCGAAGCCGGAGACCATATACTCAGCAGACACAATTTCGTGATAAAGCTGTTCCGTCAGGATTTTATGGCCCGGCCAGAGTCCAAAAAGGCATCCGGGCATATAGATGACGTCCGGGAGCTTATAAAGGTTGGCAAACTTAAGCCCGCGCTGGAGGCGGCCGAGAGCGCTGCGCTGATGTTCCCCGGAAACGTGATGCTCACTTCCTACCGGGGCTTTCTTCTGGCCAGGGTGAAAAGGCAGTTTAAAGAGGGCATTAACGAGTGCCTTTCCGCCATATCCGGGCTGCATGACAAAGTGCCGTTCGGGGCGGAGTTCTTCTATCCCATCCTTTATCTTAACCTTGGCAGGGTATATCTTGACGCCGGGGACAAGGCAAGGGCCTTTGCCGCGTTTACAAATGGCCTTACAACCGACCCCGGCAACAGGGAGATTGCCTGGGAGATAAAGAAACTGGGGGCCAGGAGAAAACCGGTCTTCACTTTCCTGCAACGGTCCAACCCTCTGAACAGGTTAGCGGGCAAGATCAGGGCCATGACAGTACGCTGATTTCAACTGCTAAATCACCGTAATGTTCTGAAAATTGTGGAGTGGCCGGGCGAGCCGTACCGGACCCGCGGCGCGGCGTTGGCCGGGCGCCGTATTAGTGTGAGCCGCGCGGCACAGACCTGAGGTTAATTGAAGCGAGATGAGGCCTATCTGGGGCGAACAACGCTCCGCGAAAAAAAGAAAAACTTAAATGGGAGATTTGGGCATACCGGCGAATGCCGCCGGAAATCATCGTGCGCTATTTACCAGCCTGGTCTTTGAGTTAAAACAGAAAAAAGTTTACGCGGGCCTTCTGCCCTGTTTGGGGATAACTGCAATACCGGAAGAATCTATATGGCAACGGAAGCGGTCTTTTTCGGGGTCGAAGCCGATGGCCTCGTTCATTTCTATCACGTTCTGCTTGTCCACGATAATGCCTTTTAGCCTGGCCCCTTTTTTAATGACGCAGTCCTCCATTACAATCGAATCCTCTATCACCACATCATCGCCTATCTGCACCCCTGCCCGTATTACGCTGTTGGATATCCTTGCGTCTTCCACAGATACGCCTTCGGCGAAATAGCTGTTTGTAATCTCCCCGCGTATTATCTTGGCGGCTGCCAGGTCATGCATAACCGCATGCACCGGCCATGCCCGGTTGGCTATTTCGAATTTCGGGGTAACGCCAAGCATGTCCATGTGGGCGTCATAGAATGAACGGATGGTGCCTACATCCCGCCAGTAGCCCTCTTCCTCATACGGCTTAAGTTCCGGCACGGTGTTAGTGGCAAAGTCATACGCGTAAACCTTGCCTTTTGAAAGCGCGCCCGGAATGATATGGGCGCCAAAATCGTGCTGCCTTTTGCCTTGCGCCTCAACCAGGCAATGCACAAGGAAATCCTTGTTGAAGATGTAATTGCCCATGGAAACATAGGCCCTCTCCGGGTCCGCAGGCATGGGCTTGGGCTGTTTCGGCTTTTCATGGAATTTAAGTATGCGGTTTTCGGGGTCCGTCTCTATAACGCCGAAGCTGGACGCCTCCCGCAGCGGCGCCGGCCTGGCCGCCACGGTGATGTCCGCACCCCTTGAAAGGTGAAAATCCATCATCTGGCGTATGTCCATGCGGTACACGTGGTCCGCGCCAAAGATTATTATCAGCTCCGGGTTAAGCTGGTTTATAAGGGCAAGGTTCTGGAACACTGCATCCGACGTGCCCTGGAACCACTCCGGCCCCATCCTCATCTGCGGCGGCACAACCGTTATGAAATGCTCCCTTACCACGGGCGAAAGCACCCAGTTCTGCCTTATGTGCTCGATAAGCGACTGGGACTTGTACTGAACAAGAAGATAGATGGAATAGATGCGCGAGTTTACCAGATTGGACAACACGAAATCCACAATCCTGAACCGGCCGCCAAACGGAACGGCTGGCTTGGAACGCATTGCTGTAAGCGGAAAAAGCCTCTCTCCCTTGCCCCCCGCCAGCACAAAGGCCAGCGCTCTTGGATGCGCCAATTTCCCTCCGGATCTATTTTTAGACAGTTCCATGAAAGCAGCAGACAAAGGTTAATTATACCAAAGGTTTTTGTCCGCCGGGACCCGCCACTTTATGAAATTGTACCATATGCCGATGGGGGCCTCTTTAACGCCTTTAAAGCGCTTGTTCAGCACAGGAAGGGCGTCCGCAACATAAAGGAAACAGCATGGCTGGTCATTCGCCAGCAGAGCATGGATGCGGTGGTAATCCGCCTGCCTTTTTTTCATGTTGAAGGTGCTCCTGCCTTCTATAAGCAGCTTGTCCACCTCCGGGTTGCCGTATGACAGAAAATTAAACTCCCCAGGCTTCGTTTTTTTGGAGTAGAAGATATCATAGAGGTCCGGGTCCGGGCTCAGTTCCCATCCAAGGAGCACGGCGTCGAATCTTTTTTTGTCCACATACTGGTGCAGGAAGGCCTGCCATTCCAGCGTTTGTATCTGCACGCGCACCCCTATCTTCCTCAGCTCTTCCTGGATTATCTGGGCGGCCATGCTCCTTCTGGGATCGCCTTCGGCCAGCAGTATCGTAAAGCGGAACGGGTTTCCTTTTTTTTCCATGACGCCATTTTTAAGCGTCCAGCCCGCCTCTTTAAACAGCTCCAGCGCCCTCTGCGGGTTGTAATCCGGGTCTTTCACATTCTCATTATAGGCCCAGGAGCCGGGCAGGAAAGGCCCGGTGCATGGGGTGCCGTATCCCATCAGGGCGCCCTTGATTATGGATTGTTTGTCTATGGCGTGCGCCAGCGCGCGCCGTACCCTCACATCCCTGAACCTGTTTTTCAGGAGGTTCCACCCAAGGTAATCATAGCCCATAGCAGGATAACGGAATTTCTGGAAATATTTGCGGAAGATGGGCGTGCCGGCCTGGTTTTTGTACTGGGCCGGGGTAAGGCCTTTGTAATCAATGCCGCCGAACTTCAGTTCCAGGAAAGCTGTGGCGTCGTCGGGGATTATCCGCATTATGTACTGGTCTATATTGGGCCTGCCCTCGAAATAGTCCGGATTGGCCTCAAGCACTATGCGCTGCCCGGTCACCCACTCCTTTAACTTATACGGGCCGGTGCCAACCGGGTGCCTGGAATAATAACTGGAAGAAAGGTCCTTGCCCTCCAGGATATGTTTGGGTATTATCCCCATGCCCCATGCCCCAAGCGCAGGTGCATACGGCGCCTTGTACGTAACTTTTACCGTGTACGGGCCCAGCGCAACAACGCTTTTTACCGGGCCGTAATCGCTTGAGTACGGCGTGGGCACTTTCGGATTCGTGACCTCCTGGTACGTAAACACCACGTCGTCTGCGGTGAAGGGTACACCATCCTGCCAGCGGACATTCTTGCGGAGGTGGAAGATAATCACCAGCCCGCCGTCTTTTATCTCCCAGCTTTTTGCCAGGTCCCCGACAATATTTAAATTTCTGTCGTATTTTGTGAGCCCGTTGAATATCCACCCGCTGATAGTGGCAGAAGTGCTGTCCGTGGCCAGCATCGGGAGAAGCCGTTTAGCGTCCGCGCTGGAGCCCACAACGATGGTGTTTGGCATGTCCACACGGGGCGGACGGTTGCAGGACAACAGCGAGGCAAAGACAAGAAAAGCAAAAATAAATTTCAAATTTGAGATTTCAAATTTCAAATTTACGGCTGCCGTTATCTACGCCATCCGGTTATTTTCCGGCTGGGGGTGTTTTGGCCGCTCCGGGCTGGGCAGCGTTGGGCTGCTGGCCGGGAATATTTCCGGGCCTTGCCGGGCCAGGAATATTACCTGCGGCCCCTGGCATAGCAGGCGCCTGCATAGGGACAGGCCTAACCACGCTTGCCGCACCCCTGAAAGAAAGCATTGTTAGAAGAAGTGACGTGATCATGAACACTATCGCCGCAGTTGTGGTTACCTTGCTTAAGAAAGTTGCGGCGCCCCTGCCGCCAAACAGGGTCTGGCTGGAGCCGCCCCCGAAGGCCGCGCCCAGTTCGGCGCCCCTGCCGCCTTGCACCAGCACCACAAAAATAAGAAATATGCATACAAGAATATGAATTATTGTTATCAGGACAGTCATTTGGAACCCCTCTTGAAATTTATTAGCCTTGCAAAGCTTTCCGGCTCCAGGCTGGCGCCGCCCACAAGCGCGCCGTCCACGTCCGGGCATGACATAAGCGTGTCCACGTTATCGGGCTTCACGCTTCCGCCATACAGTATCCTCACCTCTCCGGAAACATTTCCGGATGGGAAAAGCTCTTTAACCACGGAGCGGATAAACGCATGGGCCTCCTGCGCCTGCTCCGGCGTGGCGTTTACGCCGGTGCCTATGGCCCATACCGGCTCGTAAGCGATCACCACGTCCTTCATCTGCCCGGCCGTTATGCCTGCAAGCCCTCCGGATGTCTGCCTTTTAAGCACATCGAAGGTCTTGCCCGCATTGCGCTCCTCAAGCGTCTCGCCGATGCACATGACAACGCCAAGGCCCCCGGCAATGGTTGCCTTCACCTTGCGGTTCACAATGTCGTCGGTCTCATGAAAATACTGCCTGCGCTCCGAGTGGCCCACTATGCAAACGGATGCGCCGGCGTCCTTGACCATACTTACCGATATTTCGCCGGTGTACGCGCCTTTGGGCTCGTAAAACACATCCTGGGAGGCCACCAGCACGCCGGAGCCGTTAAGGGCGTCCGATAATGCCATAAGCGAGGTAAACGGAGGGGCTATCAGCTTGTCCACGTCCTTGCTGTCCGGTATCAGCGGCAGCAGGCGGGCGGCGAAGTCCAGCGCCTCCGGTATCGTCTTGTGCATCTTCCAGTTTGCGGCTATAAATGGCCTGCGCATCCATGTAATTTAAAGGGAAAACGGGGACAAAGTCAAGGAAAACAGGCGATACCGGAAATGGGGAACGTATGGGAAACATAATGGAAGCGCGCGGGAGAAAAAAACAAGGGTTACGCCAGCTGGCGTAACCCCTTTTTAAGTGGAGCTGATCGGGATCGAACCGACGACCTCTTGAATGCCATTCAAGCGCTCTCCCAACTGAGCTACAGCCCCTTATCGCAAGGAAGTAATAGCTTATCATCAAAGCGGTCAGCATTTCAATGGGTTGCCGGAACTTTCCGGTGTTTGACTGCGCCCGCCCTCATATATAGAATGCAGGTAGGGGCAGACATAACGCGCGGGATTAATGCTAAATTAAATATATAACCGCAAAGGAGGTAACAGAATGCTCCAGGACAAGGTGAAAACGGTAATTGACGAGATAAGGCCGTACCTGAAGGCCGACGGCGGGGACGCCGAACTGGTTGAGGTGTCGGAAGACGGCATAGTGAAACTGAAGCTTCTTGGCGCGTGCGGCCATTGCCCGATGTCCATAATGACCCTTAAGATGGGCATTGAAAAGAGGATAAAGGAGAAGGTCCCCGAAATAAAAGAGGTAGTTGCAGTATAGGCGATGGGCCATAACATACCCGGCATAAAGGACCTGGCCTCCAGGTATACCCCGGAGGAGATAGAGCTCTGCATTACGGAGCAGCTTGAAAAGGGCCATAACGTCTGCATACGCGGCCAGTCCGCCAAGGCCGTATTAAACGAGCTTGCCGGGGCCTCGCTGGTAAAACAGCTTATGCAGGAAAAGGGAATGCCACTTTCAGATGCGCTCCGCGAACTGGCCCGCAGGGTAAGGCAGGTATATCATTACAGCCTGGAAACCAGGGATTAGGGGCCGGGGGAAAACCCGGCCTCCTTTCTTCTGGAATACAGCCTGCGGTTTTAGTATAATACCCGGATGAAAGGAATAGTCCTTGCCGGAGGAAACGGCACAAGGCTTTACCCGGCCACCCTGGCCATAAACAAGCATTTCCTTCCCGTCTATAACAAACCCATGATCTATTACCCGCTGTCCGTACTGATGCTTTCGGGCATCAGGGAGATACTGCTTATCTCCACGCCCAGGGACACCGGCAGTTTCAAATCGGTGCTGGGTGACGGCTCCAGGCTTGGGATAAAAATAGATTATGCGGTGCAGGAAAGGCCCGGCGGCCTTGCCGAGGCCCTCATAATAGGCGAAAAGTTCATAAACGGCGGGCCGGTATGCATGGCGCTTGGCGACAACATCTTTTTCGGCCACGGGCTGCCAAATGTGCTTGGCAAGGCGGTTTCGTCGATAGATGCCGAAGGGGGGGCGCACGTGCTGGCCGCAAGCGTGCCGGACCCGGAGCGGTTCGGCATAATAGAGTTCGACTCCCAGGGCAAGGCGCTAAGTGTGGAGGAAAAACCCAAAAAGCCTAAATCCAACTGGGCCGTTACCGGGCTTTACTTCTTTGACGGCCAGTGTTCACAGATAGCAAAAAGCATAAAACCCTCTGCCAGGGGGGAGTTGGAGATCACAACCGTAAACGCCCATTACCTGGAACAGGGAAAGCTGAAAGCCAGCGCGCTTGGGCGCGGGTTCGCCTGGTTTGACGCGGGCACGCACGACAGCCTTATCGAGGCCGGAGAGTTCATATCCGTAATAGAGAACCGCACCGGGCTTATGGTGGGCTGCGTGGAAGAGATAGCCTTCCGCAATGGATGGATAGGCCCGGACGCGCTTGCCGCCATAGCCAATTCCATCGGATTAAACGGCTACGGAAAATACCTTTTGAGCCTTCTTAAGGCCTGACCTGAAATGGCCCCCTTCAGATCCACGCCGCTCAATATACCGGACGTTGTGCTTATTACCCCCGGAGTTTTTGAAGACCCCAGGGGGTTTTTCATGGAGACGTACAGGGAATCCGGGTTCCGCGAAATAGGCATAACGGCAAGTTTCCGGCAGGACAATCATTCCATGAGCGCCAAAGGGGTTTTAAGAGGGCTCCATTACCAGCTGGCGCCCGCCGCCCAGGGAAAACTTGTGCGGGTGGCAAGCGGGGCCATATTCGATGTTGCCGTGGACATAAGAAAAGGCTCCCCTTGGTTTGGGAAATGGGTTGGCGTGGAACTCTCCGCCGCAAACAAGAACATACTATGGATCCCCGAGGGGTTCGCCCACGGCTTTTGCGCCCTGGAGGACGGCACCAATGTCCTTTACAAGTCCACAGGGGAATACAGCCCTGCCCATGACAGGGGCATCCGCTGGGACGACCCTGCAATCGGAATAGAATGGCCGGTAAAATCGCCGCTTGTTTCAGGCAAGGATGCTGCCCTGCCCCGCTTGGCGGAGGCGGAAATCGACTTTTCATACACTGGAGACAAAAAATGAAGTTGCTTGTTACCGGCGCTGCTGGTTTCATAGGGTCTGCATTTGCAAGGCTGGCCGTATCAAAAGGCGGGTTTCAGTTAATAGTGGTGGACAGCCTCTCCTACGCGGGCGACCGCCAGCGGCTTTCCCCGGTGGAAGACGCCATAACTTTTTACAATGCCGGCATCGAGGATAAGCGCCAGACTGAAGAGATATTCCGCAAGGAAAAGCCGGATGCCGTTGTGAACTTTGCGGCCGAAACACACGTGGACCGCAGCATACTGGACCCGGCCAGCTTCATAGGCCCCAATGTGGCCGGTACGTTAAACCTTATGGAGCTGTCCATGCACCATGGTGTAAAAAAATTCGTCCACATATCCACAGACGAAGTTTATGGCGAACTTCCTCTCGGCGCGGATGGCGCGCTTGATTCAAACGACGGATTTACAGAGTCGGACCCGCTTCGCCCTAATTCGCCGTATTCGGCAAGCAAGGCGTCCGCGGACATGTTCGTGCGGGCCATGGAGCGCACTTACGGCTTCAAGGTTGCGATGGTAAGACCATCCAATAATTACGGCCCCTGGCAATACCCGGAAAAGCTGATACCGCTTACCATAGCCAAGGCCCTTACGGACCAGAAGATACCCGTTTACGGCCAGGGGCTGAACGTGCGCACCTGGCTTTTTGTGGAGGACTGCGCCGGGGCGGTAATGGCAGTGCTTGAAAAGGGCGTGCCGGGCGAGATATACAACGCGGGTGGCCCGGAGCTGAAACAGAACATAGACGTGGTGCGCGGGATACTGGCCAGGATGGGCAAGAGCGAAAGTCTTATAGAATTCGTCAAGGACCGCCCTGGGCACGACCTCAAATACGCCCTGAACGATTCCAAGATACGAAAGGACCTGGGCTGGAAACCGGCAACGTCGTTCGACCAGGGGCTTACGCGCACCGTGGACTGGTATCTGGAGCACAAGGACTGGCTTCTAAAGAAAAAAGAAGAGACCGGCGATTTCCTGAAATCACTGCGGGAGCGCTTTGAAAAGAAGGCGTAACACAGCCCCGCCCTTTAGCGCCTGCCGGTATCAGCCCCAATGAAGGCTGTCCTCACGGGCGCTGGCGGGCAGCTTGGCAGCGAACTGGTCATTACAGCGCCTTCCGGGACAGAACTGATACCGCTTACAAGAAAAGGGCTGGACCTCACCCGCCGCCAAGACGTAATAAAAAAAATTACTGACATCTCCCCGGATGTTGTAATAAACGCGGCAGCCTACGTGCGGGTGGACGACGCCGAAGACGAGCCCGATGCGGCTTTCCAGGCAAACGCCCTTGCGTCTTTCTATCTTGCCCACGCATGCCTGGCCTGCGGCGCCGCGCTGTTGCATGTAAGCACGGACTATGTATTTGACGGTTATCAGAACAATGCGTATACAGAGACTGATATTCCAAACCCCATTAACGTTTACGGCATCTCAAAATACACCGGTGAGCTCTTGATAAAAAGCGTGCTGGAAAAATGTCATATTGTACGGGTGTCCAGCCTGTACGGGCCAAAGGGTGCAAGCGGCAAGGGCGGAAACTTCGTCTATACCATATTGAAAAAGGCACGAGATGCCGGGACACCGCCTTTGAGGGTGGTGGACGATATAATTATGTCCCCCACTTACGCGCCCGATGCCGCCGCTATGATATGGAAGATTATTGCCGGGCGGATGCCTTACGGCGTTTATCATGCCGCCAATTCAGGGCGGGTAAGCTGGCATGGCTTCGCCAGTGCGATTGTTGAAATGGCGGGGCTTGATAAAGAGGTTTTGCCCGTGCCCCACACGGAATATAAAACCAAGGCAACCAGGCCTCTCATGTCCGCCCTGGAGAGCGGAAAAGGCACAATGCTGCGCCCCTGGCAGGAGGGGCTAAGGGATTTTCTGAAAAGGATTTGACCGCGCAATCCAGCAGTTCCGGAGTTGGTTTCCCCTTCTAACAAACGTGGTACATAGGTTCACTTTGAGGCTAAGATTCACCCCGAAGCTTATATTGAAACCAAAGGACAAAATGTGCATAGTACAAGTGGGATTTTAAATTAAACGTAGGCTGGG
>JAKAKS010000001.1 GCA_021813405.1 Nitrospirota bacterium
AGGCCTTGAGGGTTCCGGATATCTCACGAATGAAAGCGTGCTGAATTTAAACACCCTTCCAAAAAACATCATCATGATAGGCGGCGGCTACATTTCAATGGAATACGCCCACTTCTTTTCCGCAATGGGCGCGGACGTAACCATAATCGAGGCCGGGCCAAGGCTGCTTGCCAATGAGGACATGGACATATCCGCCGCCATAGAAGCCGCATTTAAAAAGCGCATGCAAATCTACACGGGGGCAAAGGTAACGGAAGTTGCCGTGGAAAACGGGATGAAAACTGTGCAGGTGGAAGGGCCGGGCGGACAGATAAAACTGAAAGCCGAAGAGATAATGCTGGCCGTGGGCAGGGTTTCCAATGCGGACCTGCTGAAACCGGAGCTGGCCGGGATAGAGACGGACAAGCGGGGTTATATCAAAACCGACGATTATCTGCGCACCAGCGCGGAGCGCGTCTGGGCGCTGGGTGACGCGGCGGGCAGGCAGATGTTTACGCACGCCGCAGACAAGGGGGCGGAAGTAGCCTGGCATAACGCGTCCAATCCGCAGGACCAAAAAAAGATGGATTGGGGCGCGGTGCCGCACGCGGTATTTACCGAACCGGAGATAGCGGGCGTGGGGCTTACCGGGGAACAGGTGCGCAGCCAGGCTGACGTGCTTGTGGGCAGGGCCGAATACCAGGACGTAACCATGGGGCAGTTATCAAGGGCGGAGGGTTTTGCAAAAGCCATTGTTGAAAAGGGCTCCGGAAAAATCCTTGGCTTCCACATAATAGGCCCGGAGGCCTCCGTGCTGATACAGGAGGCGGCAAACGCGTTGGCCGAAGGGCGCGGCGCGGCAGGCATTACAGAAAAGATGCACATATTCCCTTCCCTTTCGGAACTGATACCGGAGGCCATCGCCAGGGCGAAATAGTTCAATTTATGGAACTACCTCCTCACGGTGCTGTATAATTCTGCATGGCATATAAAGGCCTTGGAGAGTTCATCTCCGTGCTGGAGAAAAAATCTCTTTTAAAAAGAATTGCCGCCCAGGCGGACCCGGAACTGGAGATGGCGGAGATAAACGACCGCGTTGTAAAGTCCGCGGGGCCGGCCCTGCTTTTTGAAAACCCGAAGGGGTCCAAAATTCCATGCGCCGTGAACCTGTTTGGCTCCTGGGAAAGGATGAAGCTGGCCCTGGAGGTGGACAGCCTGGACGACATTGGCGAAAGGATGATGGAATTTCTGGAGCCGGAGATGCCAACCGGGCTTCTTGGGAAGTTAAAGGCGCTGCCTAAACTGAAAAAACTGTCGGACTGGTTTCCTAAAACCGTTAAATCCGGCCCGTGCAAGGAACAGATATTCAGGGAGCCGGACTTGAACGCCATCCCCATCTTAAAGACGTGGCCGCTGGACGGCGGAAGGTTCATAACCCTGCCGATGGTCTTTACCAGGGACCCGGAAACCGGCTTGCGCAACTGCGGTATGTACAGGATGCAGGTGTTCGATTCGCGCACTACCGGGATGCACTGGCATATGCACAAGGACGGCGCGCGCCATTTCAGAAAAGCCGAAGCAGCGGGCAAGCGGCTTGAGGTGGCCGTGGCAATCGGTGCGGACCCGGCAACAATGTATTCGGCCTCCGCGCCGCTTCCGGAAGGGATAGACGAGATGCTGCTGGCCGGTTTCCTGCGCGGTGAGCCGGTTGAGATGGTTAAATGCGAGACGGTGGGCCTGGAAGTTCCGGCCAACGCGGAGATTGTGCTTGAAGGATATTGCGAGCCTGGGGAGCGGCGGCTGGAAGGCCCTTTTGGCGACCACACCGGCTATTACAGCCTGGCTGGCATGTTCCCGGTTTTCCATCTTACCTGCATCACCATGCGGAAAAACCCCGTTTACCCGGCAACCATAGTAGGCAAGCCGCCGATGGAAGACTGCTACATGGCCAAGGCAACGGAGCGGATATTTTTACCGCTGATAAAAAAACAGCTCCCGGAGATAGCCGACATGAACCTGCCTATGGAAGGCGTGTTCCATAACCTGGCGGTGGTCTCAATAGACAAGCGATATCCCGGCCACGCCCGCAAGATAATGTACGCGCTGTGGGGGCTTGGGCAGATGAGCTTTACAAAAACGATTATAGTGGTGGACAAATGGGTGGACGTGCAGGATATATCCGAAGTCCTCTGGCGCGTAGGCAATAACGTGGACCCCAAAAGAGACGTGGTGATAGTTGAGGGGCCGCTGGACGTGCTGGAGCACGCATCGGACATCCCCGCCTACGGCGGCAAGATGGGCATAGACGCAACAAAAAAAACCCCTGCGGACGGCTTCAAGCGGGAGTGGCCGCCGGATATAGAGATGTCGCCTGAGGTCAAAGCGCTGGTGGACAGCAGGTGGAAGGAGTACGGGTTTTAAACGATGAAAAGTAAAGGGCCCGCGGCGCGCCTTTATCTGGCCGCTGCCGTTGTCCTTGCACTTGGCATTGCAAGCTCGGTTTTTATCTACATACGGGCCGCTGGCGGGCAGGCAAGCTCCCCATATGATGCGCTGGGCAACGGCGTTTACGTTATGGACCCGCAAAACTCCAAAACATATGTTCACGATATGGAGCTGTACGGCGGGAAAGCAAATATGCTTACGGACGATTTTGCGCGCTGGTTTAACGGGCTTTGGCACGGCAAGTCCCTGGCCTTAACCGTGCTTTTTATCTGCGTACTTGTATCGGCAGGGCTGTCATTTGCCGCCATAACTACCCCTGCGGCGCATGGTCAGGGGCGCTCAAGCAGGCCCGAATAAATATTTTCAAGGTGGCCCCCTATTTTTTCCCAGGAGTACCTGGCCTCCACCAGCCTCCGCGCCGCAGCCCCGATCATCACCTGCCGATTTCTGTCTGAAAATATTTTTATGACATTTGACGCAAACTCCCCTGGGGAGTCCGCAATCAGAATGTTTTCCCCGTCCGTAACGTCAATCCCCTCGCAGCCTACCGAGGTGGTGACAACCGGCATCCCCATGGCCATCGCTTCAAGTATTTTAAGCCTGGTGCCGCCGCCGCTTCTCAGCGGCACCACCGCCGCAAAGCAGCGCTCATAATACGGGCGCAAGTCCGCGGCATGGCAAACTACCTTTATCCCCGGGTTTCCCGCCAGCTGGCGTATCTGCTGCGTGGGGTTGCGGCCGATCACATAGAAATCCATGCCCGGGTTTTGCGCCGCGATGCGCGGGAATATCTCCTTTGAGAAGTAGAGCACCGCGTCGGCATTGGGAGCGTAATCCAGAATGCCTACGAACAGTATCGAGTTGCGTCCCGGCTTTGCCGGCACCATTTTATAGAAACCCAGGTCCACCCCGTTTGGGACCACATCTATATCCAGCCCGGGGTTGGCCGAATGCAGGATGCGCTTGTCTATTTCCGACATCGTCACGCACTTATCGAAATTCATGGAGTATGCAGGCTCCCACCGCCTGGACGTGAGCCAGCTGTGCAGGAACCTGGCCTTCATCCGCAGCTTTTTTTCGAACTGGAATATCCGGCGGTACTGGACAAAGCCGATATTGTGAAGCGTTAAAACTTTTTTTAGTTTGCCCCCTGCCGGGATATTCCTGACGTAGGGGGCCATGTGGGAATGCTCGATCTGGATTATGTCGAATTGGTTTCCCTTTATTGCCTGTGTTATCGCGTCCGCCATCGCCTTCTGGAACACCCAGAAGCAATTGTGCTGCGGCTGGCCGCTGAGCACGGTGCGCGCAAACCTCAGGATGCGCTGAAACCTGTTGCATTTTTCAAGCGGCACTGTTTTTACGCTGGCGCAGAATTTTTTCATCTCGGCAACGTGCTCCTCCTGCTGGCAGTGGCCCTCAAACGATATCAGATGTATCCGGTGCCGCCTGGAGAGGACTTTTATCAGGTTGTAATTCCTTATCCTGTCCCCCGAAACCGGGGGGTAAGGGAAATCCTGTGAGATAAGCAGAATATTCATATGGTTTACCTTCGGGTGTATATTTTGTCTGGAATATTGATCGCGGCCTCAGGGGACCGGCTGTTTATCGGGAAGCATCGTGCTGGCGATCCGCATTAGGCATCCTCCTGAGGCCCCTTAAGGCGGGAAGCGGTAATTTCATTTTAACAATTGCCCTCTCACTGTCAACTTTTGCCTTTTTATCATGGGCCGTGACAGCAGTCACGGAACACACTGCGCAATTCCCTCACAATATAGGCGAAGGGCGCAGATGTACATTTTCAATCTCGCAGACATGTTCATACTTTTCTTCATCATCTCGTATCTGCTTGTAAGGTGGAATTAGCAAGGAGTTCCGGGCCAACAAGCCCTTTAACCCCGGAGGCTTGCCCGCCGCACTGATTGGACTATAATTTAATCAAAGCGGAGTCGAGGAAGGTGAGTAATGGCCCCTGCGCGGCAGCCGGGAAAGCACAGCTCCGGAATAAATATTTTCAGGATAGCCGGAATCAGGATTTCACTTGATTTCTCCTGGTTCGTTATCTTTTCCCTGCTATTGTGGAGCCTTTCAGCCGGCTATTTCCCACATATCTTCCCTGGGCAGCCACAAAGGATATACTGGCTTGCAGGCCTTCTGGCCACATTTCTTTTCTTCGCCTCGGTGCTTATCCATGAGTTGTCACATTCTCTGGTGGCCATCAGGCTTGGAATCAAGATACCGTCCATAACGCTTTTTATTTTTGGCGGGGTGTCCCAGATGTCCGGCGAGGCCCCGAACCCCAAAACCGAGCTGAAGATAGCTTTGGCCGGGCCAGCTTCCAGCTTTGTTCTGGCGATTATCTTTTTGGCGTTAAGAAACGCGGCAGCCGGGTTCCCAATCTATTCTGCCGTTTTCAATTACCTGATGTATATAAATTTTGCACTTGGAATCTTCAATCTGTTCCCCGGCTTTCCGCTGGATGGCGGCAGGGTTTTAAGGGCAATCTGGTGGTGGTGGAAGGGATCTCTAAGCCGGGCCACCAAGCTTGCAGCGGATGTGGGAAAGGGGTTTGCGGTATTTCTGATAATCCTGGGCGGGCTTCAGATATTGCTTGTTAGGGGAGCATTTATCAGCGGGTTATGGTTTATATTCATAGGCATATTCCTCAGGAGTGTGGCGGCAGGCAGTTATCAGGAACTGGAACGCCGCCACGCACTTGAAGGGGCAAAGGTTAAGGACATAATGATTGAAAACGTTGTACAGGTAAATCCCGATACCCATGTAGACAGGCTTATAAAGGACTATTTCCTTCATTACGGGTTTAAAGGATTCCCGGTATCCAATGGCGCGCCGGTTGGAATGGTATCGCTGGCAGGCGTCAGGCAGGTGCCGGAGGCAGAGCAGGCGATGCGCACTGCAGGCGAGGTAATGGAACCCATAAGCGGCGAAATGATCGTGCCACCTGACATGCCTCTAGCCGATGCCATGAGAAAACTGAGGGCTGTGCCTTCGGAAAGGCTTTTGGTAATAGACCAGGGCAGGCTTGTTGGCCTTGTCACCAAGACCGGGCTTTTAAGGTTTTTAGAGATAAAGAAAGTCTTGAATCACGAGTGAAATATTTCCGGCAGACAGTACGGCAGGCAATTCAATTGAATAACGGCTAACCGGGAAAAACGGCCTTTTGAATAGTGTCCCGAAAGCCTCGCTTTTCCCGGGCGTAAGGAGGTAAAGATCATGTTATCATGGGCTTTAGTGTTTCTGATAGTCGCCGTTATAGCCGCGATCTTCGGGTTTGCGGGAATCGCGGGCACGGCCGCGTGGATAGCCAAGGTGCTCTTCATAATTTTCCTGGTCCTGTTCCTGGTCTCGCTTCTTGTGGGCAGACGGCCTACGGTCTGAGCTGGAAGGAAACTGGAGGCTTGAACCTGGCCTCCAGTTCCCGATATCCAGATGCCTGGAGAACTGAATGCATACAGAAAGAAACGGGATTCCCGGAAAACGCCTGAACCCGCCGGGGTTCTAGCTGGCATGCCTTCAGCCTGCTGGAAAGGTACGGAAAGATTCGTGGTGCGGAAAGATAATCCGGAAGCTCATAGTTTATTTCAGAACGCACAAAGCAAACTAAAGCAAGTCTCTCAGCCGCAATTTATAAAACCGATGCTCGCAACTCTGGCGGAAAAGCCCCACGAGAAAATATTATCTGACGAAAGCTGGATTTTCGAACCGAAGCTCGATGGCCAGAGGTGCCTTGCGTTCAGGGCAGGTGAAAAATTGAACCTGATCTCCAGGAACAATATAGCGCTAAACAGAAATTACCCGGAAATTGTCAATGCTATGCTCTCCCAGCCGGCAACACAGTTTATTGTGGATGGTGAAGTAGTGGCGTTTGAAAAAGGCGTGCCAAGTTTCGAGAAACTTCAGCCCCGGATGCAGATAAGGGACTACCTGGGGGCCGAAAGGACGCAAGTGCAAGTGTTTTATTATCTTTTCGATCTGCTTTATCTTGATGGATTCGACATTACCGGGCTTGCCCTCTCATTAAGAAAAGACGTCCTGCGGCAGGCATTTTCTTTTAACG
This sequence comes from Nitrospirota bacterium, assembly GCA_021813405.1. Taxonomy (GTDB): domain Bacteria; phylum Nitrospirota; class Thermodesulfovibrionia; order Thermodesulfovibrionales; family JdFR-88; genus JAKAKS01. The sequence continues at coordinate 6,503 of JAKAKS010000001.1, forward strand.
GCAATATCCGTATTGCAGACCATGTTACCGGTAGCGGCAATGATATCTTCCTGGATTCCTGTAAAAAAGGCTTGGAGGGTATAATCGCAAAAAAAGCCGAAAGCCTGTATAAATCCGGCAGATCAAGAGAATGGCTTAAATTCAAATGCGGGCTTGGGCAGGAGTTTGTGATAGGCGGGTTTACGGAGCGGGGCGGCGCCCGGCCTGTGCCGGATTCAGGATTCGGTGCTTTGCTGGTCGGATATTTTGAGGGCGGCAAATTGGTTTACGCCGGGAAGGTGGGCACCGGATATAGCGAGTTCATGCTGAACACAATTGGCCAAAAGCTCAGGGCCATAGAGAAAAAAAAGCCGGCCTTCGCGCCGCACCCAAAGCTCAGGGAAGAAAAAAATGTGCATTGGGTAGAGCCCGTTATTGTATGTGATGTGAAATTTTCCGAATGGACAAAGGCCGGACTTATGAGGCAACCCCGGTTCAAAGGTTTAAGGATGGACAAGCCACCCCGCGAAGTGGTCCGCGAGCAGGCTGTAAGCCGGTAAAAACGGAAATGCCTACTGTAAATTTCGGCGGCCCGGACGTTGAGCTTACCAATCTGGACAAAGTGCTGTTCCCGGAAGAAGGAATAACGAAGGGCGAATTCATCGGCTATTACGAAAAGATCGCCCCGGTAATGCTGCCGCATATCAAGGGCAGGCTCATAAGCATGCAGAGATTCCCGGAGGGGGCTGCCGATCAGAAATTTTTCCAGAAACAGGCCCCGCAATATTTTCCGGAATGGGTAAACCGTGTGCCTGTAAACTTGCGCCATGAGGGACAAAAGACATATATAACCTGCGATAACAAGGAAACGCTTGTATATCTGGCAAACCTTGCGTGTATTCCGCATGTGTGGCTTAGCCGCGTGAGCAGTAACAATTACCCGGACAGGCTGATTTTCGACTTGGACCCTCCGGAAGATAACGCCGGGGCAGAACCGGTCAGGTATGCCGCCCTTATCCTGAAAGAGGTGCTGGGCGGCATAGGAGTGGAACCGTTTTTACTGGCCACCGGCGGACGCGGGTTTCACGTTGTTGTTCCGCTGGACGGCAGCGCGGATTTCAAGCAGGCCTTTGCATTTGCCCGCCAGGTGGGCGGCGCGCTTGTGGAGCTGGCCCCGGAACAACTAACCATGGAATTTGCCAAGGGCAAAAGGGCTGCGCGCGTCTTCATAGACATCTTCAGAAACGCCTTTGCGCAGACAGCCATAGCGCCTTATGCAGTAAAGGCCAGTCCTGCTGCGAATGTTGCCACCCCGGTCTTGTGGCGGGAGTTGTCGGGGAAAACCCCTGTAACGCCATCCAGTTTCAACATCCGCAATATCTTTAAAAGGCTTTCCCGGAAAGGAGACATCTGGAAGGACATCGATTCAAAACCGTATTCGATACCCGCAATGGCCAGGGCGCTTGAAAGAAATAAAATCAGATAAGGATTGCCGCGCCGTGCTGAATAAAAGCGGGCCGCCGGTACTTTGCCGTTACCTCGCCGTAACTTGACGTTACCTTATGAATATGTAAGCTGGAGGCGCATGGCGGAAGATGCAAAACCCGTCTTTTCGTCTGCCTCTATCATCAACCCGCATAAAAGCGCAGGAGGGCCGGGCAGTTCAAACCGTACAGGCATCTGGTGAAGAAACTTATCGATTATCTGCTCCTTCTTCACACCGATAACTGATTCTGCCGGTCCTGTCATCCCGGCATCCGTAATGTACGCCGTGCCGCCCGGAAGAACTTTTTCGTCTGCGGTCTGAACGTGCGTATGCGTACCTATAACCGCGGTTGCTTTGCCGTCAAGGAACCAGCCCATCGCAACCTTCTCTGATGTGGCCTCCGCATGAAAGTCCACCACTATCAGAGGCGTTTGTTCCTTCAGCCGTTTGATTTCTTCTTCTGCGGCGCGGAAAGGGCAGTCTATGGGGGTCATGAAGACTCGCCCCTGAAGGTTCATTACGGCAACGCTTATACCACCAGGCAGCGGAACCACAACACTGCCGCGCCCCGGAACCCCCGGCGGGAAATTAAAGGGACGCAGAAGCCTGTCCTGTTTTGTTATCAGCGGGATAATATCTTTTTTGTCCCATATGTGATTGCCGCCCGTGATAACGTTTATGCCAAGGGAAAACAGCTCGCGGGCCGTCTCTTCGTTGATGCCGAAGCCACCGGCTGCATTCTCTCCGTTTGCGATAACGAAGTCCGGCTTGTTCTTCTCCCTGATTTTTGGCAGGAGGGCCTTGACCGCATTCCGGCCCGTCCTGCCAACGATATCGCCAATGAAAAGTATCTTCAAACTGCAATCACTTTGCGTATTCCACAAACCGGTTTTCGCGGATAACAGTTACCTTTATCTGCCCGGGGTAGGACATCTCGGATTCTATCTTTTTGGCCAAATCCTTTGAGAGCACCCAGGAAGCTTCGTCCGTGACCTCCTCCGGCTTTACGATGATTCGCACCTCTCTGCCTGCCTGGATGGCGTAGCACTTTTCCACGCCTTTGTAGGACATAGCAAGCTCCTCCAGTTTGCCAAGTCTCTTTATATAGTTCTCTATGCTCTCGCTCCGGACGCCTGGGCGCGCGGCTGATACGGCATCCGCCGCGGCCACAAGGGCCGCCTCCACGCTGCGGGCCTCGGCATCGTGATGGGTAACAATTGCATCTATAACTTTTTCGCTTTCGCCGTATTTTTTGGCCAGGTCCGCGCCGATCTCCTGGTGCGGGCCTTCAATTTCGTGGTCCACGGCCTTGCCGATATCGTGCAGCAGGCCTGCCCTCTTGGCCAGGTTTACATCAACGCCCAGTTCGGCTGCCATCATGGAGGCGAAGTAAGCCACTTCCCTTGAGTGCTGAAGCACGTTCTGCCCGTAGGAAGTCCTGTACCTGAGCCTGCCTATGAGTTTTACCAGTTCCGGGTGTATTCCGGATAGCCCCAGGTCAAATACGGCCTTGTCGCCTTCCTCGCGTATCTTGGTCTCCACTTCCCGGCGGGCCTTGTCCACCACCTCTTCTATCCTGGCAGGGTGTATCCTGCCATCGGCAATCAGCCTTTCTATTGCAATGCGGGCCACTTCCCGGCGCACGGGGTTGAATGTGGAAAGCGTAATCATCTCCGGGGTATCGTCCACGATAAGGTCCACCCCGGTTGCCGCCTCTAGCGCCCTGATGTTTCTGCCTTCGCGGCCGATTATCCTGCCCTTCATATCGTCGCTGGGAAGGCTTACCGCAGACACCGTGGCATCAGCCACGTAATCGCCGGCGTACCTCTGGATTGTAAGGGCTATAATCTCCCTGGACTTCTTCTCGGCAGATTCCTTCGCCTCTTCCTCAAGCCTCTTGGCCAGCTTGGCGGCCTCAAACCTGCTTTCCTCTTCCACACGCCTCAGGAGCTCCGCCTTGGCCTCCTCGGCGCCAAGCCCTGCCAGTTTCTCCAGCACTGTGACCTGCCGGGCTATGGCATCCTGAAGTTCCTTTTTCCGGGCATCCATCGTTTTTTCGGCGGCGGCCAGGTCTTTTTCCCTGCGGCTGAAATCCTGGTCCCTGCGCTCTATCTGATCGAGCTTTCTTTCGAGCGTTTCCTCCCTGTTTCTGATCCTTTTTTCAAGCTGCGCCAGTTCGCCCTTGCGCTCCTTGAACTCCTTTTCGGCCTCCGAGCGGGCCTGGAATATTATCCCTTTAGCCTCATAGCCGGCATCCTTTTTAATGCGTTCAGCGTTCTTTTTGGCCTCGTCAAGCGCCCTCTCGGTCTCTTGCTTAAGCTCTTGCCATTTTGTTTTCAAGGACAGTTTGAAAAGAAATGCAGCCACACCGCCCAGGGCCAAGCCCAGCGGGATGGCCACGAGCAGTACGTAGAGAATCTGGTTCATGATTCCCTCCTCCTCTATTTAATAAAGGAGAGGACTGATATGCTCAGGCAGGCTTTTTCAACTGGGACAATGCGCCAAGCGCTTTGCCCGCCAAACCGCGCGTAAATTCAACGCACGGTTTGGGGACTCCATCCGAAGCGTGAGGTATACGTTATATGCCAATAACATAAATAAACTTTTCCCTCTATGCCCACGGCTTGTCCCCTGGCCAAGCTAAAACCCACCCTGCCGTGTAGTCGAAGGCGTTAGATCTCCATGTGACAAGTGGGCGCCCCAAAAAGGACTTCAGGCTTTCTCCACGACGGGAGACTTGCACAACGTCCCATTTATTCCGGCCCCCGAAAGATCCAACTCGGTAGATTAACATCTTTCTCCTATCACGAGCAGGGCAGGCTGTTACAGTCCAACCCTGATATACTTTTATAGCAGAACAAGCCCCGTTTTTTCAATTTATTTTTTTAAATACGCATTGTTTTTAAAGCTAATTTTATGTTAATTTGTCCGATGGTCAAAAATGACCGCTGGATAAAGGAAATGGCCCTGAAGGGCATGATAAGCCCGTTTGCGGAGCGCCCCGAAAAGAAGGGCGGCATATCCTTCGGCCTGAGTTCCTATGGTTACGATATGCGCCTTTCGGACGAATTCCGGATATTTAACCCGCCGGATGGGGAAATTTCCATGGTCCTGGATCCGAAAAACGTGCCTGAAGACCATTTTTCATATCATAAGGGCGAAAATTGCCTGATTCCGGCTAATTCCTTCGTTTTGGCCAAAAGCCTGGAGTATTTCAAACTGCCAAGGGACATAATGACAATCTGCACTGGAAAATCCACATACGCCAGAAGCGGCGTAGCGGTTAATGTCACCCCTCTGGAGCCGGAGTGGGAAGGACATGTGACAATCTCCATTTCAAACACGTCTTGCCGCCCGGTGCGGATATACGCATTCGAAGGCATCGCCCAGCTCATCTTCATGGGCGTTTGTGAACCCTGCGAGGTTTCCTACGCAGACAAATCGGGCAAGTACCAGGCACAGAAAGACATAACCCACTCAAAGACATGAAGCAGGCAAAAGAGCGGCTGATCCTGGCATTAGATACCCACGAAAAAGATTACGCCATTGAAATAGTGGACAGGTTTGACGGGTTTATAGACATCTTCAAGGTAGGGCTGGAGCTTTTCACATCCGCCGGGCCTTCCGTTATAGAAGAGATACACAAACGTGGCAAACGGGTATTTCTGGATCTCAAGTTTCACGACATACCAAATACCATGGCCAGGGCCGGGCAGGCAGCGGCCAGGATGGGCGTTTTCATGTTCAATGTGCATTCGTCTTCCGGCTTCGAGGCGATGAGGCGCGTTGCCGCGGACGTAGTGGAGCTTTGCCTTAAAGAAAACCTCAACAGACCTAGAATGCTCGGCGTTACTGTGCTTACCAGCATGTCCCAGGATGAATTAAAAGAACTGGGCATCCAGCATAGCCTGAAGACCCAGGTAAAGCATCTGGCCATACTTGCGCAAAAGGCCGGGCTGGACGGGGTAGTGGCGTCTGCGCAGGAGATCGAGGCCATACGGGGGCATTGCGGGGAAAGATTCATTATCACTACACCTGGCATAAGGCCATCCTGGTCGCCTCCGGATGACCAGAAGAGGACTGTTACTCCGCGCAAGGCCATACACCTGGGCGCGGATTTCATAGTGCTGGGCAGGGCTGTGCTGGCCCAGCCGGACCCGGTAAAGGCACTTGAACTCATCTCGCTGGAAATAATGACCGCCTGACCATGCCTTTAGTCTTTTCTATTCCCCGCCCCCTGCCCATAAGACCGGGCAAGGACGAATTCTTAAAGATGGTTTCATCGGGAACGGCAGGGGCGGCAGGCCCGGTTTACGCTGAAATCCCTTTCATAAGCCCTCATCTGTTATATCCGTTGTTTTCAGGCACCGGCAGTATTCTGCTGGAAAGTGCAGGAGGAGGGATTCCGCGGACGGCCAGCTCCCGGACAAAGCCCCGGAACCAGATAAACAGATACTCTTTTCTGTGTTTTGAGCCTTACGCCTCTTTCAAGTTGCAGAGTGGGCTGGTGGAAGTGGCCTCGCACGGCAGGAAGTCCGTTGCCACCAAGAAGGACCCTCTTTCCAGGTTGAAGGAGTTTTTGGACGCATACCCCCAGAAACCATCACCGGAACTGCCTCCGTTTCAAGGCGGGGCGGCGGGACTGCTGTCCTACGGGTTTGTAAACTATCTGGAAAAACTCTCCGCGGCAAGGCCGCCTGAACCACCGGAGATTCCGGACGCCATCTTTTATTTATACGACCAGCTGATTGCATTTGATCATGAACTTCAAAAGGCCTGGATCATATGCTGCCCGGCGGCCAGGGAAACAAGGCTTGGTTATAACCCGCTGAACGGAAATTTCCAGTGGGAAAAAAGCTACCACGAGGCATGCGGGGCCATAAATTCGATTGCGGACAAACTCTGCGCCGCCAATCCGGGCAATTCCGCAAAAACAGGAGTCCGTGCTCCGGCAGGGGAACTGAAAATGGAACACGCAACCAGCAGGAAAGATTATGTTGCGATGGTAACCAGGGCCAAGCAGTATATAGCCGCCGGGGACATCTTTCAGGCAAACCTGTCACTCAGGCTTCAGGCAGGCATGGGCGGCGCCGGGGCATGGGAAATCTATTCAGTGCTGCGGGCCGTGAACCCGGCCCCGTTTGCATGCTTCATGGATTTCGGCGGGTTCCAGATAGCCAGTTCCTCGCCCGAGAGGCTGGTACTGTTAAGAGACGGATTTGTGTGCACGCGGCCAATAGCCGGAACACGGCCGCGCGGCACAGACATGCCCCAGGATGATCTGATGAAATCCGAACTGCTGCTGTCTGAAAAAGAGCGCGCGGAGCACATAATGCTGATAGACCTGGAAAGAAACGACATTGGCAGGGTCTCCATCTACGGTTCTGTTGAAGTGGACGAGCTCATGACGGTGGAATACTATTCCCACGTGATGCATATAGTTTCAAACATAGTTGGAAAACTTGCCCCCGGCAAAACGGCCTTCGACTGCATAAAAGCGGCATTCCCGGGCGGAACGATAACCGGCGTGCCGAAGGTGCGCTGTATGGAGATAATTAACGAACTGGAGCCTGTGGCCAGAGGCGTATATACAGGGTCTGCCGGGTATATAGGCTTTAACGGCCGGATGGACCTGAACATCCTTATAAGGACCTTCCTCTTAAAAGATGGCATTGCGTATGTCCAGGCCGGGGCGGGCATAGTGGCCGACTCCGCCCCCGAAAAGGAGTACGAGGAGAGCCTGAAAAAGGCGGAGGCCCTGCTGGTGACTTTGGATATGGTCTGGAACAAGCCGGATTTTATATAATAGCGAATGTTCAAACCTGGCCGTTTGCTGGTTTTAACGATCGTGTTCATGGCCGTTTCCGCAGGCTATGCCAGTGCCGCAACAGTTGGCGTGATACTGACCAATGGCATGCGGTATTACGAGGACATAAACAGGCATTTGATAAAAGACGTCCAGTCCAGGCGCCCCGGCGTAAGTTTTGTGATTGAAAAGTCCTATCCCGATAAGAAATCCTGGAGCAATGCCGCCGGAAGCCTTATCTCTTCAGGCGTAAGCGCCATAATAACTTACGGCGCCTCGGCTACGCAGGCGGCCATAAACCAGCATCCGGGCGTTCCGGTTATATACGCCGGGGTATATGCCCCAACCGCGTATTTACTGAAGTCCAAAAATGTGGCCGGCGTAAAAAACAGCCTGCCGGTTGCAAGCCTGATGCGGTATTTAAAGGAAATAGTGCACTCCGGCAAAATGGGGATAATATACAACAGCCGTGAGGCGGACTCCCTGGCCCAGTTCAACGAGATCGCCCCCATAGCGCAGGAATACGGGATAAAGCCCGCCGGGCTGAACCTGCAAAACGCGCCTGATGCCACAGCGCTGCTGGCCGGAACACAATTCAATTCACTCTTTATAACCGGCTGCTCCACGGCAGGCCCGGTTTACCTGAAAATTCTCATGATGATGAAGGAAAGAAACATCCCTGTTGTATCGCTTGTTTATGACAGGCGCGGGCAGCCGCTGATCAACCTGTACGGAAACCCTGAGGACCAGGCCCGGCTTGCATCAGGCCTTCTGATTGCAGCCTTGAAGCGGGGCTATCATAAGGGCAAGTCTGAGGATTCCAAAAAATATTTCCTCATTTACGATTTCAGGGAATCGGCCTCGATGGGGCTGAGAACATCTATGGAACTTGTAACGGATGCAACAAAGGTAATATATTGAAACGCCTTTCCGCCGTTTTTTTCATTACGCTGTTTCTTTTTGCCGGGCGCGCATCGGCGCAGGGGCCTGTACTGCTGATAGGGCTGATTCCCGAGCAAAATCTATTCCATCAGGTTGAAAATAATAAACTGCTTGCCGAATATATAAAGGAGAGGACCGGCATCAAGGTGCAGTTCACCATTCTCAGCCGTTATGGGGACATAGTAGACCGGTTCGCATCCAGACACATGGACGGCGCTTTTTTTGGCGCTTTTACAGGATATCTGGCCACGGCCAAACTGGGCATAAAGCCTTTTATGCGGCCGCTTGCCGGCCGGAAGCCTCTTGTTTCAAAAAGCCTCATCATAATAAGGAAAGACAGTGGCATTAACAACCTCAGCCAGTTAAGGGGCAGGAAGGCCGTGTTCGTGGACAAGGCAAGCATGGGGTTTATTTATATGCTCTACAAGCTCCATTTGCGGGAGAACGGTATGGGCAGTTTCTTTAAAAATTACTATTTCAGCGGCAATCACAAATTCTCCATTTACGATGTAGTGGACGGCAGGGCCGGGGTGGCGGTTGTCAAAGACCGGTTTTTAGACAAATTACTGGCCATGGACCCCGTTGTGTCCGGGAATATAAAGATAATGTCCAGCTCCGGCGAACTTCCGGACGAGATCCTGTGTCTAAGAAGCGATATCCCGCCCGCAATAAAGGCAGAGCTTGAATTCGCGCTTGAAGAGATCGGGCAATACCCAAGCGGCCGGAAAGCGCTGGCCGCCCTGGGTTATTCCGGCTTCACCCAGGCAGGGCCCTCAGTTTTCGCCCCTGTAGGCAAGCTCCTCCATGAGGCCGGGATAAACATCCGCACTTACAAATATTCCAGATGAAAAAACGCCTCATATACTCTCTGTCGCTGCTTTTCCTGCTGTTTACGCTGGGGTCCATGGCCACCATCTATTATATTTACCGCACCACATCAAACTTAAAGACGGTCATAAAACTCCACAGGGTTGAGATAATCAGGCAGAACCTGGTAATCAGCGCCAAAACCGTGCAGACGGACCTCTACACTACCCATACCGCCTTTGGGAAGAATGTGGACGAGATAGTAAGCAATATGGAAGACCTGGACAAATCCGTCCATACGTGCCTGGGATGCCACCATACCCCGGAGATGACCAGAAGGCTCCAGGATATGAACCGTCTGCTTGAGGACTACAAGGAGGCCCTCAGCTACCTGATAACCACCTCGGCTGACCCGGCAAGGATACAAAGACTGCGGACCGCGGCCATCCAGATTGGCAGCGAGTTCATGAACAAGGCCCAGGACATGGCCACGGTTGCCGACAAGCGCCTCAACGAAAAGACCGTAAACGCCATCAACCAGATAAGCCGGTCCAGGATGATACTGTTTGCCACACTTGGCGTGTCTTTTCTTATAGCGCTGTCCATAGCCGTCACGCTTACAAGGGAGATGACCGAGCCCATAGGCGAGCTTGTTTCCGCCGCGCGAAAGATAAAATCGGGGGAACTGGGCTATTCCACGCGCTACCGGTGGAAGGACGAATTCGGAGAGCTGGCCGGGGCCTTTAACGAGATGAGCGCTTCCTTAAAGGCATCCAATGAAAAAGTCATGCAGCATCTTCGGAGCCTTTCAAACCTTTACAGCATTACGCTTTCTTTCCATTCAAATACGTCTGCCGAGGACATTTGCAGGGACGTATGCTCCGGCGCGGCCGATCTTATCCGGTCCGGGCAAAGCTGCATAATCCTTCTGGATGCTGAAAAGGGCCTTTTCCGCCTGCTGGTGCCAGCGCAAGGCATACCCGCCATGTACGCGGACATGGTTTCGATAGAGTCCAAGACAATGGAAAAGCTCTATCTTCAGTCGCGCAGGAAAACGCTTATCATGAACGGCAACCTGGAAGGCTCGCCCACCCGCGAAATTGATGAGAAGCTTGGCGCCAAAAACCTTATGTTCTCCTGGATAAGGCGCAAGGGAACGCTTATAGGCGCACTGCGGCTGGCAAACAAAAAGGAAGGCGATTTTACCGATGACGACGGCAAGCTTCTTGCAATACTGGCAAATAATTTCTCCGTGGCGCTTGAAAACGCGGAGCTTTATGCGGACCTGAAAAAAAGAATGGCCGAACTGCACAGCACAAGGGAGCAGCTTATCCAGGCCGTGAAACTGGCGGCAATAGGCGAGCTGGCCTCCAATATCGCCCACGAGATCAATAATCCGCTTACAAGTATTCTTGGATACTCCGAGCTGATAAAGGAGGAAACCGATCTGGACTCCATAATGCACGACATCCTGATTATAGAAAAGGAATCCCTGAGGGCGCGCGATATCGTCTCACGCCTCCTTGAATTCTCCCGCAAGAAGCCGCTGAAAATAAAAACTGTGGACATCAATGCACTGCTGGACAGCACGATAGACCTGGCGTCCCTCAGCATTAACGACACCTCGATAGAGGTGGTGAGAAATTACACCGCCCTGCCCCCCATACAGGCCGATGAGGACCAGCTGAAACAGGTATTTTTAAATCTGATAAACAACGCGGTGTTTGCGATGGGCAATGAGGGCACATTGACGGTGTTTACTTACGAAGACTGCGATTATGCGGTTATCGAAGTGAAGGATTCCGGCCACGGCATACCCGAAGACGTTCTGCCCAGGATATTCGAGCCGTTCTTCACTACAAAAGACGAAAAAGGCACCGGACTTGGCCTGCCGATAAGCCTGAAAATAGTGCAGAGCCACGGAGGGGCGCTTGAGGCCTTCAGTGAGGAAGGCAATGGAAGCACCTTCCGTATCCGGTTGCCCAAAAGCCCGAAGGTCGTCTCCGTCAGGGCGCTGGGCTTGCATGAACAAGCTATCGAGTCCGGCCCCGGCCAGGGGCAAAACGGGTAAAATGGCTGCGATCAAACCGAGTCCATGGCAATTGCGTTTTCAGCGCGTCCATTTAAAAAAGGGCTCTGCCTGGCTTTAAGACGGCGGGAATGGCAGCTTCCGCCGCTATTCCCGCCTGCATTTAAAGTTATCTTCAATAGCCCGGGGGGAAAGGCGCATAGCTTCCCTCGTCCCATAGCCTGTTACTCTCTTGCGGGCCTTCGCATATGAGGATGCCTTTTCTGCAAAGGGTCTCCCGCCACTCATATTTTATGAGCGTCTTATTGAAGGCAACGCGCCCGGGATCGAACGCAACCGTAACAACCGGCGAATAGCGCCCTTTACCAAAACCTGTGCCGGCCGCTTCATCCCTAGCCATCATCTTGTTGCTCGCGGCAGCGCCTGGCGCCATCCGCGAAGACCTTTTTTCAAGCCAGCTGTCCCTCTCTTTTTCCCTGAAAGCGGCAACCGCTATAACACCCATGGCCGAAGAGTCGGAAAAGGTCCTGACAGAATAGGAATCACCCGGGTCTGTAAAGTAAAACTGGTGCACCGTGCTGTTGTCTGTCCGCCAGCCGTCGATCCTGACGCTGCCGTATGGACCAATGATATACATGCGCTCGTTCCATCCCAGATCAGACATTTTCCCGTCGATAACATTCCGGCCGTCCACGGCCACCACGATGCCTATCCTTTCAGAGGAATTATTCCGCACTACTATCCCGTAGTTCCGCCCCTTGCCCGCCACCAGGTATTTCTTTACGACATACGTGCCGCCAGACTCAAACGCCTTGTGCGGTATCCCGTATTGGACTTCTCCGTTGTCCGAGACAACCGCAACCTCCACGCTGTTGCCCGGCTGGGCCTGCGCCTTTACTGCCATTACCATCATAAGCCCCAATACCAGCGCCATGAACGCCCTTTGCTTCATCTTTTTTCCTCCTTCCGTTTGTTTGTTCCTGCTTCAGTTAATAAGACAGGACCGGGATGAAAAAAGTTCCCGGGGCTTATCCGGCGTCCCCGTAAACCTAAATTAAGCTCTGCGCCCTGCCAACCACCCTGAAGCGCCTTGCCCATTGAAAGAACACCGAATGCTGGGCTACAATCACACCATGCCTTGGGGTTCAAGCGGTATCGATCGGGAAGCGGGAACTTTTCCGGCCAGACATTTGTCTAAATAAATGACACAAAGCGGAAACAGACAAGAAAGCGATGAGGAGCTTGTAGCGCAAACCAAGAAGGGCGGCCTTACGGCCTTCGAGAACCTGGTGGGGCGGCATCAGAAGAAGATGCTGAATATTGCTTTTCGAATGTGCGGCAATTACGAGGACGCATGCGAAATCGTCCAGGATGCGTTTCTTGCCGCATACAAGGGCATCGGCAGGTTTGAAGAGCGGTCTGGTTTTTCGACCTGGCTCTATACCATTACCCTTAACCAGACCAGAAACCACATGAAGAAGGCTTCTACCTTATCAGCCAGACGGGAACATTCTCTGAATGAGCCGCTCCTGTCGGAAGACGGCTTTATACAGGCCGATATGGTTTCCAATAAACCGTCGGCGCTTGAGGTCCTTGAGAAACGTGACCTTCGTGAGATTATTCAGCAATGCGTCAGCGGACTGGACGATGAGTTCCGGGAAGTGCTTGTGCTCAGAGACATTCAGGGCTTTGCCTACGCAGAGATAGCGGCAATGCTCCGGATAGCGGAAGGGACGGTCAAATCGCGTCTTTTCAGGGCGCGGGACTCGGTTAAAAACTGCCTGAAGAAGCTTCTTGATAGAATCTGACATGGAATGCGATAAGGCAAAAAAAGGCTTTTCCGGATTTCTTGAAAATACCCTTCCTCAGGAGGCAAGGGAGAAGATCATTACGCATCTTTCCTCGTGCAACGGCTGCCGTTATGAACTGAAAGAACTCGAAAAGACATTGAGTCTTCTAAATACTCTGGATGAGGTTGAACCTCCGGCCTGGCTGACCCGGAAGGTGATGGCAAAAATCCGGAAGGAGACGGCCCCTGAAAAAGGACTGTGGGAACGCTTCTTTGGCAGGGCCTCCTTTTCCCCCCCGGCTGCCGCCCTTGCCACGGTTGCAGTAGCTGTTATCGCATTTGTAGCCTTTAAGGGCATTTGGCCTGGAGCCGGCCGCATAATGATGCCACCTTCGTCCGCCACACCTGCCCATGCGCCCTCGCAGGAGCCAAAGCATGATGAATCAAAGACATTGCGGAACAACAAAGATGCGCATTCACCCAAAAATGCAAGTGTTCCGTTGGCCGCAAACAAGGCGCGGGAAGATGTGCACCTTCGCTCAGAAGAAGCCGGAACTATACAACCCCCACTGCCGGCAAAAAGTACATCTTCGGAGAAGATCATTGCGCCAACTGAAAATATGGCTGCGTCCACGGCCAACCAGCTATCCGGAGGGGCCTTGCCCAAAGCCAAAGCAATGATCCAAGCGCAGGATCAGGCGACCGTCCCCCCCTCCGTATTGGCGCCGCAAGAGATGGCAGCCCAGGCCGGCCCAGGACTTTCTTCTAAGCCTGGAGCGCTGCAAGACAAATCCTTCAAACGCAAGCCGGCAAGGAACGTTCCTGCCGCAACTAATGAAGAAGCGATGAAAGAAATGGGAGATCTGAGGCGGCAGGTAACCGGGCGGTATGAAAACGGAAGGCCAAAGGCGGTGGTTACCTATTCAATCATCTCGGGACAGGAGAAGAAACTGATGGTTGAAAGGTTTGATGAGTACGGGTTAAGGCACGGGCTGCAAGAGGCCTATGATCATAACGGGAAGGTTGCATTGGCGGTAGAGTACCGTCACGGCAAGGTCATATCCGTCAGAGAACTGACGGCTGAAGGAACTTACCGGAACGGTCCGGTATCTGAAAACTGGCCCTGGCTTAAATTACATTGAAGAAATAGAGGGAAAGGAGTTTTGCGAACGGCCACAACTTCCTAATTTGAAGGAACAATGGGCGATGTAGGTTTCGAACCTACGACCTCTGCCGTGTGAAGGCAGCGCTCTCCCGCTGAGCTAATCGCCCGTACTGGCATTCTAATATCCGGAGTTGTCCGCTGTCAAGAATTTCTGAAATTTCTGATTAATTCCGTAAGCTTGTCAGGATCGCTCAATGGTTCCATGCACCTGTTTTTTATACAGGCAACCGCTTGTCCCCGCCCTGCTCCATATCCGGTAACCAGATACGGCCTGTACGTGTTCAGAGCTGCGCGGGCAAGCCTTCCACCGGGCGCATCATCTATATGCACTGAAAGGTAATTATAAAACCCGTCCAGCGCGGCAAAATAGCTTCCGGCGTGCATGCCAAGTTTTCTGGCCCCCTCCGTAAACGCCTCGATGCACTTTTGCCCACATTCCAGCCAGCCGGTCTTCTTCGCAGAGCCGCTGCCTTCCGCTATCAGATGCATCCTTATCAGGTGCCATGCCGCCATCGGGTTGGCAGAGGGGCCTGGCACGTCCTCGAAGCGCTTTAATCTCAGCCCCGCAATCTCTTGCCGGGTATCAAAGAACCCGTATGACGAGCTGTCCCAGAAATTATCCACAAGCTCCCTGGCAAAGGATTCCGCCCCCTCCAGATATTCTTTTTTCCCCGTGCACTCGAAGGCGTCCAGCATCGCCCCCATCATATGCACGTAATCGTCCAGTTGCCCTTCCACACCCTCCGTCCTCATAAGCCGCCTGCCGTCTTTCAAGTGGAGGCCAAGCACCCTGTCCAGCGACTTGAGCGCGAAGTCCTTTAACTGCTGGCCGCCCAGGACCCTCCAGGCAAACAGGTATGCCGATATGAATGCGCCGTTTACCGAGCTATAGATGGTGGTATCCACAAAAGGGGCCTGCCTCTTTTCGCGCTCTGATAAAAGCTTCTTTTGAATCTGCAAAATAGTTTTTTTAAGCTCAGGTTTTTCAATGCCAGTCTCTCCGGCCAGTGCATCAAGACTCTTTGCCTGAAAAAGCACGTATCTTCCGGGCTGGCCGGGAACTTCCCCGTTTGGGTGTATAAATATCTTTACGGCAAGTTCAAGCTCCTGCCCGGCAAGGGCCTCCTTCATTTCACCTGCGCTCCAGGAATAATAAAGCCCCTCCTCGCCCGGTGCGGAGTCCGCGTCCTGGCTGCTATAGAACCCGCCCGCCGGGTCCGCAAGGCTGCGGCTTGCATATGCGCAAATCCCGCGTGCGGCCTCCGCAAATGTTTCCTCACCAAAGATTGCAAAGCCTTCGCAATAGCTCCTTAAAAACCAGGCGTTCATCTCCGCAAGCTTCTCAAAGTGTGGGATTATCCAGTACCGGTCCGTCGAGTAACGATGGAAGCCGCCGCCAAGCTGGTCATGAATACCGCCCGATGCCATGGCGGAAAGCGTTTTTTTAAGCGCGGTGCCCGCCATCTCATAGCCGGCAAAGGCCCTGCCCGCCAGAAACAACATTGCGCCAGGCGCGGGGAATTTGGGATGGTCTCCAAACCCGCCCTCCTCGGCATCATAACCGGCAAGCACAGCCCCCAGCGCATGGCCCAGAAATTCCGGCCCCGGCAGGGGGGCGTTCAGCGGCTCCGGCCTGATGAACTCCATAACCTTTGCCCCGTGTTCTTTTGCCTTGTCCTTGTTTTGCTTGTAGAACTCCGCAACCTGTTTCAGTACTTTCATGAAGCCAGGAATTCCACCTGAGTCTTTGGGCGGGAAATACGTGCCTCCGTAAAAGGGCTTGCCTTCCGGTGTCAAAAACATGCTTAATGGCCAGCCCCCGGCAAGGCCCATAGCGTGCAGGGCCTCCTGGTAGCGCCTGTCCACATCCGGGCGCTCGTCCATATCCACTTTTATGCAAACGAAGTTTTCATTCATGAAACCGGCCACTTCCGGGTCTTTAAACGACTCGCTTGCCTGAACATGGCACCAGTGGCACCATGCCGCCCCGGAACTGAGGAAGACCGGTTTGTTTTCCCGCGCCGCAATTTCGAAGGCTCCTTCGCCGTAAGGCAGCCAGTTTACCGGCTGGCGGGCCGCTTTGCGCAAGTACGGGCTAGCAGATGCGGAAAGGCCGTTTGCTTTCATCTCTCTTGCTACACTATAAGGCCTGCCGGAGAGTTTGTCGACTTGTGCTCCATCAGGCGTGCCGCAGTTTGACCGGCCTGTCCTCTTTATGCTTAAATACTAAGACCTTTAAATTTAACCCTGAGAGGTTAACAAGGTGAGAGGACAAAAATACCATAACGTCAAAACAGGCCTTCCCCCAGCCGCAGACACCAGGGAAGGTTTTTTTATGCCCTGATGCCAAAAGTACTGCTTGATAATAAAGAAATAGACCGCGCCCTTACCCGTATCGGCCACGAGATAATCGAGCGGAACAAGGGGGTTGAGGACCTCTGCCTTGTTGGCATTCAAAGGGGCGGCGTCCATCTGGCCAGCAGACTGGCCGCCAAGATCGCCGCAACCGAGGGGCTGGCCAAACCAATACCCATGGGCTCGCTGGATATATCCTTTTACCGCGATGACATCAGGCTGCGAAAGCACGCCGTAAGGCGCACCGAAATACCTTTCCCGGTGGAAGGCAGGAAGATAGTTCTTGTGGACGATGTCTTTTTTACCGGGCGCTCCATCAGGGCCGCCCTGGACGCGATTATGGACCTTGGCAGGCCCGCCATAATACAGCTTGCCGTGCTGGTGGACAGAGGGCACAGGGAACTGCCAATCAGGGCCGATTACGCGGGCAAGAACGTCCCCACTTCCATGAACGAAACCGTGCAGGTGCTTCTGGAGGAAGAAGGTTTTACGGAAGACAGGGTGGTGCTGGTTTCCCCCGGGGAACCGGAGGCCGGCGAATCCGGACGCGAGGAGGGCGCAGGTGCTTAAGAGCAGGCACCTTCTTGGCATAAAAGACCTCCAGGCCGAAGAGATAATGCTTGTTCTGGAATCTGCCAGCTCATTCAAGGACGTGCTCAAGCGGGACATAAAGAAAGTCCCCGCCCTGAGGGGCCGGACTGTCGTGAACCTCTTTTTTGAGCCTTCCACAAGGACGCGGACTTCCTTCGAGCTTGCCGCAAAAAGGCTCAGCACCGACGTTGTCAATTTCTCCGCGCCTTCAAGCAGCATTTTGAAGGGCGAGACCATGCTCGATACCGCCCTTACGGTAGAGGCACTGGGGGCGGACATAATCATAATAAGGCATGCGTCTTCGGGCGTGCCGCACATGCTTTCAAGCCATCTTAAGGCCTCGGTGATAAACGCGGGTGACGGCACCAATGAGCATCCTACGCAGGCCCTTCTGGACGCCTTCACCATTAACGAAAAAAAGGGCGGCATAAAGGGGCTTAAGGTGGCCATAGTGGGCGACATACTTCACAGCAGGGTGGCAAAATCCAACATTTACTGCCTTAAGAAACTGGGCGCGGACGTGCGGCTTATAGGGCCCGCAACGCTGCTTCCAGGCGAGTTCAGTGCCCTGGGGACGGAAATATTCTGCGACATGGACGAGGGGCTCAGGGATGTGGACGTTGTAATGATGCTGCGGCTTCAGCTTGAAAGGCAGGGCAAAGGGTTTTTTCCTTCCACAATGGAATATTTCTCCAGGTGGGGGCTTTCAAAAAAGCGCCTGGAACTGGCCAAAAAAGACGTTATAGTGATGCATCCCGGCCCGATGAACCGCGGGATAGAGATAGCCTCCGACGTGGCCGACGGGGGCAACTCCGTGATACTGGAGCAGGTGACAAACGGGCTTGCCGTAAGGATGTCCGTAATGTTCCACCTGGACGAAAGGGCGGGCAAATGAAGCTGCTTATAACAAACGCGCAAGTAATAGACCCTTTTGGCGGATATGAGGGCGCGGCCACCATCCTAATCGAGGATGGGACAATAAAATCGGTTGCAAAAAACGGGAAGATAAAAAACCACGCCGGGGCGCGGGTGATAGACGCCGCCGGGATGTATGTGGCGCCCGCCTTCACGGATATGCACACGCACCTGAGGGAGCCCGGCTTCGAACACAAGGAGACTATACGCACGGGAACGCTTGCCGCACTTAAAGGCGGGTTTGCAACGGTATGCTGCATGCCCAACACCAACCCGGTAAACGATAACCCGGGGACAACGGAATACATACTTAAAAAGGCCGCCGGGGAAGGCAGCGCGCGCGTGCTCCCCATAGGCGCTATCACCAAGGGTCAGAGGGGCGAGGAACTGGCCGAGATGGAGATGATGCTCAAGGCCGGGTGCATAGCGTTTTCCGACGACGGCAGGCCGGTTGAAAGCCCGATAATAATGCGGAGGGCGCTTGAATACGCAAAGGGACTTGGCACCACTATAATCTCCCACGCAGAGGACCTTCAGCTTTCTTCCGGCGGTGTGATGAATGAGGGGCTGCTTTCAATGACACTGGGGCTGAAAGGCTCTCCTTCCATTGCAGAAGAGGTGATGGTATTCAGGGACATCGCCCTTTGCGGGCTGACAGGCGGAAAGCTGCACATAGCGCACGTCTCAACCAAAGGCTCCGTGGACATTATAAGAAGGGCAAAAGAGCAGGGCATACATGTTACGGCGGAGACCTGCCCGCATTATTTCAGCATCACGGAAGAGGCGGTAACCGGGTACAACACAAACGCCAAGGTGAACCCTCCGCTGAGGCGGCCGGAAGACGTGGAGGCAATAAAAGACGGGCTCCGGGACGGAGTTATAGATGTGATAGCAACGGACCACGCGCCGCACGGCAAAGAAGAGAAGACGCGCGAATTCGATGCCGCCCCATCCGGCATATCGGGGCTGGAAACCGTCCTTCCTCTTGGGCTGGCGCTGGTGCAAGGCAAGACGCTTTCGATGATGGAACTTATCAGAAAGCTTACCGTAAACCCTGCCGGGATTCTGGGCATTGAAGCTGGCGGCATATCAGAAGGCCGGGAAGCGCATATATGTATATTCCATCCGGAAAAAGAATACGAATTCAGGGCCGGTGAAATGTTTTCAAAGGGCAAGAACAGCCCGTTTGACGGTTGGAAACTGAAAGGCAAAACGGCCTGGACGATACTTGGAGAGAAGGTGCACGAATGGGCTTAAACAAGTACAAGGCCATATTGGTCCTCCGGGATGGCTTGGTGTTCGAGGGGCAATCCTTCGGCGCGCCTGGCGAGGCCATGGGTGAGGTGGTGTTCAACACCTCTATGACCGGCTACCAGGAGATACTTACGGACCCGTCTTACAAGGGGCAGATAGTCACCATGACGTCCAGTCAGATAGGCAATTACGGGGTAAACGATGAGGACCCCGAATCCCGCGCCCCTTACGCCGAAGGGTTCATCGTGCGGGAGCACCTGGAATTCGCAAGCAACTGGCGCAGCCGGAAATCCCTTGGGCAATATCTTAAAGAGCACGGCATAACGGCCATCGAGGGCATAGACACAAGGGCCCTCACCCGGCATTTAAGGCAGCATGGAGCGCAAACGGGGATAATCTCCACATCTGGCGCAAAACCTGAAGAACTACTGGAAAAAGTCCGGCAATACCCGGACATAAGCCGGTTCGATTTTGTGAAAATGGTGAGCGCCAAAGAACCTTTTGCCTGGAAGCAGCAAATCTGGCGCTGGCCGGAAGGGGTCACAGAAGGCTGCAGCACCGGGGCAGCCAAAAAAGTGGTGGCCTATGATTTCGGGATAAAGTTCAACATATTGAGGAATCTTGCAAGCGCCGGGTTCCAGGTGACCGTGGTCCCCGCCGCCACGCCCGCGGAGCAGGTTTTGGAAATGAAGCCCGACGGTGTTGTGCTCAGCAACGGCCCCGGAGACCCCGAGCGGACAACTTACGGCGTGGAGGCGGCAAAAAAACTTATGGGCAAAGTGCCAATATTCGGCATCTGCCTTGGCCATCAGATACTTGGGCTTGCCATGGGCGGCAGAACGTACAAGCTTAAATTCGGGCACCACGGGGGCAATCATCCGGTAATGGAGCTTGCAACCGGACGGGTGGAGATAACCTCACAGAACCATAATTACTGCGTGGACATCACCAGCCTGCACGGGAAGGCCTTTCTTACGCATAAAAACCTCTACGATGGCACCGAGGAAGGCATGAGGCACATGGAGTTGCCCATAATGTCCGTGCAGCACCACCCCGAAGCCGCGCCGGGGCCGAATGATTCAAACCATTTGTTTAAGGATTTCATGGCAATGATTAACGGGCGGCAGATAAATGCAACCGGAAAAAAATGACAGGGGCTACAAACTGATGATAACGGGCGATGCGCTCCGGCTGGAGACCGTGCAGTACAAGGCCCAGCGCGAGAGCGTGCTTGCAAAGCCGCTCTTCGGCCCGGAAACGGCATCTCTGGCTTTTGCTGCGCTTGCCGCCGTGGCGGCGATGGCAATTCCCTTCCATGCGATATGGGAAAGGCTGTTGGCTGCCGCGGTTGCCTTCTCAGCCCTGTTCCCCGTTTTGAGGGCCTTTGTTTTCAAGCCCGGGGAACTGGTTTTTGAGATAAAGGGCAAAACTGGCGTGGCCACCCTTAAAATGCCTTTTGCCAAAAAGACCGTCTTTGGCGCCGGCGGAATAAAAGAAATCAGGGAATCCGAAGAGGAACTGGCGCCGCAAAACCCAAACGGATATGAGCTTGTAAACAAGATAGCCCTGCACCACGGCACTGTTATACCGGATTTCACAAAGAAACTGGATATTCACAAAGTAGAGATATTTCTGGAAGACGGACGCAGGTTCCTTCTGTATGCCGGGCAGGACGCGGCCATGGCGGCCCGGCTTTCTGAATCGCTCCGCCAGTTTATAACAAAAGGGAAAGAAGAGGCTTATGCCTAAAAGGACAGACATAAAAAAGATACTGATAATAGGCTCCGGCCCGATTGTGATAGGCCAAGCCTGCGAGTTCGATTACTCCGGCACCCAGGCCTGCAAGGCGCTGAGGGAAGAAGGATATGAGGTGGTCCTTGTAAACTCCAATCCGGCCACCATAATGACGGACCCGGAGATTGCCGAGGCAACTTACATAGAGCCCCTCACCGCCGAGGTGCTGGAGATGATTCTGGATAAGGAAAGGCCCCAGGCTGTGCTGCCCACGATGGGCGGGCAGACGGCGCTTAATCTTGCTGTGGAATTATCTGAAAAGGGCGTCCTGGACCGGCTTGGGATAGAGCTTATCGGAGCAAAACTTGCCTCCATAAAAAAGGCCGAGGACCGGGAGCTTTTCAAAACTGCAATGGGCAATATAGGGCTGGATGTGCCCGCAAGCGCCATAGTGCATACCCTGGAAGACGGCGTTAAAGAGATAGAGCGCCTCGGCTTTCCGGCCATACTGCGGCCCGCGTTCACTCTTGGCGGCACCGGCGGCGGAATCGCCTACAACATGGAAGAGTATAAAGAGCTTCTGGAAAAGGGACTAAAACTTTCCATGAACCATCAGGTGCTGGTAGAGCAGTCCGCGCTTGGGTGGAAAGAGTTCGAGCTTGAGGTGATGCGGGACACGAAAGACAACGTGGTCATCATCTGCTCGATAGAGAACTTCGACCCGATGGGCGTCCACACTGGCGACTCCATCACCATAGCCCCCGCCCAGACGCTTACAGACAAGGAATACCAGAGGATGCGCGACGCCTCCGTAGCCATTATCAGGGAGATAGGCGTGGACACTGGCGGCAGCAACATACAATTTGCGGTGCATCCGGAAACCGGGCGGATGATAGTGATAGAGATGAACCCCAGGGTTTCAAGAAGTTCCGCGCTTGCAAGCAAGGCAACCGGTTTCCCGATAGCAAAGATAGCGGCCAAACTGGCCGTGGGGCTGTCACTGGACGAGATACCAAACAGCATCACCAGGGAGACCCCGGCATCTTTCGAGCCGGCGATAGACTACGTGGTCACTAAAATACCGAGGTTCGCTTTCGAGAAATTCCCGGAGGCGGACCCGCTTTTAACAACCCAGATGAAATCCGTGGGCGAGGTTATGGCCATAGGAAGGACCTTCAAGGAATCCCTTCAGAAGGCCATAAGAAGCCTGGAAAACAGCACATACGGATTTGAGGACCAGGGACTTCAGCAAGACGAACTTGTCTCCCGCCTGAAAAAGCCCTGCCCGGAGCGGTTATGGGCAGTAGGGCAGGCGCTAAGAAACGGGCTTACCGTAAAGGAAATACACGAGCTCACGATGATAGACCCGTGGTTCCTTGAAAGCATAAAAGAGATAATAGATGCGGAAGAGAAGACAAAAGACCTCTCCAGAAAGGAACTGGAGGAAAACCTGAACGGCCTTAAGGGGCTTGGCTTCTCCGATAAAAGGCTTGCCCAGCTTACCCGGAAAACTGAAACGGAAATACGTGAGCTTAGAAAACAAAAAGGCCTGAGGGCCGTTTATAAAATGGTGGATACCTGCGCGGCGGAGTTCCAGGCGTTTACGCCGTACCTGTACTCCACTTTTGAAAAGCCGTTTTATAAATTGGGCGGACATGCTCAAACTGAATGCGAAGCCAATCCAGGCAATAAAAGAAAGATCATTATTCTCGGCTCCGGCCCAAACCGGATAGGCCAGGGTATAGAGTTCGACTACTGCTGCGTCCACGCCGTCTTTGCGCTAAAAGAGCTTGGGTTTGAAACCATAATGATAAACTGCAACCCCGAAACCGTCAGCACGGATTACGACACGGCAGACAGGCTGTACTTCGAGCCCCTCACCATCGAGGACGTACTGAATATCATAGATGTGGAAAAACCCGAAGGCGTAATAGTGCAGTTCGGCGGGCAGACGCCGCTTAAGCTTGCCATCCCGCTTGAGAAAGAGGGCGTTAAAATCCTTGGCACCAGTCCGGACTGCATAGACCGCGCGGAGGACAGGAAACGCTTCAAGGAACTCCTGGACAAGCTCGGGTTAAGGCAGCCCGTAAGCGGCACGGCAGTTTCCGCGGAAGAGGCGTTGTCCGCAGCCAAAAGAATCGGCTACCCGGTTATGGTGCGGCCCTCTTATGTGCTTGGCGGCAGGGCGATGGAGATAGTGTATGACGACGAGGCGCTTACCGGTTACATGAAAAGGGCGGTGAAGGCCTCCCCCAGCCACCCGGTGCTGATAGACAAGTACCTGGAAGACGCCGTGGAGGTGGACGTGGACGCGCTTTGCGATGGCAAAGAGGTGTACATAGGCGGGGTTATGGAGCACATAGAAGAAGCCGGGATTCATTCCGGTGATTCGGCCTGCTCAATTCCGCCCTACTCGCTTTCCCCTTCGATTGTGGAAGAGATAAAGAAACAGTCCCACGCGCTTGCGCTGGAGCTTAATGTGATAGGGCTTATGAACGTGCAGTTTGCCGTAAAGGGGAATGACATCTACATACTGGAAGTAAACCCCAGGGCCTCGCGCACCGTGCCGTTTGTCAGCAAGGCAACCGGCGTGCCCCTTGCAAAGGTGGCGGCAAAACTGATGGCCGGCAAAACCCTGGCAGAGCTGGGAATTGATGGCGAAATGGCGCTTGAGCACGTAGCGGTTAAGGAGGCGGTCTTCCCGTTCGACAGGTTCACCGGGGTGGACCCCATCCTCGGGCCGGAGATGAAATCCACAGGCGAGGTTATGGGCATAGACGCAAACTTCGGCCTGGCTTACGCCAAGGCGCAGGCGTCTTCCAGGAACAAGCTGCCCGTGGAAGGGAAAATATTCTTCAGCCTTAGGGACAAGGACAAGCCGGGCTCCGTGGCTATTGCAAGAAAGCTGGTTTCGATGGGGCTGGGCCTGGTGGCAACAAAGGGAACGGCGGAGCACCTTCAGGCCTGCGGGCTTGAAGTGGAACGGATTAATAAACTAAGCGAGGGCAGGCCAAACGTTGTGGACCTGATAAAAAACCGCGACTTAAGCTTTATCGTAAACACGATAAGCGACGCCCGCTCCCACAAGGACTCATACTACATACGTCAAAACGCAATGCATTACGGCGTGCCGTACACAACAACGCTATCGGGCGCAAGGGCCGTGGTTGAGGCGATCGAGAGCATCAGGAAATCCGGATACGCGATAAGGCCGGTGCAGGAATATCACAAGAAGCTAAAGCGCCCCTAGTTCCAGGGCATATTTCCTGAAGAGTTCCACCCCTTTTTTTTCGTCCTCGCCCAGGCCGTAGATAATATTCCGCCAGTAATGGATTATCCCTTCGGGGCCAACTGCCTTATACAGTTGCTGGTGCTCCCCGGCAAGTACGGAAACGGCCTCATCAAGCCGCGACAATCCGAAATCACGCGCCTTGCCCAGGGCGGCACAAAACGCGGCAAACCCTCCCTTGTCCCGGCTGGCCCAGTCCTTCCTGGCTATCCACAGCGCAAACACGAACGGCAGGCCGGTCTTTTGATACCACAGCTCACCCATATCGTAAACATAACGGCCCGCCGCGGCCCGGCTGCCGGCAATAGCAAGCGCCTCATCTCCTATAGAGAGATACGCGTCATATTCATTTAAAGCCTGTTCAGGCGCAATCCCGTTCTCCTGCCTGGGCGTAAATTCCAGGCCAAAAAACTTTTTCAGCACTATTTCCATTAATACCGCGGACGTTTCAGTCTGCCATGTTATGCCAATCTCCGCCCCGTTCAGGCCGGTTACCGGCCTCTTGCTTATAAGGAAAATGCTTTTTATTGGCCCGCGGGAGCTTATCGAATGGCCGCCCACAAGCTCGTAATCGCCCTGCCTTCTCAAGTATTCGATTGAGGACGAGGGGCTTACGTCCACAAGCCCGCGCCGGAGCATCCCGTTTACCTCAGAGGGACATCCGTTAAGATATTCGCACTCAAATCCCGCCCTCTCCAGCCCGAAGAAAATCGGGTAAAGGTTCAGGTAACGTATCCTGCCGATTTTTGGTTTATGCATTCGATATGCCCTGGCAGTTTCATTTTAACAGATTACCCCGGTTGACTAATATTTTGGCGGTGATAGCTTTACGTCAGGAGGTGATTAATATGCCTGCCACAAAGGAGAAAAAGCAGCAGTTAAAGCAGATAGACTGCGGCCCGGAATGCGGGTTTCTGATCAGAAGCCATGACGAAAAGGAGATAATCGAACTGACCAAGAAACATGTAAAGCAGTACCACGGCATGGACATGACCGACCAGGAGATAAAAAAGGACATCGAGACTGTTAAGGAACATTAAAGGCCACCCTCCCGCTCAATCAAAAGGTATGGGGGCACAGCCCCCATACCGCGGGAAATAAAAAAGGCTCTTTAGTCTTTCTTGCGGACAAGAGATTTCTTTTAGCGGCCTTTAGGTTGATTTTGACGCAACGGGCAACGCGGGAGCGGTTAGTGAGTGAAGCGGGCCGCGCGTGCGTACGTCTGCAAGCGCCTTGCTGGAAACAGCTCCGGCGCGGGCAATGTCGCAGGGCATGTATAACGTGAGACGCGGCCCTAGCGGGGCGAACACCGCCCCGCTAAAAAGTGAAACCCGGCTATTAGGATTCAGGCATATCGGCGAATGCCGCAAATAAATTTTCGCCCCGCGGGAAACCCGGTAGAGGCAACTACTTCTTATACAGCGGGCTCATCGCAAGCAGCCGCTCTACAATGGGCGCAAGCGCCTCAATGCAGTAATCAACGTCTTCTTCCGTGTTGTCATGCCCAAGGCTGAACCTTAACGCACCCCTGGAGCGCACCGGCCCTAGCCCCATGGCGGTAAGCACGTGCGACGGCTCGGAATCCCCGGAAGAACATGCCGACCCGGTGGATACGGCTATGCCCTTCATGTCCAGCATTGTCAAAATGGCATCAGCCTCTATGTATTTGAAGCTGATATTGCTGGTGTTGTAAATCCTCTTTTCCCTGTGGCCGTTCAAAACGGTTTCGGGGATGTTTTTAAGGATGGAATCTTCAAGCCTGTCTCTTAGCTTTTTTATGCGCTCCGCTTTGGCGGCCATCTCTCTTTGGGCTATCTCGCACGCCTTCCCAAGCGCTATAATACCGGGCACATTTTCGGTGCCGCCCCGAAGCCCCTTCTCCTGCCCGCCGCCAGCTATTAAAGGCCAAATCTCCGGCTGCACTTTTCTGCGCACATACTGGAACCCGATGCCCTTGGGCGCGCCGAACTTGTGGCCGGAGGCGGTAAGGATGTCCGCCCCGATCTCTTTCACGTTTATCGGCGCCTTGCCAACGGCCTGCACGGCGTCCGTATGGAAGATTACGCCTTTTTCATGCGCCGCACGGGCCATTTCAGAAACGGGAAGAATGTTGCCCGTCTCATTATTTGCATACATAACTGAAACCAGCACGGTGTCCGGCCCTATGGCGCTTTTTACGTCATCCGGGCTTGCCATGCCCTGGCCGTCCACGGGGGCGTAAGCTGCCCCAAAACCCAGTTCCTCCATCTGCCTGCAAACGTGGAGCACGGCGGGATGCTCTATGGCGGTTGTAACAACATGGCCCCGCCTGCCCGTCTTTTTCATGCTGGAAAAGAGAACGCTTTTCACGGCCGTGTTGTCGCCCTCGGTGCCGCCGCTTGTAAAGAAAATCTCATCCGGCCCGGCCCCGATCAGGGCGGCAACGCTTTGCCTGGCCCGCTCCACGGCTTCCCTGGCCTCACGTCCCGCCCAGTGCAGGGACGATGGGTTTCCAAACCGGCCGGCCGCCGCCAAAAACGGGAGCATGGCGTCTATCGCCTCCCGTTGCACAGGGGTGGTTGCGTTGTGGTCCAAGTAAACTTTTTTCATTTCAGATAATTTCCTTTTGCACGTATATTGGCGCAAGTTCCCTCTGGATTAACGGGAGCCTGCTTGAAAAGGCCAGCGAGCCTAGCACGCAGCCAATCCCGCAAAGAAGCAGCGTGGCCGGAGCGCCTATCCTGCCCGCCAGCGCACCGGCCAGAAGGCTGCCGAATGGGGCCGTACCCATGAACGCCATGGCAAAAAAGCTCATCACCCTTCCCCTTTTCCCATCGTCCACAATGTATTGAAGCACCATGTTGCTTGAGGCCATCTGCACTATTATCCCGAAGCCCGTAACCGCCATCAGAAGCAGCGACAGCCATAAAAAGCGGGAGTAGGCAAAGACCATAAGCCCGGCCCCGAATACCATGCCGGAAACGGGTGTTGTCATCCCAAGCCGCATGGCGCCTTTCCTTGATGCAAGGAATATTGTACCACCAAGCGCGCCCAGCCCCGAAGCGGTCATAAGAAAGCCAAGCGTGTGCGCGCCGCCGTGCAAAATGCTGCCCGCAAATATGGGCATAAGCACCGCGTACGGAACACCCACAAAACTGACAAGTGCCAGCAGAAGCAGAATGGACTTCATGGCAACGGAATTGTACACGTATGAAAAACCCTGCGTTATTTCGTTTCTGAAGCTTTCACTGGCCGCCCGCCTGGGCGCCCTTTCCAGCTTCATCATCAGCAATGCTATGATGACGGCGATATAACTGATGCCGTTTACAAGAAAACACATGCCTTCGCCTACAATCGCTATCAGGATGCCCGCGATTGCAGGGCCGATGAGCCTTGCCGCGTTGAACAACGAGGAGTTCAGGGCGATCGCGTTTCCAAGGTCCTCCTTCTTCTCCAGCATTTCCGGCACAAACGCCTGCCTGGTTGTTATATCGAATGCGTTTACGCAGCCAAGCAGTATGCCAAGCGCAATTATATGCCAGACCAGGATCGCCTTCATCAGCACCAGCGCCGCAAGCGCAAAGGCCTGCAGCATTGAGAGCGTTTGCGTAATCACCAGCACGCGGCGCTTGTTCCACCTGTCGGCCATCACGCCCGCAAAAGGCGATAGCAGAAACGTGGGTATCTGCCCGGCAAACCCCACCACCCCCAGAAGCAGGGCGGATTTGGACAACTGGTACACAAGCCAGCTCATGGCTATCTGCTGCATCCAGGTGCCTATAAGCGATATGCCCTGGCCCACAAAAAACAGCCGGTAGTTTCTGTGCCGCAGGGAACGGAACGCGGAAGTCATGATTTAAACCCCTGTAAAATTACGGCTGAATAATCGCCATGCCGGAAAGATGTAAGTGAACACATACACTTTCTTTATAATAACACGCCTCAGACACTAACCGGCCCGCCCGGCCGCTTCGGGCGCGGATTACATCCGCGGACTAATGGAGATGGGATTTTATTATTCTCCCCACTTACATGCCGCCTCGCTTTGCCAGATAACGGCAAAAACCAAATCGAAAGAAATGCGGCAAGTTTCCCCCTGTTTCTATGGCAACATTTCCAGCAGACAGTGTGACTCAGGCGTACCAAGAAGGTGCTTTCAGTTACGTCCAGAAAGTGACATGAACGTAGGATGGCTTGCGGGTGCGTGATTTACCCTCTAACTCGCGCTACTGGCCATTCCGGTATTATGAAGGTTTCCTAAAGAATCTGGGATGTGTCCCGAATATTTTC
>JAKAKS010000024.1 GCA_021813405.1 Nitrospirota bacterium
CCATTTGGCCAGGCCGGTTTTATAGGCAAAATGGAAAAATTACTTGGCCGGGAGTTTTCACTAAAACGTCCGGGAAGGCCGAGGAAAGGTAAACAGTGAAAATATGGGATGTGTCCCTAATAAGGTCATGGGATGTGTCCCTAATAAGGTCGAACAGTCCGTCCAGTAACGGAAACGTGAGCAATCGCTTACACCTTTAGCATGTTTCGGCCTAAAGTCGGCGCTGTAGGCGGTCCGTCATTATGCGGATACCAAAAGAACCAAATCCTAAAGGACGCAGGGATGGGTTGTAGGGTGGGGGTTTCCCTGCCCGCCGTTGCCTTGCGCGTTGTCATTCCAGCGTGCCTGCCCTGCTTTAGCATGGGTCCGGAATCTTTCTTTGAATTTAGTTGCCCTTAGCTGTCTTTCCGTCACCCCGTGCCCCGACACGGGGTCCAGCGACTTGTTTTTTAACTTACGAGCAGGGTTAGCTTCTTTCACTCTTGATACATTTGCCCAATGCCAGTTTGCTTATCTGCTTTTTTCGCGGGCGGTGTTCGGCTCCGTTAGTCCGAGTCTCGAAAGGCCCCGTTCTTTCAAATCCTGCGGCGCGGCTCAAACGATTACGGCAAACGGCCAACGCCGCGTCCCGCCTAAGACGGGACTCCGCCCGGACTCGGTCGCGGGAAAAAACTCCGCGAGTTAAGTGAAATGAAATTTAATTATTTCAGATGTCTCGGCCACTGCGCGAAACCGCCCGCTTTGCCCGGTACGTTGTCGCAAGGCGCGAAAAGTCCGGCCTGAAAAATGTTAAAAGTCGCTTCCCAAAACCGTTTGACTGTATCAAAAGAGATTTGATTGCAATGGCCTTTGGGGCCGGAAACCGTCCATACTAAACCCCGGCCCGGCCTCCGTTTGGCCGCCCTGGGGCATTCTGCGAGGCCGGTTTTGCCGGGTTTGGCCTAACTTAGGCTCCATGTCACCGTAACAACCCAGGTGGTCCCGCTTGCCTTGGTTCCCCACCCGCTGCCGCCGTTCGTTGTACGGTTAAGGCAGATGCTGCTCGATGAATTCTTGACGACGATCTCGTTCCAGGCGTAATTTGCGGAGCTGCTGCCGAATGACGCCTGGAATTGCACAGAGGCGCTTGACGGCGTAGTAGGATATCCACCAGCCAGGCCTACATAGGTTTTATTTGTTGTGGCCTGCAAATCCGTCTGTGATGCCGCAGGGGCGGTATTGTTGTCGCCCACGCCGATCTCGGCATCGGTGGCATTGAAAGCGGTGCCTCCCGCGCCGGTGAAAAGCTTCAACATCTCGGTTAGCCCGGTCGTGAGGCCGAGGTTTTCGCACTCGATTGCCTCAGACGGTTCGTCCACGCCAGGGACCAACCCCTCGGCATATTTCTCCACCAGGAAAACGCCTTTGACTTTTACGCCTTCTTTAAATTTCATGATTCTCCTTTTTTGATAACGGGCTTGCCCTGCCCCCCGTGTTTCTCTCTCGCGGCCTGTAGCGCCTGCCGCATTGAGATATACGCGGAGGGCAGGGTAAAACCGTCGCGTAAGGGAGGTCTTAAGACTTACGCAGCCGGTTTACTCTGGTCCGGCGTGGCCGCAGTCGGAGGGAATATTACCGCCGCCGTATCGTCAATGATGTCCGATACTATGGGGGCCAGCTTGTCCCACGTATTCTTTTGGCCGCCAGTCGAACTCTGATCGATCTGGTTTATCACGCCCTGGATAGTTCCGGTGACGAACTGTTTCTTGTCCGCCCCGGAGGACTGTTTCCAGTGGAAAAGCCCCTCAGCGATCTTTACGAGCTGCGGAATGGCACTTTCCACCAGGCTGATGATGCCTAAAGTAGTCATTGATTCAGCACCTCCTTTCTTTTCAAGATTTACGCGCCGGTTCCGGTCACGTCGTGGTCCTTGGCAAAGAAGCCCAGGAACGCGATAAGGAAACCCACTACCGTTTGCAGCACGTCTATATGGCCGCTCTGCACAAGCGGCGCTATCGCAACCACGCCGCCCGCCAGAGCCCCCGCTAAAGTCGTCTTCCAGTTTTTCAAGGTTTGCCTCCCTTCTATGGTTCCACGGTCATACGTAATCTCTGTCGAAAGCCGCCTGGAACTCGATGCCGTAGATCGCGGTGGTCTTCGTGATAACGAGGAGCCGGACGTCCACCGGCTTAAGCTCCTGCATCGCGAGGCCGAAATCCTTGTACGCAAGAGCGGGCAGCACATTATTTAAAAGCACATACGCGCCCGTGTTCGGGTCCGTCCTTACGGCCTCGTTTACGTCCAGCGCCGTCCGGAGGTTCTTTGCACACACAAGTACGGTAAAGGACGCCGTTTCCAGCCAGGTCTTCGTATCAACCCACTCGTACTTTGAGCCGCTATAGGCAACAAAGGAAGCGGGGAACTGGATAGGAAGCTGCTCGACCTCCCCGGCCATCTCCCCGGCGTAGGTCTTTACCACCTTGAATATGCCCAGCCCCTGAGGACCTGTTTGCGAGCCCATCTTATGAAAGCGATATTTTTCATTTGATGCCTATCGAGTTCAGCGCGGCCGGAATCTCGCTGGTACCGCGCTTTATCTTGTCCGCGACTGCGGCGTCGAACTGGTTTGCCATATCTACCGGATCGTTGGTGTTTGCGCCATTGATCACGATCTCGCCGAAATTGATGTTTATGCCTCCCCCGCCGCCTCCTGAGCTGCCATTTCCTCCGGCAGCAGCCAGGAAGAGCGGATTATCCAGAAAGCGTTCATAGGCAGATGCCTGGGCCTGATATGAGTTGATGCCCAGAAGGGAAAGATCATCCGACGCGCCCACGGTCTTGTCGAATGCCAGATTGCTCATGGCGTCGGCGTAGCCTTGCAGCAGGTCCTCGATGGTGGAGGACCCGCCTAAACCTCCGCTCCGGCTGCCTGAAGAGCCTCCGCTGCCGTCGGCACCGCTGTCATCGAAACCCAACGCCTGGTTCAGGTCGTTCGCCACGCTGTTTACCACGTCCACCAGGTGAGGGGCAGCCCCTTCCACTCCGTCAGCAACGGTGTTTATAAGGCCTGGGCCGACCTCATCAAGGTTTGAAAGCGGCCCTTCCTTGGCGGGCGAATGGGGAAGCAAATTAGAGATGCTATCCACTACGGATTTCACGGCATTGTATGCCTTTCCGGCGGCCGATTCTATTCCCTGGGCAAATTCCTCTATCAAGGCTTTGCCGGAATCATACGCTTTAGATGCGAAACTGCTGATTTCCTGCTCGATCTCTTGGAAGCCGGTTTCCCAGTCATTAACAAGGCTTGTCACAGCGCCGGAGGCCCCCTGTTCGATCTCCTGAAAGCCGGTTCCCCAATTCGTCGCCATACGTTCGATTGTTTGGCCGGCCCGCTGTTCGAAATCCTGTGCCACGTCTGCCGCATGCGTCAGGTCGGCCACCATATCGCTTACATTCCGGCCGATGTCAGAGCCAAATTGAGAGAGGTAATTGATCGCGCCCGTGAGCGCCTGCGCCACGGCGGTGCCGAACTCCTCAATCGGCTGTGGGTTCCAGGCGTTGCCGGCCGCGACTTCCAGGTCTTTCAGGGACGCCGAAAACTCCTTGGATGCGCCGCCCGCGCCTGACATCATTGTCTGGAAGGCGATGTTAGTTTCTCCGGCCTTTTGCTTCATCTCATCCAGATGCTGGGTGAACGCTTGCGCATTCGTGCCGGCAAGGGTGAGGGCCGGGCCAAGGGCGCGGATATTCGGTATGAATGCCTTCATCGCCTCCACGTTGCCGCCCGTTGCCTTTTGCAGGTCCTCGATAACCTTCGTAATGCCGCCCGATTTGGCATCGGCAAGGATATCTATGCCTACGTTCTTGAATTTCTCCTCAGACTCGATGAGATCAACAAAGAGTTCTTTCAAGCCGGTCATGGCGATGGCGGGCTGATACCCGGCGTTGGTGAGAGTGACGATTGCAGAGGTAACCTGATCAAGACTGATTCCCAATTGAGCGGAGTAAGGCAGCACAGCGCCCAGCGATTGCGTCAGATCGGCCAGCCGGATACTGCCGTTCCGGATACCCTCAAAAAAAGTATCGGAGATGCTTTCCACGTCCTTGATGGTCAGACCGTAGGCGTGCATCGTGCCGCCAAGAAGCTGAACGGTCTGGAAAAGGTCCGCCTGACCTGCGGTGGCCGCCTTGGACGATTGGGCAAGCATCTGCATCGCGTCATTGACGGGCGTATCGACTGAAAGCACTTCGTACAATCCCTTCGCCAGGTCCTCGGGCAGACGCCCGAGCTGGGGCGCAAGCTGTAAAATCTGTTCACCCCATTGCTGCATAAGGGCCTGATTGCCATGGACAAGCGTGCCTACCTGATTCATGGCATCGCTGAAACCAATCGCGGCTTGTTCTGCCGCTTTAAACCCTTCAACGATGGCAAATGGCACCATGAAGGTTGCCACCGTGCGCAGTGTGTGCGAAAGGTCCGTGATGTAAGGCGTGGCGCTTTGAGCCGCCGCGCCGGCCGATCCGGCCCCGGCAACGAAATCCCCCATCCCGCTGACGGCATCGCTGGTGTTTTCCGCCATGCCGCCCAGCTCACTGGATGCGGAGCTTATGCTGCGGCCGTAAGGGTCCACCAGGCCGGTTGCATTCTGAACGCTCGTCCCAAGGCTGCCTGTCGCCCCGGCAAGCCCGGCCGTGGTCTCCTGGAGCTGCGCGGCTTCCGCCTGGATGCGTTGCAGCACCCCGCTGGTCTCGTCCACCGCCGTTATGACTATCTTGATGTCAGCCGCCATATTACTCTCTCCCCGCCTCCCTTGGCCTGGTTAAAGCTTTCACCTCACGCTCAACTCTCGCCAGCATCTTCAAATCCTCCAAGGATACGGCAAACGTCTTCAGGATGATCGGGGCCGCCCCCAGTTCCTTCAGGCCAGTTAAAAGCATGCGTATGTCCTGGAGCCTTTGCGCATCTGGCGTAAGCGGCGGGATCGGGCAGCCCTGCGGCGTTTTGCAGGGCGGCTCTATCTCGTCCACTTCTTCTATGCTTTCGCACGTTTCGCAATGCACACCCGGATTGTCTAAGCGCCACCGGATGTGCATAAGGAGTTTTTTAAGGTCTCCCCCTGCTTCTTCTTCATCAGCGCCCGGATGTCATTGCACGTCTCGTTTACCAGCTTGAAGAACTCATGGCAGCGCGTCATAAGGAAATCGCAGTTTTCGGGCGTGCACGGAAAATCCTGGCCGTCCTTCACGATGCCGCGCCAGCCGCGCACGACGGCCCTGCCTATAAGCCTGGCGCTTTCGATGGAATCAAAAATTTCGGTATTCTTGTCCAGGTCCCATTTGCGCTTCATGGATTGCCTGGCTATTGCCTGAGATTCCTCCCTGGAGAGATAACGGAGGGTGACGAATGCGTCCTCGCCGAAAGGGACCTCTACAACGTAATCGTCGGAGAGTGCGGAGATGTCCATTACTTCTTGACCTCCCCTGTCTGTGCCCGGTCGTAATCCTCCTGGGTTACGGGCGGGATTTCGAAAGCATCCTCGGCGTGGAGAAGGTTTCCGCAGTGCGTATAGTCGTTTTTGTAATGCATTTACAAGACCTCCTTTGATATTCCGGAAACGCCGGATTTGTTAACTCGTTAATACGTTCGCGCTTTGCTGATTGACGACATTGATCTGAAAGGGAGCCGTCACTCCGGTCATGCCGGCAGGGGCCGAGGGGCATCCCAGGGCCACGAACTCAAGCGGGCTTTCCATGATCCCTTGTTTTACCGGCAAGTCCGCGCTGGTGATCTGGAGGTTAGGTAGCTGGATTTGGAAGCTCCGGTTATACGGGCTTGCGATCTGTTTGCCCGTAAACGTAAGGTCCATTTTCTTTTGCTGCGTGTTATCCCAGTCCGCAAACATCTGCTGGA
Organism: Nitrospirota bacterium; assembly: GCA_021813405.1. Taxonomy (GTDB): domain Bacteria; phylum Nitrospirota; class Thermodesulfovibrionia; order Thermodesulfovibrionales; family JdFR-88; genus JAKAKS01. Next base: position 5,891 of record JAKAKS010000024.1, read on the forward strand.
CGTTCGAGGTATAGCGCGGGAATGTGAGCTTCAATGTCACCCCTGGCAGGCCGTCGCTGGATGGCTCGTCTATATTGTTAAACCCGGCCACGGTATAAAGCCCCTTCATCTTCCGCTTGAACGTAAGCTCGAACGAAGACGGATAGATTGCGTTTGCGGAGGCCAGCGCAACATCTCCCTGATTGTTCAGTCGGTAAACGCCCTGGGAAAAGAGGACGCGGTTGCTTGTCTCCATGTATGTCACGTTCGCAAACGTAGAGAGCGTGTTTATGGCAGACCCCGTGATGCGGTCGTACGCGATCAGGTCAAAGGATATCTCCACGGGCTTGCCGATATCGCCTTTGATCGTGAAGCCGGAAACTTTTACAGACGTATATTCGTCTATATTGACCGTATTGTCCTGGATCAGCGTGGCGAAATATCCACTGAGGCTGTTTGCCAGGAGGAAGCTTTGCGCATACGCCGTTGTAGCTCCCTGCTGCGCGGGCGCGCCGGCCACGGAGCCCATTGCCAGGGCTATAAGCAGATCGAGAGAGTCGTAGCGCAGGTACATCGGCAGTGCGCCGGAGCACTCGATCTCAGCGTTTACGGCGTCCTGCGGGAAATATGTGCCGAGCGAATCGTCAACGTAGTTTTTTCTTTTTTTCTTAATGCTGTGCGGTTTAATAAGAACGCCATTGCTTGCGCCGCAGGCAACGGCTGTGCCCCACGCTGTGGCCCTCTTTACCGCCGCTTTTAATTCAACTCCGGTTACGGACATTGCTTATTCCCCTTTCTCGATGGAAACTGCATCAGCTCCGGCGGCGTCGTCGGCGTGGCCGGATTCGCCGGGCGCATCAGGCCCGATTTTTTCAAAAACCTCTTCCCCGAAGTGCTCCGGCTCGATGTCGTATTCCTCGCCGGCCACCAATCCCAAGCCCGAGAGCGCATGCACGCCGTTTACTTTGGCTTTCACTCTCATTGCTCCATACCTCCAAACGTGCATTGCACGGTGATCTCGTTCCCGACGCCGCATCCGCTGTCACAGCGGCCCTGCCACCACTCGCTTGGGTCTCCGGAGAAGAAAAATGCCCACGTGGTTTGATCGCCGCTTACGGTATGCGATACATCGTTTGTGAACCCGGTGGAATTCGAGACGGGAGAGCCTTGGAGAATAAATACCCGCGATGCGGTCCCGTTCACCTGGGTAAAAGCGCACTTGCCATAGCCGACGGGAAAACCGAGATCGAGCGCCGGGGCACTGGTTGAAACGGCGTTGAAAGGCCCCATGGTTATCGAGCCGGACGGCGGAACGGCGGACGGCAGCCGGAGCCACTCGCCGTCGCGGAGCTGCTGGGAACTGTCCACCGGAATTGCTGGCGCGGACATCACGCCGGCCGCAGCCATGGCTGCCATGCCCAGGACAATGCCTATGCCAATCAAAAGCGTTTTCATTTGAACAGCTCCGGTTTTTTTGCCGAGAGTTCAAGCAACGCTTCCTGGTATGACGGGCGCTCCGCCTCGCTGAAATTGCTCATATGGTCGACCACGGCCTTTTCACGGTCTATGGCCTTAAGAAGCTCGCCGGCCGCGTTGAATATCTCCTGATCGTGTTGCTGCCCGGCCCTGTCCCTTATCGCTTCAAGCGCAGGCACCCACAGCATGCCGCCTTTCCCCATGGGGTAATGGAAATAACCTTTCGTGTTTTTGTTAACGGACGGATCGACGCCCAGGTGCATCTTGTCATAGCGCGCCCAGTCCGCCTCGTCCGGCTTTGTGTTGTCGCCGGGACTCATCCCCAGAATCGAGTTTTCTTCCTGTGGCGATATGGACCACTTCCCCGAATGCACTACGCGCCCCTCATGGATCATGTTGAGCGCGTTGTTAAACCCGTTTTGATTAAGCCTTTTGCTCATAAGCCTTTTGTCCTCCAGTCCTCCGGTAATTTAATGCCGTCGTTTTCCAGCTCCGGCGTTTCCTCGAAATAAACGGTCTGCGGCAGCAGCTCCAGAAACTCTTTCATGTATTCAAACGGGGCCTGGTCTCCGCATTGCGCAAGAAACTCCAGGAACGCCGTCATGCCCATGCCTATCTTTTCCTGCGCGGGCGTGATGATGCCCTGCCGCTTCAGCTCTTCCACGAACAGCGCCGCCTCGAACTTTTTCCAGGTCTTTTCGCTCATCTGTGCCCCGCCAGATATTCGGTGACGGCGTTTTCATAGGTCCCCTGCGGGTTCCAGGGAATGAGCGCACGGTCGATAAACCTGTTCGGCTTCTGTCCCTTCACGCTCCTGAACGGATGTGGCGCGCCGGGCCAGAAGAGGGCTTTTGCGGTGACGGGGACAATCGGCGTGCCGTGAGGGCCGTATATGCCGGTGCCCTCATAAACGTACTTGCCATAAGGCGCGGTTATCTTGATAACGCCGTTCAGGCCGTCTATTACATCGCCCTGAGTGCTGTTTACCAGGTTGCCGGTGCGCACCGGCTCCTCCGCCTTTATCTCCCTCTCGCCGACCATAACCGTTTTTGTCATGGCGAAAAGTTCCGCCGCCTTAATGTCGCCCGCTATCCCGGCTATCACCGTTCCCATATCCGGTGTCATGCGTATGATGAATGAGATCATGCGATCACCACGTAGCACCGGCAGAACGGATGAAAGGGCGGCGTGAGCATGTCGTTATTTTTCAGGTACTCCGAATAATCATCAGGCGACATACTGGCCTGCTTTTGCATTTCGTCATAGGCGTCGGAAACATCTATCGGCTCTTCCGAGTCAACGATGCTCACGCACTCCTCGCACGCGCCCGGCAGCGTCTGGACCCGGAGCTGCTTTATCCCCGCCTTGTACGCCTGGTTGATATGCGCCCAGTTTCTTGCGCGCATCACGCCGGTGTCGACGATGCGCCGTATCTGGCCTTCCGAGAGGTTGACCAGGTTGTTTTCGAGGATTTTTGCGAAATCCTGAATTCCCGCCATTGAGCCTCTGCCGAAAAGGCCGTCCCCGCCCTCTATGTACTGCTTCGTCAGGAAGTCCACAAGGCTCGCGTTCACATCCGGATTGTTTATGAACTTCGAGAGATAAAAGCTGTCAAGCTGATTGAGGAAATCGGACGTGCGGAGGTCCGCCCCGCCGAATACCACATCTATATTGGGCGACAGACCGCCCGTTGTGCTGTACCACTGGTACATCTGCGACGCCAGGTCGCTGGCCGCAGCCTGGTCTATCTTCACAAGCTCATCGCCCACGATGCCCTGAATCTGACTGACAAACTTGGCCTGAGTAGGCGGCGTCTTCTGCGAGGCAAGCCACGCGGCAACCTTTTCCGCAGCATCCTGCGAGAGCGCGGCTATTGCCGGGGCAATGCGCTCCATGTACTGATCGATCCAGTTTTGATCGTCCGCGCCCGGCTCCGCGAAGCTGTGATGATGGCCGCAGGCGCATTTGCCTTCACGGAAAGTCAATCTGGATTCCCGCCTGCGCGGGGATGACGAAAAGGACGAACCGCCGCTGCTGTCACTTGCCGCCTGGGAACCGCCCTTTATGGGCTTTGCAAGCTTGTCGCCGGGCTGAGGCGCGGGAACGTCATAAGTCTCATAGAAGTAGCTCTGAGGAATCTCTACGCCGGAATTGATGAGAATCTGGTCACGCTCAGCCAGCGCCTGCGTGTCCTGGGCCGCCATCTTGCGCCAGAACTTCGGGTAGGCGACCTGCGGGCCGAAATTGTAATCAACGATCCACCTGATTAATTGCCTGTTCAGCGCGTTCGAGAGGGCATCCGAATCCGCTTTCGCGTATTCGGCGCGGACTTCGTCATGCACCCTGGCAGCCGCAAGGCCGCTGGAGCCGCGCCCGGAGTGGCCAGCCTCGCTTGTAAGCGTTTGCCCTAAAATTATCTTGGCGATCTCTGCGTTCATGAAGCTGCAAAGCGTCTCATAGTTTTGCATGCTGCCGTTGCGCTGCGCCTCCAGGAAGGCCACCTGCATCGTGTCCGGAATTTTTATGGCGGTCTCCTGCTGAATGGCATCCAGCGCCGCCAGGAGCGCGTCCTGCTGCTCTTTGGGCGTACCGGACGGATATTTACCGACAGCCGTTGGCGAGCCGAATTTCTCCGAAAACACCATCCAGAACTTGATAGCGTTTTTCTTGAACCACACCGGCCAGTAAAGCGATGAGCCTAATCCGTCGCCATACGGCGATCCGTTATCGCCGCCGTAGACGAAGAGCTGAAACTTTTTAGGCGGCACAGGCGCGCCCTCAACTTGCGCGTCTCTGGTGATTAGGCGCAGTTCGCGACGCAGCCCGAATGCAAACCGCCTTGAAGGCCGGGCGATCATCTCCTTTACCCAGACGTTGCCCGACGAATACTCCCACATGATCTCGGACACCTTGAAGCCAAGCAGCACGCCTTGCAGCAGGTTGAAGCAGGCGCGGTCAAAATCGAAGTTCAAAAGCGCCTGCTTCACAAAATTCCCAATCTGCACGTCCTTGCGCTTATTGCTGGCCGGCTGCACTTCCCATTCCTTGCCACTCACGGCCAGGCGGCGCGTCTGCAAATGTGACAGCACCTGCGGGTCCCTTTGCAGCATCTCAAAAATTTCGAGATTGTTGTCAAAGCCGCCGCCCACGTTCCGGAGCGTCTTGTCCGGATTGATAAGCTTCTTGCCTACGTAATACGCCCAGAAAGGGTCCGATATCGCACTGGCTATCTCATCCGTTACGGGTTTTTTGTCCGCTTGCGGATAATTCTTCGGCTGATCGAGAGCGTCCTCAATTATCCGCGCAACGTTTTGCGGCGTGGTTACTTGGGCGTCTTGCTCAGGCATGTCTTTTTCTTCAGGCATTATCGGACTCCAATAAAATCCTGCCTCTCTTCGATGCGGCTTTCCTCTGCGCGGAGGAGCCTGGCAGATGTATCCGGACCTTGCTTCCGGTATCCAGGCGCATGGGGCCTACTCTGAACGGCCCCCAATATTCGTTGATAAACCCCGCGTATGCTTTTGGGCATGACGGGACCTGTTTATTATTTGGCATTAAGAATCCTCCGTATCTGGCGCTCGCCTATCCTGTACTTGGTAATAAGCTGTTTAACCTTCACGCCATTGTCGTATTCGGCGCGGATGATGTTGTCACGGTTTGAAACCATTACGATTGCGATAGTGGGCACGTAAAGAACGCCGCCCCCGAAGTGCTCGCAGAACTTCTTCGCGTTATCGGCCCCTATCACGCCTGCGATCTCGTCAAACGTGCGCCTTCCGGGAAACGCCATCAGTACCCTCTCATTCCGCGCGCCGTAGAACCTAAAGCAAACGCGCCCATTTCGTTAAACCGCCTGCCGCGCCTGGTCGCCTCAAACTCGATAAGAGGCACGGGGCCGCTTGCGGCGTGAATGCCGAGAGCAGCCGCCCAGAACCTGTCCGCGTGGCCCAGCTCCGTCCTCTCCGCGTCAAAGCGGATATTTCCCGCCGAGGTAATGAACCGTTTCACCGTGTGGAAATCCTCCCGGATATCTCTATCAGCAGGAATGCGGACCTGCCTGTCCTCGAACTTGCGCCGCATCGTGACGGCCAAATCCTCTTTGACCTTGCCGGTGAATACGACGGGCTCGACCATAGGGCCGAAACTCAGGGCCGCTTCCTCGGCGAGCTGCGCGCCGATGCCGGTGGCGTCTATACAGCAGCGCCTGATGGGAATGCTGCTGGAGCTATCCAGAAGCGAGTCAAGAAAATCCCTTTGCGCGGCAAACGGCGCGTTCCTCATCTCTTTGACCATGCGCGTCCAGAAAACGTCTCCCACGCGCTCCCACAACCACAGGATCGTCCGGTCGGCTTTCCTGCCGATATCCACGCCCAGGTAAAATTCTCCTCCGGCCAGATCGCCGGGGTCTGCCGTGGCCTTCTCGTTCTCGCAGGCGATGATAAGCTCATAGGTAAGATAGGCCGTGGTTTCGTCCAGGAACTGGCATTCGTATTCCTGTGCCCACGCATCAGGATCGCCGATGTTCTTTCGCAAAGCGTCTACATCCGCTTTCAGCCCCTCACGGACGGCCGTATAGATGTCCGTCATATGCTTTGACAGATCACCCTCGGTCCACAGGCGGTAGAACATATTGCTTTTGCCTTTTGTGGTAGAGGATATCCGGACCTTGAAACCTCCCGTAACGGTCGGATACATGGCCTTCCATATCTCGCTTGAGTCCCTCTGGAACGCGAACTCGTCCAGGAAGATATTCCCGGAAAATCCGCGCGCGGTGTCCGGGTTGGCAGGAAGGCTGATTATTCTGGAGCCGTTGGGCAGCTCCACCTCTTCCTTTGTTGCGTTCTCGGCCTGAATGATGTTGTCGCTTACTACCTGGAGTACGCGCAGATGGGAAAAGACCTTGCGCATTACCTCCTTGGACTGGCGCTCTGAAGACGAAAGGATCATGTTGTCGCATTTGGTCTCCAGGGCTTCGATCACGGCCTCCAGCGAGAGCGTGAACGATTTGCCTATCTGCCTTGAAGCAAGCCATATCTTCAGGAGCGATTTATCGTTGATCCAACGCCGCTGATACGGGCGAAGGACTGTGGCGACAGCTTTCGGCGCTTTACCTTTCGATGCCATATTCCGCCCTCATGATCTCGTCGGCCTTTTTGCGCAGAGTGGCAGGGCTCTTTGCGTCCACCCCTTTCGCCTTCCGGGAAAGCTCCACTACCGTCTTATAGAGGTTCGTCAGCGCGTAGGTTGCCTGGTGGTCCATCTGGTTAATAGGGAGGCTGTCCAGATATTCCTCGTAGCGCTCGATCTGCCTGAGCAGCTTTTTCATCATCTTCTGCTCAAGCGAGAGCTGGCAGTCCTCGGCCTCCTGCCGCTCAGCGTCCGCCTGTTTCATCCGCTCCTCGAAGCGGTAATCCTTTATCCACTTGTCCAGCGAGGGGCGGCTGAGCTTGAGGCCGCGCTTTTCCAGCTCCTTTTGCGTCTTCGCCACGTTGCCGCCCAGGAGGCAGTAAACCCCGTAAGCCATCTCGATGTTCTGCCTTATCGCCTTGCCTTTCCTGTCCATCAGAACGCCGCGTTCACGCCTTTGTCTTCAGTGATGCCGTCGAGCACGTCGAGGCCGTCCGCCGAGATCGTGATCATATGGAGTTTGATGCCCGCTGTTTTGCGCTTGTCTATATGGACGAGGTGCCTTTCCTCCAGGTAGCAGATATGGCTCTCGCACTCCTCATCCGTTACGGTTAAACGCATATCATCCAGGAGGGCATGAACCACTTGGCTGTCCACAGGACGAGGGTGTTCTTTTGCCAGTATCTTCAGGATCGCGCCCCGGACCCTGCGATAGCGTTCTTTCTTAGCGTCCAATTTTCCCCTCCAGTTTGCAGATGTCTTCCCGGACTGCCGTGTCTAGGTTTTCAAGTTTTTCAAACGTCAACTTTTGCAATATGAGGATCTCCCGATGCTCCCGGTTATCGTTGCTGAAATACGCCTGCGCGCTGCATTGCAAGTCCGTGAGGCTTTGCGCCTGCCTGCCGAGGGCCTCGGCCTGCGCCTGCTGTGCCTCGATGAACTTGCCGCCGTATTTGTTGGCCAGGCGGTAAAGGCCGATAAGAATAACCAGGGCGATCAGCAACCCGCCGCCTGCTGATATCAGCGCCTTGGCGATGTCGGGGTTTATGCCGAGCATGAGGCCCCTTTAAACGCCGATGGTCCGCAGCCTTCCGATTTTTGCTGGCAGCCGTCACACGGCCTCTTGTAAAAGAAGGCCAGGCCGTTTGCAAGTACACCCTGAATCGCTAAGACAAGACTGGCCGCTTCATCTATGGCAATATCCTGCTTGTGCTCTTGCCCGTTGTCATACCTTTGACACAAGCGGAGCAGGTCGCATTGCCTGAAAGGGTCCTTTACGATCCCGGTGCAAACGCGTCCTTTATTTGGATATTCCTGCCTGAAAACTCTCTGGCAGTTTTTGCAGCTAAAGTGCTTTCGATTGAACAAATGCCCCGCAAGCCCGTGGCTATTCGGTGTGACCGTCCCTGTCCGTCCGTGTTTGTCTCTGCTCATTCCGCCGCCTTCTCCCAGGCGTTGACGACTTCCAGAGTGAATTCCTTTTCGCCTCCGATATTCCCGAGGAACGCCTTGAGCGCATCCTGCGATAAAACAACAGCAGGCAATCCGGCCAGAATGCCGAATTGCGCGCCCAAGGCTATGCAGCCCTTGATGTCGCGTATGGTATTGCCCGCGTGCATCTCGACGGCTTCGCGCCCCGGCACGTTCAGCACGTGAGGCAATGTCCGCTGGAAATGCGGCGAGAATTGCATCTGGACCTGATAAACACCTGCGGGAATGCAGGAGACCTGCGCCTGGTTATCTTTCCATGGCAGCTCGCACGTAAGCAAAAACGGCGCACCGTCCTCATGATGAAGTATGCCGAAGGTGCCGCCCGGCCCGGTAGTAGTGCGGATGAGTTTGAATTTCACTTTTACCCTCCATGGTTTTTTCCGGACCTCCTTAGAGGCAGGGCCGGGAAGCTCCGGTGCTCCCCGGCCGTCATGGAGGTGCCGTATCCGGGATTTAGGATAAAAAATAGAGACGCGGAATTTTTATGACATTGTCAAAAGATTTTGGAATTACAGATGGGTACTCGTGGAGAGGCTAACAGAATACAAAAAGCGGACTAAAACTTCAAGAAGGATTCCGGACAAGCCGGAATGACAACTATCTTGGCCGTCATTCCCGCACGTCTTAAGCGGGAATCCAGCGACGTAGCCTCATGATGCAAAGAGTGAGTTTTGCCGGTCGTCTTCTTTCTTCTCGTCAAGCCAGCGGTAAATGGTCCGCTTGGCCACACCTACAACCAGCGCCAGCTCCGCGTGGTTGTTGCCTTTGAAATTCGCCAGGACGTATTCCTTCCGTTTTTTCTCCAGGACGGAATCCATCGGCCGAATGTAAACGGCCTGCTTGGGGAGCTTCTCGGAAAGAAGGATCGCTACCTCCATGCCGCACATCTCGGCGATCATGGCCATATCGCCGGGCAAGTCTTCGGCCTTCATGCCTTCGAACCATTTGGCTTTCATTCAAACAGCCTCATGGGAGTTGGCCATTTAAAGCCCCCCCCCCAGCTCGATTGCATAGCATTTGTCCCCTTCGATCAGGTCCCGGTGGTGGGGCGGCACGTCAACGACCGTGATACTTTTGACCTTGAACCCTTTTATACGGCGACCGCAGATGAAGATGATGGCCCGGTGGACCTTGCCCTCGATGCGCTTTTTCCAGAACGCATTGCAGGCCCGGTAATCATGGGTCTTTACCCCGGCCTCAATATCGTCCAGATGGCGGGCTTTTATGGTAGTTGCTATCATATTCCCCTCCCCCTTGTCATTCCGGCTTGTCCGGAATCATTCCGGACACCTTCAAAAATTGCGCCTGGCGCAACGAGAGGCAAAATCGAACGGTTCGCCCTTTTAACGCGACACATTGGGCCAGTTCGGGCCTGAATCGATTCTGGGCCGTTTGGCTAAACCGGGGTTTAAGCGGCATTTTCTGCCTCCTTCATCTGTCTTTTGATAGCCCTGGCTTCTTCAAGGCGCTTAAGCCCTTTACTGCGGCATTCATTCCGCCAGTTAAGAAGTGCTGCCGCCTTGGCCAGCTTGGTGCTCCCGGCGTATACCTTCACGGCCTTGCACATATTTTTAAGCTCAACGCTTTTGAATGCCTCGACCAGCTCTTTCCTGTTGCTGAAATTTTTGATAGCGGTCCTTACATACCAGGCGGCAAGAATCCTTTCGGTGATTTTGCTTTTCGTGCCGCTATGAGGGAGCACCATTAAATAACAAAGTGCGCGCAATTCGCTTGCCGAACGGCCTTTAAGATTGCGCTTGGACGGGACAACATACAAAATGTTTTTCCGCTTCATCTCAGCTTCTTCCCGCAGACAAAGCAGTAATTGACTTCCATCTGATACATTCCCAACTGCGGGATGTTCAGCCGCCCGGTAAGAGCCTTCAGGAAGATGCAGCAGGCGTTCTCCGGAAGGTCCTCGCGCTTTACGTCGGAACGCAGATCTATAACTTCCTTCCTGGACGGGTTAAGATCATAGATATCTGCGCGTTTCAAAACGGGTCCTCCTGGTTCAGGGCCTCGCGCCGCTGGTGCTGGGTATACGAGCCTTTGGCCTGCATGCGGAGAATGGTCTCCTTTATGCGCTTCAAATGCCATAAGCTCTCGATCCAATCGAAGTGATCGATCTCGCCGTATATCTTTTTAGCCAGGGCAAGCAGGGGACGCTCATATCCCTGGCCCCAGCGCTTCAGCGCGTATTCCTTGATCTCCTCTTTCAGCCCCTTCAGGCTGGAGTTGTGGTGATAGACCTCGCCTCCCTTACGCGGGCTCTTTGCGGATTTCGGCCTCCAGCCCATCTCCTTGAATTCCGTAAGGACGGCATCCGCCTCTGTCTCGGTAAGCCGCTGCGACGTAAAGGTGTGGCCATGCTTGAAAAGTATGGCCTTGTATTGGTCTTTACTCAGCTTCAGTTCCTTGGCGGCAATGTGGAGCTTCGCCTGCTGCCCGCGCGTAATGTCGCTCATTTCTCTCCCTCCCAGCCGATACCTTTCAGCAGGTCAATCGCCTTCGCCTGGATGAACGTGCCTGCTGCCCATATCCGCTTGCCCTCGTAGATGTACTGCCAAGCCTGCTCTGCCGTAAGTTGCACGAAGACGATATCCGGCCATTTGTGCAGCAGCACGGAGGCCAGCGGCAGCGGGAAATATTTCTTGTCCGGCTCCGGGGTCACGCAGAGAATCTTTTCTATCTGCTCGTCCGGAAGCACGGCGGCATACCAGTCGGACATCGGGACCTCTATCATTCTTCACCCTCGCCGAATTCCATCCGCGCCTGATTGAATATGTCTTCCAGGCTTGCCTTCTGGAGCCTGGACGCCCGCATTAGGATCATGATGCCCCGGTGACGCAGGCTCCGCGTGGCCTCGGCGATCTCCGGGACCGTGACCGGGATGAAGTAGCCCCTGGGGCAGCTTGCTATCAGGCAGCCGTGATTGTTTACCAGGTGCGCGATCACCTCGCGCAGCCTTTTATAATCCACCCCGGCCACGGCGGCAAGAACGCCGCCCAGCACGGCGTTCTCCCTGCCCCTGTGCGCGGACACCGCCGCCAGCACGCGGGACTCCTCCCCCGTCAAATCAAAATTTATTTGAATCTGGTCAGGCATCTGTCTCCGTGGATTAACGTAAGCCACTACATCAGCCCGTTTTTCCCTTCCTAAAGTGGAAAGCCTATCCTGAATCCACGCGTACCATGCCCGATGTGAAGCTGTAAGAGGAATAAACCCGGCATTGGCAGCAATTTCTCTGTATTCAAAAAGCTCGCCGCTTGCCCAGGCGCGGGGAAGGTATAACCACCAGGGCTCATATAGGATGCTGAGCTTGTCGGCCCAGCACAGTTTAGAAGGCTCTGTTTTTAAGCGGCGGGCGAAATGACGGCTATGCAATAAAATCAGATCGTGCATATAGTGGTCATCGAATATCCGAAAAACAAGGGCAGCTCCATAGACCGGATGACACTCTCCTTTTTCATCGTCCATATTTTCACAGCCCCAATAGCCCCAGTCATGAACGATAATACAGACCAGTTCTTTCCATGAAGGACGCCCGTATAATTTCCACCATGCTATTAAGACCGTTACCGGATGCCAGATAAATTGATGCACCCCGAAAAGAATGCTTTTAGTACCCTTTTTCATAATCCCTCCGTCATTCCGGCTTGTCCGGAATCCTTCCTCGCTTTATCTGCCGCAATGATCTTGTTCAGTTGCCTCTCGACCATTCGAAGGGCCGAAGAGTTTGTAAATCGCCAGAGCATCAGGCAAGCGCTCCTGGTATGCCTCTACCGCTATCGCCTCGCGGACGTAGTACATCCGGATGCGGTTTATATGGCGCTTCTTTACGCGCATTTCGACCATCCGCAGTTATGGCAGACGGCGCAGCCGCCTTCGTGTTCCACCGCGCCGCCGCAATCCGGGCAGGCCCCGATGTGCGAAGGGGCGTCTGCAATCTTTATCGGCTCGGGCGCAGAGTCAACGTCATCTAAAGGCAAACCCGGATTCTTATACATCTCAATCGCCTTGGCCAGGGCGTCGGCGCATGAGAGGACCTTTCCGCCCTTGCCCCATTGCGGCTGCTGGCAGGAGATGCCCTTTAGCTGCTTCACGATCACGTCCGGCTCGATATTGGAGCGCAGGGCCAACGAGATAAGCCTGCCCAGGGCTTCGGCCTGGCTGGACGCGCAGCCGCCCGCCTTGCCCATGGAAGTGAATATCTCGAAGAAACGCCCCTCTTCATCCTCATTGATAGTGACGTAGATGTTGCCGCAGCCCGTGTTCATCTTGCGCGTGATGCCGCGAAGGACCTCAGGCCGTTTTTTGGGAGAGATGTTTGTCATTTTCCCTTCCGCGCTTTCGGTGGATTCGGCATGCTCTTGTAAACCGATATCCAGTCATGCGTTATTGCCTCCTGGGCGTCCTTGAGCAGGATTCGGCCTGCGCAGACCTCCCTGTGCAGATAGTCTTCAACCTGATCTTTTACCCGTGCCCCGAAAGGCCCGGAATAATGCTCCGGCCAGAGATTGAGCGGATCATTTGAGCCGCCAAGCTCCAGGCTGCCATCGTGGTCTATCTCCACATTCGTGGCTGGCCAGTGAGGATATTTGGCCCGGTACCTGGCTATGACCGCCTGCTTTTCAGAATCTGTAACGTTGCGGACCGTGGCCGTGTAGCCGGGCTTGCATATCGTCTCCTGGATATTCGCCTGCGTTACGGCAGGATCGAAAGCGCCAGGCGTGAGCGCCGGATCGGGCCGGTCCAGATAAGAGGGACCGGCGGCGAAGGTCGGGGCGGCGAGTAACATAGTTACAGCAAGAAGGATTCCGGACAAGCCGGAATGACGTCTTTTAAACTTCATTGGTTGATTCCTTTCTTTCAGGGAAATAGCGCGTGCCGAAGGGGCAGCAGTCCGCCTGACATAAAGGGGACTTAAGATTGTCCACATGCCAGCATGTCAATTCCTTTTTGTGCGGGCAATGCTCCGGGCTGGCCTGAGGCTTGCCCAGGGCGCGGATAAATAGAGCGGCTTCCTGGAGGCGGCTCTTGGCGGCTGCCACCAGCTCCGGCGAGACGGTCGCATCAATAGAGCCCTGCTTGTGCGCCGTCTCCAGAAAGCAGAGGATGTTATGCGCGGGCGCAAAGGCGTTAATGATCTTGTCCGCCAGGTATGCGCGCTGATCGGGAGTGAACTGAGGGGCAGGGGTCATGCCGCCTCCCGTAAGAACTTTCTACCTGGAGAGGTCATATAAACTCTCAGGTCCAGGAGTGCTGCCTTACTGGTCCAGCGGCATTTGAAATAGCAGCACCGTTGCAATGAACCATTGGGCTTTAAAAGGTAGGGAGACCAGCACGAGTCCCCAAGGCCACCGGCGATCACCACTGGCCAGCCCTTTTCAACGTGGACATAAGGCGTCCGGATAAGTTTCTTGCTCACGCCGCCTCCTCCGTTTCGACAACCCAGAGTTCTTCCCATTTCATGTTTCTCTGGCCGAGCTTTTTCACAAGCTGGGCGAAAAACTTTGTATGCCCAAATAGCTTCTCTGCTGCCGCCTTAACAGCCGCCTTTTCGCTGCTCGTGCGGCTTACAGTGATATTCATGCCCTTTACGCGCGCATAGTGGGTTTGTCCATCCGAGCGCACTAAAACATCGTATTGCATGCCGCCTCCTCTGAAATCTTTTTGTAATCCACCTCATACCCGAAGGTCTCGCCGCTCTTTCTCTTCACGCCGACGGAGGCGAGGGTCTTGTCATCCAGCTTGTCCAGCGCGTCCTTGTCCGGGCTCTCTTTGATATGCAGGTACGAGGCCCCGAGCTTCTCGCGTATCTGCGCCACGGCCTTTTTAACGCTCGATATGATGAGCCTGGTGCTCTTCCGGAAAGAGACCGTCCCGAATGTGAGCTGCAAGGACTGCTTTGCGCCAAGGCCTTCCCGGTGCGCTTCCGTAAATACCTGCATCTCGGCCTCCAGCCTGGCGATCTCCGCGAGGAGAGGCTCGACCTTCTTTGCCGCGCTCGTTTTAGCGCGCATGATCTCGCCGTTCATGGCATCTTCTATACAGTCGAATTCTATTCTCAGAAACCCGATGCGCCTGAGCGCCACGTCCACGTCCGCCCACGCCTTCATAGTGGGCACTACCTTTTTACGTGCCATTTAAAAAGCACCTCCTTTGACTTTGGTCATACGACCCGAACTAATTGAGTGATCATGAAAACCTGCGGGGAGACAAGAGCGCCTGCGCATTGCCCGCCCCTGTATTTGTGACCCGCAAACAGGCCCGCATGCAAGCTGGTCCGGCTTCCTCTTTGTAAATTCCTCACCACAGATCGCGCAAATGCCCTGACCGCAATTCCGGTTTTTTGCGTATTCGCGCTGCTTTTTCCGGCAGCTCTCGCATGTAGCAAATCGCTCGTCTTCGGGAAGCGGCTTATTGCAGCACTGGCATCTCCTGATCAAACCGGCTGCTTCCTGCGCGCGCGGATATACCCGCTTGCCGCAGATCGGACAGACGTCTATCAGCATGTGAGCTTCAAAGACCTGGTACATCCCGGCCTTACATTTTGGACAGTTCATAAGCAATCCACCCCCGCGAATAACAGCATCTCGCTTTTCCTGTTTGCCGCCCTGGTGAAGTGGGCATCCAGCGACGTTTCTTTTTCCTGGGTATCTATGCGCCAACTATCAAGGCATCCGCCTTTCGCCGCGCACCCCCATCTACACCCCGCCAAATCGCTCCCCGGCGAGCCTATGCAATACCACCTCGCGTGTTCACAGCACCAGAATGCCACCGGGCAATACCGCTTTTGTTTTATGCTTTTCGCAAGAGGCTCCTTAGACGCGCACTCACAGCCTTTGCAGGCGTACCGGCAGATGCCTTTGGATGCCTTGCGAGGCACAGGCGCAGGGTGGCCCCTGCGTCCCCAGGCCAGAAACTGCTTGTACGTAATCGGCTCGGCCCTTTGCAGATAGCAGGGCGGCGTCTTCGCCTGGCGGCTCATCTCAAGCTCCACCCGAACACCAGGCCAATGGCAAAGCAGCCTAATATGACCGCGCTAAGCTCGCCAGGCGTGATGGTCATCATGCCGCTACCTTCTTTTCCGTCAGCTTCGCCGCAATGCCGTCTATGTGCGTTGTAAGGCAATTCCTGCAACACAGATGGTTGTCGTAATCCTCCGGATTGAACGCCGGGATCGCCGGAACTATCATCAGCGTGACCAGGCCGTCCGTCTCCAGACACGCAATCTGGCGGCGCATGTAATAGCCGCCCTTTTTCACCTCGCGGCTGCATTCGTCGCAAACGTAAGGGTTGTCCTTTTTCATAGCTGGTTTATGACCTCCGCGTTTACAATGGGCTCGCCAAGTTCCGCAGCCAGGTTCATGGCCTTCACGATGTAATTGTTCACGGTAAGCGGATACGCCGTGGAGGCCGTCCTTTCCTTCGCGTCCCGCGTGGTCAGCCTTTTGGAGAGCGCGGTAATGGCGTCCTTCGTGATGATCTCGCCTATCTCCGCCCCGGCCAACTTGAACTTCAGCTCCAGGTAATCACCCATGTTGCCGTTCAGGCCGCTTATGTGCGCGATCTGGAAACGCCTGGTGACCTCGCGCATCTCGAAGTGCATGCGCTCGTCAAAGAGATCGCCAAGCTCCGGCTGCCCGATGAGGATTATCCCGATCACCTTCCTGTAACCAAGCTCGATCTCGGAAAAGCGCTTCAGGTACTTGAGCACGGGCACCGATAGATCGTGCGCCTCCTCGACCATGAGGACCGTATCGCCGCCTGCCTTTGCGCGGTCCGTCAGCAGTTTGATTACTTGGCGCGCCTTGGCCTCCCGGTCCTGCTTCGGGGTTTGTCCGAAGTCCATGATAACGGCGTTGCATAGGTGCTCCACGGTGAGTTTCTTCTTGTCGATGATCTGCGGGTAGCAGACCTTTATCTGCTCGCCGCTTTTTTCCAGCTCCATCATCACCTTTTTGCGGATGGTGCTCTTGCCGCTGCCCACCTCGCCGATAACGGCGATGCAGCCCCGATGCTTGGCGGCGTCCAGCATGGCGGCCTGTATGTACCTGTGCTCGTCCGACATGAATACGTCCGACTCTTTTGCCACATCATCAATAAACGGGTTCTTGAACAGCTGGAACTGCTTTTTTGCGTCCATGCTCAGCATCTCTCTGTCCACCTCCATGATTATTTCGTGCGGATTACCCGGCACGACTGCCTCGCGCCTGCGCACTTCCATCTGCCTTTTCCCTAAATCCACCGGCATCGTCTGCTTTCCAACCGTAATGCCGAAATCGCTGACGGGCCTCCACAGGTCCACAAGCCCCGCGTTAAGGGCCTTAAGCCATCTCATCGCCTCCGGGTTTTGTTGCACGTAACTTTCCACCGTGGACATAAACTCGTCCTTATCTACCCGTGAAGGCAGGATGCCCGTGCTAAGGGTAAGATTGATCGTGGATTTGCCGTAACCTGTGCGGCGGGATATTTCGCCCTGGGACATGCCCCCTACCTGGGCAACAAGAGCCCGGAGCAGAATCGGATTGTACGGCGCTTTCGCTGCTAAACTGCCTGCCACCTCTATCACCCTCCATGAGTGAATTTCTGCCCGGCGCGGAAACCGCGCCTCTACGACTCGTTTACAGCCCGTCTTACTTCTGTGTCTTTTGTCATTCCGGCTTGTCCGGAATCCTTCCCTGCTGCCGTCCACGTCCCCGCCTTAATTGCCTCTATCACCTCCTCCATTTTCTTTCTGCCGACAGTTGCGCCGAACTCGGCCCGGATGCTTGCGTTCAGCGCGGCCGTCATCTTGGTTTTTCCATCTTGCGGCAGGCGAGCGATCTCGCGGATAAGATCGATGACCGGCACCTCGGCGTCGGCAACGCCCTTGTCCACCTCCATAGGCGTCCCTTGCTTGCGGATGTACGTGATATCGACCTTGTCCGCGTGATTGCCAAACACCGTGATCCCCTCGAACGGGACCGCGCCTTTCTTCTCCCCGGCCTCACCGTAGGCCATATTCTCGAACCGCTTTTCCGCCTGCTGCGTAAGAGTCTCTTTGGGCGCTTTGAATTCCTGGCCGATGATGGCCGCATGCTCGCTGAAACCGCCCTCCAGGCGCTTAAACGGCGTGGCCTGATAGCGCGTTTCGTTGTGCAGCACTTCGATTGCCGGCCAGATATACGGTTTCAATACCGCCTGAACTTTTGCACCCCGGAAAAGGCCGGGCACGTGGGAGAGCTTGTATTCCTCGCCCCGAAAGCTGATGTTGTAATGCGCGTCCACAGTGCATTCCTTGGCGGGATTGGCGAACAGATCGTTGAGGATGCTTTTTCCAGGGCAGAGGCGCAGCTGCTCCGGCTTGATCTGGAGCCAGCAGGCAGACCTGGTCATGCCGTGGCGCGTGTGCTTTTTCGTTGCGCAGAACCAGATCGCGAAATCGTGCGCCCAGGCATTTAATTGCTCGATGGATGTGGCCGGATCGAACCGCAGGCCGCTCTCGAACCATTGCTCCCAGATGCTGTGCATCACTTCAACCACACCCTGGCGCATCTTGTTGTAAGGCATGCCATCCGGAAGCTCGATCTCCAGGCCGTCCTGAAGGAGCGCCGTGATAGCGCGCGAGATATTCGCGCTGCCACGGTCCCACAGGATGCCGTATGGTACGCCCTGAAACGGGTAACGACTGTCTCCCTTCGGCTGCCACGTCTTCACGAGAAAGTCATAGAGATTGCTTTGCGATTCGCCGGGCGCATCGAAGTAATACGGATAAAAAAGACCGGAAAAATGGTCCACGGAAAGATAGCGGATAAGGCGGGTTTTGACCTTCTCTGTGTTAGCGGGCTTGTTCTTATAAAACTCCCGCTCCCGCATGACGGATGTCATGCCGTTTTTAAGGTAGTATTGCACGCAAATGGAGGCGTCTATCGCATGGTAGTGGTTCGGATGAAGGCTGCGCATCTCCGTGGCCGGACGCTCAGCATTCAGCGCGGCCTTGTTCACCTGCCGTTCCCGGAGTATCTGCTGCATGCGCCCCACCGAGATTTGCCCATCCTCGATCACGCCGTTATCCACGGCGATCTGCAAGGCCCGCTCAACCGGCATGATCACGCCCTTCTTGTCCCTGGCGCTCTCGGCGATCAGCGCGGCCACAAAATCTATCTGGCCGTCCGTGATCTCGCTTTTCAGCTCGCCCGCATCCTCGCGCTTTTTCCGTCCCGAAGTAAAGCCGTGTTCCTTTGCGATGGCGTAAAGCCGCTGAACACTCAAGCCAGTGCGCACGGCATACCCGGCAATGATGGCCTTGCGCTCCGTGGGCCGGACGGACTTCAGTTCACCAGCAAGGTCCACTTGCCACATGGTTATTTCTTGCCCCCATTGACATCAGCCGGAAGCGCCGCGCCCGCGCCTGGCGTCCATTTCTCATCGGCATCAGAGGGCTTACCGTACATCTCAATAGCCGTGTCATACGCCGAATCGATCTGGCTCTTGAAGGTTTTAAGGACGCCTATCAGCTTCGCCTTCATGAGCGGCGTGGCTTCGGCAAGCTCTTTCTGCATGCGGGCAGGGTCCACCTGGAGGGCATATCCCTCGAAGGATTTTTCAAGGTTGGCCAGTTGTTTAACGAATGCCTCTTCCTCGGCGCTCAGACCCTGCTTTGCCGCCTTACCTTCGAGCTTGTCCAGCTTCTTTTGAAGGGTGGCTTTATCTCTGTCCTTGTCCCTCAGAAGACGTTCGTTTGCCTTCAGGGTGGCCTTGGTTTCTTCGAGGTTGTGCTCGATAGTTTCAAGGACGGCCTGGATATCTTCGGCATACTCAGGCGTGACGGGGATTATCTCGCCGTTGTAATGTATAGCCCCATCCTCAATTTTGGCGGATTCCGCCGAAATTGCCTGACCTAAGTATTTGATTTTATTAAAATCCACTCCGAGAAAATTTCTAAAACTTGCCAAAAATTCCGCCCGGAACGGGGTCAGGTCCTGAAGGTTCTCGTCCACTGTCCGCCGCTTGAGCCCGACATGCTGGCAGAACTGGTCCCAGGTCATATCGAACCGCTCCCGGTATTCCTTGTTGTCCTTGACCTGTTTGAGCGCCACCAGCGTAAAAAATTCCGACTGACTCTTGACGAAGTGTGTTGCCTTGATGCGGCCAGCCATCTCAAAAACTTCCGCAATAGCCCGCTCTCTTAACTGCTGTTCGCCTGCCGCGATCTTCCGCTGATCGAGTTCTGTTTTCACGACCGATAAAGCTGCTGCCGATTCCGGATCAAGCCGCTTTTTCCCCGCCAATTTCCGTGCCCTCCTGATGTATTTCGAGATTTTTCAGTTCGTTTTGAATGCGGGCCAGGTCCGCTTCCCGCCTTGTTTTGTACCTCGCCCAGAAGAGCGCGAGCCTGTCGCCCAGGACGTATTTCTTGTTCACTTCCTTAAGCCAGCCCATCTCGTCCAGCGTTACGCACTGCCTGAACGCCGCATTGATTTTGATGCCCAGGGCCGCGGCGATCTCCGAAGGCCCCATAGGCTCCCTGGAGTCCGCCACGACCTCAAGCACCTGCCCCGCCTGATATACCGCGTCGATGCGGTAACGGTTATCTGTCATAGTTCCACCCACTGCGCATTTTCCGGGATTACACAGACGCAATGGTGACAACCAGCGCCGCCGCTCTTCCAAAAATAAAAACTGTCGAAGCGCGGGCTGTAGCTGATGTAGCTCCCTTCGATAAAGAGACTGTCCTCCAGGGTTTGCTCCCCATCGAAGGCCAGCAACAGGACCCTTTCACTGCTAAGGCGAATTTCAATTTTCACTTGGACCCTCCATGTTCGATTTCCTTCAGGAAAAGCATCCTCTTGAGCTTTTCTGATTTCTTGCGGCTGATATCCTCGTCCAGCTTCTGTATCTCCGCGCGCAGGGCCTCCGGGCCGGGCAGCATGAAAAGCCCTGAATGGCGGGAGAGGCATTCGGCAGCGCGGCGCTGGCCGCCTGTTGCTACGACAAACGCGGGAAGGTATTTTGCGGGGATTGAATGAGGATGGCTTTCGGCTGTCCAGTTATTCAGCGTGGTTAGCGTGATCTCCGTGCCGGCCAGGTCCGTCATCCTGGCGGCAACCTCGGCCCTGGACAGCTCGCGCCCGGTTTCGTCCTGGGCGTGCCTGATGTCTTCACTGATGGCTGCATTCAGTTCCTTCTCGATGTCCAGGCTGCCGCGTGGCGGGTTGCCCGACTGCCTGGCGAGCTGCTCGGCCCGGCGCACCCATTCAAAGAGGGGCAATGACGATTCTTTTTTCCGCTTAGTCATTTCCCCACCGGGCAAAAAAAGGGTATAATTGCGCATCAAAAAAAGCGGGCGCGACGGGGAGGTTAGGCACCGCCGCACCCTGAGCGGGGAGGTTAGTACGGAGCTTGTCATTCCGGCTTGTCCGGAATCTTTCCATTATGCCGCTCTCCTGCCGTGGCCGTCGCGCGGCCAGAGGAGCTCCGGTTTCATCTGGAGCACATCCGCTATGAACAGCTGGACCCTGGCCGATGTGCGCTTGCGGTTTACCACTTGGCTGAAAAACTGCTGCGTGACGTTGATCCTGCCCGCGAGGTCGGCCTGCTTGAGGCCCCTCAGCACCAGCATTGCTTTGACATTTGGCTTTTTCACTTTTTTTTACTCCTTAAAGGCTGATTTCTTAGCCACGTTCAGATTAATCCATATTTATGAACGTTGTCAAGATAAAAGTTCATATTGGAATCACTTATATGAATAACTTTTCTGGAGTAATAGGGCGTTTAAAGAGTTGCTTAAGCCTGAAGCACGATGCCGATATTGCTGATTTATTAGGCTTAAGCAAAACTGCCTTTGCTGAGAGGAAAAGAAGAGAGAGCATTCCTACGGACAAAATAGCCTTATTGTGCAAGCGAGAATCCATAAATATGGACTGGCTTTTAACTGGCAAGGGATGGATGTACTCGCCTGACCACCCCGAGACAGCTGAGGCATGGATGCGGGCACAGCTTATGGAGCGCGTCGAAAAGGTCGTGATAGTCACTTACCGCCCAATGGGAGGCGGCGGAATGGCAAACGGCTTTGTCGTTAAGAAAGCGACCGGCATTATTTCCATGAGCGGCGACGAAACACGCTCAGGCTATAAAGGCACAGGACCGTATGCGTACCGGAATATTCTGAAAATATTGGAAGACAAGAACTATGAAGTAGCGCAAGTAAAAATACTCGACCGTGAGGAATCCGGCAAGCTGGATTCCTCTGATCTTACTGGCTATATCGAACGCACCGCACAACCCGGTATAGTCCAGGATGAATTAATTGACCTGGATTACGAGGGAAACAGGATTTTTAGTTCTAAAAGACCGGGCGCTCCTACTGCACCTGAAATTGGGGCAAATAAGCAGGTTTTCGATCTCGGCCTGATGAAAGAAATAATACAAACCGTCGAGGAGATATTCCAGAAAGAGCAGCTTCACCTTCCGCCCGCCAAAAAGGCCGAGCTTATCGTGCTTATATATGAAGAGATCGCCGAGGACCGTTCTAAAATATCATCCCTGCCTGGCAGGGTTTTGAAACTCGTAAAACTGGCGTCATAAGAGGGGACATCATGACCGAGAGGAAGGAAAAGATCATCAGTTTTTTAAAAGAGGCCCAGCGGCGCGGCGCGAGGAAGACGGCCCGGCAAGCACCACCGCCCCCGCCCATGGCTGATTTTATCGTAAACGGAGACGGGAATATAACGGCCGGTCGGGACGTAAATATCAACGCGCGTGTAACCAAAAGATATAAAGTTAATCCTACAGCCGAGCATATTACCCCAGCGCAGAAACAGACAATTCAAGAAAAGTTGACCGAGCTGGTGGATATCGGCGTAATAGCCGGCAAGTCGCGGGATGAACTGTTTCCTCATTGGTGGGGCCGATTAAAAAGGAAATTCAGGGCAAGCACCTATCATGAATTATTCCAGGACCAATACGACGATGTCCTATTGTGGCTTGCTCAGCAAAAAGCCATCCTGAGGCCGAAGCTGCGCCGCCGTGATAACGATGCCTGGCGGAAAGAGCATTACACGGCGATCTGGACTAAAACGCGGGCGCTGGGAATTTCAAAACCGCAGGTGTATGAGCTTGTCGCTATTAAGCTTGGCAAAGCGGTGGAATCCCTGACGGAATTAGGCGAACGTGACCTGAAAAAACTGTATGGAATTATCATGAGGTTAAAATGACCCGTGGCCAGGACAAGAAAATCGAAGTCACAGGGAACAATAATACTGTTGCCGGCCGCGATGTAAATATCGCCATTGCAAAACCAGTCTCAGGCCCTTACATGGTCTCATGCCCTAATTGCGGCCGCTCGATTTCCGCCGAGGCCGATAGCTGCCTGGATTGCGGACATCCCGTGAAAAAACATTTACAGAAAGAGCAGTATAAAAAAGCGCAGGAGGCCGTTTTAAAAATTTGCCTGGCATTCACCACTGCGTTTGTTATCTTGGAATTTCTCGTTTTGCATGTTCGAAACGGCATATGGAAAAACTACCTGACCCTTGCTGTTGTAATAAGTTTATTTTTTGCTCTACTGTATTGGGGTTTCTTTCATCTGTTTAGCGAAAAGGCGAAGGGGAGATAGGGCGATCCAGAGCAGCCCGGACCCACAAAAAAGAGGAGGGGAAATGAAAGCGCTTTTGATTGCCGCCCTGGCTCTGTTACTGACCGCCTGGGCCGGGCAAGCGCAGGCCCGATCTCATTATTCCTATTATCATCATTACCATAAGCGTCATTATGGATATCATTATTATCGGCGGCACGATTACTGGCGGCACGCTCACAAATACAAGCGAAGCGCGGCGGCGAAAGACGCTTTCAAGCGGGCTCATCCGTGCCCGTCAACGGGTAAGGCATACGGTGCTTGTCCCGGCTGGGTCATCGATCACATCGTGCCTCTGAAGCGCGGCGGCGCGGACGATCCTTCCAATATGCAATGGCAGACAATTGAGGCCGCGAAAGAAAAAGACAAATGGGAATAGGAGGGGCAGAGTGAAAAGGGTAATAATGGCCGGTTTGGTTTTAAGCCTGGCCGCCACGGCGTCGGCGGATATCCGCGAATACTGCGCAAGCGTGTTCCACGATAGCTATTCTTTGCAGGAGATCTGTATCCAGCAGGAAGAGAACGCGAAAGAGCAGGTTGAATCCAGCGGCGCGCCGTCAGATATAAAAGGATACTGCGCAAAAACATTCAAAGACAGCTATTCCCTGCAAGCCTCGTGCATCCGGCAGGAGGAAGATGCGAAAGATCAGATCGAGGCCAGCGCCGCTCCGGCGAAAATTAAAAAATATTGCGCAAAAACATTCAGCGGCAGCTATTCGCTCCAGGCAACATGCATTCAACAGGAAACCGAGGCGAAGAAGCGGCTCGGTTATTGAGATTCCCGCCAGTGGGAGGCTGCATCGTTTCCCCCTCTCCGAAGGAGAGGGGCGCGGCTTGATCGGGCCTCCGAAATTTTTTTGCAATCAAAACTGTTTTGAGCGAGCGCGCCGCCACAAAAACCCTCCGGCCCCCAGTCCCTCAGGCCTCCTTCCCCTCCCTTCAAAGTCCTTTCTTTCCTTCTGTAATCAAAAATCTTTTGATTCTATGGGATTGAAACCTTTTTCCAGCCTTTCTTTAGGAATCCGGGAAGCGACTTTTAACATTTTCAAGGGGTTCCGTTTTAATATCCCCCTTCAGTACGTCAAAGAATTTAAAAATCACGCCCTCATAGGAAAACGGTCGCTGTCCCTATTTTGCATCAATAGCTGTAAGTGATGGTGTTGCTTACGCCATAGGCCGCGCTAACCGCCTGGGTAAGCCTGTTTAACGAGTCGTACTGGAAGGTTTGCGTCCGAGTCGGGTCCAGTCCGTCGGTTGCTAAAAGTAATAAACCCTGCTCAGCAAAAGGCATGGCGACGCTACTCATCTTTTCCCTTTTTCTTTATACTTTTATCCGCATCGCCTGATGCTTTTTTCAGTGCGTTCCGGGCCGAAATCATGAAGAAGACATACACCACTACAGCTATATAAGTTCCAACAATAACCTCGATTTTTTTCATAAAAGAGAGTTCCCGCCGGAATAACACAACAATCGTTACAAGAAGCATTACCACTGCTGCTCCTACTTTAAATCCCAGATTACGGACTACCCTATTTTCTTTTTTATACTTATTCCTTAAATAAAAAAGTATAGTCAGGCCGATTGTGCACCCCACAATAAATGCAATTAACATCTCCTCTTCAAACGGCATAGAAGTGAATATACTCTATGTGTCTGGAAAAATCATCCTCGTTCCGCAACTGGTGCTCCCAAAAGCGGCGCTGCCAGATGGCCTGTTCCCTTTTGCGGGTTCTTGAAGCGGAAGCGGGCTGCTTGTATTTCAAATCGCATTTCCTGCTGAAATAACTTTTTATAAGCATCCATCTGGATGAATAATCGTTATCGTCTTCCGGCATCGTCCAGATACAATGGAGATGGTCTGGCAAAAGGACATAAGCATCAATACTGAACGGATGCCGGGCCATCACGGATTTTGCCGCCGCTTTCAAAAGGAGCACATTTTCCCTGCGGCATAAAATGCCCTGCCGCCCTTCGGTAACGAGCGTGAAGAAAAAAGATGCGCCTTTCGCTTGTGATCTGCGATAATCCATATCTATGGAATTGCTGGGCTTCGCTGCCCTCAGCCCAGCCTACTTTTTATTTAAAATGCTTCTTGTACTATGCATTTTTTGGCGCTTGTTTTCAAGACAAGATTCATGGCGAAACTTGAGCGCCAATAGGGAGCATTGATTTTCAAGACTTGAAGGGGCAGTCCGAACATAGCCCGAACCGTCAAAAGCGTCTCTTCCCGGTGGAAACCTTCGGTTTTGCAGGCCGGGGCTATGCGGCACCTCCTGTGAGAACATAAAAACACCTTTCTCTCTGTCCAAGCCCCGTCCAGTTCCGCTTTCCGCTCCCTTTCTTTGACTCCTTGCCCCCCCTGGTTTATAGTTATCACATATGCTTCAGGGAATGACCGGGTTCGGTTCCGCGCAAAAAGGGGATTTCAAGGTGGAGATAAGGTCTCTCAACTCCAAGCACCTTGAGATCAACATGAGGCTGCCGCACGGGCTGGTGGAGAAAGAGGGAGAGCTGAGGGGCAAAATCAAGGAGCGCTTTTCCCGCGGCAAGTTTGACGTGTTTGCCTATCTTACCGGCGAAAGGATGCTGGCAAGGCTTAACGCCTTCAGGGCCAAAGAGGTTTATATCGCGCTGGACTCGCTAAGGAAGGAGCTGCTTTTGCCCGACCCCGTCGGCATGGCGGAACTTATCGGGCTTAAAGAGCTGTTTGTTCATGAGGAGCACGCGCACGAGGTGCCGGACCTGCTTGAAGCATTCGAGGACGCGCTGGCGCAGGTAAAACGCATGAGGCTTGAGGAAGGCCGGGTCATAAAAACCGATGTTTCCGAGCGGCTTGCCGAAATAGGGCGGCTAAGGGACGGCATAGAGGCCCTTCTTCCCGCTGCCCTTGAAAATATAAAGGCCGCATTTGTTGCGCGGATAAAGGCCATGCTGGCTGAAACCGGGTATGACGAGTCCCGGGTGCTCCATGAGGCCTCCGTTGTGGCAGAGAGGGCCGACATAGCCGAGGAGGTAACCAGGATTTCCGGCTATACCGTCCAGATAGGCAAATTGCTTGGCAGCGGTGATAAAATAGGCAGGGAGCTGGATTTCATACTCCAGGAATTAAACAGGGAGGCCAATACCATATGCTCGAAGACAGCGGAAATGGAGATACTGAACAGGGCCATCCTGCTAAAGTCGGAAGTGGAAAGGATAAGGCAGCAGATACAAAACCTTCAATGATTACGCGTAAAGAAGATTTAAGCCCGGTACTTATAAACGTGGGTTTTGGCAACGTTGTTGCGGCCGCCAAGATAGTGGCCGTGGTTACGCCTGGCTCCGCTCCGATGAAGCGGCTGCGTGAGGAGGCAAGGGAAAGGGGCAAGCTTATAGACGCAACCGAAGGCAGGCGCACGCGCTCCATCATAATCACCGACAGCGACCACATCATACTTTCCGCCCTGCAGGCTGAAACGCTTGCGCAGAGGTTTACAGGCAAATCAGAGGCGTAGTGCGACAGTTCGGCAATCCGGCAGTAAAGAAAAACCGGTAAAACGATAAAATTTAATATGAAAGAAAAAACAGAAGAAAAAGGCCTGACGGGCTATAGCTCTGCCGCGCTGCCGCGCTGCCGTTCAAGGGGCGACCTTTTTGTTATCTCCGCGCCGTCCGGGGCTGGCAAGAGCACCCTTTGCAAAGGGCTGATGGAGGCGCTGCCGGGTATTAGATTTTCCGTCTCCTACACAACAAGGGAGCCCAGGCCGGGCGAGGTGAACGGCGTTCACTACAACTTTGTCGCACAGCCTGAATTCCAGCGGATGGCTTCAAACGGAGAGTTCCTGGAATGGGCCAGGGTGCATGATAATTACTATGGCACATCAAAAAAAGCCATAGATGAGATGCTTGCCGGCGGGGCCGATTGCCTGCTGGATATAGACACGCAGGGCGCCGCGCAGATAAGAAAGCAGTTCCCCGGCGCAGTCCTGATATTCATAATGCCGCCTTCGATGGGGGTTTTGAAGCAGAGGCTGGAAGGGCGGGGAAGCGACACGCCGGAGGTCATAAAAAAGCGGCTTGAAAACGCTGCGGGCGAGATTAAAAGGTACAAAGAGTTCGATTATGTTATAATTAATGATTCTCTTGAAGAGGCCCTGGGGAGATTGAAAGCAGTTGTGCTGGCCAGTAAAAGCCAGGCGGCTAAAATCGATCCGGGCTGGATAGAGAGGGATTTCCTTAACTGGGGATAAAGGTTAAGGAAACGGATTTTAATTTTTTGTTGCCAGGAGGCGAAGAAATTTAATGGATATCATCTCCCTGCCAGCCGAGATGGACGAGAAAGAAGTTGACAGCAGGTTCCGGCTGGTCGCGATAGTGGCGCAGAGGGCCAAGGAGCTGTCGCTGGGCGCAAAGCCGAAGGTGCCAAGCAAGTACCAGAAGGTTGCCTCACAGGCGCTGCTGGAAGCCGTAAGCGGCCAGCTTGAATTCCTGGTTGGCGACGAGGCCCGCACTGCCCTTGAAGAAGCCAAGAAGCTGGATTTGAGAAGGATGCTTGAGGAGCGCAAGAGGGAAGCCAGGGTGGAAGAGCTTTCGGAGCTTGAGCGCGATCTCAAGGTTTATCTGCACGAGAAAGAAGAAAAGGGTGCTGCCAGAGAGGAAATAGAAGAGCTTTTCAGCGCTAAAGTTGAAGAGGAAGAGTCCGCTCCGGAAGAGTAAGATAATCGCCGGGATTACCGGCAGCGTGGCCGCCTATAAATCTGTTGAACTGATAAGGCGGCTAAGGGACTATGAGGCGGATGTCACGGCGGTGATGACATCCGCCTCTTTGCGTTTTATAACCCCGCTTTCGGTTGAGCTGGCCTGCGGTAAAAAACCCCTTGCAGGGCTTTGGGACGAACCCCTTGCCCATATAAAAACAGTGGAGGGGGCAAGCCTTTTTATAATCGCCCCGGCCACTGCCAGCACCATCGCAAAACTGGCAAACGGCATCGCGGATGACATGCTGCCCGCCTGCTATCTGGCCTATACAGGTAAAACAATCATCGCGCCTGCCATGAACTCCAATATGTACGCCCATCCGGCATTCCGGCGCAATCTTGAGCGGCTTGAAAAAGATATGGGCGTTATTACAGTTGGGCCCCAAAGCGGCACGCTTGCCTGCGGAGCACAAGGGCCCGGGCGCATGGCCCCTGTTGATGAGATTATTGAAGCGGCAGAGGCCGCGCTTACACCCAAAACCCTCCAGGGCAAAAAGGTCCTGATAACCGCCGGGCCAACACGGGAATACCTGGACCCGGTGAGGTTCATCTCCAACCGCTCAAGCGGCAAGATGGGCTATGCGCTGGCAAAGGCGGCAGTGGCCAGGGGGGCGCAGACGTTGCTTGTATCCGGGCCGTGCGCGCTTGCCCGGCCACAGGGGCTTGCCGGATTTGTAAATGCGGAAACCACGGCGGAGATGAAAGAGGCCGTTCTGGCGCGGGCCGGCGATTGCCACATGCTTATCATGGCCGCCGCCCCGGCGGATTTTACCCCGGCCAAAAGAAGCGGGGACAAGCTGCAAAGGCAGGGCGGTTTGAATCTCAGGCTGGACCCCACGGAGGACATACTGGCGGCGGTATCCGCAATGAAGGGGAAAAAGAAAAAACCTTGCCTGATAGGGTTTGCCGCGGGCACCGGCCCCGATCTTTCCATGGCGCACCGGAAGCTGAAGGCGAAGGGGCTGGACATGATCGTATTTAATGATGTTTTGAGAGAGGGCGCCGGTTTTGATTGCGATACAAACGCGGTTGTAATTATCGGCGGGGCGCGTGAAGCGGAAAGCCCGGTAATGCATAAGGACGATATAGCAGCATTCATACTGGAAAAAGCCATTGAAAAGATATGGAAAGCTTGACTTTTAAAAGGGCATGATTGAAAATTCATAATGGCTGACGACATTGAAAAGCTGAAGGAACGGATCAGGAAAGAGCCGGGGTCCCGCCTTTTCCTTGCACTTGCGGAGCAATACAGGAATCTGGGCAACCTGGATGAGGCGATGGAAGTGCTTAAATCCGGGCTCCAGAGCCAGCCTGCGTATATGAGCGCGCGTGTTGCGCTTGGGAAGATATATCTTGAAAAGAATATGACGGCCGAGGCCGCCGCTGAATTCGAAACCGTAGTCAAATCCATACCAGACAATCTTTTTGCCCAGAAAAAACTTTCTGAAATATATCTGGCGCAAGGGGAGCAGGAAAAGGCCAAAAAGGCACTGGAGACAGTTGTTGCCTTAAACCCGATGGATGAGGCGGCGTTAGCGGCATTAAGAGAGATGCAGGGGCCGGCGCAACAGACTGGCGACGTGGCGTCCCTGCTGGAGCCTACGTCCTTTAGTGCGGAGATAAACACGGAAGATGAGCCGCAGGCTGTTTTGGCGGGGCCCGTTGCGGAGCCTGCCGCCGAGGCAGATGCCGAACCTGTTAATCAACCGGAAAACGGCGCTTTTTATGTTGAAGAAGCATCTTCAGTTGAAGCCGTTCCGAAGCCGGACCCGTTTGATGCGGATGAGGCTGGAATCCAGGTGGAAGACCGGTCCGTGTCATCCCTGGAGAGCCTTGGGGAGATTGCGGAGGTAATACCAGGCGCGCAGGAAGAACCAGATGAGGCCGGGACAATAGAGATAGACGACTCCGGGGCTGAGGAGGTTGACACGGGCGCTTTTTCATTTGCCCAAGCCGGAACAGCCATCCCGGAGGCCATGGATGTGATGCCGGAGGGGATACCGGAGACGGCGCGGGAAGAGATGCCGCAGGAGATGCCGCTGACGGCAGTTCCGGAACCGGTGGAAGAAAAAACTGACGTGCCGGTTGCCGGGCAGAAAAAACCTGCTGCCAGCGCCAGGATACCCGTGGGCAATACAAGCCTTAAGGACGCGGATGCGTTTATTGCGGCGGGCAAGTTTGCCCCGGCGGTCATGATCTTTAGAAGACGCATGGAGGCCGACCCTGCCGATAAGATTGCAAGACAGAAATTTGAAGAGCTCAAGATGCTGCTGAAAATCCTTAAAAAAAGGGCCGGTGTGAATGCCGATATCCTGAATGGCTTTCTTTTAGCCATGGAAAAGAGGAAAGGTGAGTTTCTCGGAAGCGCTTAAAGAGATGACGTCCAGGGTGGAAGGCGCCGTATCGGCCATGATAATCGGTGCCGACGGCATGCCGGTTGAGGAATATACGCCCGGCGAGCGGCTGCTGGACCTGGAAGACCTTGGCGCCGAGGCCTCACGCATGATACGTGACGTAAACGCCGCGGCTGAGGGGCTAAGGATAGGCAATGCCAGGGAGTTTGCGCTGATTGCGGACAGTTGCGGGATAATATTAAGAAAGATAACCGAGGAATATTACCTGGCCCTTGTGTTGCGGCCAGAGGGCAATTACGGCAAAGGCAGGTTTGTACTCAAATCCGTTGTCCCCAAAATCGAAGGGGAATTCTGATCCGTCTTCCCGGGGGCGCCGCCTCCGCAGTCCCAAACATTCCAGGAGGGAGTCATGGCAAAAACCGAGATAAAGATTGGCGGCATGAGCTGCCAGCACTGCGTTATGGCCGTCAAAAAAGCCCTTGCCGGAGTTGACGGAATCCAGAATGCCCAAGTGGAGATTGGCAAGGCGGTAGTGGAATATGACGAGGCCAAAGTAAAACCGGAGGCCGTTGAAAACGCTATCGCAAAGGCCGGCTACAAGGTTTTAAAGGATTAAGTGGGCATCGGAATTACGGCCAGGGCTTTGTTTTCCAAAAGGCTTGCTTTGCTAAGGGCCGCCATTTCCAGGGGGCAGATAGGCTGCCTGTTCATCAGCAATCCGGCAAACGTCCGTTATCTTACCGGGTTTGACGGGTCCTTGGGTTTTGTTGCCGCTACAAGGGAACGCGTTTTTTTTCTTACCGATTCCCGTTATGGCCCGGATGCCCTCAAGCCGGGAGCTGGCAATTTATACGAAACTGTTGTTATGACGGATAAACTGGAAACCGCGCTGAAAAGGCTTTTTAAAAAGGCCGGAATAAAAAAAGCTGGTTTCGAGCCGTCTTGTTCCTATGGGCTGTTTGAAAAGCTTAAAAGCACCGGGGCCATAATCACCCCGGTAAGGGATATTGTTGAGAGGCTCCGTGAGCAGAAAGACTTGCTGGAGCTTGACTTGATAAAAAAAGCGGTAGTCCGGGCTGAGGAGGCCTTCTTCAGGATAAAAAAGCATATAAGGCCTGGCGTTCCGGAATTGGCAATAGCCGCGAAACTGGAGATTGCAATCCGGGATACGGGGGCGCTCAAGCCGGCATTCCCGGCCATAGTTGCCGCCGGCCCCAATTCGGCAATCCCCCACGCAAGACCGTCGGGCAGGAAGATTGCAAAGGGGGACCTGCTGATATTGGACTGGGGGGCGGAGTGCGGCGGCTACTACTCAGATATGACCCGCACCTTTATCTGCGGCACAGCGGGCGCCGAGGCAAAAAAGATCTATAACATCGTCCTGAAGGCCCAAAAAACGGCCTTCGAGTTTATAGTCCGCCAGCCGCGTGCCAGTTCGAAAAATATTGACAAATCAGCCAGGTATGTTATAAAACATGCAGGCTACGGGGATTTCTTCGGGCACAGTCTGGGCCATGGAGTGGGGCTGGATGTGCATGAAATGCCGGTTCTTTCGGGCCGTGCGCCAGCGAAGATGCTCCCCGAAGGGGCGGTTTTTACATTGGAACCAGGGATATATCTGCCGGAGCGCGGGGGCGTGCGCATAGAGGATATGGTCTTTTTGAGGGAAGGCCGCCAGCCTGAGATTCTTACTCATTTGCCTAAAGATATTAAGGCCAATACACTGGGAGGTTTTTAGACTGTGTTTTCCACAAGCGATTTTAAAAAAGGGCTGAAGATAGAATTCAAGGGGGAGCCCTGTGAGATTATCGATTTCCAGCACGTCAAGATGGGCCGGGGCGGGGCTGTGATCCGCACAAAGATGAAAAGCATACTCACCGGCAACGTGCTTGAAGAGACATTCAGGTCCGGCGAGAAGTTTGAAAGGCCGGAGCTGGAGTCCAAGAGCATGCAGTACCTTTATTTCCAGGACAATCTCTACTATTTTATGGACACGGAGAACTACGAGCAGCACCCCTTCACGGAAAAACAGCTGGGCGACGCAAGGCTCTTCATCAAGGAGAACATGAACGTCACCGCCATATACTATAAAGGGCAGCCCATAGGCGTGGAACTGCCAATATTCGTGGAACTGGAAGTGGCCGAGGCCGAGCCTGGTTTCAAGGGCGACACCGCAAGCGGCGGCAGCAAGCCGGCCAAGCTTGAAACCGGCGCCCCCATAAAGGTGCCGTTTCATATCAACCAGGGTGACATAATCAAGGTGGACACCAGGAGCGGCGAATACGTTGAAAGGGTAAATAAATAGATAATGGAACTCGATGAAATAAAGGCCCTTCTGGACCTTCTGAAGGACACGGACATTACCGAATTCCAGATAGAAAAAGAAGGGTCCAAGGTAAAGATAAGGCGGGGCAGGTTCTTTACGCAGATAGATCTGCCCAGGGCGGCCGAACCGGGGCCTGCCGCGCCGCAGATAAAAATGGGCGAGGAAGAGGACACAAGAAGGCTGATTACCGTAACGGCACCCCTGGTGGGCACGTTTTACAGGGCATCCAGCCCGGACGCCCCATCGTTTGCGGAGATGGGCGCAAGGGTCAAAAAAGGGCAGGTCCTCTGTATAATAGAGGCCATGAAACTCATGAACGAGATAGAGTCCGAAGTGGAAGGCGTTATCGCGCGCATACTGGTTGAAAACGGACAGCCTGTGGAATACGGTGAGCCCCTCTTCCTTATAGAGCCTGCCGGCCCGGATGCATAAAGAGAAGCCATCTGATGTTTAAAAAAATACTTGTTTCCAACCGCGGCGAGATAGCCGTCAGGGTTATCCGGGCCTGCCGGGAAATGGGCATCCGCACGGTGGCCGTCTATTCCGATATCGACAAGGAAAGCCTGCATGTAAGGCTTGCCGACGAGGCGGTTTGCATCGGCCCCGCATCGCCGGACCAGAGCTATCTGAATATCCCTGCCATACTTACGGCAGCCGAGCTTACGGATTCGGAAGCGATACACCCTGGTTATGGTTTCCTGTCTGAAAACCCGCAGTTTGCCGAAGCCTGCGCTGCCTCCGGCATAACCTTTGTTGGCCCCACAGCCGAAAATATACGGCTTGGCGGCGACAAGGCCAAGGCCAGGGCCGTCATGAAGAAAAAAGGCGTGCCTGTCATCCCCGGCAGCGAGGGCGTAGTGGAGAGCATAGCCGCGGCGCATAAGGCCGCAAAGAAGATAGGCTACCCCGTCATATTGAAGGCCGCGATGGGCGGCGGCGGCAGGGGGATGAAGATAGTGGAGTCCGAGGAGGGCGTCGAGGAGGCGTTTCTGATAGCCCAGCGGGAGGCCCTGGGCGCGTTCGGCTCCAGCGAGCTATATCTGGAAAAATTCGTCCGCCCCATCAGGCACATAGAAGTGCAGATAATGGCGGACAACAAGGGCAGGGTGATGCATCTGGGCGAGCGCGAGTGCTCCATACAGCGCAGGCACCAGAAACTGATAGAGGAGTCGCCTTCGTCCTGCGTGTCCGAGAAGCTCCGCAAGAAAATCGGCGACTACGCGATCAGGGCCGCCAGGGCGGTCAAATACAGGAACCTTGGCACGGTGGAATTCATTCTTGCGCCCGACGGAGAGGTTTATTTCATGGAATTCAACACCCGCATACAGGTGGAGCATCCGGTCACCGAGGCTGTGATGGGGGTGGACCTGG
Organism: Nitrospirota bacterium; assembly: GCA_021813405.1. Lineage (GTDB taxonomy): Bacteria > Nitrospirota > Thermodesulfovibrionia > Thermodesulfovibrionales > JdFR-88 > JAKAKS01. Next base: position 39,372 of record JAKAKS010000024.1, read on the forward strand.
TAAAGGAACAGATAAGCATAGCCGCGGGTAATGAGATGAGCGTAAAGCGGTTTTACAGGCCCAGGGGCGCCTCAATCGAGTGCCGCATAAACGCCGAGGACCCGGAGCGCTTCCTGCCCTCTCCAGGCCGGATAGATACTTTTATCCCTCCGGGCGGGCCGGGTGTGCGCGTGGATACCGCCGCCTTCAGCGGCTGGTGCGTGCCGCCGAATTACGACTCTCTTATAGCCAAGCTGGTCGTACACGGCGCAAACAGGCAGGAAGCGATAGCCAGGATGCGGAGGGCCCTGGCCGAGTTCATTATTGAAGGCATAAAAACCACTATCCCGTTCCACAAAAAAGTGCTTGCAAACGAAGCGTTCCTGCAAGGGAAAATCGATACCGGCTTTGTGGAGAGGATGAACGGGGACCAGTCCCGCGGGGACCAGTCCGCCGGCCAGCCCCGCAAAGATATTAACCCACCCAGCGCCACTGAATGAGCCGGCCGTTCCTTGGAGGCGTCTGTTTCATTACTGGCCGCCACCCAAGGCATTCCCCGGTAGAGCAGGCGGTAATGGCGATGAAGGGCGGTATCCGCTGGGTCCAGCTCCGGATGAAGGACTCCCCGCGCAAAGAGGTATACGGGGCCGCATTGTTTTTAAAAGAGGCGGCGGATTCCTTCGGGGCTGTTCTTGTAATTAATGACTATCCCGATATTGCGCTTGCCTGCGGCGCGGGCGGCGTCCACCTGGGCCAGGACGACCTGCCCATAGAGGCTGTACGGCCGCTTGTGGGCGAAAAAATGCTTATAGGCATCTCTACCCACAGCGAAACGGAGGCGCGGGCGGCATCGGAGGCTGGGGCCGGATACATAGGCTTCGGGCCGGTATTCGATACCGCCACCAAGGATGCCGGGCCTCCCAAAGGGGCTGCGTCCCTGGCCCGGATAAAGAAGATATCACGGGTGCCGGTTACCGCTATCGGGGGCATCACGGCCGCCAATATCCACGGTGTGCTGGAGGCCGGGGCCGATGCCGTTGCCATTTCCGGCGCCCTGCTTGCGGGAGACCCGTTTGAGAATTCGCGCCAAATAGTGAGATTGATTGAAATGTGGTATGGTTCTGGTCTATAATACGCCCACAATGCGTAAAATACATATAATAATGGCAGCTGTGGCCCTGCTCTCGTTTTCGTGCGCGAGCGCCCCGGCGGTGGTAGTTTACCAACCGGCCAAATTGTCCCCTATGCCGCCCGCAGAAGTGACGCCGGCCCCTTTCGGGACCACAGCCGCCAAGGAAGCCGTCAGAAAAAGCCTGGCGGACTACATGGACAAGCTTCGTAAGTTAAACGGGATATACATGGTGCAGATATACCCGCGCCTTTCAGAGATAGCCATGGCCGGCAAGGACGGGGACTACAAAAAGCTGGGCAATATATTCAGCAAAACAGCCGCCTGCAACGCCCAGTGGCGCACGGCCTGCGAGAGCTTCCTGAAGTCTGCTGTCTATCTGGATTTTTATGCCAGTGTAATACCTCCTTCGGACACCAAGAATGCCATTTTCAGCCTTATTAACCGGGGCGAAGAGTTCGGAAAAGAGACGATGTCCTATTCAAAGGCGCTGGATATTTATATGAACTCCTCTGCGGAGTTTTTTTACAACCTCAAGAGCGGCAACAGCTATGATTTCTATGTGCAGCAGAACCGGAAGTATTACGGGCACCTGGTCAGTCAAATGCCTAGAATAGGCAACCAGTTTGTCCGTGCCTGGAATTCGCTTGTGCCGGTTGTGGCGAAGACAAAGCAGACCTTGTCAACCCCGTCGTTATCAAAAAATTAGGGCGCCCTCAATTCCGCCCGGGCGGGACTGGGCCGGCTTGCGATTTCCCCGCCCGCTTGCCAGCCGCAACTTCTTCTCTATTTTCGCTTCAGAGCTAGTTCTGAGGAAGGTTCTGGAATTGCAATGCCGGAATTAATGTTATAGCTGGCTTAATACGCCAAAAACCGTTTTCTGGCAATTAATTGCGGCCTCTTTCAGCCGCCATTTTGAAGGATGGTCCCCGGCTATGTTGCTGACCCCCCGGATTTCCAATAACGGGACACCGCATGCCAGTGCCGCATGCGCCGCCGCCGCGCCTTCCATGTTTTCAATAAGAGGACTGCTAAAATCCCGTTCCAGTGCCAAGGCCCTTTGCCTGCTGCGGCTGGCCGCGCAAACCGTGAGGAATACGCCGGCGCTTATCCCGGTCTTTTTTGCTTTAACCAGCATGTTTTTTGATAAAGGGAAACTGTTGAAATACTTTTTATTTTTTATTTTGAGCAGCGGGAAACCTGTTTCCTTGAACCCCGCCGTCTTTTTGCCCGTATTTATCCCGGAATCCGCGTAAACCTCCCCGGAAGCTGCCGCCACTTCGCCAATGGACAGGCCGGAATGCGGGTATGCGCCACCAATCCCGAAAAGTATGATGCATTGGGGCCTAGCTATTTCAGACAGCAGCGTGATTGCCATCGCGGCGTTTGCGATGCCTATCCCGGAGCAGATGTAAGCGGCATTCCTGCCTTCGATTACCCCTGTTTTTATCCCGCCACGGATGGTCCTTACCCCTTTCATCCGGGCCAGGATTTCCGCAGACTCAAACGGCACCGCCGAAATTAACCCGGTCATGCGGGATTTTAACAGATTCTCCCAAAAAACTTGAGAAAATAATGAGTTTATGCTAGATTGTAGGACTGTATTTCACACGCCCGGCAAGGCTGACCCTGCAAGGTTCTCCCCTGGGGAGCGCAAGGGCGGCGGGCGGAGGAAAAACCAAGAGGAGACTTCCGTATGGTTGCATCCATGAAAGAACTTCTGGAGGCCGGTGTACACTTCGGCCATCAGGTGAAGCGCTGGAACCCGAAGATGAAAAGATATATCTTTGGAGAGCGCAACGGCATCTATATCATCGACCTTCAAAAAACACTCAAAGGCCTCGAAGAGGCATACGGCTTTGTCCGGCAGGTTTCAGCAACCAACCAGCCGGTGCTCTTTGTTGGCACCAAGAAGCAGGCGCAGGACTCCATTGCCGAGGAGGCCAGAAGGTCCGGGTGCTATTTTGTAAACCAGCGCTGGCTTGGCGGCATGCTTACCAATTTCACCACCATCAAAAAGAGCATAGACCGGCTCAGGAAAATCGAGACAATGCGCCAGGACGGCACGATGGAAAGGATTACAAAGAAAGAGGCTTCCCTCCTGGAGAAGGAAAGAGGCAAGCTGGAAAAATACCTTAGCGGCATAAAAGACATGCCTGCGCTTCCGGGGGCCATCTTCATAGTAGACCCCAGGAAAGAGAGGATAGCCGTGCAGGAGGCCAGGAAACTCTCCATTCCCACGGTTGCAGTGGTGGACACCAACTGCGACCCCGATGAGATCGACTACGTGATCCCCGGCAACGACGACGCCATCAGGGCCATAATGCTTATATCCTCCAAGATGGCCGAGGCCGTTCTGGAAGGCAGGGCTATAAGCGGCAAGTCCGGGGCAAGCGCCGGGGAAGCGGCCGCGATAGAGCAGAAGATTGCCGCGGAAGAGGCCCCGGCCCAATCAACGCCGCAGGCGGCAGTTGCAGCAGCCGCTGAAATTTCCGCGCCGGGGGTGGCGGAATAATGATAACGGCAGAAATGGTCCGGACGCTCAGGGACAAGACCGGCGCCGGAATGATGGAATGCAAGAAGGCGCTTTCGGAGTCCAATGGGGACGTGGACAAGGCGGTTGAGATGCTCCGGCTGAAGGGGCTTGCCACCGCGCAGAAGAAGGCGGCAAGGGCGGCCTGCCAGGGGCTCATCGGCTCCTATATACACATGGACAAGATAGGCGTGCTTGTGGAAGTAAACTGCGAGACCGATTTCGTCGCCCGCACGGACGATTTCAAGCTGCTTGTGAAGGACATCGGCATGCACATAGCTGCTGCGGGCCCGGCTTACCTGAACAGGGAGGAAGTCCCAGCCGACGTAATCGAAAAGGAAAAGGAAATTTACAGGCAGCAGGTGCAGGGCAAGCCGGAAAACGTGGTTGAGAAGATCATCCAGGGCAAGCTCGACAAGTTTTATTCGGAGTGCTGCCTTATGGACCAGATATTCGTAAAGGACCCCGAAGGCAAGCTTACGGTTGGCGGCATGGTTACCGCCGCCGTTGCCAAGGTGGGCGAAAACATAGTGATAAGCCGGTTTACAAGGTACCAGCTTGGCGAGACTGCAAAAAAAGAAGTATAACCGGATACTGCTGAAGCTGTCCGGCGAGGCCCTTATGGGCGATCGCGGCTACGGCATTGATCCCGTCACCATAGATTTTATTGCCGGGGAGATCAAGACCACAATAAAATCCACAGGCGTGCAGATGGCGCTGGTGATAGGCGGCGGCAATATATTCAGGGGGGTGGAGGCAACCACCCACGGCATGGACAGGGCGTCCGCCGATTACATGGGGATGCTTGCAACGGTCATAAACGCGCTTGCGGTGCAGAGTGCGCTTGAAAACAAGGGGGTACCCACAAGGGTGCAGTCCGCGATAGAGATGCGCGAGCTTTCGGAGCCATATATAAGAAGGAAGGCGGTCCGGCACCTTGAAAAGGGGCGGGTGGTCATCTTTGCCGCCGGCACCGGCAACCCGTTTTTCACAACGGATACAGCCGCTGCCCTGAGGGCCATGGAGATAGACGCGGACGTTATCTGCAAGGCAACCAAGGTGGACGGCGTTTACACGTCGGACCCGGTAAAGGACAGGACGGCCAAAAAATTCGGTTCCATTACCTATCTGGAGGTCATAAAAAGAGGCCTCAAAGTGATGGACTCCACGGCCATTACTTTATGTATGGACAATAACATGCCTATTGTGGTATTTAATCTCAAGGGGGAAGGCAACATAAAGGCCCTTGTAGAGGGGAAAAAGGTTGGCACGCGGATAGGGACCGATGGAAAAAGAGATTAAAGACAAGATGGTCCACAAGATGGACCAGACCGTTGAGGCCCTCCGCAAGGAAATGAACGCGGTGCGGACCGGCCGGGCGTCACTGGCCCTCCTGGACGGAATAACGGTGGAGTACTACAACACGCACACCCCCATAAACCAGTTGGCGGCCCTCAGCGTGCCGGAACCCCGGCTGATAATGATACAGCCCTGGGAGCAGCGGCTGGTGGCCGACATAGAGCGTGCTATAATGAAATCGGACCTGGGATTGGTGCCGGCAAATGACGGGAAAGTAATCAGGATACCGATTCCGCCGCTCACCGAGGACCGCAGGAAGGACCTTGTAAAGGTCATCCGCAAGAAGGCCGAGGAAGCCAGAGTGGCGCTCAGGAACATCCGCCGGGATGCCAACGAGGCACTGAAGAAGCTTGAAAAAGACAAACACATCAGTGAAGACGATACCAAAAAGGCATTGGATGAAGTCCAGCACAGGACCGACCAGCACATACAGAAAGTAGACGAAATCCTCTCCGCCAAAGAGAAAGAGATAATGGAGGTTTAGCGGGTGAAAGCCAATTACATGCTTAAAGTGGAGGATGCCAGGGCGGTGGACATTCAGAAGGCGCTGCAGGCGGCTGGCATTAAGGTGAGGAGCATACAGGAAATTCATAAAGAAGGCGAGGCCCAGCCCGCCGTACCCGGTACACCGGGAATGGGCGCGGCAGGGGCGCACCAGCCGCAGGAGAAAAAATAATGCCGGCCAAGACAATCAAGAAAAAAGAAAAACCGAAGGCCGCCGGCAAGGCAGCGGAAAAAAAGCAGGTCCAGGCAGCCCGTAAAGAGGCCCCTAAAAAGGCGCAGGCGGCCAAAAAGCCAGCTGGTTCGCCAGCACCTGAGGCTGACAGGACCGAGATCATGAAAAAACAGCTCCTTAAGTACCGGCAGGACATTCTCTCCGAGGCCAAGCGGGAGATAGGCAAATATGCCAAGGGTGAGAACAGGCAGCTTGTGGACACAGCCCTCGACGATGGCGACTGGTCCGTTGTGGACCTTTCGGAGGACATCAGCCTCCGCCAGCTCTCTGCTCATATGGAAAACCTCAAAAAGATAGATGAGGCCCTCCGCAAGCTTTCGGAAGGCACCTACGGCATCTGCGAGGAATGCGGCGAGGATATAAGCATGGAGCGGCTGAAGGTGATGCCGTTTGCCATCTATTGCCGGGACGACCAGGAAAGAAAAGAGATGCTGGAGGCCATGGAGCGGGAACAGGTTTTTTAAGCCGCAAACCATAAAGGCCTTTGGAGTCCTTGAAAATTACTTCTGATAACAAGCCGTCCGCTTCGAAAGAGGCGGACGGCTTTGCTTTTTGGGGCCGGGCAACAGGCGTGTCGCCGCATGTCACATTTATGGCATTTATTTTGGCCCTTGCCGCCGTGCTGCTGCTTGTAAATTATCCCATCTCCGACCCGGACACGTTCTGGCATATCGCTAACGGCAAGCAGATTGTGCAGCAGGGCAGGATTTTAAACAAGGAGGTGTTTTCATACACCAAAGCGGGGTTTAAATACAGCGACCACGAATGGCTTTCGCAGGTAATTTTTTACCTCGTATATTCCGCAGCCGGGGCAGCCGGGCTTGCGGTGCTGAAGTCCGCTCTGGTTGCACTGATGTTTACCATGCTTTATGCAGCCGCCTTTTACGAAGGCCGGGGGCTTGTCTTGCCGGCATTTCTGTTTCCTGTGATGGGCGTGCTGATGGCTTTCGAGCGGTACGCTGTGCGGCCCCAGCTTTTTTCCTATATGCTGATTGCGCTGGTCCTTTTAATTTACCACGGCTGCAAGAACCTCCGGCTGCGGCCGCGATGGCTGTGGCTTCTGCCCCCGGCAATGATAGTATGGGATTTTTTGCAGGGGGCCGTATTCGGGCTGGTTATGCTTGTAATTTACGCGTTCGTGGAGGCGGCAAGGCTGATTATCTACCGCAAAAAAGAACCAGGGCAGGATTTGGATTTCTCCAGAAAAGTCCTTCTGGTCTGCGCGGTGGCTGCCGCCGCCATGCTGGTAAGCCCCTACGGTTTCCGGTCATATGACATATTTGCCGGATACCTGAAAAATTCGGTCATGATTTCGGTTAACGAGGAGTTCATGTCCCCGCTGATGCTGGGCGGGTTCCCCCTTTTCTGGTCTGTGCTGGCCGGGGCCTGGATACTGGTATTGATTACCACCAGGAGACGGGATTTCTCATTTGCCGGTGGTGACGGGCGCAACCTTGCCGGGATACTGGTGATGGCGGCCTACACGGCGCTTTCGTTGAGGTATTCAAGAATGATCTCGGTATTCGGGCTGGTCTCGGTCCCGGTGCTTGCCGGCAGAACGGGCCGGCTGGCGGGCCTTCTTGAAAGGCTGAGGATTGGCCGGCCCAAAATTACATTGGAAATGATAGCCGCCGCCGGGCTTTCCATTTGCGTCATTTACATTGCGGCCTTCAAATTTAATACGGACGGGCCGTACCGCATCGGGTACAAGCTGAACCAGAGCGTACTGCCGGTTGGCGCGGCCAGATTTGTGAAAGAGGCAAATCTGGAAGGCAATATGTATAACCCGGGGCATATGGGGGGATATCTGGCCTATAAGCTTTTCCCGCAAAGGCGCATATTCCTTTATAACCATGTTTTCTTCTCCGACATAACGGCCATGACCATGGACCCGGATTTTACCGGTAAATTCCATATCAATTACGCCGTGTACGGCAATGGCGAGGTGGAATCCGCCATGGTCTTTACGGGCCCCAGGTGGGTACCGCTTTTCTGGGACGAAGCCGCGGTGGTCTCTATAAAAAACTCTCCCGCAAACGGGCCTGTTATAAGCAGATATGGGCTCAAATATTTCCTGCCCAACGCATCGGAAGAACAGCTTGCGGCGGACGAGGCGGACCCGAAGATACTCCCGGCGCTTGTCCGGGAGGCGGCAAGCTGCCTTTACTATTCGGCAAATAATAGCACGGCCAATTATCTTGGCTGGCTCATTATAAGACGCGCCCTGGGCAGCCAGGAGGTATCCGCCATGCTCCGCCGGGCGCTGGTGTACAACGGCTCAAACGCCATGCTCTGGAGCGCTCTTGGCGTGTCCAGCCTGAAGCAGGATGATAAGGAAGCCGCTTATGATGAGTTTGAGAAATCCGCGGCTTTAGATAGAGGGTTTTCCTTTCCGCGCATAAGACTTTCGGAGCTGGCGCTTGGGCGGGGAAACGTCAGAAAGGCCGAGGCCCTTTTAAGGGAGGCGCGCAAATCCAGCCCGGATGACCCCGAGATTTACATGGGGCTTTCCATCGTGCACGGGAAGCTGGGGGAAAGCGCAAAGGCGGCAAATGACATGCGGAAGTACCGGGAGCTTACGTCTTCAGGCCGATAGATCAGCTGTGGTTTTTCTCTTTGAAAACTTCCTTTGCCAGTATAAGTATCACGCCAATTGTCAGGTATGAGTCCGCCAGGTTGAACGCTGGCCAGTGGTGGCTTCCGGCGTGCAGGTCTATGAAATCCCTAACATGGGCCAGCATGGCCCTGTCTATCAGGTTGCCCGCGGCGCCTGAGAGTATGAGCACCAGCCCAACCCGGTTTTCCCGGTCCCTGTAAGCAATGGCCAGCACTATTATTATGGCTATGCCGGCCAATATCATGAACGGAATATTGCCAAGGTTTTGAAGGCTTCCGAATGCGGCCCCCCTGTTTATCACGTTTACAAAACCGAAGAATGAAAGCACGTTCACCTGGCCGCCAGGCGGTATCAGCTTATGCGACAGCCACTTGGTGTACTGGTCCGCGGCTACCAGAATTGCCGCGGCGGCTACGAAAGATTTTTGAAACAGCGGCCGCATATGCCTTCAGCTCCTTCTATAGTGCCGACATCGGTGCTGTAATTCCAGCACCTCTGGCATTTTTCGCCTTCAGCCCTGGCCACGGCTACCTTCAGCCCCGGCAGCTCCGCGGACTCGAACACGTCCGCCTGTCCGGATATGGCTTCCGCCGCTTCCGCCTGTGATACTATAAACAGGGTGGGCAGGAAGCCCGCGTATTGCGCCAGAAGCTTTTTGCTCTCCGGGTCCGTTGCGGACACGGTAACTTTTGCCTCCAGTGCGTTTCCTATAACGCGGTCTTTCCGCTTTATCTCCAGAGCCTTGTTCACCTCGTCCCTTATGGCGCGGAGTTTTTCCCACCGGGCCTCCAGCACCCCGTCCATCAGTTTTTCATCGGGCACCGGGAACCCGGCCAGAAAGACGCTCTCTTCCTTTTCCCAGGGCATATGCGCCCAGATCTCCTCGGCTGTAAACGAGAGCACCGGGGCCATCAGCCGGGCCATGGCCGTGAGTATCTCCCTGAGTACCGCCTGCGCCGCCCTGCGGGCCGGAGAATCTTTTTTATATGTGTAAAGCCTGTCCTTCAGGATATCCAGGTAGAATGAGCTCATGTCCACAACGCAGAAGTTATAAAGCCTGTGATATACCTCGTGGAAGGCGAAATTCCGGTACGAGTCATCCACGTCCTTTATAAGCCCCTGAAGGCGCGACAACGCCCAGCGGTCTATTTCCTCATATGCGATATCGCCTTTTGCGGACTGGTCCGCATCGGAGATATTGCCAAGCAGGAACCTTGCGGTGTTCCTTATCTTCCTGTAAGCCTCGGCCAGCCTTTCCACAATCTCGCCGGACAGCCGGATGTCGTCCTTGTAATCCTCGGCGGACACCCAGAGCCTCAGTATTTCCGCCCCGTGCTTTTTGATAATGTCACCTGGCGCAACTACATTGCCAAGGGATTTGGACATCTTCTTGCCCTTCCCGTCCACCACAAACCCGTGCGTAAGCACGGCCCTGTAAGGCGCGCACCCTTTGACGGCGGCCCCGCATATAAGCGAGCTGTGGAACCATCCCCTGTGCTGGTCCGAGCCTTCCAGGTACAGGTCCGCAGGCCATGTAAGCCCGTCCTTGCCGGTGAGCACGGCGGCATGGCTTACGCCTGAATCGAACCAGACGTCCAGTATATCTTTTTCCTTCTGGAACTGTGCGCCGCCGCATTTTGGGCACTTGAAATTTTCCGGCAGGAACGCATCCGCCTCTTTTTCAAACCAGATGTCGGAGCCGTGTTCGGCCACAAGCGCCTCTGTCTTGCCCAGCACTGCGGGATCGGTTACAGCCGTCCCGCAGTTTTTGCAGGACAGAAGTGTTACCGGCACGCCCCAGGAGCGCTGCCTGGAAACGCACCAGTCCGGCCTGGTCTCCATCATGCCCCGTATCCGGTTTTTGCCCCACTGGGGCACCCACTGGGTTTTGTCTATCTCATCCAGGCATTTTTGCCTGAGGGCCTCGTGCTCTATGGAGATGAACCACTGCTCCGTGGCCCTGAATATAATTGGCTTCTTGCAGCGCCAGCAATGCGGATAGGAGTGGGTTATCTTCTTCTCCAGGATGAGCGCGTCTTTTTCAGTAAGCACATCTATTATCTTGCGGTTGGCCTTGAATACGAATTCGCCTTCCAGCCAGTCCAGCCCCGTTCCGGCGAATTTGCCGTAATCGTTTACAGGGGCGTAAACGTCCAGCCCGTTTCTGAGGCCAGCGGCATAGTCGTCCTCGCCGTGGCCGGGCGCTATGTGAACGATTCCTGTGCCGTCTTCGGAGGTTACGAAATCCCCCGTGATAACGCGGGACATCCTGTCTATAAACGGGTGGCGCGCCCGCAGCCCTTCAAGCGTGGCCCCTGCAAACGAATGCACGGTTTCGCCTTTTATGCCAAGCTCGTCCCCGATGCGCCCGTAATTTTCAGTGGCCAGTATATGTATGCCGACGCCGCATTTTACCGCGCTGTATTGCAGCTGCGGGTTTACGGCCAGTGCAAGGTTGGCGGGCAGGGTCCAGGGCGTGGTGGTCCAGATGACCAGCCATACATCGCCGGTTAATCCTAACTTGGCAGCGTCCTCTTCCAGCATTTTAAACCGGACGAATACCGAAGGGGATTCCTTTTCCGCGTATTCAACCTCGGCCTCGGCCAGCGCGGTTACATCGTTGGGGCACCAGTAGACGGGCTTTTTCCCTTTATATACAAATCCGCCTTTTACAAACGAGTTGAACTCCCGCACTATGGCTGCCTCATAATCGTTGGTCAGGGTGAGGTAGGGGCGCTCCCAGAGCCCGAACACCCCCAGGCCCTTGAACTCCTCCCGCTGTATGTCCACGAAGCCGGAGGCGTACTGCCTGCAAAGCCTGCGCTTTTCCAGCACGGAGGTTGCGGCCTTTTTGTCGCCAAGCTGCTTGTCCACCTGCAATTCTATCGGAAGCCCGTGGCAATCCCATCCGGGCACATAAGGGCTTAGAAACCCTTTCATAGAGCGGTATTTGACGATAATGTCCTTCAGTATCTTGTTTAAGGCATGGCCCATGTGTATATGGCCGTTTGCATAAGGCGGCCCGTCGTGAAGAACGTAACCAGGGTTGGCCCGGTTTTTATCGAGCACTTTTTTATATATGCCTTTTCCCTCCCATTGCCGGATCATGCCGGGCTCTTTTTTGGGCAGATCGGCTTTCATTGGAAAGCCGGTTTGCGGGAGGTTAAGCGTATCCTTGTAATCTTTTATATCGCTCATTCAATTGCTCCTAATTAACGGGGGGCGGACAAGGCAGCGCCCGGATAAGCCGGAGGCTTTAGCACTCCGGCTTTCTATTATAAAGGGCGGCGGGTAATATTTGCTCTTATTCCTCTTTCTGTTTTCTTTCGGCCTGTCTTTCGGCGATTATCTTCTGGGTGATATGTGGCGGCACCTGTTCGTAATGCGAAAATTCCATTGTGTAAACGCCCCTGCCCGCGGTCATGCTGTGCAGCTGGTTGGCGTATGTAAGCAGCTCCGCCATGGGCACAAGGGCGGCTACCCTCTGGTTATGCCCGGCCTGCTCCATCCCCTGCACCTTGCCTCTTTTTGCGTTCAAGTCCCCTATCACGCCGCCAAGCGATTCTTCCGGCACTACAATATCCACCTTCATAATGGGCTCCAGCAGTACGGGGCGGGCCTCGACGGCGGCTTTCTTTATGGCAAGCGACCCCGCGATCTTGAAGGCCATCTCCGAGGAATCCACCGGATGGAAGGAGCCGTCATAGACGGACACGCTCAAGTCCACCATCGGGTAGCCGGCCATTATGCCTTCGCGCAGCGTTTCGGCTATCCCCTTTTCGATGGCCGGGATGTAATTTCTGGGGATTGCGCCTCCCACCACCTTGTCCAGGAACTCGAAACCGGAACCTCTTTTAAGCGGTTTTACCTCTATCCAGCAGTCGCCGTATTGCCCCTTGCCGCCGGATTGCTTTTTATATTTGCCCTGCGCCTTTGTGGAGGCGGTGATCGTCTCCCTGTATGCTATCTTCGGTGTTTTCATCTCCACTTCAGCGCCGAATTTCCGCTTGAGCTTTTCCAGGGCAACTTCAATATGAAGCTGGCCCATCCCTGAAAGCAGCATCTCTTTGGTCTCCTCATCGCGATGGAAGCGCAGCGTGGGGTCCTCCTCCAGAAGCTTGTGAAGGCCGGAGCTTACCTTGTCTTCTTCCCCTTTGGACCTGGGTGCGATGGCGTACGATATTAACGGCTCGGCCAGTTTCACTTCCGGCAGCACCACCGGGTGGGCCTCATCTGTAAGGGTGACGCCGGTGTTGGTCTCCTTTAGTTTTGCAACAACCCCGATCTCTCCCGCGTCAATCTTCTGCGCCGGAATATGTTTTTTGCCAAGCAGATGGAATATCTGGCCAATCCTCTCCCTGGATTTTGAAACCGGGTTATAGACGGTGGAGTCCGCATGGACAGAACCCGAATATACCCTGAACAGGGAGAGCCTTCCGGCAAACGGGTCCGCAATGGTCTTGAACACATAGGCCGCAAGCGGGCCCTTTTCATCCGGATTCAGCTCTATCTCCTGGCCGGTTTTGGGGTCTTTGCCTTTTATGTGCATTGTCTTTACTGCCTCATCAGGCGAGGGCAGTGCAAGCAAAATGGCGTCCAGCGCCTTGTCCGCCCCAATGTTCTTTAATGCCGATCCGGCAATTACCGGGATAAAGCTCCGGGCGGCCGCGCCAACCTTTATGCCAAGCGTTATTTCATCGGGCTTAAGCGTCCCTCCGTCCAGGTATATGGACAGCAGGTTGTCATCCGATTCCGCTATCTTCTCGATCAGTTTTTTTCTGTATTTTTCAGCTTCCGGGGCGGCATCCGGAGGTATGGGGACCTCTCTGGATTTGCCCTTCTCGTAAACATAGGCCTTCATCTCCAGCAGGTCCACAAGGCCCTGAAAAGACGCGCCCGCGCCTATCGGGATATTAAGCGGTATGGCTTCTTTTTTAAATGATTCTTCTATCGAGGAGAGGGTATTCTGGAAATCCGCTGAGTCCTTGTCCATGCCGTTTATGAAAGCGACCACCGGAAGCCCGAATTCCTCGGCGTAGCTGTAAACCTTTTCGGTCTCCGGCTTTACGCCGGAGTCCGCGCTTACAAGCAGAAGCGCGCCGTCCGCCGCGCGCGCGGCGGCGTGCGCTTCCTCTATGAAATTCATGAAGCCGGGCGTGTCAATCAGGTTCATCTCGGCGCCTTTCCAGTCAAAGAACGCCAGTTTTACCCCCAGAGTGATCTTGCGGTGGATCTCCTCCGGTTCAAAATCCATGCTGGTAGTGCCGTCCTGCACGGTGCCAATGCGATCGATTGCGCCTGCGTCGAAGAGCATGGCCTCGATAAGCGAAGTTTTGCCGCCCCCGCCATGAGATAACAATACGACATTCCGGATTGAAGTAAGCGTGCCCTGAGCCATAGAAAGACACCTCCATTATGGGGGACCGGTCCCGGGCGGGACGGGTCCCTGGGGTTTATTCCAGGATCTCCTCTATAACTGGCTTATACTCGAGCTTCTTTTCGGCTTTTCTGCTCCACGCCCAAACCGCCGCAAACGATACAAAAAAAAGCCCGAACCCTCCGGCGGCGGACAGCAGGTTGGGGTCACTTGACGGGAAATATGGAGGCAGCAGCTGCTTTCCCATGACGGCCCCGATTATAAGGCAAAGCACTGGCAAGCCATAGACAATCGCGGAACCTTTAAGGTAGGAGATGGATTTGAGGACCACCCGCACCTTCTGCCCTTCCATGGCGCCGGCCTCGTTCAGGGCCTCTATCTCCGATTCTTCACCGGAAACATGGCACGTTCCCATTGTGCAGCTTTCGCATACCCCCTGTTTTTTTGGAACGGAGACTATTGCGAACCTGCCCCGGATGCTCTTTACTACGCCTATTTCCTCCATAAAGTCAGATTCTAACATAAAAACAGGCTGTTCGGGATTGTGAAACCCGTCAGATCCACTGTCTGGCGCCGCTGCTCCGCCGGGCAGGTTTTTTATGTTAATATCTCCTCTATGGCAGGAAGCATGAAACCTAAGCCGCTGAACCTGAAGAAGGTAAAGACAGTGCCCCTTTTGAATAGAAAATCGAAAGTGGAACTGGCCAGGCTGGCCTCCGCGCCCCAAGCCGGAATGAGTTTTGCCGAATTCTGGGCCGGCCTTCCTGGCATACTTGCGGCGTCGGACATCAAGGGCGTGGCGGAGGCGGTTGCCAGGGCCAGGGCCGCCAGGAGGCCCGTTGTGCTTGGCATGGGCGCGCATCCCATAAAAGTGGGGCTTTCCCCGGTAATCATGGACCTGATGCGCCGCGGGATAATAACCGCACTGGCCACGAACGGGGCTGCCATTATCCACGATTTTGAACTTTCATATGCCGGATGCACGTCTGAAGACGTAGCTCAGGAGCTTTGCACTGGCCGGTTCGGCATGGCAAAGGAGACCGGCAGCTTTTTGAACCGGGCGATAAAAAGCGGCGTTAAAAAAGGCCTGGGGCTAGGTGAATCGGTGGGCAAGGGCATAGCGGAAAGCCGGTTCCCCCATAAAGATAAAAGCATATTTGCGGAATGCCACAGGCTTGGCCTGCCCGCAACCGTGCACGTAAGTATCGGGGCGGACATAATCCACATGCACCCGGAGGCGGACGGCTCTGCAATAGGCGAGGCCTCCATGAGGGACTTCAGGCTGTTTGCCTCGGTGCTTGCAGGGCTTGAGGGCGGGGTTTATATAAACCTTGGCTCCGCAGTGGTATTGCCGGAGGTGTTTTTAAAGGCGCTGAACCTGGCCAGAAACCTTGGCAACAAGGTAAACGATATAACTACCGTCAATATGGATTTCATCCAGCATTACAGGCCTGCCGTAAACGTCCTCAAGCGGCCTACGATGACAGGCGGGAAGTCCTACGCCCTTACCGGCCATCATGAGATCATGTTCCCGCTTCTGGCGGCGGGGATATTGGAATCGATGTCCTCAAGGTAAATGGGGCTGTTTCAAAACCGCTTTAAATCACGTCCTCTGGTTGCCCAGGTTGAAATTCAAAAGCCTTATATGAAATAATTTAGCGCATCCCCGATGGCTAAGGGCATCCTCATAATCGAGAGCGATTTTGAAGCCGCCAGGCAGATGGCCTCCGCTTTGGAAAGTGAAGGCTATTTCGTGTTTACCGCATCCACGGCAGAATCCGGCCTGGATATGGCGCGCAGGGTAAAACCCTCAATACTTTTCTTAAGCCCATCCGTGGAGGGGTTAAGTGAGAACGGGGTTGTGGAGTTCATAAAGGAGCTCCGCTCGCAGGATGCCTCAAAGGACATCCCTGTGATGCTTGTGACCGACGGAGACAAGGAATACGATCCCCGCTACGGTACAATGTATGGGATCATCAATTTTATACAAAAGCCGGTTGACCCGGCCGAGGTGCTTTTCAAATGCAGGGCATCCATAGAAGACGTGCCTGAAAAACCAAAAAAACCCGGTTTCGAAACCGCTGAGAAAATTCCTGCCATGAATAAGGCGGCAGGCGGCTATTCCGAAGGCGGCGAAGCAGAGGGGGAGGGATTTCAGGAAATTAAAAAAGCCGCTGATGCGGCGGATTTTCAAGATTTTAAAGAGGGCGGGGAGGGCCGGCCTCCGGCAGTGCCGCCGGAATCCGGACCGGAATCTGCGCAGCCGTCCCTGGCAGACCCGTTCGAGGATATTCTTAATGGTGCGCAGAAGGAAGGAGCGGATGCAATGGGGCCGAAATGGGGGAGCCAGGACAATGATTTCATGCCTTTTGGCCAGCCCAGAAAAAGAAGCGGAATGGGCATGAAAATTGTTTATGTCGTCTTGATAGTGATGGCAGGCGCCGCTGTTTCTTTTGGCGTGCTCAGATATATGCAGGCCAGGCGGAATGTTATCGCCAAAAAAGAAATCAAGACGTCCGCCATGGATAACGCGCCGGTTATAGTTCAGGACACTGTGCCCGCGTTGGCCAAATCAAATACGGTAAACCCAGCCGCCGTGAATGCGGCCGCAAGCCCGGTTGCCGCAAACCCGGCTATCGTAAACAGCGCCTCTTCCAGGGCGCCCGCACCGATAGCCCCTGCCGCACCCGCTTCAACCGCGCCTGTAGCCATCAAGCCGGTGAAGAAACAGGCATCCAATGCTGTTGTCCAGCCGGTAAAGGCCCCGGCCCATATACGTCCGGCCATTATCCGTCCGAAGCCGGCAGAAAAAAATGAAGTGGCGCGGGCGCTGGCCACTGTGAGGGCCCAGGCCAGTAAAGAGGGGAAAGCGCATTCAGTGCAGACGGGTGTATTTGCCAGCAGGGCAAACGCCCTGAACCTTGAAAAGAAACTGGCTGCCAAAGGCTATACGGCATTTATCCGGAAGGCCTCGGTAAGGGGCCGGGCTGTATACAGGGTTTTAGTGGGCAGATATTCAACCTCCGCCGGGGCCCAGAAGGTTGAAAGGGAACTGAAACGACAGGGGTACAACGCGATTTTAAAATAAATAGTCCGGCAGCACGGCAGCGCGGAAAAAATAAAAAAATTTGCTTGTCCGGTTTAATCCCCTGATTGCTATTCCTGCCTGATTCCGGTCCGGAACCTTTCTTGTTCCGTTTTCCGCACCCGGAATTATTCGTAGTCCAATAATTCCTTCAGGGTTATAACAACCAGCTCTCCAATTGCGTCCAGATTATAGCCGCCTTCCAAAACGAAAATTGAAGGCTTGCCGCCGGCCCCGGCCAGTATGCCGTCTATAATCGCTCTTATCCCCTCACCTGAAACATTTACCGCCGCAAGCGGGTCTCCACTGTAAATGTCATACCCGGCAGATACCATGACAATGTCCGGCTTGAACCTTTGCATCAGCGGGGGCAGAATGTCCTGATATATCCGCAGATACTGTTTCACCCCGGAGCCTGCCTGCATTGGCACATTATAAATGGTATCCAGCCCGCTGCCGGCCCCTCGCTCGGCTTCGGACCCGGTGCCGGGATAAAACGGGTACTGATGGGTGCTGAAATAAAAAACATCCGGGTCTTCATAGAAGGCCTGCTGGGTGCCGTTGCCGTGGTGAACGTCAAAATCCACGATAAAAACCTTTTTGAAACCAAGCTCCCGGGCTTTTTTCGCGCCTATGGCTATGTTATTGAAAAGGCAAAAGCCCATGGCGCGGTCCCGTTCGGCGTGGTGGCCGGGCGGCCTTACGGCGCAGAAGGCCCGTTCCAGCCTGCTGTCTTTTACCTGCTCAACCGCCTTCATTACCGCCCCGGCCGCATAGAGGGCCGCCTCAAAAGAGCCTTCAGACACGTAGGTGTCCTGGTCGTAATACCCCTCGAAAGCGGACAGGCGCTCAAAGTATGCCGGGGAATGGACACATTCTACCTCCTGGCGGGTGGCCTTCCTCGGTTTTTCCATTATCAGCCTGCTTTTTAAACCCGAAGCATCTATTGCTTTGATTATGCTTACAAGCCTCTCCTTGCACTCCGGGTGCCCCGCCGGGGTCTCGTGCCGCAGGAAGACATCATCATAAAACAATCCGGTCTTTTTCATAAAAATTAAGTTATCACAAAGCGTTGGCTGGCTCAACATGCATCCTGTTTTTATGATAAGAAAAATTTATAGGTCTATCATTGCAAATTAAAAAAATATGGTATCATCAATTCACTTTTGTATTTATAGGATTATAAAAATAATTTCATTTTCATGCGGAAAAATCTGTGTTATCGTGGATATTGCTACTTGAACGACCACATTTTTGATAAAAGGAGCGCATTTTATGCTGATAATCGGTGAAAAACTGAGCATCATTGCAAAACGGGTAAGGGAGGCGATGTTCGCCAAAGACAAGGGGCCCATCCAGGAAATTGCAAAAAGGCAGTACAACCAGGGCGCCCGCATGATTGATGCCAATATCGGCCCCGCCGAGGACGGCGGCGAAGACCTTATGCAGTGGATGGTAACCACAATACAGGAAGTTGTGCCGGCCCCAATATGTCTGGATACTACCAATTATAAAGCGCTCGAGGCCGGGTTAAAGGTCCATAATAATGAATGGGGCCGCCCCCTCATTAATTCAACATCCAACGACCCCGAAAGGTTCCCGATACTTGAGCTTGGGGCAAAATACAATTCCCAGGTAATAGGGCTTACGGTAGGCAAAGGCGGGCTTCCCGCCGATGCCGAGGAAAGATGCGCCATAGCGGCCGAGATAATGGCCCGCGCGATGGAATACGGCATGCCTTTGGAAGACCTCTACCTGGACCCCCTGGTCCTCCAGGTGGCAACATCCCAGGACCATGCTGCCCACGTTATAAAGGCTATAAAGATGTTTCAGGAGCTAAACGATCCGGCCATGAAGACCGTGGTAGGGCTGAGCAACATATCCAATGGGTGCCCCAAGCACGTCCGCCCGGTCCTGGACAAGTATTATCTTGCGCTTCTGATGTATAGCGGGCTTACTGCCGCCATTGCCGATCCGGCGGAGGTCACGGAAACTGCAAAAACCATAGATGTATTCATGGGCAAGACCCTGTACGCCCATTCATATCTGGAAATGTAGGAGGGTAATTAAATGTCATTTGCGCCACCAAAAGAGACTTGGAGCGGGAAGACCTTCGAGATTACGATAGGGAATGGGGCCAAGGCCGTAAAGATAGGCGGGGAAAACGTATTCAGTTTCCACGGCTTCGAGGGCAACTATCCCAACAAGCCGGTTATAGCTTACGAGGTTCAGGACATCCCGCCGGATGACTGGCCGCAGATGGCGAAGGACGTTTACGCCGGTGTCTCGGCTGATCCGGTAACCTGGGCAAAGCACTGCGTTGAAAAGCTTGGCGCAAAGGCGGTAGCCCTCAGGCTGGCCGGCACACACCCGGACAAGGGTGATATCTCCGCGGACCAGGCGGCTGAAACGGTTAAAAAAGTGGCTTCCGCAGTGGACGTGCCGCTGATAATTTTGGGCTCCAACCATGCCGAGAAGGACTCTGTGGTGCTTGTAAAGGCCGCAGAGGCAGCAAAGGGGACAAATGCCCTTTTAGGCAAGGCGCAGGAGGCCAACTACAAGACCATCGTGGCCGCCGCGCTTGCAAACGACCTGAAATTGATAGCAATGTCTGAGCTGGATATAAACCTTTCCAAGCAGCTCAACATTCTTATTACGCAGATGGGCTTCGACAAGGAAAGGCTTGTTACGGACCCGATGAGCTCGGCCCTGAGCTACGGGCTGGAGTACACCTATTCCGTTATGGAAAGGATCAAGCTGGCCGCGCTGGCGCAGAACGATGCCGTGCTCCAGGGCCCGATGCTGGCCGATGTGGGCATGTACGTCTGGAAGGTAAAAGAGACCCAGGCCCTTGAAGCGGACCTCCCGCAGTGGGGCAACCTTAAAGACAGGGGTGTGGCGTGGGAGGCGGTAACCGCCACCTCGCTGCTGGTTGCCGGGACTAACCTGGCCATTATGAGGCATCCCGATGCGGTTGCCGCGGTTGAAAAGTTCATAGCGGAGATGGAGGGCTAAAATGGCGCTGACCGGAGTAGAAATATTCAAGCTTTTACCCAAGACAAACTGCAAGAAATGCGGACAGCCCACCTGTCTGGCGTTCGCGATGAAGCTTGCCCAGAGGCAGGCGTCCATAGACCAGTGCCCGGACGTGTCTGAAGAAGCCAAACAGAAACTGGGGGAGGCCTCTGCGCCGCCCATCCGGCCCATAACACTAGGCACGGGCGCAAGGGCGGTAAAGATTGGCGAGGAGACCGTCCTCTTCAGGCACGAAAAGAAATTCGTTAATCCGTCCGCCATATCGGTGAAGATATCGGACAATCTCTCCCAGGCGGACGCCGAAAAGGTGGTCGCGGGAATAATGGAATCCGAGATAGACAGGGTTGGGCAGAAGCTGAGGGTTGACGCCGCGTTTCTTTCAAACGATTCCGGCGACGCCTCCAAGCTGGCGGCCCTGGCCTCTTTGGTGGCCTCCAGGGCCCCCGAACTGCCTGTAATAATATCCACAACCTCGCCCGATGCTGCGGAAGCGGCATTAAAACCCTTTGCGGGCAAGAATGCCGTTTTGTATGGCGCCAATAAGGACAACCTGGAAGCCATGGCCCAGAAGGCCAAGGACGCGAAGGCCGCGCTGGCCATAGCGGCATCCGGTCTGGATGAGGCCGCGGAACTTACAGAAAAAGCCAAGGCGATAGTGCCGGACCTGATTATAGATTCCGGCGCAAGGAAGGCCGGCGAAATGCTCAGGGACAACACGTATGTCCGCCGGGCAGCCATAAAGAAGGGCTTCAAGCCCCTTGGTTATCCTGTCATTAACTTTGTTGGCAGGGGCGACAATATGCTGGAAACCGTTGTGGCCGTGCTGAGCGTGACAAAATACGCCTCGATAATCGTTCTGGACCACTTGGAGAAGTGGCAGAGCCTGGCGCTGTTCTCGCTTAGGCAGAACATTTATACGGATCCGCAGGTGCCGATGCAGGTGCAGCAGAACATTTACAAGGTAGGGGAGCCCGGCCCCAAGGCCCCGTTCCTTATAACCACCAACTTCTCGCTTACCTATTTCATAGTGAGCGGCGAGGTGGAAAACAGCAAGGTGCCGTGCAGGCTTGCGGTGCTGGACTCCGAAGGCCTCTCGGTGCTTACCGCCTGGGCCGCCGGCAAGTTTACGGCATCCAAGATCGCGCAGTTTATTAAGGAAAGCGGCATCGAGGCCGAGATTGAAAACAAGGAACTGATTATCCCCGGGTATGTTGCAATCCTCAGCGGCGCGATAGAGGACAAGCTTGAAGGATGGAAGATCACGGTTGGCCCCAGGGAAGCAAACGGGCTGCCGGCCTTTTTGAAATCCAGGGCGTAATCAGGGGGTGAATGTAGCAACGGCAGTAATCAAAGCTCAGATTTGAAGCTTTAAATTATTTCAGGTTTTGGAGGCAGCATGAGTTTTGAGGAGATGGACGTAGACCGCCATTACGGGGAGACTGGCGGGGTGATTACGGAGGAGCAGAAGAAACGCGGCGTGCTCATACACGCCCTGCAGCAAATACAGAAGGAGCATAATTACCTTCCGGAAGACGCGCTGAAGATGCTTTCTAAGAAGCTGGGCATTGCCCTTTCCGAGATATACAGCACTGCGTCTTTCTACAAGCATTTTTATTTCAAGCCGAGGGGCAAAAATATAGTTTGCGTCTGCATGGGCACGGCCTGCCACGTGAGGGGCGCGGCCAAGGTGCTGGAGCGCATCGAGGAAGAGTTTGGCATAAAGGAAGGCGAGACATCCGAAGACAAGTCCGTCACCCTGGAGACCGTGGGTTGCGTCGGCTGCTGCGGACTGGCCCCCGTAGTCACGGTGAACGAGGAGGTTTTTGGAGAGGTGGACGCCAAGAAGGCGGGCCAGATGATCCGGAAGATCAGGGGCGGGCGCCAGCATGGATAGATTAAACAGCATAGAGGACCTTAAAAAGCTAAGGCAAAACCTGTCTGAAAATCTGTTTGCGCCCGGCAAGGCAAGGGCCAGGGTGTGCTGCGGCACCGCCTGCACGGCATCGGGCTCCGCCAGGGTGATTGGCGCGCTTGAAGAAGACGCCGGGAAACGCGGCGTGGAGCTTGAGATAGTAAAGACCGGCTGCCAGGGCATGTGCCAGAAGGGGCCTGTGTTGAATATAGACACGGCCGGCAACGCCATCTTCTACCAGAGGGTAACCCCGGAACAGGCGGCCTCCCTGGTAGGCTCAACGGTTGTGGGCGGCATCCCGTACAGGCAGGCCATGTACAGGCAGGACATCCTTTCGGAGCCTATTCCGGAGATGCTGAACCTCCCTTTTTACAAGAAACAGACAAGGATAGCGCTCAGAAACAACGACAGGATAGACCCCACCAATATACTTCATTACATAGAGGCCGGTGGCTACGCCGGGCTGGAAAAAGCCCTTTCCTCGAAGACGCCGGACCAGGTGCTGGCAGAGATTGATAAGGCAAACCTGAGGGGCCGGGGCGGCGCGGGTTTCCCGGCCGGGCAGAAATGGCGGCATACGAAAAGCTCGCCCGAAAAGATAAAGTTTGTAATAGCAAACGGCGACGAAGGCGACCCCGGTGCGTTCATGGACCGCTCTATCATGGAGGGGGACCCGCACAGCCTGTTTGAGGGTATGCTTCTTTGCGCTTACGCCATAGGGGCAAAGTACGGCTTCGTTTACGTCAGGCACGAATATCCGCTTGCCGTGAAGCACCTGAACCACGCCATAAAAGAGGCCGAGGCCCTTGGGCTCCTGGGTAGTAATATCCTGGGCTCCGGCTTCGATTTCCACCTTGGCGTAAGGGAGGGTGCGGGCGCGTTTGTATGCGGCGAGTCCACCGCGCTTGTTGCTTCCATAGAAGGCGAGAGGGGTTTCCCCAGGCCGCGTCCGCCCAGGCTTTCCGAGCGCGGCGGCGGCGTTTGGGGCTACCCAAGCAACCTTAACAACATAGAAACTTACGCTTGCGTGCCTCCAATAATCGAGAAAGGGGCCGCATGGTTCAGGGGCATAGGCACGGAGACGTCTCCGGGCACCAAGGTCTTCGCACTTACAGGGAAGGTGAAGAACACCGGGCTTGTAGAGGTGCCGATGGGCATGACCCTGAGGGAGATAATCTTCGACATTGGCGGCGGGATCATGGGCGACAAGAAATTCAAGGCTGTTCAGACCGGCGGGCCGTCAGGCGGCTGCCTGCCTGAAGCCTATCTGGATCTGCCCGCAGATTTCGACTCGCTCGCCAAGGCCGGTTCGATAATGGGTTCCGGCGGCATGGTGGTAATGGATGAGGACACCTGCATGGTGGACATCGCCAAGTACTTCCTGGCCTTTACGCAGTCCGAGTCCTGCGGGAAATGCCCTCCGTGCCGCATAGGCACGTACCAGATGCTTGAGATTCTGGAGCGCATAACCAGCGGCAAGGGCAGGCCGGGCGATATAGAGAGGCTCATAAATATAGGCCACCAGGTGCAGAAAGGCTCGCTGTGCGGGCTTGGGCAGAGCGCTCCGAACCCGGTGCTAAGCACCATAAAATATTTCAGGCAGGAATACGAAGAGCACATTTACGACAACTATTGCCGCGCCAATGTCTGCAAGGGCACCGGGGTGTTTGTCATCAACCTTGCCGAGTGCTTCAGGTGCGGGCTCTGCAAGGCCGCCTGCGCTTATGACGCCGTAAAAGAGACGAGAAGCGGGTATTTCATAGAGCGTGAAAACTGCGTGCAGTGCAAGGCCTGCTATCAGGCCTGCCCTATCGGCGCAGTGAAGATAAGAAGGCACAGCGTGGTAAAAATGCAGGAACAGTTCAGCATACCGGCTGAGCATGTGGAAATATTGGAAAGGAGGGCCAGCATGACTCTGAAAGACCTGTTGAAGGCCAAACCCGGGAAAATAGTGACCAGCAGCCCGGATCAGCTGCTGTCCGACGTGGTCAAGACCATGGACGTTGAAAACGTGGGCTCCATGCTCATAGTTGATGATAAAGGGAAGCCAAAGGGCATTTTCACCGAAAGAGACATAATGCACTGCTTTGCAAAGGGCGTTGCGTTCAAGAGCACAAATATCTCGGAGGTGATGACCAAAGAGGTGGTTACCCTGGACGCCTCAACGGACATAAGCGTGGCCGTGACCCTCATGTCCGAAAGGAAGATAAGGCACCTGCCCGTGATTGAGGATGACAAGGTGGCGGGCATTGTCTCCTACAGGGACCTGGTCTCCTATATGCTGCCGGAGGTCATTTTCATGGCCGAGGACATTTACTAAGAGGTTTTTTCATGGAAGAGAAGAAGGAATTAAAGGTTGACGACATAAAAAAAGAAGCCGAGGCCAATGCCTGCCCGGTGCAAAAGTCGCTTTTGTACATACAGGGGTTTCTTGAAGGCCCCATGTGCGGCAGGTGTTTCCCTTGCGCCATGGGCAGCTACGAGGCCCGCGTAAGGCTTTCGGCCATAAAGGAAGGCCATGGTTCCGCAGCGGACCTGGCGGCGCTCAAGAGGATAGCCGGGGAGATGCTTGAGGCCTCCATGTGCAAAAAGGGCAAGGACACCGCAAGGTTCCTGGCCGAATGGATGGCCAGCCCTGAGTTTGGGGCGCACATTACCGGAAGGGTCTGCCAGACCGGCCAGTGCATTTCTTATGTCGAGTACCGGGTAAACCCGGACAGGTGCACCGTCTGCGGCTCCTGCAAGGATGTATGCAGGCACGGGGCCATTTTTGGAGAAAAGAAGAAGCCGTGGCTGTCGGGCTACCTGCCGTTTGAGATACGGCAGAAGAAATGCACGCGCTGCGGCGAGTGCATAAAGGTATGCCCGGAGGGCGCAATATTTATTACCAATTCGGCGGCTGGCCAGCCTGAGGGCAAGGCCGCCTAGCCGTATCAATAGCATCGGCCAAACGAGAATTATTCATTAGGAGGTTTTTCTGATGGCGTCAACTGTTCGTTTGAAGATAAACGGTATCGAGACGGAAGTACCTGAGGGGACAAATCTTATAGACGCGGCTGGCGCGGCCGGTGTCCATATCCCCAACCTCTGCTATTTAAAGGGCATGAAGGGCATCGGCGCTTGCAGGCTTTGCCTTGTTGAGGTGGAAGGGATGAAGGCCCCGCTTACGGCCTGCACAACCAAGGCCAAGGAGGGCATGTCCGTTATCACTAAAACGGAAAAGGTTGAGGAGACCAGAAAGTTCGTCATAGACCTTATCCTCTCGATGCACCCGCTGGACTGCATGACCTGCACAAAGGCCGGCGTGTGCCGCCTTCAGAGCTACGCCTACGATATGGGCATAAAGGAATCTAGCTTCAGCCGCAAGAAGATGGGATATGCCGTGGATGAGGCCAACCCATTCATAAAAAGGGACCCCGAGTATTGCATACTGTGCGGCAGGTGCGTGCGCGTGTGCAGGGACCAGGGCACAAAGGTGCTTGAATTCATGGGCAGGGGCGTGGGCTCCAAGGTAATAACGGCTGATGACAAGCCCCTTCAGGAGTCCGGCTGCACGTTCTGCGGAAGCTGCGTGGACGTATGCCCAGTCAACGCCCTGCTGGAAGCCGACAGGTGGAGGAAGGGCAGGGAGTGGGACTATGCCAAGGCGGATTCCCATTGCATGCTGTGCGGCATGTCCTGCGCCATTACCGCCAGTTCCAAAGACGGCAGGCTTGTAAAGATTAATGCAGCCGAAGCCGCCGGCTCCCAGGCCGGCCGGTTCATCTGCGCCCTGGGAAGGTTCGGGTTTGATTCCCTGGAGGCGGATTCCAGGGTGCTTGCCCCCATGAAGCGGGTGGACGGCAAACTGGTTGAGATAAGCTGGCAGGAGGCGGAGCATATAGCCGCGGACGTCCTGAAAGACGCCGGCCCCGATGCGGGGTTTGTTTCCACCGCTGGCATCGTAAACGAAGACGCGCTTATGATGAAGAGGTTTTCAAAAGAAGTGGTGGGCTCGTTAAACGCAGCCTCCACGGCGGCCACATACGGCACGCCGGAAACACTGGAGCCTGTCCACGCGGACCTGGAATCGGCTGATCTCTTCGTACTGGTGGGGCTAGACACCAACCAGTGGACCAGAACGCTTGCCGCCCTTGGCGCCGGCATAATGAAAAAGGTGAATGGCGGGGCGAAGCTTGTTGTGATAAACTCGCAGGACAACTCAATGTCATCCGCCGCCGCGGTGAATATCAGGGGTGATGAGCCTCAGTCATTAAAGGCCATTGTCCGGGGGCTTAACGAAAGAGGGATAAACGGCAACAAGGAGCTTGCAAAGAAGGTCTCCGGCGCGGAGCTGACTGACGAGACAAGGCAGGCCGCAGCCCTTTACGCCGAGGCCAAGGAGCCGGTAATACTTACAATCCCGGCCTTTTACAAGGCGGCCTCAAATCTTGCTCTTTTAAAAGGAAAGGCGGTATCAATACCATTCGAGCCAAACGCCAAGGGCGTAATGCTTATGGGGCTGGATTCCGAGGGTAAAACCTACTCCGCAATGATAAAGGACGGCGGCCTGAAAGCGCTGTATGCGTTGGGCGAACTGCCTCTGGACGAGCGTCCGGCTGCGGGTTTTGTGATAGCCCAGTGCTCATATATGACAAAGCTGGCCAGCGAGGCGGACCTTGTTCTGCCGGCGGCCGCGGCCCTTGAAACAGAAGGGACGATAGTGGACTATCTGGGCAGCCTTAAACGGGTATCGGCAGTTGCCACCCCGAAAGGCCAGGCAAAAGACCACAGCGCCATATTTACGGAAATAGCAAAGGTGATGGGCCATAAATTAAAGGCGATAACCGGCACGGAGGTAAAAAAGAACGTCTCCAGGGCAAAGCCCAGGACGCAACTGCACCCGTTTGCAAAAGAAGAAGGGCTGGAGACGGACCCGGCTGCGGTGCTGGACAGGATAAACGCCCCGGTTATACGGCACTCAAGGCTTCTCTGGCTGAAAGAGGCCAGGGTTACGCTTAAAGCGTAAAGATAAAGGGCCGTTTCCGGCAAACGGCCCAATAATTTTGCCTGGAGGTAATTGATTTAGATTTTTTCCGTCTAATATAATATACTGAATTACTTCACCATCAGAAGGAGGAGTCCAGATGTCCAAGCTGATCGCCGCTGGCGCCATACAGGGTGCTCGCGCTATGGTCGAAAAGGCCCGGGAGGCGCTTGAAAAGGCGATTGCCGAAAAGGGCGAAGACTTCAAGTTCGAGTTTGTTGACACCGCTTTCTACCTTCCAATGATTTACGCCATGACGGGCTTTCCCGTCAAAACCCTGGCGGACATGAAAACGGCTCTCGGGTTTGCCGAGGAGCTTCTGCACGAATCGCCCGGCAGCGAAACCTGGCTGCCATATCTGGGCGAGGCCCTCGATTCCGGCATGGGAATGCTCTTTGCGGAAGAGATATGGCTTGCCGCGCGCACCGTCCTTGGCCTGGAACCGGCAGTGGACCCCGAAACCGGATACGTGTACAACGGTTTCATAACGGACACCATACAGAGAAACCTGGGCATCCAGCTTGTTGACGGCACCATGCCCGGCTTTGCCGTGATAATCGGGGCAGCCCCCGATGACGACACCGCCGTAAAGATAGCCAGGGAGCTCCAGGAGAAAAACATCCTCACGTTCCTGTGCGGCAACGTAAACGGCAACAGCGTTACAAAACAGCTTTTAAGAAAAGGCGTGGAGCTTGGCTGGGACTCCAGGATTGTCCCCCTTGGCCCCGACGTGGAGCACGCCCTTTACGCGGCGGACTGGGCCATCCGCGCATCACTGATATTTGGCGGCAAAAAGCCGGCTGATTTCAAGGCCCACCTCCTTTACCAGAAGGACAGGGTGTTTGCCTTTGCAATAGTGCTTGGCCCGTTAAACGATACGATATGGGCCACCGGCGCCGGGGCCATCAATATGGGTTTCCCGGCCATAGCCGACACCGATATACCTGTTATACATCCCACCGGCGTCTGCATCTATGAAGAAGTGGACAAGGAACTGGACCACTCCAGGATAGTGCAGAAGGCCATCGAGGTAAGAGGCCTCAAGATAGTTGTCGAAAAACCCCCCATCCCGGTTGCCTACGGCCCGGCCTTCGAGGGCGAGAGAATCCGCAAGGAGGACATGTTCATAGAGTTCGGCGGCCAGCGCACGCCGGCTTTCGAATGGGTGCGCATGCGCGAGATGGACGAGGTGGAAGACGGCAAGATCACCGTGGTGGGCGACAACTGGAAGCAGCAGTTCGAGGCCGGCGGCAAGATGCCGCTTGGAATAATTATAGACGTGGCGGGCCGCAAGATGCAGAAGGACTTCGAGTCCGTCATCGAAAGGAAGATTCACCACGGCATAAACGAGGCCCAGGGGCTTTGGCACATGGGCCAGAGGGACCTGAACTGGATAAGGATAAACAAGGCGGCCAAGTCCGCCGGGGTCACGCTGGAACACCTGGGCAGCATCTTCACCACAATGCTGCGTTACAAGTTCCGCTCCATAATAGATAAAGTACAGGTCACCATATATACGCAGGAAGATGAGGTGAAAAAGCTGCTTGAGGACGCAAGAAAGTCCTACAAGGAAAGGGACGAGCGCCTTGGCTCACTCACGGACGAGACTGTGGACACATTCTATTCCTGCCTGCTTTGCCAGAGCTTCGCGCCAAGTCACGTCTGCGTCATATCGCCTGAAAGGCTTGGGCTGTGCGGCGCGTATAACTGGCTGGACGGCAAGGCGGCTTACGAGATAGACCCAACCGGCGGCAACCAGCCCATAACCAAGGGCTCATTGCTGGATTCGAGGTACGGCCGGTACTCCGGCATAGACGATTACCTGAAAAAGGCCTCGGGCGGCGCGGTTGAGAGCCTGAACCTTTACACCATAATGGAAAACCCGATGACCAGCTGCGGATGCTTCGAGTGCATAGTTGCCATAATACCCGAGGCAAACGGCGTTATGCTGGTGCAGAGGGGGCATCAGGGGATGACCCCGGCGGGGATGAAATTCTCCACGCTTGCGGGCTCCGTGGGCGGCGGTATGCAGACGCCAGGGTTCATGGGCGTGGGCAGGAACTTTATCACCAGCAGGAAGTTTCTTGCCGGTGACGGCGGACTTAAGCGCGTGGTCTGGATGACCAAGAACCTCAAAGAGAGCTTGAGGGAGGCCCTCACGCAAAGGGCGGTTGAGGAAGGGGTGCCGGACCTGCTTGATAAAATCGCGGACGAGGACGCCTGCGAGGATTCGGAAAAGCTCCTTGAGCACCTTGCCAAGGTAGGCCATCCGGCCCTCGAGATGGACCCGATGATATAGATAAAACAGGACACTGGAGGAAAAAGATGTCTGAAAGCGAAAAAACCCCCGGTTTAAAAAAGAGCGCGAATGAGGCGGCCCAGAGGATTTTGCAATGGGCCAAGGAAGAAAGCGTAGGCACCTGCTTTGACAGGGCCGATAAACTCAAGCCCTGCCCCATAGGCCATACCGGCGCATGCTGCAAAAACTGCCACATGGGCCCGTGCAGGCTTACCGGCAAGAACGCCGAGGAAGAGGGCAGGGGCGTATGCGGCGCCACGCTTCCCACCATTACCGCAAGAAACATGGTCAGGTCCATAGCGGCCGGCACCTCGGCCCATTCGGACCACGCAAGAGATATGGTGCTTACCCTTCTGGCTGTTGCCGAGGGCGAGGCAAAGGATTTCCAGATAAAGGACGTTAAAAAGCTCCACAGGGTGGCGGGCATTATCGGAGTGCCAACCGAGGGCAGGGAGACAAACGCCATCGCAAAGGACGTGGCTCTTGCGTTTCTGGAGGACTTCAGGCGCACAAAAGGCGAGCTCAACTACATCAAGCGCGCCCCCAAAAAGACCCAGGAGAGATGGAAGAAATGGGGCGTCACGCCGCGCTGCATAGACAGGGAAGTGGTAGAGGCCCTGCACAGGACCAACATCGGCGTGGACGCGGATCCGGACCATCTGCTTCAGCAGGGTGTAAGGACCGCGCTTGCCGACGGTTGGGGCGGCTGCATGATATCAACAGACATAACGGACATTCTCTTTGGTACGCCGGAGCCCGTTAAGGCCGAGGCCAGCTTTGGCATATTCAAGGAGGACGAGGTAAACGTGGTGGTGCACGGGCACGAGCCTACGTTTGCGGAAACCCTGGTGGACGTGGTGGGCGAGCCGGAGCTTGTTGAATACGCCAAGTCGAAAGGCGCAAAAGGTATAAACCTGGGCGGCATGTGCTGCACGGCAAACGAGGTGCTGATGAGGCATGGCATCCCGACGGCCGGCGGCTTTACCAACCAGGAAATAGGCATGCTTACCGGGCTTGTGGACCTGATGACGGTGGACGTGCAGTGCATAATGCCTTCGCTGGGCGAGCTTGCAAAGAAATTCCATTCAACTCTTGTCACCACATCCCAGAAGGCGAAGATACCCGGCGCCGTGCATGTCCCGTTTGACGAGCACAACGCCAAAGAGACGGCCAGGAAGATCGTGCGCATGGCGATAGACAACTTCCCGAACAGGAAGCCGGCCAAACTCCATGAGAACCAGAAGTTCCCGATGATCGGCGGCTTCTCCGAGGAATATATCCAGTACATGCAGGGCGGCAGGTGGAGGGGTTCTTTCAGGCCCCTTAATGACGCCATAATGGCCGGCAGGGTCAGGGGCGTTGTGGGCCTGGCCGGGTGCGACAACCCCAGGATGGTGGCAACCGGCGTGCACCGCTACATTGCCATGGAGCTTATAAAGCAGGACGTGCTTATAGTCTCCACGGGCTGCGGCTCGGGCGCGTGCGGCACGGCCGGATATCTTACGCCGGAGACCGCTCTGGAGCAGGCGGGGCCGGGCCTGCGGGAGGTGTGCGAGGCCATTGGCATTCCGCCCATACTTCACCTTGGGGCCTGTGTGGACAACTCAAGGATACTTACAATAGCTACCGCTATGGCCGCTGAGGGCGGGCTCTCCGATGAGATTGGCGGCATGCCCGCTGTTGGTATTGCGCCTGAATGGATGAGTGAGAAGGCCATCGCCATCGGCGTCTATTTCGCTGCGTCCGGCGTGCCGGTTATATTCGGCGGCGATTCGCCCGTGCAGGCCAGTAAAGAGGTCACCAGAATAATGACCGACGTCTGGCTCGAGCGCTTCAAGGGAGCGCTGCACTTTGAGCCGGACCCGGAAAAGATACTGGCCATGGCCTTCGACTACATAGACAAGGCCAGGGAGGCCCTGAAGCTCAAGAAGTACGAGCCGGGCAGGTTCGGCGCCGAAAGGGTGCTTATGGACATGGCCGCCAGAAGAGAGCTGGAAAAACAGGCCAAGCCCCACGTGGGCATCGGCTACTAGAACCTGTCTCAAAACTGCTTCTGGCTGCACGGGGCTGAAATCGCTCCATACTGCGTCGATTAAGGGGAAACCGTCCTCAACGTAGCTAGGCTACGCCTCCGGGCGGTTTCCCCTTTTCTTCTTGTCTGGCACGATTTTCCCTCTGCCTTTCGCTTCAGAATCAAATCCTGGTACAGGTTCTAACGGTGGCCGCTACCCGCTTTTTTTATTGGATCACTATTTTTCGAATAACATCACTTTTCCTCGGTTATAATTAGTGTTATGCGCTACATAGTACTGGGCACCGCAGGCCACATAGACCACGGCAAAAGCGCCCTGGTTAAGGCACTTACCGGCACGGACCCCGACAGGCTGAAGGAAGAGAAAGAGCGCGGCATCACCATAGACCTTGGGTTTGCCAACCTGGACTATCCGGACGCGGGGCTTACCGTTGGCATCATAGACGTGCCGGGGCATGAAAGGCTTATCCGCAACATGCTTGCCGGGGCGGGCGGCATAGATATTGTGCTTCTGGTTATAGCCGCGGACGAGGGCATAATGCCCCAGAGCCGCGAACATCTCCAGATATGCGAACTCCTCAAAATAGAGCGCGGCATCATAGCCATAAACAAGGCCGATTTGGTTGAGCCCGACTGGCTGGATCTGGTTTCCGGCGAGGCGCGGGAATTCGTGAAAGGCACTTTTCTGGAGAGCGCGGAGATTGTTCCCGTATCGGCAAAGACCGGATTTAATCTGGACGCGCTTAAATCGAAGATAAAGGAACTGGCGCTGCTGGCCAAGCCAAAACCTGCCGGCGGGTTATTCAGGCTTCCGGTGGACAGGGTGTTTACACTAAAAGGTTTTGGCACGGTGGTCACAGGCACCGTGGTATCCGGCAGCGCCAACGTGGAGGCCCCGGTTGAGATACTGCCAAAAAGCATCGAAACAAAGATAAGGGGCATACATTCCCACGGAAAACCCGTAAAACAGGCGCTTGCCGGGCAGCGGGCCGCGCTCAATCTTCAGGGGGTTGAAAAAGACGACATCTCCAGGGGAGATGTTATTGTGATGCCTGGCAGGTTCCATGTTTCGCGGGCGGTCGATATAAAACTGGAACTGCTGAAGGGCGCGCCTCCGGTTAAATCCGGCGCAAGGGTGCATTTTCATCTGGGCACGTCCGAAACCGTAGCCAGGCTGGTGCTTTACGGCAGGCAGGAACTGAAGGAATCGGAGTCCTGCTACGGGCAGGCCAGGCTGGCCGAACCCGCGCTGGCCCAGGCGGCAGACAGGTTTGTGATAAGGCGTTTTTCGCCGGTGGAGACCATTGGCGGCGGAAGCGTGCTGGACCCCTCGCCGGAGAAGAGGAAGAAGAGCGATGACCTTTCCCTGCTGGAGGTGTATGACAGGGGGCAGCTTCAGCAGAAGCTGGAGCGCAAGATATCCAGGTTTTCCGTGGCCCAGGGGGGGGTAGGCAGGCTGTTTCTGGAAGGCTGGATAAAGGAGGAGACGCCGGAGATAGACAAGGCCCTTGCCTCGCTTAAAAAAGAAGGCAAGATAATCCAGGCGGGCGACATATTCCTCCATTTTCAGGCGCTTGAAACATTCAGGCAGCAGGCGGCATCGGCGCTGCGGGCATATCACAAACAGAACCCGCTTAAGCCGGGTATGCCAAAGGAGGAACTTAGGGCCGCGCTGCATGCGGGGCAGAAGATTTTTTCCGCCGTGCTGCCGCTTGCGCCGGATATCGTAATAGAAAAAGAAAACGTAAGGCTCAAGACATTCCAGGCTGCGCTGTCAGCGGGCCAGGACGGCGCAAGGGAAAAGATTCTGAAAGAGATAGACTCCCCCAGCTATCAGCCGCCGGACAGGGCGGAGCTTTCAAAAAAGCTTGCCATGCCGGAGCGCAGCCTGACGGACCTGCTGAACCTGATGGCCAGGGAGGGCAGCGTGGTGAGGATAAACGAGTCTGTCTACATCACAGCCGCGGCCTATGAAAAGATGCTCGCGCTGTTAAAGGATTTCTATTCCAAAAAACCCGAGATGGCCGTCTCTGAATTCAGGGACATCCTGGGCACTACAAGAAAATACGCCCTGCCGTTTCTTGAATATCTGGATGCCCACCGTGTCACCATGCGCGTGGGCGAGACAAGAAAACTGATTTTAAAGTAGGCCGTGATCCCCCGGTTCGCAATCCCTTTCACGATAACCGTGAAACCAATCACTGCTATTAATTGCAATAATGTCGCATTTGTTATATACTTGGTCGCAAGTCAATTCAATTCTTAACGGGAAAGTGTATGAAAAGATTTTTGGTGGTATTTTTATGCGTGGCCTTTCTTGTGCTTAAGCCAAGGCAGGGAAAAGCCTTTGCAGCTGGCACATCCGCCGTGGTTGCGGACCCGTGTGCGGCCTCCAATCCGTCCGCGCTTCTGGCCATTCTGGACCGCCCCACTGTTTCAGACAGCGCCTGTGTTGCGCCGCCTGGGTTTTTTGTTGTGGAGATGGGCTATCAGTACGCGCGCGTGCAGGGCGAAGGTGGCGGATGGGGGGATAATTACCCTCAGGCAGAAATAAGATACGGCCTGCCCGGCAGAAACGAGTTCAAGGTGCTTCCCTCCAACTACAACAGCCAGAGGGCCGGGATGCCTGAGGCGGCTTCATCCGGGCTTGGGGCAACATCCATCGGTTTCAAGCACGAACTGGGCTATGCAAAAAAATGGCTTGGCTCCGTTGAGGCTATCCTTACCATGCCCTCCGGCAACGATGCATTTGGAAGCGACGGTTTCGGCGCCGCCTTCAACGGTATGGTAAGTTACACGGTTACAGACCAGATTGCGCTGGGGGCGGAGCTGGGAATAAATACACAAACCGCGTCCGCGCTTGCCGGGGGCGGCCGCTTCACTAGTTTTACTACAAACGCCACCGCCACATGGGACCCCGTAGACCGGCTTCAGTTTTATGGCGAGGTGTTCGGGCAGACAAAGACCGGCCCCGGCCAGGGGGCAGGCTATGATTTTGATGGCGGCGTTCAGTACATTGTGGCGCACTGGCTGGAGGTGGACCTGTCCGAAGGCGTGCGCCTGTCCGGCGGCCTGGGCGGCTTCACTCACTACACGGGCGCGGGGCTGGGGCTGCTGTTCTGAAATGCCCTTTTTGATTTTTGCAATAATGTCGCATTTGTGATAGGTTATAAAAAATGAAAGCTGACAGGACATCCCTTTCGGACCTCTTAAGGGTAAGCGGGTTCAAGGCCACAAGTGGCAGGGTGGAGGTGCTTGGGCTCTTTATCAGGGCGGGCCGCCCCCTCAGCCAGATGCAGATAATGGAGATGCTTGGCCCCAGGCTGGACAGGGCCAGCGTCTACCGGATACTAAGCGCGTTTACGGAGGCGGGCCTTTTGCATATGGCTTACGTGGACGGCAGGCACCGGGTTTATGAACTTCCGGACAAGTGCGGCCACAGCCATTGCCATCCTCATTTTTCATGCCGGAGCTGCGGAATGACGGCCTGCCTGGAGGATTTTCAGGTGAAGTGCAAGGGGAGCATCGGGAAAGGTTTTGTAGCGGAGCGGCAGAAGGTTTTGATAGAGGGGCTTTGCCCCGGCTGCAAAGGGAAATAGTTTATGAAAATAAACAGACTGGCAACGGCCATTATTTCAGCTGCCATTTTGGCCGCGGGTATTGTTTTTTTTGCGGGCTGCAAAAAGAGCGCCACGGAAATTCCGGGGATACCGGGGAAACCGGAAACGGCAGGCGGGAAGATCGATATAGTGGCCGCGGAGAACTTTTACGGCAACATCGCCAGCCAGCTGGGCGGGGACAAGGTTTCGGTTAAAAGCATCATCTCAAACCCCAACGCGGACCCGCATGAATATGAGTCCGGCGTGGAAGACGCAATAGCCATAGCAAAGGCACGTGTTGTAATAAAAAACGGGCTTGAATATGATTCATGGATGGATAAGATGCTTGCCGCTTCGCCCAATGCCGGCCGCATCGTTATAACCGCCGGTGAAATTGCGCCAAAGCTGCTGCCATACAACCCGCACGTCTGGTACTCAATCGATAATATTATGGCGATAGCCAACGCGGTTACGGAAGCCCTGGTAAAGGCCGGCCCGAAAAACAAGACTTTTTTTGAAAACAACCTCACGCAGTTTGACAACTCCCTTGCCCCACTCCGGGCAAAGATGGAGGAGATCAAATCCAGATACTCCGGCACGCCTGTCGGACTTTCGGAGACCATCTATCTGTACCAGACGCAGCCGATGGGGCTGAAGGTGCTGACGCCTTTTGCTTTTGAAAAGGCCATCTCCGAAGGCAACGATCCCCCCGCGGCAAGCGTGGCCGCTGCAAACAATCAGGTAAGCAATAAAGAGATAAGACTATTGATTTACAACAGCCAGGCTGTCACGACAATAACAACCAACATGCAAAATGCCGCACGGGCGCGCGGCATTCCGGTTGTGCCGGTGTCAGAGACGATGCCGCCGCACAAGACATACCAGGGCTGGCTGATGGATGAGCTGAACGCAGTGGAAAACGGCCTTGCGCAGGGTGTACATTGAAACCATGAGTGCCCCGCAAACCGCGATAACGGTGCAAAACCTTGCCCTCCAGCTGGACGGCCACACGGTGCTGGAGGACGTCAGCTTCGACGTGATGCAAGGGGAATTCGTTGCAGTGCTTGGCCCAAACGGAGCCGGCAAAACCACACTTTTCAAGGCGCTGCTTGGGCTGTTGCCCCCTGCCAGCGGAAGGGTGCTTGTGTTCAGCAAAACGCCGCGGCGGGGCGCAAGCGAGATAGGCTATACCCCACAGCACCGGGTGCTGGAGACGGACCTGGCCCTCCGGGTGCGGGACGTTGTGGGTTTTGGCCTGGACGGCAACAGGTGGGGGATTGGGGTTTTGGGCAGGCGCAAGCGGGACGTGATAATAGAAAAGGCGCTGGACGAAGTTGGCGCGTGTCATCTGGCGGACAAGCAGGCCGGCAGCCTCTCCGGCGGCGAGCAGCAGCAGATGTTCATCGCCCAATCGCTCATTACAAATCCGAAAATACTGCTTCTGGACGAACCGCTGTCCAACCTTGATATCAGCCGCGCGCGTGAGATTATCTCGGTTTTGTCAGGCATATGCCGCGAACGCGGGGTCACCATAATGCTTATTTCCCATGATATAAACCCGCTTATGCAAACCGTAAGCCGGGTGCTCTATCTTGCAAACAGGCATGGCGTGATGGGGTCCCCGGAAGAGGTGATAACCAGTGAAACACTCTCAAAATTATACAGTTCCAGGGTGGAGGTTTTCCGCGCGGAAGGCCGGGTGTTTGTGGCCGGGGCGGCGGTTTAAAAAATGGGCCTCTCCATTTTTCAATATTCCTTTATCCGGAATGCATTTATTGCCGGGTCGGTTATAGCGGTTGTTGCCGGATTCATCGGATATTTTCTTGCGGCGCGCGGCCTGGTGTTTGCCGGCCATGCGCTCTCGCATATAGGTTTTGCTGGTGCTGCCGGCGCGCTTGTTTTGGGCATAGACCCGCTCTTCGGGCTTTTCCTCTTCACAATAACCGCCGGGGCCGCAATCGGCGTGTCCGGCAAGAACCTCCGCGAGGAGGACATGAATATCGGGATTATCATGATATTGATGCTTGGCCTTGGGGCGCTGTTCATATCGCTTTACACAGGCTACGCGGAACGCGCGTACAGCATCCTGTTTGGCACTATCCTGGGTATATCGCAAACCGACGTGATGGTTACGGCGGCATTCGGGCTGGCGGCATTCCTGGCCATGGCCGCGCTCTTCCGCCCTCTTCTTTTCGCCTCGCTGGACCCTCAGTCCGCCCAGGCGCGCGGCGTGCCGGTACGCATGCTTGGGATAATCTTTCTTGTGCTTGTGGCCGTTGCCGTTTCCATGTCCGCCGTGGTGGTGGGCATCCTGCTGGTGTTCACTCTTCTGGTGGGGCCCGCTGCAACCGCGATGCGCCTCACCAGCCGCCCCGGCGCGGCAATTGCCCTCTCGATATCGCTGGCGCTGGCGTACACATGGCTTGGCATCTTTCTGGCCGCAATAAGCTCCTGGCCTGTCAGCTTTTACATAGCCTCAATTTCATTCTTTACATATCTGGCCGTGCGGCTGGGCCAGCAGTTTACCGGGAAGGCCCGTCATGCTCTCCCTGCTTAAAGAGCCGTTTGT
The DNA here is from genome assembly GCA_021813405.1 of Nitrospirota bacterium. Lineage (GTDB taxonomy): Bacteria > Nitrospirota > Thermodesulfovibrionia > Thermodesulfovibrionales > JdFR-88 > JAKAKS01. The sequence goes on from JAKAKS010000024.1 coordinate 76,660, forward strand.
TCTGAATGCCTTTGTAGCCGGTACGCTTGTAGCCGCCGTTTCGGCGGTGGTGGGCTATTTTGTTGTGCTGCGGTCCGAGGCGTTTGCCGCCCACGCGCTGTCGCACGTGGGTTTTGCCGGCTCTACGCTGGCTGCCCTTCTGGGCGCAAGCCCGCTTGCGGGGGCTTCCGGGTTTACGGTTGCCGCCGGATTGGCCATGGGTGCTTTAGGTAAACGGATACGCGGGCGTGACGTGGAGATCGGCATCACCCTTTCCTTCGCGCTTGGCCTTGGCGTGCTTTTTCTGAGGCTTTACACAAGTTCCGCAAGCGAAACGGCCAGTGTGCTGTTTGGCTCCATCCTGAGCGTGACGCATTCAAATATCATATGGACGATAATCCTCGGGCTTGCCTCGCTTGCGCTTTTGGCAGTGATTTTCCGTCCGCTGCTTTTTTCTTCCGTGGATCCGGAGGCCGCCCAGGCGCGCGGGCTGCCGGTCAAATTCCTCTCCATTCTGTTTATAATGCTTCTGGCCGTTACCGTGGCGGAGGCCATACAGGTGGTTGGCGTTCTGCTGATCTTCGCGCTTATCGTTGCCCCCCCCGCAATCGCCCAGCACATGACGCGCAGGCCGCTTTCGGCCATCATCCTCTCAGTCTTGCTTGGCATCTCATTTGTATGGTGCGGGCTTATGCTGGCGCTTGCCACGCGCTTCCCGGTGAGCTTTTATATATCGGTGCTGGCCGTGGCTTCGTATTTCGTCGCAGTCGGCGCCAGCCATATCCTCCGCCCGCACGCGGTTACGGCAGAGCATCCGCACTGCAAGTGAGAATCCAGATCAATTTCCATCGTAATTCATTTTCAGTATATATAGGCATCTTGGGTAATTTCTGCATCCCCAGAATTTCTGGCCGGTGCTTTTCCCTTTTTTTGCGGTCCTTTCGATCATTTTAATTTCGCAGTTAGGACAGGTTGGCGTTATGAAATCCGTGGTTTTCAGAAAATTGACCAAGGCTGATTTACTGCTCTCATTGAGCTTTTCAATCAGTCTCCAGAATATTGACAGATCAATAAGTTCGATCTGGTTCACGCCGCCAAACTCGATTGCGTCCTCAGAAAAAAATGAATTTGTTATAAGAATCCCTTTCTTCACGCTTTCGGCTGACATTACGCCAAGCAACTCTCTTGCATAATTAACACCTATGCCTTTGTGTGATCTTGCTTTGCATTGGACCAGCGCATACGGCCATGTTGAAGTATTTTCAAACAGCAGAAGGTCAACGCCGCCATCTGCCCCGGCTCCAGTTTTAACTACCTTCCATCCGGCGGTTTCAAAATACAACTTGCAGAACATTTCAAAAGAGTACCACTCCATTTTTTTTAGGGTATCTTCTGATAATTCAATCCTTTTCTCTTCCGATACAGCTATCGAATTATCAGGACTAGCGGTCTGGCTTGATTTAGTGACGGGCTCAATATTGTCAACTTTTCCGGCTTGTCCGTTAGCTGTTTCTTTTTTCTTCTGGTTATTTTCCTGTCTGAGGTATTCATCTTCGTTTTTGGCCGGGGCCTTTTTTTGTGCAGTTGGCACAGCGTCTGGTGATTTGTTCATTCCTTTTTTTACCCTGGATAAAATGTAGCCCGCAGCAGAAAAGAAAAGAGCCACCAATGCCAGTACATATAAGATCGGCACGAACGTATGGAACATATTAATACGTATGGATGCGCTTAGATTAGGATGAGCCGGAAGGCTTTCATGGCTGAAAATAAAGCCGGCAATGCCTAAAACGGCACTAATTATCAATCCCCACACGGGGTTTTTGTAGGAGCCCTCTATTAGATCACCGATGAGATTGCTTTTGTTTCTTTTTCGCATTCAGCGCATTATAACAAAATCATTATAGACAAACATGACATGAATTCCATGGAGTGAAGCATGTCATATTTACAATGTCATGGTTGGGCGGTTTATTATGGGCTGTGGGTTTCTTGGTAAACGGGAATGTGGAGCAAAGATTTAAAATGGACAAGATTGAACTTGCTTTAATACCGGATGAAACTACCCATAGTGAGAAGATGGAACAGACGGAACAAAAATTCAAGGCTTAACTTACTGTAAATACAGGGAAAAATGGAACCGGCTGGTCTTCGCGGGAGGTTCCCAAGTGGAAAAATACGGGGAATCTTGTTAAAATTCATAGCTGAATTTTTGTCCCTAAACCGGAGGGGATAAGGCCCCGGTTATTATCAGGAGGGGGAGGATATCCCGTGCCGCTTAAAGGACAGACCGCTTTGGTAACAGGCGGAACAAGAGGAATCGGCAGGGCGATTGCCGAAGATCTTGCCCGCATGGGGGCCAATGTTGCAATAGGGTCCCGGAACCTGGCTGATGCCCAGGAAGTAGCCGCCGCTATAGCCGCCACTGGTGTTAAGGCAAGGGGCTACGGCATGGACGTCTCCAGCGCATCGGATGTAGAGGCGGCGTTTGGTGCGATAAAGGCCGATTTTGAAAGACTGGATATACTTGTAAATAATGCTGGCATCACAAAGGACGGGCTGCTGATACGCATGGCCCCTGAGGACTGGGACGCCGTGATAAACGTGAACCTGAAGAGCGTATTTCTCTGCTCCAGGGAAGCGGTAAAGATGATGTCCAGGCAGCGTTACGGCAGGATAGTAAACATCTCTTCCGTGGTGGCCTTCACAGGCAACCCCGGCCAGGTGAATTACAGCGCATCCAAGGCAGGGATGGTGGGGCTTACAAAGACCATAGCCAAGGAATACGCGAGCAGAGGCATAACGGTAAACGCCGTGGCCCCTGGCTTCATAGAAACGGCAATGACTGATAAATTGTCCGGCGATGTCAAAAAACAGATGCTTGCAGCCATCCCGGCAAACAAATTCGGCACCGTTGCCGACGTGGCGGCGGCCGTGAGCTTTCTCTGCTCGCCTGGCGCCGGTTATATTACCGGCCACGTGATTCACGTAAACGGCGGCATGTACATGTAAGGCCTGCTGGCCCGCCGAAAAAAAACTAAAGGAGGAAACAGGGCAGATGACTGAACAGAAGGTAAAGGAGATAATAGCCAAGCAGCTTGGCGTGGATATGGCGGAAGTGAAGCCGGAGGCCTCTTTTGTGGAGGACCTGGGCGCGGACTCCCTGGACACCGTGGAGCTGGTTATGGCCTTTGAGGAAGGTTTCGATATCGAGATACCGGACGAGGACGCCGAGAAGATCGCCAAAGTCCAGGACGCGGTAGATTACATAAAAAAGAAAAAGGGTGAATGAAAAGAAGGGTTGTTATCACAGGCCTTGGCGTAGTCTCGCCTCTGGGCATAGGAATGGAGGCAACCTGGAAGGGGCTTATGGAAGGCCGTTCCGGGGTGGGGCCGCTTACTGCCTTTGACGCCTCGCAATTCCCCACCCGGATAGCCGCCGAGGTGAAGGGGTTTGTCCCGGAAGACTACATAGAGCCCAAAGAGGTCAAGAAGACAGACCGGTTTATCCAGCTTGCCGTTGCTGCGGCCACCATGGCCGTTGATGATTCCGGCCTGGTTATAGAAGGCCCGATGGCCGAGAGGGTAGGGGTGACAGTGGGCTCCGGCATGGGAGGCCTGCCCGCCATAGAGCATTATCACAGGATTTACATGGAAAAAGGCCCCAAGCGGATAAGCCCCTTTTTCATCCCGATGCTCATAATCAACCTGGCCAGCGGCCTTGTCTCTATAAAATTTGGCGCAAAAGGGCCTAATTCCTCGGTTGTTACCGCCTGCGCATCGGGAAGCCACTCTATTGGCGATGCCTACAGAATGATTCAGTACGGCGACGCCGACGTGATGATCGCCGGAGGCACGGAATCCTGCATTACCCAGCTTGGCATTGGCGGTTTCAACGCGATGAAGGCCCTTTCTACAAGGAATGACGAGCCGCAAAAAGCCTCCAGGCCTTTTGACACCGGCAGGGACGGGTTCATAATGGGCGAAGGCGCAGGGGTGATGATCCTTGAAGAGATGGAATACGCCGTTAAGAGGGGAGCGCGCATCTACGCCGAGATTGCCGGTTTCGGGATGAGCGGCGACGCATACCATATTACGTCGCCGGCCCCAAGCGGGGAAGGCGCGGCCAGGTGCATGGGCAACGCCCTGCGGGATGCCGGCGCAAGGCCCGAAGAAGTGGACTACATAAACGCGCACGGCACCTCAACAAAGCAGGGTGACGAACTTGAGACGTCAGCAATCAAAAAAGTATTTGGGGCCCAGGCATACAAGATACCGGTGAGCTCAACAAAATCCATGACCGGGCATCTGCTTGGCGCGGCCGGCGGCGTGGAAGCCGCCATATGCGTGATGAGCATGAAAAATTCAATTGTGCCTCCAACCATCAACCTGGACAACCAGGACCCGGAATGCGATCTCGACTATGTGCCGCACAAGGCCCGTCCGCATACGGTGAACTGCGCGGTTTCCAACTCCTTCGGCTTTGGCGGGACCAACGCGTGCCTTGTCTTCAGGAAATTTGAAGCCTGATATCCAGGAGACACTGGGTTATCATTTCCGGGACGCCCAGCTTCTGGCCCGCGCCCTTACACACAGCTCCTGGGCCGGCGAAAGGAAAAAAAAGGCCGCCGATAACGAGCGGCTTGAGTGCCTTGGGGACTCCGTGCTCCAGCTTGTGCTTACCGAACACCTTTACAGGAAGGGACTTTCCGAGGTGCAGATTTCGCGCATCAGGGCAGGACGGGTAAGGGGGACGGAACTGGCCAGGGCCGCCGCGGAGCTTTCGCTTGGGGATTATATAAAGCTTGGCAAGGGCGAGGAAGAAACCGGCGGCAGGAAGAAAACATCCATACTTGCGGGGGCGCTGGAGGCCGTTATCGGGGCCGTATACCTGGACGGAGGCTACGACGCGGCCTGGCAATTCATTATCGGGCTTCTGGGCCCCGGCACCGAGGCGGCCATAAATACCGGCGGGCTGGCGGACCCCAAGACCATACTTCAGGAGTTCTGCCAGAAAAAATACGGCCTGCTGCCCAGGTACAAGCTGCTGGAAGAGGGCGGCATGGAGCATGAAAAATTTTTTGTGTCCGGGGTCTACATAGAAAACAGGCTTTACGGCAAGGGGCGGGGCCGCACAAAGAAAAGCGCCGAGGCCATGGCGGCCGGCGAGGCCCTTAAAACGCTGGAAGGCGAAAAATAGAAATAAAAAAGCCGCAAGAACCCAATTTGTTTCCTGCGGCTGGCCTTGAAACTTAATCGGTAAGCGTTATTGCCTCTACCGGGCAGATGCCGGCGGCCGCTTCGCAGTCGCAGCTGTCGCACCCCTCGGGGTTGATAACGTATGCCTTGTCGTTTTTAAGCTCGAAGACATTCGGGCAAATCTCAACGCAAGAGCCGCATCCTACGCAAGTGTCCTCGTCGACAACGGGTTTCTTCATTGAACGCTCCTTTTAAGGTTGCCGCTTTTATTGGTGGTTGTCCGACTCCCGGCGGGACAAACCCCTTTTCCTATTCTAGCATTTTTAAGTGGAAGGGAAATCCGGCATTGCAGGGGGGCTATTTGTCCAGAAGTGCAAGCGCGTCCTGCCGGAAGAAGAACCCGATTGTGCGCCTGGCGGCAAGCGCCTGCCGGGCGGAAGCCATTGCCTGCTGTTTCTGCCCAAGGCAGGCGTATATCTTGCCCTGAAGGCAATACACATCCGAAATTCCCAGCATGTCCAGAGCGCGTACGCTGCGCAGCGCGTCACCGCACATTCCCCTGTTGTACAGGTAAAGCGCATCGAAGAACGGGGTGGCGAAATTATAACTGGGGTCCAGCCGTCCGGCGGCGGCAAAGCGGCCCATCGCGCGGCCATACCGGCCGTTCTGGAAGTAGATGTTTCCAAGGAAATAATTCAGGCGGGCTGAACTGGGGTTTACCCTCAGCCCGGCCTCGGCAAGCGTGGAGCCTGCCTTCCAGTCGAAATTGCGCTCAAACGATATGTACGAATAGGCAAGCAACAGGCAGATCGGCAGTATCGGGGCGGCCCTTCGCAGAACGCCTTTTTTCTCCGCCGCAAGGTCCATAATTTTTCCTATGGCCCAGGCAGCCGCAATGCAGAACCCGGCAGAAGGGATGAACAGGTATCTCTCGGCTACTGCGGCCGGCTGGTCTATCAGCCCGGAAACCGGAAGCAGGGATGCAAGCGTCAACGCCGCGCCGAAGGTTGGCGCGGGCGCTTTTTTTCTGAATGCCAGTGCCAGTGCAACGATAGCAAGCAGAAGAGCAAGGCGCAAACCCCCAGGCGCAGAAAGGATGGAAGACGGCCTGAGCATGTCGTCATGCCAGAGCGTGAGCGGGTAGGGGACAACCAGTATTTTGAGGTATTCAACGATGGCGGCAAGGAACACCGGGATTCTGGACGCAATGCTGGACGGGGGGGCGACCACACCGGCTTTTGACGCCACAATAAAGTTCAAAGCCGCAATTGCCAAAGTCACAATGAAGAAAGGTACAAGGCGAAACACCGGCTTGCGCCACCAGGATTTTTGGCCGCCGCTGGAACCCCATATTTCAATGAATGTGATTGCCGCGGGAAATACTATCGCGGTGGTTTTGGAAAGCAGCGCCAGCACGCAAGACGCAAGTGACAGCGCGTAATACGCCTTGCCATTTTTACCCATGGCGGACTTCAGGTAAAACCCCATTGCAAGGAAGAAGAAGAGCCCGGAGAGCGCGTCTTTTGTCTGCGCAATCCCGGCCACCGATTCCACGTGCGCCGGGTGGGTTGCAAAGAGCAGGGCGGCAATGAGCGCAAGCCCTTCCTGCCCGGCGCGCCACCTTTTCAGCAAGAGCAGAACGGCCCAGTAGAATGCCAGGCATGAGGCCACGTAAATAAGCACATTGGTAAGGTGGTAGCCAAACGGTGCAAGCCCCCACAAATCGTAATCAATCATGTAAATCAAATCCCGCACGGGAAGGTATTCAAGGCCGTTTGGAACGGAGGTGAATACGGCCTTCAGATGCGCAACAGACAGCCCATGGACAGCCGGGTTGTTTATGATCAGCTCCGGCTCGTCGAACGCGAAATTGTTTGGCAGCGAATTAACATAAAGCCCGAATGCAACCAGTGCTATCAGGAAGGCAAACAGAAAACGTCTTTTATAAGTAATGCCTGCCGCGTATTCCAATCCCGGAAAATAACAGAAAAACCGCTATTTTTTCAAATTGTTATTTCCATCTGCGTGAATGTCCCCGTTTTCAGAGGCCGTTATCAGGCTGTCCCCAAACTGGCCGACAAAGGCGGCCTGGGTAATAATAAGCTGGAGCGGAAATACAAGGATTAGCAACGCGAAGCCGGTCTTTGAATTGCGGATTGCCATTTGGCCCCCCTTGCGGCGGCTTTAAATATATTATGTGTGCCCCGGCGGCAAAGTAAACCTTCAATGTGTTAGAATTTTGTGTTTTCCCCATTTTCCCGGATTGGAGGACATTTAAAAGACAATGTTATCTCAAAGAGCAAGGGACATAAAGCCCTCCCCCACGCTTGCCATAGATTCCAAGGCGAAGGCGATGAAGGCCGAAGGCCATGACGTAATAAGTTTCGGCGTGGGTGAGCCGGATTTCGATACCCCCGAAAACGTTAAAGAGGCTGCGATAAAAGCGATAAAGGACGGGTTTACAAAATATACGGCTGTTGGCGGCATAGACAAGCTTAAGGACGCCATTATCGCCAAGCTTGAAAAGGACAACGGGCTTAAATACGCAAGAAACGAGATAATCGTTTCCTGCGGTGCAAAACACAGCCTTTATAACATAATGCAGGCCCTGCTTGGCCCTGGCGACGAGGTGATAATACCCTCGCCTTATTGGGTGAGCTATCCGGAGCAGGTTTCGCTGGCCGGGGCAACACCGGTTTTTGTAAGGACTACGGAGCAGCAGGGTTTCATGCTCACCCCGGAGGCGTTTGAAAAAGCTGTTACGCCCAAAACCAAGGCGCTGATTCTGAACTCGCCGTCCAACCCAACCGGTTTTGCATACGACCGACCGGCGCTTGAAAAGATAGCCAGGATTGCTGTAAGGAAAAACATTTACATCATATCGGACGAGATATACGAAAAGCTGGTCTATGATGGCACTCAGCACATAAGCATAGCGTCACTGGGCGAAGATATAAAGGCAATGGCTATCGTGGTCAACGGCGTTTCCAAATCCCACGCGATGACCGGCTGGCGGATAGGCTACGCGGCGGGGCCGGCACAGCTTGTAAAGGCGATGACGTCCATTCAAAGCCAGTCCACATCAAACCCCACATCCATTGCCCAGATGGCCGCCGTGGAGGCACTTACCGGCCCGCAGGACTCTGTGCTGAAGATGGCCGCGGAATTCGATAAAAGACGGATAAGGTTATGGGAAGGGCTGAACTCCATTCCTGGATTCGAATGCCGGAAGCCCAACGGCGCTTTCTACGCCTTCCCCAAGACAAGCGCGCTGTACGGCAAATCGCCGGAGATAAGCTCGTCCTCCAAGCTTGCCATGCTTTTGCTGGAAAAGGCGATGGTGGCCGTTGTCCCCGGCGACGCGTTTGGAGATGACGATTATATAAGGCTTTCCTACGCCACTTCCATGAAGGACATAGACCGCGGCCTTGAAAGGATAAGAAAGACCCTGGAGCCGTTTGCCTGAGGTGCCTTATCCCGATACGCTTCTCTTGCGGGAATGACAAGGCGGTTGCGGTTGAGGGCTTCGTCCAGGAAGTGAAACGTTTGCGGGCGCTTACATTTTTAGTATGATACGCCCTGATGTTCGCACCGCTACAAGGTCCGCTGACTCACATTTTCTGGTTTAAACTAGCGAGCTCGGCCTATATTAAGCGTACACAAAATAGCCAAGGAGCCCCGTGAAAAGACCTCCGCGCTTGTCGAGGCCATAAGGTCGCGCTTTGGCGGCAAGCACCTTCTTTTGGCCGGCCATATCCTAAACACTATTACGGATTCAAATATAGGCAACGCCTCACTTAAGGACAAGGTGCTTTGCGCCGCCATTCTGACCGGTAAGGTAATGCAAATGGGGTTTGACCTTGCAGCCGGAGAACCGGTAAGAACTGTGCAAGTGGAAGCCGGCGCGTTCACGCAGAGTGAACAGGAAAATCATGATAACCATTCGTAAGTACACGCAAATCCGGAACTGGCGTGAACGCATATAAAAAGGGCGGAAAAGTAAGCCCGCTTTACCTTCAGTAATTATTTTGGGCAGCAGTGATGTAAACTAAAAATATGACCGATTCGCCATACCGCTCCGGTTTTGTCTCGATAACCGGCAGGCCCAATGTGGGCAAGTCCACACTGTTAAACACGATGCTGGGGCAGAAAATATCAATTGTCACCAGCAAGCCCCAGACCACAAGAAACAGGATAACCGGCATCAAGACCCTGCCGGGCGCGCAGATAGTGTTCATAGACAGCCCCGGCATCCACAACCCCGTATCCAGATACGGCGATATGATGGTGCGCGAGGCCCGCGAGGCCGTAAGCGGCGTGGATATAGTGCTTCTGGTGGTAAACCCTGTTGTCCCCGGCCCCAGGGACCTGGAGATTATAAAGTTCCTTGGCAAGGCGGCAAAATCGGTGCCCGTGTTTCTTGTTGTAAATAAAGTGGACTCGGTAAGCAAGCCAAAACTGCTGCCCGTTATCGATGAGTATTCAAAGGCGTTTGAATTTGCGGAGGTAATCCCCATATCCGCCCTTAAAGGCGACGGCGTGGAGCTTTTGCTGGAAAAGATCGCCTCCCGGCTGCCGGAAGGCCCGATGCAGTACCCTGATGACATGGTTACGGACCGTCTTGAAAGATTCATGGTTTCTGAGATAATCAGGGAGAAAGTAATGGAGCTGACGGAACAGGAAGTGCCCCATTCCGTTGCCGTGGACGTGGTTGTCTGGGAGGAATCCCCAGCCGGTCATGAGGGAAAGGGATTGGACAATCCCAGGGGGCGCGTACGCATAGGCGCCGATATCTGGGTGGAGCGGGACAGCCAAAAAGGTATTATAATAGGAAAAGGCGGCCAGCGTTTGAAGTCCATAGGCACATCGGCCCGGGCGGAGATCGAAAAACTGCTTGATTCCAGGGTGCATCTGGACCTGTGGGTGAAGCTGAAAAAAGACTGGCGCTACGATCTTAAGGCCATTCGTGAACTAGGCATCTGAAAGAAGGCAAAAAACATGGCCCTGAAGGAAATGAAGGTTGAGGGGCTCCTGTTCGACCCCAGAAGCAATATGTACATTCTGCTTTTGCGGGAAGTGGACGGCGCGGCCACGCTGCCTATATGGATAGGCAAACCGGAGGCGGATTCCATCGCGCTGGCCCTTGGCAAGGTGATGACCCCGCGCCCGCTCACGCACGACCTGATCAGAAACCTTATAGAAAACCTGAAGGTGAAGGTCACAAGGATAGTTATTACGGACCTGCTTGAAAACACGTATTACGCCCTTATTTACTTAAACGACGGCAAAAGGGAGACCCCTGTTGATTCCAGGCCCTCCGACGCTGTTGCCGTCGCCCTTCGCGCTAACGCGCCCGTCTTTGTGGACGACAGCATCCTGGAGCTGAGGAACGCGGACGAACTTGAGGAATGGCTGAAAAACCTTAAGCCCGAGGACTTCGGCAACATAATGTAGGGCAGACTGCCGCAAAAATGCTCCGGCGCACGGAAGGCATTGTTTTACGAAGCCGCCCCTTCGGGGAGGCGGACCTCATTCTGGAATATCTAACAAAAGATTACGGCATCCGCTGCGTGCTGGCCAAAAGCCCAAGGAAGATAAAGAGCAGGTTTGGCGGCAGCCTGGAGCCTTTTACCCATGCCGCAATTTCCATGATGGGCAAGGAGGATGCGGCACTTCCAAGGCTAACGCAATCCGATATCATCAGGCCTTTCCAGGATTTGCGCGAGGACACGGCGGCCTTTGTAAACGCCTGCGAATTTGCGGAGCTTGCCATGCGGCTCTTTCCGGAACGCGAACCTTGCGCCCCGGTTTTCGATCTGCTGCTGTGGGCGCTCTCCGCCCTTGAGGCCCCTCTTAAAAAAAATGGCGGGCCCCTCCTGCCTGAGGCCGTTGCAATGGCCGTTTTCAGGATAAGGGCGCTTGCACTGTCAGGCTATGCCCCCTCGCTTAACGGCTGTACGCGGTGCGGCAAGGGATCTCTGCGGTATTATCCCAGAAGCGGAGGTGTTTTCTGCTCTTCAGCTTGCGCGGGTATTTATGACCAGGCTAATCCACATATGGAACTTTCCCCTGCGCTGCCCGGCCTGTATGCAAGCCTTGGCGGCTGGCCTTTGGAAAAGGTGCCGCGTATTAGACCATCCGCCCCGCTCCAAAGCGAACTGGAAAGGTTTATATCCGTGCACCTGAGGGAGCGTGTTTCCCCGGTGGTCAAAAGGCCTGGGAAATAAGGTTTTGGGAAAAAACTACCCCGCCCTGGCCAGTATCTCCCGCGCGGCGATAACGCCGGAGCCGGAAGCCTGCACAAGCCCCCTGCTTACCCCGGCGCCGTCGCCAATTGCGAAAAGATTTTCGATCTCGGTTTCAAGCTTGTCAGTCAACTTCGGGCGCATCGAATAGAATTTCACCTCCACCCCGTACAAAAGCGTATGCCTGGAGTTCACGCCCGGTGCCAGATTATCCAGCGCGTCAAGCATCTCGATAATATCGCTTAAATATCGGTAGGGGATGATAAAGCTCAGGTCTCCGGGGGTGGCGTCCCTTAAAGTGGGCACCACAACGCCCCGGCTTATCCTCTCCGGTGTGGAACGCCGCCCCATCATCAGGTCGCCAAGCCGCTGCACTATAACCCCTCCGGCAAGGAAATTTGCCAGCATGGCGATATGCCTGCCGTACTGCACGGGCTCATGGAATGGCTCCGTAAATTTCGTGCTCACCAGCAGGGCGAAGTTTGTGTTCAGTGTTCTCCGCCCGGAATAGCTGTGCCCGTTTACGGTCCAGACGTCTTTAAGGTACTCCTTTACCACCTCTCCGTAGGGGTTTACGCAGAAGGTGCGCACCCGGTCGTCAAACATCTTTGAATGGAAGATGAGCTTTGGCTCATAAGTTATGCTTGTAAGCGGCTCCATGACGGCGGCTGGCAATTCCACGCGCACACCCACGTCCACCGGGTTTTGAAGGGTTGAAAGGCCAAGCCTTTTTACTTCCTGCTCCAGCCACTTCGATCCCTCCCTGCCAGGCGCAAGTATCACGAAGTCTGCACTTATCGTCCCGCCGGATTTCAGGCGCACACCAGCAGCGCGCCCTTTTTCAACAATCACGCTTCCGGCCTCGGCCCCAAAGGCAACATCCACCCTGGCATTTACGTGCTCTTTCATCTTCCGGAGCACGCCTTTTGCCTTGTCCGTGCCTATGTGCCTGATTGGCGAATGGACCAGGTAAAGCCCGTTTTTCATTGCCTGGCTGGCAAGCCCTTCTATCCGTTCGGCATTCTCTCCGTAAAGCTCTTTAGGCGCTCCGAAACGGAGATAGATTCCGTCCACGTATTCGATAAGCTTTTTCAGTTGGTCTGGCTGGAGGTATTCCTTTAAAAAACCGCCAACATCGGGCGAGAGCGAGAGTTTTCCGTCGCTAAAGGCTCCTGCGCCGCCCCAGCCTGAAAGAAGTCCGCATTCCGGGCAGGCCGTGCAGGAGATGTCCCTTGTCTTCATCGGGCACGCCCGGCGTGAGATGTCCCTGCCTTTTTCCACCATGAGCACTCTAAGCCCGTTTTTTTCAGCCAGCTCGATAGCGGCAAATATTCCGGCAGGCCCGGCGCCTACTATTAAAACATCATAGTGTTTTTGTTTCATTCAGCCGTGCAGGAATTTGATAATGGCCCGGCGGTGCCGCGGGCCGTCGAACTCGCAGAAATAAATGGCCTGCCATGTGCCAAGCGCAAGCTTTCCGGAGTCCACCGGCACACATACGCTGGAGCCAACCATGCTGGATTTTATATGGGCGTCCGAATTGCCTTCCTTGTGATTATAACCTGCTTCATACGGGACCATGCGGGAGAGGCTGGTTATTATATCGCGCTGGACGGACGGGTCCGCCCCTTCATTGATGGTTACCGCGGCGGTGGTGTGGGGGATGTATACAAGGCACATGCCGTCAGTAACCCCGGACTCCGTGAGCGCCGCTTCAACCTCGTGGGTTATGTCTATAAACTCGTTTCGCTGCCTGCTGCGCACGTTAATGTATTTGATCAAGCGTGCCGCCTCCGCGTTTTTAGCGCAAAACGTTTTTCAGCTCTTCGTAAAAACCTGCCTCTGTCTGGAGCGCAACCTTAAGCACGCAAAGGTTCCTGATGCCGGGCACCCCCCCGCGTCCAAGCCTCATTATATCCTTTTCCGTGGTGACAATCCATAACCCTTCCGGGGATTTTTTTCTGCCCTTGCGCTTTATCTTCCTTTCAAGCCTCCTTACATCCCGGGCGGAAAACCTGTGATGGTCCCCGAAGCGCACGAATCCGGCTATATTGGCCCCGGCCTCAAGCAGAGTGCTTTTAAACGAGTTAGGCTCGCCTATGGCGCAGAAGGCAAACACGTCGCGCCCCTGCAACCATCCAGCCGGATACTCTTCCCCGGTTTCCACGTTGGTGATGCCTGTTGCCTCATACCAGGCCGGAAACACCCTGGCCCTGCGGTTCCATTTGCGTATGCCATCCAGCATGCAATTGGAGACTTCCCTGCACTTGGTAACCAGTATCATATCGGCGCGCGAGATGGCCCTCGGGGTTTCCCTGAGCCTGCCCACCGGCAGGCATTTATCGTTATAGAAGGGGTCGGTTGAGCTTAAAAGCAGTATGTCCAGGTCCCGGTGCAGCCTCCAGTGCTGGAAACCGTCGTCCAGTACAAATACATTGGGGCGGGGCTCCAGCGCTGCAAGGGCGTAAAGGCCGCCCCAGTACCGGTCACTGTTTTTTATGACGGGGATGTTTGCCCCGGCCGCATGGAATTGCCTCAGCATCAGGAGGGGCTCGTCACCGGCATCTATCGCGCTCATGCCCGGCCTGATGATTACAGGGCCTGCCAGCTTGCCCTTATAGCCCCTGGTAAGCACTGCGGGCCTGAAGCCCGGCTTTGCGGCCAGTTCCAGCGCAAGCGCCACCGTGGCTGGCGTTTTGCCAGTGCCCCCGGCGCTAAGGTTCCCAATGCTTATTACACGGGCCGGAAGTTTTTTGCGCCGCCTGAGCCCGAGCTTTTTGGAAATCCATTGCCCGGCCAGATATGAGCACTCCAGAACGCCTTTCAATTCAGTAGCCTTTCCATCAAATCAAGTGTCCTTTTCACCGCTCCGGCCTCGGCCAGGCAGAACTCGCGAGCTCTTTTCCCGGCTTCCAGGCTCAGGGCCTTGTTATCGAGCAATCTTTCAAGTATACCGTAAAGTCCCTCTTTTTCGGTCTGAAATGCGCCTCCGGATGCAGTCATGCGCGCCATGAACGGGAAATTGCCCATGTGCGGGCCGCATATCACGGGTACGGCCCACCATGCGGGCTCAAGAGGGTTTTGTCCGCCGTGCGGAATGAAGCTGCCGCCCACTACTGCCGCGCTGGCCGCCTGATAGGCGGAGAAAAGTTCTCCAACCGTGTCCAGAAGAGCTGCTTTAGAGCTGGCAATCTCCTGGGCGGACGGGGGTGCGGAAGTTCTGAAATAGGAAAGCCCGGCGGCCTCAAGCAATGCGGCTGCCTCCGGCGCCCTCTGCGGATGGCGCGGCGCAAGCACAAGTCTCAGGCCGGGGCGGACTGCCTCAAGCCTCCGGAAGGCCGATATCACCAGTTCCTCCTCGCCTTTATGGGTGCTGCCCGCCACTATCACCGTCCCCTGGAATTTTTCAAGCCACTGCGGCTTTTTTATCGCCGCGGAAATTGCCGCAGACGGCCCAGTATCCGGCAATATTTTTGATAACGGCAGGTCAAATTTAAAATTGCCGGTTATATGTATCTTGTTTTCACCGGCCCCAAGCATGGCGGCCCGTTTGGCGTAAACCTCATCCTGCACGCACACCATGCGCATCATGCCGAAGATGCGCTTCATGAACAAACGGGCTTTTTTATATCCGGAGAAGGATTTTTCCGATATCCTTCCATTCAGCATACAAACTGGTATTTTCTGCGCCCATGCAATTCTTACTGTGTTTGGCCATATCTCCGTTTCCACAAGACACAGGCAAGCCGGCTTTAATTGCCCCAGCGTTTTTTTTATTGAGAAGGGCAGGTCAAATGGCATATATACAACCGGAACACCGGGCAGCCGTTTCATGGCCATTTCCCTTCCGGTATCCGTTATGACGCTCAGGACCACTTCTTTTCCTCGCCCCCTCAGCGCCTGCACGAACGGTACGGCGGCTGCAACCTCGCCCACCGAGGCCGCGTGCACCAGGAAAGCCCCGGTGGCGGGCCTGGTTTCCAAAAATCCCAGTTTCTCCCGAAGCCATACCTGCCTGGCCTCCGGCGCTCTCTTGAAGAATTCCCTTGGCAGAAAGAAGACCAGGGCAGCGCTGTAAAGGACCCCGTAAAGGAAGAACAATCTTTTCCCCTATTCCGGGTCCCCGAAGAGTCCGGGCTGCACCGGTTTGCGGTAAGCTGAATCGGGCTGGTCCTTCCGGGCTGGTTTCCTGGGGGTTGATGCAGGCGGGGGCGGATCTTTGGGGACAGGGCTGGAAGGATTGCCGCGCTGATCATTTTCCCCCATTAGCTCCAGTGCCATCTGCGCAACCCGTTTTGAGGCGTGTTTGCCTTCAAACTGCTCCCTTATGCTTTCCATGCGGCGCTTCATCAATCCGGAGTAATCAGGGTCCCCGATAATCTTGCGTACCTCTTCCATGATTATGGAGGGTTTGGCCCTGTCCTGCAGGAACTCCCGTACTATCATGTCACCGTAAAGGATATTTACAAGCGAGACGTATTTTACCTTCACAAACAGCCTGGCCGTGTAAAACGTGAAGGGAGAGAGTTTGTAGAACACTGCGGCCGGTTTTCTCATGAAGGCCGCCTGCAGCGCGGCCGTTCCGGATGCCACTATGGCTGCCTCCGAGACGGAGAGCGCTTTCAGGGACATCGCCCTTTTTATGATGGCACCCTGTGCCCTCAGCCTTCGCAGTTCCGTTATGAATGGCTGGGTATCCAGGTTGGGCGCAAGCGGTATCACGCATTTCCAATCCGGGTATTCCCTGGAGAACATGTCCAGAAACCCGGAGACCAGCGGCAGATGTTTTTTTAATTCGGACGGCCTGCTGCCAGGCAGTATGGACAGCACCGGCGTGTCTTCATCTATGCCGAATTCCTTTTTGGAGATTTTCCCAGGCGGCATGGCTGCGATCTCGTCCAGCACCGGATGGCCTACAAACTCATGCGTTATGCCCGCCTTTTTATAAAGCTCTCCTTCAAACGGCAGTATGAGGGCTGCGCGGTCCACAAGCCGGGCCATTTTTTTTATCCGGCCGGCCCGCCAGGCCCAGAACTGCGGGCTTACGTAATAGAGTATCTTTATCCCTTTTTCGCGAAGATGGGCGGCGGCCCTGAAATTGAACCCCGGAAAATCTATTAGCACGGCCACTTTTGGCTTCAAGGTGTCCGCCGCTTCAAGCAGGGCCTTCATGGAGGCTTTCAGGTCCTTTAAATGAGAGGCGGCCTCTATCAGCCCGAACGCCCCGGAGACCCCGGCCAGAAGGTGCACGCCTTCAGCCTTCATCAGGTCCCCGCCAATTCCGTACAGCCCGGCATCAGGCCGCAGTTTTTTAATCTCCCGGGCAAGGAGCGCCCCAAACAGTTCACCGGAAGACTCGCCGGCTATTATGAATATCGGCGCTGGCCCGGCCACCTGAACTTAGTCGCTTTCCGCTATTTTTTCGGCAATCATTTCCACGTCGGAGTCTGCTATCTCCGGGCAGATGGGCAGCGAAAGGACCTCGCGCGCGGCCTTTTCGGCCTCCGGGAAATCGCCTTCCTTGCAGCTCAGAAAGCGGAGCGCGGGCTGCATATGCAAGGGGACAGGGTAGTAGATCATCGAGGATATACCGGCCTCCTGCAGTTTCTGCCGCAGGTTGTCCCGATGGGGATGCCTGATAGTAAACTGGTGGAAGACGCTGTGGTACGAAACCCCGTCGCCACCCGGAGGCGGGCATAGTATGGAGCGGCTGCCGGACAGGATTTTTGTATAGAGCGCGGCCTTGTGTCTTCTTTTGGCGTTGTAATCTTCTATGCGCTTCAGTTTTACAAGCAACGCGGCCGCCTGCAGCTCGTCCAGCCTGCTGTTGTAGCCAAGGACTTCGTGCATGTATCCGCCGCGCGAGCCGTGGTTTCTTAATATCCGCACCTTAGCCGCCGTCTCGTCATCCTGCACGGTGACAAGCCCGCCATCGCCGATGCCGCCGAGGTTTTTGCTGGGGTAGAAGCTGAAGCATCCGGCGTCCCCTATCGCTCCGGTTTTTTTGCCGTTTATCGAGGCCCCGAACGCCTGCGCGCAATCCTCTATTACCTTCAGCCCATGCTCTTTTGCAAGCTCGCCGATGCGTCCCATATCGGCCGGGTGGCCAAAGATGTGAACTGGCAGGATGGCCCTGGTCTTTTTTGTAATCCTGCGGGCCGCTTTTTCCGGGTCCATATTGAAGGTAACGGGGTCAATGTCCGCCAGCACGGGGACAGCCCCGATATAAAGTATTGCCTCGACTGTGGCGAAGAATGTAAACGGGGTTGTGATTACCTCGTCACCGGCCTTTATATCCAGCGCCTTGAGGGCAAGATATAGCGCATCCGTGCCGGAGGCCACCCCTATTGCGTGCCTGGCGTCCAGGTATTCAGCCGCCCTGTGTTCGAACTCGTCAACCTTCTTTCCAAGGACGTATTGTCCGCTTTCCACCACTTCGGCCAGCCCCGAGAGTATTTCGCCCCTGATCTCTTCGAGCTGCTTCTTAAGGTTCACCATCGGGATCATGAGCGGTCTCCTATTGCTGATCAGGACGCCTTGCGGCATCCGATATTCTGAGGGCCAAATCCAGGGCCCCCCTTGCCTCTTTCGGGCTTACCCTTGGCGCTGTGCGTCCGCCAACGCATTTTATGAAATCGGCCAGTTCCTCTTTAAGCGGCTCCGTGGCCGGGGACTCGAACTCGAAATCCCCGCCGGGTGTTTTCAAGAAAAGTTTCTTGGACATGAAGTCCGCCGTGAATATCCTGTTTTTCTCTACGAACTTCATCACCCGCTTTTTATGCGCGCAGACGCGGCTGGCGCTGAAAAACGCAGAGTGGCCGCTTGTGAAATCAACCCAGGCCTTTACGGTGTCCAGCTTGTCCGTGAGGATGCTTGCGCCTGCGGCCTTGACGGACTTCACATCCGGGCAGCCAAACGTGTGGAGGACTATGTCTATGTCATGGATCATCATATCCAGGGTTACGTCCACGTCCGTGGACCTGGCCGGAAAGGGCGATACCCGTTCGGCCTCGATGAAGGTGGTTTGCCCCAGTCTCTGGTACGCCTCTTCCAGCACCGGGTTGAACCTTTCCACATGCCCTGCCTGAAGGATAAGCATTTTTTCAGCGGCCATTTTCACAAGCCTGTCCGCCTCGTGGAGGTCCAGGCAGATGGGCTTTTCAAGCAACACGTCCTTATTCAGCGCGAAGCAGTCAGCTGCTATCTGGTAATGCGTGACCGTAGGGGTAACAATGCTAACCGCGTTCACCAGCCCAAGGATGTCCCTGTAATCGCGGCAGGCCCGCCCCCCGTATGCCGCGGCCACCTCGCGGGCGCGCGCCTCGTCGGTATCGGCAATGGCGGCAAGCTCCACCCCTTCCATGGTGGAATATATCCTTGCGTGATGCCGGCCAAGATATCCGGCCCCTATTACGGCTACTTTCAACATTTTTTTATTGTCAAGACAAAGGATATTTTGCCGTATAGCATTGAAAACAAGCAAGTTTTGCCGATGGCTTGTCTGTCTTTTTACAAGCTTGACGGCATGGGCAGCCTCGCCTAGAATGGGTTTCAGGGAAATTCAAGGGCGTTCCCCCGCGTAAATGCTGAAAAAACCAATCCCGTCCATATATGCGCTGCTTCTATGCCTGTGCGTTTCCGTTTGCCAGGCCTGGGGCAAGGGGGCAACCACCGGCAGCTGGGCCTTCGATTCCGAAAATACGGTAATAGGGTTTCCAAGGACTTATGTAATTAAGGGCGGCGAGTCCCTTGTCGAATTGGCGCCTGAATTTGACGTTGGGTATAGCGAAATAGTGGAGGCCAACCCCGGTGTGGACCCCTGGGTGCCGGGGCGCGGCACGGTGATTAATATCCCGTCATTCAAGGTGCTTCCCAACGCCCCGCCGGAGGGGATAGTGATAAACCTTGCCGAGATGAGGCTTTACTATTATTTCAAGCCTCAAGATAAAAGAAAAAATGGCATGTTTCAGGATGATGATCTGCGGATAATCAGCTTTCCTGTAGGGATCGGGATGGAAGGCTTCAATACGCCCATAGGCGAATTTTACGTACAGCAGAAGATAAAAGATCCGGCATGGTATGTGCCCGAATCCATCCGGAAAGAACATCCGGAACTTCAGGCGGAAGTTCCCCCCGGCACTGATAATCCGCTTGGGCCTTATGCGTTGAGGCTGTCTGATCCGTCATACCTTATCCATGGCACTAACAGGCCATTTGGTATCGGAAGGATGGCAAGCCATGGCTGCATAAGAATGTATAACAAGGACATAAAGCGCCTGTTTAACATGGTGCACCGGGGGACGCCAGTGAATATCATTTATCAGCCGGTAAAGGTGGGCAGGAAGGACGGCAATATATATCTGGAGGTCCACAGGGATTATCTTTTAAAGTTACGAAATCCGGGTAGCGTAATAAATGCGCGTCTTGATGCGTTGGTAAATTTTCTGCCGGTAAATAAAAAACTCCTCAGGCAAACCCTGAAAAATAAAACGGGGATGCCCGTGATGATCACGGAGCACCCCCGGTTTTGAACCGGTTTATTTTCTCTGCCTCAACTCAAAGGCTTTTTCGCATTTTTTGGCCGCCTTCTCGCATTTAGTCTCTGCGGCCTCAGCCCGCTTGGCTGCATCATTGGCCGCCGCCGCTGACACGTCGGCTTTGGAGACGGCATCGTTTACCGCATTTTTGGTGTCCGCCAGTTCTTTTTTCAAATTGTTGATCTCGGCGTCCTGCTGCCCTGTCTTCGTTTCCAGTTCGGCCACTCTCTTGTCAAGATCGTCCATGCGTGTCTCAACCCTGGCAAGCCTGTCTGAAAGCGGCTGGCTCTGCTGCATTACATATGATTTTGTGGCGCAGCCGGCCAGAATGAAGGCAAGGATGATTACCGGCGGCAATTTTCTTGAAAACGGCCTGATTCCCATGCTGAACCCCCTTTTTTTGTAATTGCTCTGAATTAAAATAAATAGGCGGAGCTTTTGGACTATAAAGATTATAGGCCGGTTTCAGGGGGTTGGCAATTACGGATATTTCGAATTCTTTATGAAAAATGAGATCGTTGGCCGGGTGCTTTCAATAATCTGGTATACTTTGAGCAATTATGCATGAGGCAGGCATTGCCATGAGCATAATCGAGACTGCGGCGGCCCATCTTGAAAAGTCCGGTTATGGCAAGGTGGATTCCGTATCGGTGCGAATTGGAGCGGCAAGCGGGGTGGTGCCGGAATGCCTCAGGTTCGCGTTCAATGCCGCAAGGGCCGGCACGCCTCTTGAAAACGCAGAGCTGCTTATAGAGGAAGTCCCCGTCAAGGGATTATGCCCGGCTTGCGGCAAATCCTTCATAACGGAGGAGAAATACTTCCTGTCCTGCCCCGGTTGCGGTCAGCCTGTAGTGCGTATGGTTGCGGGCAGGGAACTGGACATCATGGAAATCGAGGTGTCATGACAAAAATCAACGTAGTCTCACGCATACTGGAGGCAAACGACAGGCTGGCAGCTGAAAACCGCGGTCTTTTTAAGGGGCTCTTTGTTTTAAACCTGATGTCTTCCCCCGGCGCCGGCAAAACCACGGTGATAGAGAAGACAATCCAGGCCCTAAGCGGCAAATTCAGGCTGGGAGTTATAGAAGGCGATATCCAGGGCACAAGCGACGCCGAGCGCATCGGCGCGCTTAATGTGCCGGTTGTGCAGATAAACACCGGCGGCGCATGCCACCTGGACGCAAATATGATAAGAGAGGCCTTGCCCGCCCTGCCGATTTCCGGGCTGGACCTGCTGATAGTGGAAAATGTTGGAAATCTTGTATGCCCGGCGGAGTTTGATGTGGGTGAGGACGCCAAGGCAATGCTCCTTTCAATAACCGAGGGGGAGGATAAGCCGCTTAAATATCCGCTTATGTTCCAGCAGTCCAAGGCCCTGCTGATAAACAAGATGGACCTGGCGCCCCATCTGGATGTGGACGTTGCAAAGATACGGAAGGACTCACTCTCGCTCAATGCCGGCCTGAAGATGTTTGAAGTATCGGCCAAAAACGGCGCCGGCATCGACGGGTGGGCAAGCTGGCTGGCGGATAATATCCGGGCAAAGAAAAAGTAAGAGGAAAAGAGGAGAACTTTCAGCTCACTTGCCTGATGCGGCGGCCTCCGTCAGCACCACCTTTTTCCATTCAGGGCTGGGGTTATACCAGGTGATTTTTGGCGCCAGCTCATCGGTTTTTGCCCCAAGGTCCTTTTCATAGACAATCCCCTGCTGGTTTACCATAAAGGTCATTATGCCTGAAACCCCGTATCTGGCGGGATACGCAACCAGGCCGAAGCCGCCCGTCATCCTGCCGTTTACCACGTAATCCATCTTACCGCCCGGCGCATGAGCGCCCTGGCCTTTAAGTATCTTGAAATAGTAGCCAAAGTATGGGACTGGCTTGGCCGCGTCCTTTTCATTGCAGGCCGCACGGGCAAAAAATGCCCCCAGTGGGCTGTTGCCCATGCCACGCCAGTACAGGCCGTCCCTGCTGCCTTTGTGGCTTACAAAGAGCTGGGCATATTGCAGGCGGCCGTTTGTATTGAGGGTTGCCATGGCGTATTCGCGCTGCGCCTTCACGTAGGACAGCGAGGCCTGGATTGTATTGAGCTCGTTTCTGCCTATCCTGCGGTTTAAAATCTCCTGCCTGCCTTCAGCCGTGAGGAAAACCCATGATTTCCCGGTCTGTACAATCGGTATCGGGAAAGTCCACCCATCCTTGCCGACAATTGCCAGGACTGTTTTTTTGTTTAGTTTCCTGAACTTCACGCCTTGCATGGCTGACTTTGTAAACCGCGCACGGGCGTAAGTATCCGCAACGGCATCACCGGACGATACGATGTCTTTTCCAGCCGGGCCAAAAATTGCCAGCAGTTTATCTGTGTTATTCCGGGCGGCTGCATTTACCAGCGCATCGAAGGCTTTTTGGGGTGATTGAAACGTTAATTGCTTTTGATTTCCAGAAGGATTGGGTTTGGCATAGGCGCTTACGACCGAGATGCCGGGAATACCGGAGATGCCGTAAGCGGCGATAACCGCGGCAACTACCAGCACCGTCCGCATAAGCCAGCCCGTTATCTTATTTACGCGCATTTACTGCGTTCCTCCTTGAAAATGGCCATAACTACCGGCGGAAACCGCCACCGCCGCGGGAAATGCCCCCTCCGCCACCAATAAATCCACCGCTGCCGTGAAAGCCCTGGAACCCTCCGCCACCGCCGCGGGTAATGCCCCCTTCGCCGCCCGGAGCGCTGAAAGTTCTGCCTGGGGTGCTTGGGGTAAATGTTCTGCCCGGGGCATACGTCCCGCCGGGGCTGAAATTCCTTGAGGGTATCTGGCCCGCGCGTGAACGGCTCTGGAATCCGCGTGTGCTTGCAGCGCCTTCAAACCGGGTGCTGCCCCAGCGCTGGAACACGCTGGACCTGGTCCCTGCCGGGGGCCGCGTTACGCCATAGCCCCTGTACGGGCCGCGCATTTCGGGGCCGGTCCGTATTGATGGGCTGGTTCCCGTGCTTCTTCTGAGTATCGATTGCGCCCCCCTGCGCGCGGCAGGGCCCATATACCTTGGACGCCCGGTGAATGTGCCGCCTATGGCCCTGGTTGTGGGGTCTATGCGGGTAATTCGGCCTGTATCGGGGTCGCGGAAATGATTGCTGAAATGGTGGCGATGGTGGTGAAATTCACCATACTCGTCAAAATCAAAATCCACAAGCATGTAGTACCCAGGGAACCAGACGTTCCACCACCAGAAAGGATACGGGACCCAGGTGTAAAGGTAGGCGTAATCAGGGGGAGGCGAGTAATACGTGACCACTGGCGGGCCTTGCGTATAGTAATAGTTGTTTATGGCAGAAGCGCCAGGGGTAGTCTCTTCTGATGAAGGAGTTTCTGTTGATGACGGGGCTTCTGTCCCGGCCCCGGCCGTGCTCACAGGCAGATTGAACTCGTCAAGCGTTTTCTGAAAGGCCGCCAATGCCTGGTCTCGGTTCATTGATATCTTGCCGGAATCGGCTGCCGCCTCAATTGAATCCTGAAGCTCTCCGGTTACATCCGGGGTAACCGGGTAATCCGCTATCCAGCCGTTTTTAGGGCTGATGCCGGCGGCTGTAAGCGCGTCTTCTGCTTCCGCCTCATTTTTAGTATTGCCAAGATTGAGGATGTCCAATAATTTTACGGCAAGGTCGCCCTCACGGGTAAGCGGCTGGGCCACGGGCGCATTGCTGTCTGCGCCGCCTCCAGTATTGTCTCCATTGCTGTATGCCGTGCCCTGGTTTTCCTGGGCCGCGGCCGTTCCAGTTAAAAGCCCGGGCAGAACTCCGGTTATGGAAACAGATAAGGCCATGGCAATTGCGGCAATTCCTGAATGGAAAACCCTCATTTCTTATGCCTCTTTATTAATTTTACCACCGGGGCCTTATTAATGTAATAAAACTCTGCCGGGAACCGTTTTACGCCTTTACGCCAACCTGCCATGACATGAGATTCATGAAACGTGTCATATGGACCATTTCATGCTTGGCCATGTTATAAAAGGGCGGTATGCCTGCTCATGCAGGCCGCGGGCCTGCATCGCTCTTTGAAAAGATTGATAAAAAATCCGGAATGCTTGTGTCCGGATTGAACGGATTTGAACAGCAGAACCCATAAAATGCCTGAAAATCAGCAACTTGCGGGTTTTGGATTGAACATAAAAAAAGGGCTCTCCAGGATTTGCAAAAGCACTTCGTTTGTTGGCCGGGTTTGCCTTACCCCGCGGGAAAAATAGAGAACAGATTGGGGTATTGGTAAAAAGAATCAAGAGTTCCAGAAGCGAAGCCTCTGTGCCCGGCTTTCGCCTGGGTGACTGCCTGGGGAGCGTGCCGTATACCCGCAGCAATTCCGGAAGAGTCAAAAAAGGCAACACGAAACGGCAAAAGACAAGGTGAAAAACGATTTTTCCCCGGGATGGCGGGATGGCAAAAAACGAAAACTATTCCCTGAGGATGGCTCCGGTTTTTTGGGCCAGATACTTCAACAGCTCTTTATGGGCCTCGTCCGTCTCCAACTCGGTAAGCGTCCTTTCAGCTGAACGGTAGCGGATATTAAAGGCGATGCTCTTTTTGCCTTTGGGCACGTGCTCGCCCTTGTAGTAATCAAATACGGCCACGCCTTCTATGAAGGGGGAAGGGTACTGGCGTATAAGCTCCGCGATGCTTTCGGCTGGCGCCGTTTCATCCACTACAAGCGCAACATCCCTTTCGATATATGGGAACTTTGGTATAGGACTATAGGTCTTTTTGTCCGGAACGGCTGGAAATATCACGTCAAGGTCAAGCCCGAACAAGGTTATCTCTTCCTTGCTTTTTATATCGAACTTCTCTTTTACGGCAGGGGAGAGCACGCCTATGAAACCGGCACTCTTGCCCGCTATAAGAAGGGACGCAGATTTGCCGGGATGCAAAAACGGCTCGTCAGGTGAAGCATAAGCGCGGTCTTTCTGGTTTATGCCCAAATCGTCCAGAATGGCCTCAACAGCGCCCTTGGCCCTGTAATATTCATCCGCGGACTGCTTCCAAAGGGAATAGGCGCCCCGCTCGAATGAGATGCCGGCGGCCCTCAGCATCTCGGCCGGAAGCTCGCCCGGCCTTCTGGCGATGAATATGCGGCCCGTCTCGAATAGTTTTACATCCCGCACACCTCTGGCCATGTTGTGCTTCAGGTTATGAATCAGCCCGGGAACAAGCATTGTCCTTAGCAGGGACTCCTCTTTATTAAGCGGGTTCATCAGCGAGACTGTCCGCCGCCTGGCATCGCTTTCCGGCAGGCCAAGCAGGTCCAGATCCGCCCCGTTCATGAACGTAAAATTTATGGCCTCGAAGAACCCGGACCGCCTCAGAGACTCCTTTACCCTGGCATGGAGGGCTTGTGCCGGTTTTACTCCGCCGGCGGACAGGGGGGAATGCGGCATTGACACCGGAATGTTTTCGTAGCCCCATATCCGCGCCACTTCCTCTGCAATGTCCGTTTCGGTGCGGAGGTCCGGCCTGTAAGAAGGGGGGGTGAGCACGAATTCCTCACCGGCTTCCTCCGGGCTGAGCCCCAGCCTGCTGAAAATTGCGCCCATGGCTTGCCGGCCGATACCGGCGCCCAGCAGTTTGCTTATCTTTTCCGGCCTTGCATGTATCACGGGAGGCGTGAATTTTCCAGGATAGGCCTCTGTTATTACTGAAGCCTTGCCGCCAGCCAGTTCCGTGATAAGCCATGCCGCCCTGTCCAGCGCGAAGGGGATTATCTCTACATCGGCCCCGCGCTCAAATCTGTAAGAGGACTCTGATGCAAGCCCCAGGGCCTTGGAGGTCTTTCTGATGGTCCGTGCGTCAAACCATGCGGCTTCAAGAAAGATGTTAGCGGTTGAATCGTCCACCTCGGTATATGCGCCGCCCATTATGCCGCCCAGTGCGATTGGGCCTTCCCCGTCCGCTATTACAACAGCATCCTCCGGCAGTTTTCTTTCCACGCCGTCCAGGGTCTTTATCTTGCGGTATATGTTATCGGCGGCATCCACTATTACCTTGCCGTCGCGGATGGTATCCAGATCAAAGGCGTGCATTGGGTGGCCCAGTTCCACAAGCACGTAGTTGGTTACGTCCACTACGTTGTTTACGGGGCGTATGCCGTAAATCTCCAGCCGCCGCACAAGCCAGTGGGGCGACGGGCCGATGCGCACGCCGCGTATTTCCCTGCCGCCGTACCTTGCGCACAGCGATGGTGCGCGCACCTCTACTGACAGCGCAGGCTTAAAAGAGGCATCCACATCCGAACGCGGCAGGCAGAAGGCCGCGGGGCCGTTTTTGCCGGTGAGCGCCGAAAGCTCCCTGGCAATGCCAAGTATGCTCAGGCAGTCCGGGCGGTTAGGCGTAACGTTTATCTCCAGCACGGTGTCGTCTTCCAGGTATTCGACCGCCTCCACTTCAAGCCCAGCCATCGTAAGCAGGCGCGCGATCTCCTGGACGCCCAGATCCAGTTTTATGAATTCGGCAAGCCAGTTGAAGGAGATGCGCATCTAGAACTGCCCCAAAAACCGCAGATCGTTTTCGAAGAAGAGCCTTATGTCGTCTATCGAATACTTGATCATGGTTATTCTTTCTATGCCCATGCCGAATGCGAAGCCGGAATACTTTTCGGGGTTATGCCCCGCCATCTCGAACACTTTGGGGTTGACCATGCCGGCCCCAAGGATCTCTATCCAGCCGGAGCCCTTGCACGTTTTGCAGCCCTGTCCGCCGCAGAATATGCAGCCGATGTCCACTTCCGCCGACGGCTCGGTAAACGGGAAGTAGCTTGGCCTGAAACGCACCGGCACTCCCGTGCCGAAAAAGCTCCTCAAAAAGTTCTCCAGCACGGCTTTCAGATGGCTGAAGGAGATGCCCTCGTCCACCATAAGCCCCTCAATCTGATGGAACATCGGGGTGTGTGATATGTCCGCGTCGCACCTGTAAACCTTGCCCGGTGCTATGAACTTCAGCGGGGGCTTGCTCTTCTGCATTACGCGCACCTGCACCGGTGATGTGTGGGTGCGCATGACAATCTCGTTTTCTATGTAGAAGGTGTCCTGCATGTCCCTGGCAGGGTGGTCCTTGGGGATGTTCAGGGCCTCGAAATTGTAGTAGTCCAGCTCAACCTCCGGTCCTTCCTCAACCGAAAAGCCCATGGAGATGAAGATGCTGGTAATCTCGTTTAGCACCTGAGTGACCGGATGGAGCTTGCCAGGCGCGCAGTAGCTTCCAGGCAGGGTTATATCGAGGGCCTCGGAGGCGAACTTTTCCTGGAGTTCCTTTTCCTTGAGGGCGGCGCGCTTAAGGCCTATCTCACGTTCCACAAAGGCCTTGGCCTCGTTTATTACGCTGCCGGCCTGTTTCCGCTGGTCTGCGGGAAGGCTGCCCAGTTCTTTTATCTGGTTCGTGAGCAGCCCTTTTTTGCCGAGGTATCTTACCCTGAGGTCTTCAAGGCCAGGGATGTCTCCGGTCCGGTACAGTTCTTCAAGGAACCGTTCCCTTAAGGATGAAAGGTCGTCCATCATTTGACGGCGTGAACCGTGCCTGTTAGGAGGCGAGCTTCTGCTTGGCGGTGTCTACCAGCTTGCCAAACCCCTGCGGGTCGTTTATGGCCATGTCGGCCAGCACTTTCCTGTCCAGCCCGATTCCGGATTTCTTCAGGCCGCTGATGAACCGGCCATATGTAAGGCCCTGCGCTCTTGCCGCGGCGTTTATGCGGATTATCCAGAGGGAACGGAACTCCCTTTTCTTCTTTTTCCTGTCTGCATAGGCGTGCCTGAGCGCCGTGTCCACGGCCTCTGTGGCTATACGGAACAGGCGGCTCCGGGCGCTGTAAAAGCCCTTGGCAAGCGCCAAAACCTTCTTTCTTCTTCTTTTTGTTTTGAAACCGCCTTTTGCTCTAGGCATTTCTTAAAAACCTCCTACGCGTTCAGCAATTTTTTTATGTTCTTTGCTTCCTGGCCAACGACTATGCCGCTCTCCCTCAGGCCCCTTTTCCTCTTCCTGGGCTTGCCTGTAAGGAGGTGGCTTTTGTTAGCCTTGTGTCTTTTGACTTTGCCTGTGCCGGTAAGGCCGAACCTCTTGGCCGCCCCCCTGTGGCTTTTCTGTTTTGGCATCTTAGCCTTCCTCCTGAAAACTATTTCACTGCGCCGCGGCCGCGTTCTGCGGCTTCCATCTATTTGGGGCCAACCACCATTGTAATGTGATTGCCCTCCAGCCTTGCAGGCTGCTCAAGCACGTACTTGCCGGGCAGAAGCGTGGTGATTTTTTCAAACACCTTCATGCCCAGTTCGGGCCTCGCGTTCTCCCTGCCCCTGAAATACATCATCACTTTGGCCTTGTGGCCTTCGTCCAGGAACCTTCTTATGTTCCTGATCTTCAATTCGAGATCGTGTGCTTCAATCCGGAGCCGGAGCTTGACCTCTTTCAGGTCCGTGGTCTTCTTGTGAGACGCTTTTTTGCCAAGCTCGTATTTATATTTACCAAAATCCATTATCCGGCAAACCGGCGGCGCCGCCTGCGGAGCAACCTCCACCAGGTCCAGCCCGGTTTCCCTGGCCGCCCGGAGCGCATCGGGCACTGTCATAATGCCAAGCTGGCCTCCATCGGCCCCGATAACACGGATTTCTCTGGCCCTTATCTTTTCGTTTACTCTAATGTCTTTTTGTTGTATCTTCTCACCTCCTGGAGTTTATTTCGTCTTTCAGTAATTTAATGAAGCCGGGCACGCTGACAGACACTGTCTCCTCGCCCCCGCGTTTCCGTACGGAGAGCGAGCCGCCCCCTTCGGACATTTCCTTGTCGCCTATTATAACCGAATACGGCGTTTTTCGCACTGCCGCTTCCCTTATTTTATAGCCGATCTTCTCATTTTCAAGGTTTGTTTCCACGCGGATACCCTCCTCAGCCAGTTCCCCGGCTATTTTCCTGGCGAATTCCGCATGGCGTTCCGCTATGGTAAGCACTGCCACCTGCACGGGGGCAAGCCATAACGGGAAGGCCCCGGCATAATGCTCCACCAGAATACCAAAGAACCGCTCCAGTGAGCCCATGAGCGCCCTGTGGATCATTATGGGCCTGTGCTCCTTGCCGTCGCTGCCCCGGTACAGCACATCGAACCGCTCAGGGTTGTTGAAATCCACCTGTATCGTGCTGCACTGCCAGGCCCTGCCAAGCGAGTCTTTTACCTTTATGTCTATTTTGGGGCCATAGAATGCGCCCCCGCCGTCGTCCACCTGGTAGGCAAGCCCTTTGTGCTCCAGCGCCATCCTGAGGGCCGACGTGGATTTTTCCCATACGTCTTCGCCTCCAACGTACTTTTCCGGCCTGGTGGAAAGGTAAATGTCATAACTTTCAAAGCCGAAAGTGCCCAGTACGAAAATCACGAAATCCAGTATCCGCCGCACCTCGTCTTCTATCTGGTCCTCCCTGGCAAACACATGGGCGTCGTCCTGGGTAAATCCGCGGACGCGCAACAGGCCATGGAGCACGCCTGAACGCTCGAACCGGTAAACCGTGCCAAGCTCGGCGTACCGGACCGGCAGATCCCGGTAGCTTTTAAGCGAGTTCTTGTATACGAATATATGGAAAGGACAGTTCATAGGCTTTATTTCATAGGGGACGCCTTCCACTTCCATAGGGGAATACATGTTCTCCCTGTAGAAGTCCCAGTGGCCGCTCTGTTTCCATAAATCCACTTTGGCTATATGGGGAGAATACAAGAGCTTATAGCCTGCCTTCAGGTGCTCGGAACGCCAAAAGTCCTCTATTGTTTTCCTTATAATAGCGCCGTTTGGGTGCCAGAGGATCAGGCCGGGGCCGACGTCCTCGCTTATGCTGAACAGATCCAGTTCCTTGCCAAGTCTGCGGTGGTCCCTCTTTTTTACCTCTTCCAGGAAGGCCAGGTACTTGTCCAAATCCTTTTTATTGTCGAAGGAAGTCCCGTAGATGCGCTGGAGCATTTTCCTTTTTTCGTCCCCGCGCCAGTAGGCGCCAGCCACGGAGAGCAATTTTACCGCCTTTATCCGTTTGGCCGACGGCACATGAGGCCCGCGGCACAGGTCTGCAAAGCCGCCTTCCTCGTAAAGGGAGACGGTATCGTCGGGTATCTCTTCCAGAAGCTCAACCTTGTAATTCTCCCCCATGGAACGAAACAGCTCCATGGCCTCGCCCCTGGGTATATCTTTCCTTACAAACGGATTGCCCTGCTTTATTATCTCTTCCATCTTTTTTTCGATAAGCGCAAGGTCCTCCACGGTGAATGGCCTGTCTATATCGAAATCATAATAGAAGCCTTCCTCAATCGCCGGGCCAATGGCCAGCCTGGCCTCCGGGAACAGCTCCTTTACGGCATGCGCAAGCAGATGGGACGTGCTGTGCCTGTATATGCTTTTGCCTTCATCGGAGGAGAATGAGATGCCGGTGAGAGGCCCTGCGGAAATACCACCTTCCTTTATAGAGGAAATGTCCGCCGCCGCGCCATCCGCCAGCACGGCAAATGCGCCTCTTTCAAGAAGCAATTTCCTGGCTTCTTCCGGGCCTGCGGCCTCAAATTGCTTCCCTTCTATTTCAACCTTTATAGACAACAAGTCCTCCCAAAGGATTACGAGTTAAAAAGAGTTATATTATAAGCTTTTAAGCGATTTTTTCAAGAATACCCCCGTTTTTAATGGCCTTCCGGTTTCAGAACCTGTAAGGCAGGTCCTAATATGTTATTCTTTTTTGATGTCTGAAAGGTCATATATGAAACGGGCCCTGGCGCTTGCCAGGAAAGGGGCTGGGCAGACAAGCCCAAACCCCATGGTGGGGGCCGTAGTGGTCAAAAACGGCAGGGTAATTGCCGAAGGTTATCACGAGCGCGCCGGGAAGCCTCATGCCGAGGCGGTGGCGCTTGAGCGCGCCGGCAAGCAGGCAAAAGGCGCTGAACTATATGTGAATTTGGAGCCCTGCTGCCATACAAAGAAAAGAACCCCTCCATGCGTGGGGGCAATAATCGGGGCAGGTATCAGGAAAGTGGTTGCCGCAATGGCGGACCCCAACCCCAGCGTTTCAGGCAAGGGGTTCGAAGCGTTAAGGGCGGCGGGCGTAGAAGTGGCATCCGGAGTGCTCGAACGCGAGGCCAGGACGCTTAACGAGGCCTACATAAAATTCATTCAGACCGGCCTTCCTTTTGTGACATTAAAATCGGCGATGACGCTGGACGGCAGAATAGCCACCAGCACATGCGAATCCAAATGGATAACCGGGCAGGAAGCCAGTCGTCTGGTCCATAAGCTTCGCATGGAGGTGGATGCCGTGCTTACTGCGGTTGGCACGGTGAAAGCGGATGATCCGCAGCTAACTTGCAGGCTGGACACGGCGGACCTGGAATTAGCTGGCAGACAAACGGCCAGGGACCCTATAAGGGTTGTAATAGACCCGGACCTTGAGAGCCCGCCCGGGTCTAGAATTTTCAAGACGCCCCCGCAGACTATTCTGGTTTCCCGGAAGCCCGTGCTGCAATGGGTGAAAAATTCCGGAGTAAAATTTCTCAAGGCCGGCCAGAAGGAAATTCCGCTCCCCTGGCTGATGGCGGAGCTTGGGCGCATGGGGATTACAAGCGTGCTTATCGAGGGTGGCGCATCCCTGAATGCCAGGGCCATCGAGCAGGGGGTAGTGGACAAGGTGGCGCTCTTTTACGCACCTAGCATAATGGGAGGAATGCAATCAGTTCCGGCGTTTGGAGGCAAGGGGGCCGCCAGCCTTGCTGACATGGCCAGGATAAAATCGGTATCCATCAAGAAGGCGGGCAAGGACATCATTTTAACAGGATACGTTGACCTGCAAAATAAAGATTAACTCTTCAGGCTTGTTGCTTTCCAGCGTACCCCCGGTTGTATGACCTGCATCATAAAAATTCCAATCCGGCGTATGTAGAATCTAGCTATAACGCCATCTGGCTGCCGGAGGATTGTTAAATGGACTGCTTGAGATGCGAAAAGATATCCAGGGACGATTTACGGGAGGCGCTTCGCGCAATGGAAAACTACATCGACATAACCGAGGAAGACCTGCTTTTGATTTACGAAAAAGCATATGAAATCTGCAAAAGGAAAATGGCCGGCGGAACAATATCGGGCCTGGGTGATTTAAAATGAGGGATTTCTTTAGCAAAATGAGAGGCGGGGCAAAAAGCCCGCCCGCCGTCCATATAAAAGAGATATGGTGGTCTATCCTGGGTTCGTCCCTGGGGATAGGCGCTTGCGCTTGGCTTTCGTCAAATTATTTCCAGCCACGGGACACGTCTTTGCTGATTGGCTCCTTTGGGGCTTCCGCGGTGCTAATCTATGCGGCCATTAAAAGCCCCCTTGCGCAGCCAAGAAACCTTCTTGGGGGGCATTTCATATCCGGGCTTATAGGTGTTGCGTGCTATCACATGTTCGGGGGCACTCTCTGGTTTGCGGCAGCGGCCGCCGTATCGCTGGCAATCGGAGCCATGCTTACAACCAAAACGCTTCATCCGCCCGGTGGCGCCACAGCCCTGATAGCCGTTATCGGCGGCGCCAAGGTGCACAAACTGGGTTATTTTTACGCCCTCTGCCCGGCGTTATTGGGGGCTTTGGTGTTGTTGCTTATAGCGCTGGTGGTAAATAATCTTGCGGAAAGCAGAAGTTACCCGGAGTATTGGGTTTAGAACCTTTCTAAAAATAGCTTTTGGCTGCAAGAGTGGCCTCCGAAAAGCTTTGGCTTTTTGGGGCAGAAGAAACTGAAAACGCGGCATACCGCGTAATCAAGGGGGGAATCGTCCTCACCGGGCAATTTCCCCTTTCTTCCTCGTCTCCTACGATTTCCTCTCTCTTTAGCTTAAAAGTCTATTTTGAGGCAGGTCCTTGTTAAAGATGCTGGGGACGGGTGACCTGGAGTTTAAAATCTTTGGTTTTTATTTAAGGATTTCTTTGAGCACCGCGGCATTTGCATGCTCGGCGTCTTTTGCAGCAAAGACAAGTGTAACAGTGCCACTTGCCGCCTCTGATTTCAGCTTTTTAACCAGCTCCGGTTTAGTTTTGAGTTCGCTCTTATATTTTTTTCTGAACTCTTCCCATTTGGCCGGGTCATGAGCGTACCATTTGCGCAATTCGGCGCTTGGGGCTATCTCCCTCATCCACTCGTCTATATGCGCGCTAGCCTTCTTTATTCCCCTTGGCCACAGCCCGTCCACCAGAATGCGCTTGCCGTCATCCGGAGAAAACGGATCATATGCCCGCTTCATCTTTATCATTTTACAAAACTATCACACAGGACGGTTATGTCAACCTATCGGGCCAGATTTGGTTAAAAAATCCCAATCGGAGCGGTTATCTTCAGCATGACATTCCAGGAATACAGGTTCCGGGTCCTTGATACCTCGTCCATGCCTGCCCCCGCGGATGGCGTGATAATAATTTTCCCTTTTACCATAGCGTAAGACATATCCACCCGCCCATGCGACAGGCCGCACCAGTCTTGTCTGAAATCCGTATTGAACGCCAAATTCGAAGTATTGGAGAACTTTTGATTATAGCCGGCCAGCAGTTCATATGCCTTAAGCGGGCCAAATTCCGTTAGCCTGAGTGTTAAATTGGTACTGGCTGCGGGGCTGGGACGCCAGGCCATTCCACCCTCATATACGTACTGGGATAATCTGCTTGCGGAATTCCCGTTCTTTGTGACGGAGCCGGTCAGGTCAAATTTCGGGGTCAGGTGGTAGCTTGCAGCCGCGGTTATCAGGTCATTGTAATTTGTTGACGGCATATACCGGCTCCACGGACTGAGGCCGTTATATGTAATATTCAGGCTGTATTTGCCGGAGATGTTCAGTTTTTTCAGGGGATTAGAGTTTGCAAACAGCGTAATGCCTGCCGGTATAAAATTGCCGGGCAGATACCCGCCCTGTATCTGGATTCCAGCTGTGGTTTTATCGAATTGCCGGGTGGTAAAGCGCGTGATTGCGTTAAAAGTATACAGCCGTTTGCCGGGGTTCATTTTGGCTCCCTCCGGCAGGCTGTAATTGCCGGACAGGTTATAAAACACGGAACCGATGCCTTTAATGACCTTGGTTTTGGAAGCAGATCTGCCCCAGAAATCGGGTTCGTTATTTGCCGTGTACGGCGTATAGGGTTGATTTAGCCCAGGGCGGAGGTCCGTCTGGTTCCTGAACAGGATATCGAATTCCGGCCCCTGGCTGCCTGATGTTATAACAGCCCCGCTGAAACGGTGCTGGCTGTCAGGCGCCCCTGCGCTTGAATCTAAATAGCCTGCGCCAGCGGCACTGTTTGTGATGCTGGGGGGTTCCGCCTGGTTTTCAGGTACATTGCCGCCGGGGATGTTGCCCAATATTCCAACTGCCTCCTCCAGTTCCTTATATCCCATGCCGTAATAGAAAATGCTTTTAAATTGCAGAGATGGCCGTGCGGCTGTTGGCGCAGGCAGCTCAATCGGGGTATCGGAGGCGGCGGGGGTGGCAAGGCGGAATTCCCCTATGGCAGCTTTCGCTTTCACGGGTAATATGAAGAGCGCCGCAAACAGTACTGATGATATGACAGCTTTACAGGGTGATACCATAAAACCAAGAAATTATCTTTACAGCGAGGTTTTTAAGGACTACTTATGTCAGTTCTGTTTACTTTCACATATATGAGAGGGAAGGGTCTGTAATCCAGGTCACAGGGGCGGCCCTTCTTTCCAGTGCTGCAATGCGTTAAAATGTCCGCAATGGGACGGATCTCGATCAGAATTTCGGGGGTGGTCCAGGGAGTGGGTTTCCGCCCCTATGTTTACCGGCTTGCACGCCAGATGAGGCTTAAAGGAACGGTACAAAACGGCCCGGACGGTGTCCTGATAGAGATTGAAGGCGGATTCCCGGAGGATTTTATCGAGAGGCTCAGAGCCGGCGCGCCTCCATTGGCCCAAATAAACGGGGTTGTAATTGAAAAAATGACCCAGGGTGGCAATTTTTATAAAGATTTCAGGATTATTGAAAGCAGTCATGATGGCGGTTTTTCCACCCCTGTAAGCGCGGATATCACAATATGCCCGGACTGCCTGAGAGAACTGGCAGACCCTGAGGACAGGCGTTATCTCTATCCCTTTATCAACTGCACCAATTGCGGCCCGCGCTACAGCATCGTAAAGGAAATACCTTATGACCGCATGAATACAACCATGTCCGCCTTCAATATGTGCCCCGATTGCAAGGCCGAATATACGGACCCGGCCAACAGGAGGTTTCATGCGGAGCCTGTTGCCTGCCCTGTCTGCGGCCCATCGCTTTCGATAGAGCCAGAATTATATGGGAACTCTTCCAAAGACAATATCTCACTGGCTATAAAAGAGCTGAAGGCCGGCGGGATAATCGCCTTAAAAGGGCTTGGCGGGTTTCATCTGGCCTGTGACGCATCAAACGGCGCCGTGGTGGCCGGGCTCAGGCGCAGAAAGAAAAGAGGCAACAAGCCCTTTGCATTGATGGCGCGCTCCGTAACTGAGATAAAGAAGTTCTGCCATGTGTCCACAGAGGAAGAAAAAAAACTCTGCTCGCCTGAAGGGCCTGTTGTGCTGTTAAGGAAGAAGGATGCTTGCTGCCTGCCGCCGGACATCGCGCCCGGCAATAGGTGGTTTGGGTTCATGCTCCCTTATACACCGCTTCACTGGCTTCTGTTCAATCATGAGGAATCGGGCGGTATGGACGTGCTGGTAATGACAAGCGGCAACCTTTCTGAAGAGCCAATTGTAATTGATAATGGCGAAGCCGTTAAAAAACTTTCGGGCATTGCGGACCGCTTTGTCCTTCATAACAGGGAAATCCATGCCAGGGTGGACGACTCGGTTGTATACAGCTCACCCGGCGGGCACTTCTCTTTTTTAAGACGGTCGAGAGGATATGCGCCCTGCCACATTGCATTAGGCAGGTGCGGCCCGCAGGTAATGGGAGCCGGCGGAGACATGAAAAACACTTTCACGCTGGCAAAGGACGCCATGGCTATAGTTAGCCAGCACATAGG
Organism: Nitrospirota bacterium; assembly: GCA_021813405.1. Lineage (GTDB taxonomy): Bacteria > Nitrospirota > Thermodesulfovibrionia > Thermodesulfovibrionales > JdFR-88 > JAKAKS01. The sequence goes on from JAKAKS010000024.1 coordinate 112,645, forward strand.
GGACATGGAAAATCCCCATGCCCATGCGTTCTATCTGGAAACGCTCGATAAATTGAAGCGGCTGTTCAGGGTGCAGCCCCAAGCTATCGCTTACGATATGCATCCGGCATATCATTCTTCCAGCCTGGCTCTTGGTTTGGATATCCCGGAAAAGATAGCCGTGCAGCACCACCATGCGCATATCGCTTCCGTTTTGGCGGAGTCAGGGCATTCCGGCAAGGTGATTGGTGTGGCGCTGGACGGAACAGGATATGGTCCGGACGGCACATTGTGGGGTGGAGAATTCCTTATAGCCGATGCCCTGGATTTCAAGCGGGCCGCCCACTTTAAAACCATTCCCCTTTCTGGCGGAGAAGCCGCGATAAAGGAGCCGTGGCGGGCGGCGATTGGTCTTTTGAGTTCAGCCTTTCCGGAAGATGAAGCCATTGCGCTTGCGTTAAAGGCGGGCATTACAGGCAAACATTCAGAGGCGGAAATGAAAAAAGTTATGGCTGTTGCCAAAAGGCCCGAACTGTCGCCACTCTCATCGGGGGCCGGAAGGCTGTTTGAGGCATTCTCTTCAGTGCTGGGCCTGGTGGATAAAAATACCTTTGAGGCGGAGGCCGCCATAGCCCTTGAAAGCATAGCAGAAGACATGGAAGGTGAATATGATTATTATATTGACGGGATGGGTGCGCTGGATTTCTCCATGGCTTTCAAGCAGGCTATAAACGAAAAGGCGGCTGGGGGCAGGGCGGCTGCCGTCTCGGCAAAATTCCATAATACGGTGGCGCGGGCCGTGGCGGAGACCGCGCTAAGGCTTTCCGCTGAAACCGGCATAATGCATATAGCTTTAAGCGGTGGGGTGTTTCATAACAGGATATTGCTTGAAGGCGTGTTGAAGTGGCTTTCCAAAGCCGGAGGGGTTCACGTTCTGACCAACAGGCTTGTGCCGCCCGGCGACGGCGGGATAAGCCTTGGGCAGGCGCTTATAGCCAGGGAAAGGCTGATGCGATGAAGCGGCTTCAGGACGGGATAAACAAGCTGCTGGATAAAATAGGACGGCCTGTTAAATTCATGGAGGTCTGCGGCACTCATACCGTTGCGATCTTCCGGCACGGCATAAGAGGGCTTTTCCCTGGCATCAGTTTCATATCGGGGCCGGGCTGCCCGGTTTGCGTTACTTCGCGAAGGGACATCGATAACGCCATTCTGATAGCGCGCCAGCCTGATGTTGCTCTTTTTACATTTGGCGACATGATGCGTGTGCCAGGCTCGTTAGGGTCTTTAAACCGGGCCAGCGCTGAGGGGGCGGATGTAAGGGTGGTCTATTCACCGATTGATGCTGTGAATGCAGCTGCAAATGAACAGGGCAGGAAGGTAGTATTTTTTGCCACCGGATTCGAAACTACAATCCCCCTTGTTGCCGCTGCCATGGAAACCGCCCGCTCGTCGGGGCTGGACAATTTTTATATATACTCTGTCCACAAGCTGGTGCCGCCGGCATTAAGAGCACTAATGATGGATGGCCTGGTTAGCCTGGACGGGTTTATATTGCCAGGGCATGTAAGCGCAATTATCGGCCCCGCCCCTTACGGGTTCATCGCCCGGCAATTCCACATTCCTGCGGTGGTAACAGGATTTGAGGCACAGGAAATAATGGAAGGTGTGCTTATGCTTCTTTCGCAGATAATAGCCGGCAGGGCCGCCGTGGAGGTGGCATATAAAAAAGCTGTTCCGGATTCAGGCAATCCCAGGGCCCTGACGTTGATTGACGGATACTTCGAGCCTTGCGATGCCGAGTGGAGAGGTATTGGGGTTATCCCCGCAAGCGGGCTAAGGCTGAAAAAGAAATGGGCGCTTATGGATGCGGAAAAGGTCTTCCGCCCGGAGACGCCTTCATCTGTGGATTTGCAGGGATGTTCCTGCGGTGAGATTTTAAGGGGGCTGAAGCTGCCAACGGAGTGTAAGCTTTTCGGGACAGGCTGCACGCCGGACCATCCGGTAGGCGCGTGCATGGTGAGCACGGAGGGGAGCTGCGCCGCTTACTATAAATACGGAGGGCCGCGTGGATAAGCCGGACCGGATATTGCTGGGGCACGGCAGCGGTGGCCGGCTGATGAGGAGGCTTGTAGATGAACTTATCGTAAAAGAGTTTGGCATGAAAGGGCCGCTGCTGGATTCCGCACTCCTTCATCTGGACGGGAAATTTACTGCGGAAAACTCACGCCTTGCATTTACCACGGACAGCTACGTTGTATCTCCTGTCTTTTTTGAAGGCGGCAATATAGGTGACCTTGCCGTAAACGGCACCATAAACGATCTGGCTGTCTGCGGCGCGGAGCCGCTAGCCATCTCCGCCGGGTTCATAATCGAAGAGGGTTTCCCCCTGGAGGACCTGAAAAAGATAACATCCACAATGGCAAAGGCTGCCCGGCTGGCCGGCGTGCGGATTGTTACCGGCGATACAAAGGTGGTGGAAAAAGGCAAGGGAGACGGCATCTTCATAAACACATCCGGAATAGGCATTGCAGCAAGCGGCGTAAACCTTTCCCCCCGCAATATCAGCCCTGGTGACGTTATCATTGTAAGCGGCGACGTGGGCAGGCATGGCATCTCGGTGATGGCCATAAGAAACGGCGTAGATTTTGAGCCGCCACTTGCCAGCGATACCAGGCCCTTAAACGGGCTTGTAAATGCCATGCTGCGCCTGAAGGGAGCGCTTAAGGTAATGCGGGACCCAACAAGGGGAGGGCTGGCCACGGTGCTCAAGGAATTCGCGATGGATTCCGGGCTGGCTATGGTGATACGGGAAAAAGACATCCCGGCGCACCCTTCCGTAAGGGGCGCGTGCAGCCTTCTGGGGCTGGACCCTCTGTATGCGGCTTCGGAAGGCGTTCTGATGGCGGTTATCGCGCCCGGATCGGCTGATGGCATGCTGGAAATCATGAAAACAAACACGGCGGGGTCCGCTTCTGCTATTATAGGCGGCGTGGTTGAGCCGGGCCGTGATTGTCCTTCCGGCTCTGTTGTCCTGGAGACCGCTGCCGGGGGCCAGAGAATGCTTGATATGCTTTCGGGGGAGCAGCTGCCAAGGATTTGCTAATTGCCTGTTCTTGGTGACCCGTGTCATATTCCGATGCCGGCTAATTCCGTACAATTGATTAACTACACGCTGGATATTATTCAGCCGATTGGAAGGCCAGAATGGACGCACCTGCAAAAGAACTTTTTGATAGAGGACTTGCCTTGCTTAAAAGAGGTGAAATGCTTATGGCGCTTCCCTTCTTCGAAAAATCTTTCACACTGGATCCTTCAAACAGCATGTGCTTGTCATATGTGGCGCTGCTGACGGGGCTTGAGCGCGGACTGGTGCTGGAAGCGATAGAGCTTGCCAAAAAGGCCATTGCGCAGTCACCTGAAATGCCTGTTTTGTATATTAATCTGGGCAAGCTATATGCCAAGGCCGGAAAATATCAGGATGCTATGGATGCCATCCGCCAGAGCCTGACCTATGGTGTTATTCCCGAAGCGAAATTGATGTTGGACGAGATAAGCCCTCGAATGAGGCCTTTTTTCCCATTCCTTCAAAGGAGCAATTTTTTAAACAGATGGGCCGGCAAGCTGATGAAAAAAACCGGGCTCAGGCGGTTAAGGATGCCGGCGCAAAAGAAAAAGAGCTCCAAAATTCAACTGGTTGCTAAAAAAGGCTGGTAAGGCGAGCACTGGTTCCGCTCCATTCCCTTTTAACCAATTACAGAGGCAGTCAAGCAAAAACGCCTTATATTAAGAGGACGCGTTATGAATTTAAACCTTTACGCAATGCGGTCTTTAAACTGACTCTCCCAATTTTTTAAATAACTTCAGGCGTTATTGCTTGTCAAAGAAATCTTTTTTCCATTAATGGCCTCAATTAATTTATGGTGTCAATCCGTTGTATCGGACCTACCCCCATCCTTTGTGCCAGTCGTAATTAGAGTACCCCAACCGCTTTTTCCTCTTCAAGCCTGATAAATTCTGCTGGCGTCAGATCGCCTAATGAGCTATGTGGCCGCTCATTGTTGTAATCGACCCGATAATCCTCCGCGATACTACGCGCATGCCCTACGCTCATGAACCAATGGAGGTTCAGGCATTCGTCTCTGAACTTTCCGTTAAAGCTCTCCATATAAGCATTATCAACCGGCTTGCCTGGCCTGATGAAATGGAGTTTTATGCCGCGCTCATAGGGCCACGCATCCAGGGCATTACTGATGAACTCGGGGCCGTTGTCCACGACGATATTATCTGGGAGCCCGTGAATATCGGCTATCTGGTTTAAAACTGTGCAAACCCTCTTGCCGTTAATTGATGTATCTACCTCGATCTTGAAACACTGTTTTGTATATGTGTCGATAATCGGCAAAAATCTAAGCTTCCGTCCGCTGTATAGAGCATCCCGAAGAAAATCCATAGCCCATAGTTCGTTTGGCCTGTTTGCCTTTGGGATTTCAATCCTGCTCTGGGACGCCAGCTTCTTTCTCCTTCGAACACGTAAGGACAGCTTTTCCTCTCGGTATATCCGTTCTGTCCGCTTGTGATTCCTGACCAAGCCCTCTCTTTTTAGCATTATGTGAATCCGCCGGCATCCAAACCGTTTCCGCTTTTCCGCAATCTCCTTCATGCGTTTGCGGAGGTTCTCATCTGTATCGGGACCAGGTTGGTACCGCAGTGTATTCCTGCATAACCCTACGAGGCCGCTAGCACGCCGCTGGCTCAGCCCAAAGCTTTCGATTATGAACGCCACGGCTTCTCTCCTTGCTTTGGGCCTTAGAAGTTTTTTGAGAGGACTTCTTTGAGCGCCAGATTATCAAGCGTGAGGTCTGCTACCAGATGCTTTAACCGCCGGTTTTCGTCTTCCAATTGCTTCAGCCGCTTTACGTCGCTTGTGGCCATCCCTGCGTATTTGGCTTTCCAATTGTAAAAAGTGGCGTCGCTCATCCCGTATTTCCTGCAAAGATCACTGACCGAAATGCCTGCTTCACCTTCTTTAAGAATCTTTACGATCTGCTCTTCCGAATACCTGCTCTTCTTCATCAAAATGCCTCCTGTTTCGAGTGTTCTATTATGCCAACACTCTAATTACAAGTGGCACATTTTTCGGGGGGCAGGTCCTATCCTCAACAATTACTAGTAATAGAAGAAATTAAATTCATTTCGCAAGACCCAAGAATTGTCGAAGGGGTCGTAGAAAGTGCTACCAGAGAGCAAAGAGAAAAGGCTGGAGAGCTGTCTGCAAAAAAGAAAAGCTTACAGGAAAAATTGGCAGCATCTGATAAAAAAGCCAAAAGTCTTATTGCAATACTCAGTGAATACGGAGGGAAAGACCATAAAATAAATTCCATTTTGAAAGAAATCGACGAATTGGAGGAACAATCCAATCAATTGAACAAAGAAATAGATTTCGTCGATTTCGAGTTAAATAATTACGAAAGCAAAATCATAAATGCTGAAATCATCCGAGAGAACCTAAAGGTATTCCAAAATGTATATGACAATCTTAAACCAGAAGAAAAATTTGACCTTTTGCATCTCCTTATAAAAAATATTGTCTATTATGAGAATGCCCAGCAAGATAAGACGGGTAAAAAGAAGGGAAGAATAAAAATGGACCTGTGGGAGCTTCCCCCCATAGACCTCAAAACAATCAACTCAGTCATAGGTTTTGCTGAGAGTAACAGATGGCGGGGTGGACGGGGCTCGAACCCGCGACCTCCGGCGTGACAGGCCGGCGTTCTAACCAGCTGAACTACCACCCCAATGGGACTACAGTAGGCGGAACAGGGTTCGAACCTGCGACCCCAGCCTTGTAAGGGCTGTGCTCTCCCAACTGAGCTATCCGCCCGCAACGGGAAGAAACCATATTTAACTAAAATTTACGGATGTTTGTCAAATACCATTATATTCTAGCAGATAGGGAGGGCGCCCCGAAGATACTGCCAGAACCTGTCTTTGAGGAGATTCTAATATTCAATGCCGCGCCTTGCGGCAATCCCCGATTTCAGCGGATGTTTCACATCCTGCATCCTGGTAACATAATGGGAGGCCTTGATCATCGATGCAGGCGCGCCGCGGCCGGTTATTACCAATTCCAGGTCCTCGGGCTTCCGGCGCAAAAATGCGAGAGCTTCTTTGGAATTAATAATGCCGCGGCGGACAAGATGGGTGAATTCATCCAGGACAACAAGGTCAAACCCGGGGAAAAGAGCCTCTATTTTTTTGAGCGCCTTCAAGGCATGCTCCCTGGATTTGGAGATGTCCGCTTCCGGATGGAAAAGCGGCGACCGGATATCACTGAACCTTATCACTTTTACCTTCAGCCCCTCAAGCAATTCCAGCTCGCCCCCGTCCGGCTCCTTCATGAACTGGGCAAAAAGCACCTTCAGCCCGCGGCTTTTTGCCCTGACGGTCAGGCCAACAGCGGCTGTGGTCTTGCCTTTTCCGCCTCCGGTATACAGATGGATAAAACCTTTTTGCTTCACAGGCGCACCGCCGGATAACGTGTCATTTTTCCGGTTGGGGATGCTGGAGCTTCTGTTTCAGCATGGTATGGCGCACCGTGGTCTTGGCATTTTTTACCGCTATGGCCAGTGCCTTTTTGGAGCCGGCCAGGACCACTATCCTTTTTGCCCTGGTTACTGCGGTGTAGAGCAGGTTCCTTTGCAGCAGAAGATAATGCTCCATGACAAGCGGCATCACAACGGCGGCATACTCGCTGCCCTGACTCTTGTGTACGCTGCACGCATAGGCAAGCTGCAGGCGGTCCAGCTGGTCCCGCTCGTATTCCACCTGTTTGCCGTCAAAATCCACCAGCACCTTGCCCTTGACAACCGAGAGGACAACGCCTGTGTCGCCATTGAATACGTCCTTGTCATAATCGTTTTTTATCTGCATAACCTTGTCGCCAGGCGCAAGTGTCTTTCCGGTTTCAGGCGGCGCGCCGTCCTGCGGCATGCCCGAAGAGGGCTTTCTGTTCAAGGCGGCCTGCAATCTCCTGTTCAGGTTGGCAACCCCCGCGGTCCCCTTGTGCATGGGGGCCAGCACCTGGATGTCCCTCACCGGGTCCAGCCCGAACCTGGAGGGCAGGGTGTTTGCGCAAAGGTCTATTATCTTTTCAGCAACATCGGCTGCCTCGGAAAGTTCGATCAGGCGGAAAGTGTCCTTCCCGGAATCTTCCGGTTTGGGCAGGTAAGGCATAAGCCCCTCGTTTATCTTGTGGGCGTTAAGCGATATAAGATTGTCGCCGGAGCGCCTGAATATTTTTTCCAGCCGCACAACCGGGACCGCACCGGAGGCTATTATGTCCTTGAGCACGTTTCCGGGGCCCACAGAGGCCAGCTGATTGGAATCCCCCACAAGCGCAAGGCCGCACCCCTGGGGTATCGCCTTAAGCAAGTTTGCCATAAGCTGGATATCGACCATGGAGGCCTCATCAAGCACTACCAGATCCGCCTTCAGCGGATAGGCGGCATTCCTGAGGAACACCTGTTCGGAGGGGCTGTATTCAAGCAGGCGGTGGACAGTTTTTGCCTCTTTGCCTGTAAGCTCGGAAAGCCTTTTGGCCGCCCTGCCCGTGGGGGCAGCTAGAAGCAGTTTTTTGCCCCATCTCTGGCATATCTCCATTACGGCTTTTATTATCGTGGTCTTCCCGACGCCGGGGCCCCCGGTTATAACCGACACGTTTTCGCTTACTGCTTTTTGAACTGCTTCAGCCTGCTCCGGCGTAAGCTGGAAAGGAAGATGTTTTTTTACCCAGCCAAGCGCCTCTTCCTTGTTTAACGGGGCGGGTTTTTTATAGTCCCGCAGCAGGAGAATCCGGTTTACAGTCTCGTTTTCAGCGGTGTGCAGGCGGGCAAGGTACACGGCCTTTCCGCCCGGAGTGCTTGCGGAATCCGTAATAACCGGTTCCACTGCTATTTTCTTTCTTTCAAAGAGCGAGGCAAAGCCTTTCAAAAGCACCTCGCGGCCTATTAGGAGATTTTTTTCACATTCGGCCAGAAGTTCTTCGTAAGGGTAATAGACATGCCCTTCATCCGAGAGTTTTTCCAGAAGGTACAGTATTCCGGCTTCGGCCCGGAAGGGTGAGTCCTTGGGTACGCCGGTGCGGGCGGCTATGGCATCGGCCTTCAAAAATCCTATCCCGTATATGTCGTCAGCCAGCCTGTACGGGTTTTCCCTGAGGACCCGAACCGAACTGGCCCCATACTGCTTATATATTTTCAGGGCGCAGATGGGTGTAAGCTCGAACTCCTGCAGCGATATCATCATCTGCCGGACGGCCTTCTGCTCCTCAAGGGATTTTCTGATCCCGGTAAGCTTTTTGGGGCCTATGCCGTCTATCCGGGTGAGCTTTTCCGGCTCCGCATCCAGGATATGGGCGGTATGCTCGCCGAAGGCCTGCACAATCTTTCTGGCCATTGCCGGCCCTATCCCCTTTATCAGGCCGGAACCAAGATATCTTTCTACGGCGTCCAGCGTTACAGGTGGTATCTCTTCGTATCTGGACGCCTTAAGCTGCCTTCCGTATTTCGGATGTTCCTCCCACCGGCCCTGGATCAGGAAAGTCTGCCCTGCCGCAACCTGCTGGAAGCTGCCCGTTACCGTGACAGTTTCTGCGGCTGTTTTTATTTTAAGGACGGCGTAATTATTGGCCGGGTTGAAAAACGTTACCCGTTCCACAGTGCCCTTGATCCCGGCCTCCATGGGGTCTGTTTTCTTTGCCCCCTGCTCATGCTGGCGGGGCTCATCAAATTTTCCTTCAGGCAACCGGGGCATAAAATGGATTTTAAAGCAGGGGTGTTTAAAAATCAATTTTGATTATGGGTTCCGGATAACAATTTATTACAGTCGGCACTTTGGATTATAATATGGTGGCCTTCATCCTGATTAGGTTTTGGGGTTAACAGATATGGGTAAAAAAGTGGTTTTGTCCGTTCTGGCGGCTGTTATTGTGGACACGCTTCTGAACGCCTTTTCTGGCACATTCATATTGCCGCATAATCTTGTGCTGGGGATTTCAATAATAATGGCCGGCTTTATCGCGCTTTCGGCCGCCGTTTACTCCTTTGTGGCCAGGTTCGTTACAAGGCCCGTTTCCGATGTTATGAGCGTGGCGGGGCTTATCAAGGATGGTGACCTTACATGCAGGGTGGTTTCCGGGCGCAACGGGATTTCGGAACTGGGGGAATCCATAAACGTGATGGCGGGGAACCTGGGCGGCATGGTGTCCACTATCAGGACCCTGGCCTCAAGGGCATCTTCCATTACCGAGTCTGTCAGGGGCACCAGCGCCCATATAGCTTCAATATCCCATTCCCATGAAAATTCCATCAACCAGGCCTCCAAGGTTTTCGAGGAGCTGGACGCCTCTGTGAGGTCCCTCAACCAGAGCGCGGAGACCCTTGCGCATTCAGCCGAGGACGCCACCGCCGCTCTAAACCAGATGTCCACTTCCATATCGCAGGTGGCCGACAACGCCGACGTGTTCAACCAGATGGCGCAGGACACGGCCTCGGCAATCGAAGAGGAGCTTGCCGCAATAAAGGAGATAGCCTCCAGCCTGGAGGAGCTGGCCGCTGCCTCGCAGGAGACTTCCAGCGGCCTGATGCAGGTGGAGACGGCCGTAAGCAATATCCAGGAGAGCGCGGAGGAATCGGTGCGGATGGCAGCAAAGGTGTCGGCTGAAGCCTCGGAGCAGGGGAAAGTGGCCGCTGGCTACGCCGTGCAGGGCATGCAGGAGATCAAGCGGAGCGTGGGCGCCCTCTCCAGCACCATAAACAGGCTGGGCGAGAACTCAGAGGCCATTGGAAGCATTGTAAATGTTATAGACCAGATAGCGGACCAGACCAGCCTCCTTGCGCTGAACGCGGCCATCCTGGCTGCGCAGGCCGGCTCCCACGGCTCCGCATTTGCCGTGGTGGCCGACGAAATAAAAGGGCTTGCCGAAAGGACCTCGGCCTCCACCAAGGAGATTGCGGAACTGATAGCCTCCGTGCAGAAAGAGACAAAGTCCAGCGTGGTTCTGGCCTCGGAAGGGATCACGACCGTTGAAAAGGGGCTTGGCCTTGTGCGGCAGGTTGAGAAATCGCTGGAGAGCATCAATGAGAGTTCGCAAACCTCCACTGCCACGTCCGAATCCATAAGGCAGGCCACCATCGAAGGCGCACAGGTAATAAGGCGCATTACCGATTCCATCAGGAACATGAACGAGCGCATACAGCACATATCAAACGCAACCAGGGAGCAATCCAAGGGCACGCAGCTTGTGATGGACGCCGCCGAGTTCATCAAGACGGGTTCCGTGCAGATTAAGCGGTCCACCGCGGAACAGATGATGGCCAGCCGCCGGATAGAGGAGATATCCGGTGTGGTAAAAAGCCAGTCCGGCCAGATTGCAAAGGCCATTGCCACGCAAAGGGCGCAGATAGGCGACATCGGCATATCGATGGCTTCCATACTGGAGACGAACACGGAATTGCTTTCCGCCGCTACCCAGATGGAGCAGGCTGTGGACCCCCTTAGCGACGGCGCGCAGAAACTGGCGTCCGAGGTGGACCATTTCAAGGTGGACTAGCCAGGCTTTCGCCCCTTTTCTTTTTATGCGTTCCAGCCGTTTCAGGATTTTCTTTTAATTCCAGCCAGTTAAGGGCTGATTTTTTGTTCCATCCGTTCCATCTGTTTCATTGCCTCCTCTGCCCTAAGCGCGTGATTTTTAGGAATTTTGGCCTCTCGTTCCAAAAAGTTTGTTCCAATCACCAAGTGGCTGTTTTTTAGAGACTTTTGAGGGTTTGCCCTTTTTGTTGCACGCCGCATGGCTGCCATTCTCCGGCCCGGACGGTGAATCCATTTTGGCCGCCGGCCATATTTTGTGCATTGTTTCCCAGGCCCATTCGGATTTCCCCGCGATTTTTTCAAAGAGCATAGGGGGGCAAGCCCCCTTACACAAGGGCATAATAACCCGCCCGGATATGACATTGTCCATATGACATGTGTCATGAAATTGGCGTCATTGTTTTTGGTGGAGAGAATGGGTATTGAGTACACTTGAAACCACTCGCATTAATGCCTCTTTGATAAGATGCGGTGTTCCCCTTCTAACAAACGTGGTACATAGGTTCACTTTGAGGCTAAGATTCACCCCGAAGCTTATATTGAAACCAAAGGACAAAATGTGCATAGTACAAGTGGGATTTTAAATTAAACGTAGGCTGGG